>NZ_JSEC01000009.1:0-76132 GCF_000789415.1 Sulfurospirillum sp. MES | reverse complement strand
GAATTGTCCATGCCCATAAAAAAGCTCCGTATAATCGTGTTTTAGTCGACTAAATTATACTTAAAAGTGCCTATTTATGGGCTTTTATAGATCGATTAATCTTTGAAATCTATGTGCGAAAGTTGAGGTTTTAATACATCATGTCCCGTCAAAAGATTTTTAGCAAGAAGTGATTTTTGTCTGTACTCTTGAGAAAGTCTTTTGTATTGAAAATAGATTTTTAAACAAACGCCTGAAACCGTAGCAAAAAAAGCAATGAGCCCAATTTTAGAGAAAATAGGGCTTAGTGCATAAATAGAATTAACAAAACCGTCATGGAAAATATCTTTCATTTCAGTACTTGGTACTAATGGGCAAAAGTTGTGATAACGTAGGACACAAAAAATACCGATGAATGACACAATGGCTAAGGCTTGCCAAGCAAAACCCGTCCAAAAATACCTGCTTTGTAATTTGCTATATTCTTTAGATAACGTATCTGAAAACTCTATAGTTTTTGTTTTTTGTGCTTTGTCTAAAGCTTCTTTTGCAAGGGTTAAGGTTGTTGCCGCCTCTGTCGTAAGCGTTTCAATAGGTGCTAAATCTTCGAATCTTTTTTCTAAATTTTTTAAGCCTGTATGATAATCTCTGAAATTATCGGTTCTTGTTTGCGTTTCTTCTTCTATTTTGGCAGATAATGCTTTGATAGTTTGTTCTATTTGATTGTAATTGAGCGCTTTTTCTGAAAGAATATTTTTTATACTTAAACGAGCATTTTCTGGCTTACTCTCAAGTTCATTTAAGGCAGTTAATAAAGAGTCTTTTGTTGTCGTAAATTGTGCTTGACGGGATGATGCTTCTGGTACGGCAATAAATAATTTAATTGCACTATTGAAAGCATGAATTTGGGCTAAAATAATTGATTGTTTTGTTTCGTCCAATTTAGAAAAATCTATTTCTCTAATTTTCTCAAAAAGTTTATTTGTCTCTTCTAAAAAACTTGCATCAAAATGAGGTACGATTGCCGCTAAGCAAGTCTCTTTGAGATTTAATAATTCTTGCACACCATTTTGTAATTTTTCATTCATATGTGCCCCTAATCTTCAAGAATTTACATTAAGGCTTATTATACATCATTTGGTGGGGTGGTAAGTCAATGTGTAATTTAATAAATACTGCTTCTTTAAAATGGAGTATGCTATAATACTGTATTACAAACTACAAGGAGACACCATGACGGCGACGGTACGGCTTGATGAAGCTCTAGAAATAAAGCTTGAGCGCATCGCTAAAACCTTGCGTAAGAAAAAAAGTGATGTCATACGTGATGCGATAGAATTTTATGCTACTAATGTTGAATCGGAAAAAAAATCACGCATACGTTTAGCGGTTGAAAAAACAAAAGAGGCAGACAAAGCCGTCTATGAGAGCATTGAAGGAACGTTGAATGACGGTCTGTAAGGGCGATATATGGCTTGTGAACCTCAATCCAATTAAGAAAAATAATGAAATGGGGAAGATAAGACCTGCGGTTGTGTTTCAAAACGATGAGTTGAACCAAAGCGAGTACCCAACCACCATTATTTTCCCACTGAGCACCTCACTGATTGATGATGCCGAACCCATTCGTATGCGCATTGCTAAAAGAGAACTGTTGGAGCAAGATTCAGATGTGGTTGTTACGCAAATACGAGCCATTGACAATGAGCGTTTCATCCAAAAACTAGCAACATTAACGCCCCAAGAGCTTCAAAAATTAAGAGAACTCTTTGAGGAAGTTACGCTTTAAAAGCCTGACATGTAAAGCAGACGCAAGGAGACAATTCCCCTTGCGGTTGATCTTTATCGAAATGCTTTGACCGCTTCGACCATGTTTTTAAGTGCGGCTTTCGTCTCTTCCCAGCCTCTGGTTTTGAGCCCGCAATCGGGGTTGATCCAGAGTTGTTCTTTGGGGAAAACTTCGAGTACCGCTTTGATTTGCGTTGTGATCTCTTCAACGCTTGGAACGCGAGGCGAGTGGATGTCATACACGCCCGGTCCGATTTGTGCCCTATAGCCTACGTTTTGGAAGACTTTGAGAAGCGTATTGCCGCTGCGTGCCGTTTCGATGGTGATGACGTCCGCATCGAGACGCTCGATGGTGTGAATGATGTCGTTAAAGTTGCTGTAACACATATGCGTATGGATTTGCGTTTGATCCCATGCGCTGGAAACGCTCGCTTTAAAACTCTCGACCGCCCAATCTTCATACGCTTTGATTTTTTCGGTACGTAGCGGATATCCCTCTTTAAATGCCGCTTCATCGACTTGAATGATACGAATATCGCTTCGTTGCAGATCGTCGATCTCATCGCTAATCGCACGTGCGACTTCGTAGGCGACGTCGCTTTTGGGGATGTCGTTACGCACGAACGACCAGTTGAGAATCGTCACGGGACCCGTGAGCATACCTTTAAGCGGTTTATCGCTTAGGATTTGGGCATACGTGATCCATGAAAGCGTCATCGGCGCTTTTCGTTTAACGCTTCCGTAAAGCAAAGGAGGTTTAACGCAACGGCTACCGTAACTTTGCACCCAACCGTGTGTACTAAAGGCAAAACCCTCTAACAATTCGCCGAAGTATTCGACCATATCGTTGCGTTCAAACTCGCCGTGTACCAAAACGTCGAGTCCTAGCTCTTCTTGAAGTCGCACGCACGCCTCAATGGCTTTTTGAAGTTCGCTTTCATAGGCTTCTTGGGAGAGTTCTCCTTTTTTGAACGAGGCACGCAACGATCGAATCTCTTGGGTTTGCGGAAACGAGCCGATCGTCGTCGTGGGCAAAAGTGGAAGACCTAATTGCTTCTCTTGTACGATACGGCGTTGTGCATACGCGGAGCGTTTCGGGAAGAACGGGCGTTGCGGCATTTGGGGAGCAGGAGCGTTAGAGGTATCGTTTTTGATGAAAACACCGACGTCAAAATGCGCGCGTAACGACTCTAATTCCGAGAGTTTTTCGATGGCAAAGCTGAGTTTATCTTTGACTTCAAGCGGAAGTTTCGTTTCGCTTTGAAGCGAATAGGGTACATGTAAAAGCGAGCAAGAAGTGGAGAGGATGGTCTGCTCTTTGGAAAGGTATTGGCTGATGCGTTTTAAGAGCTCAAGCGAAGCATTTAGGTCGTTTCTCCAAACGTTGCGCCCGTCGATAAGCCCTGCAATAAGATATTTGTCGCCGAAATGCGAAAGCACGTCAAGGTTCTCTTTACCGTAAACAAAATCCAGACCGATCGCCCAAATCGGCGTTGTGACCAAGACGTCGACCGCTTCTTTGGCATGATCGAAGTAGGTCACGACGCTGATTTTGAGCGACGGGGAGACCTTGCCTAAGCGATCGTATGCCCGTTTGAGTAAGCTGAGGTAACGAGGCTCTAAGGTTTTGACGAAAATCGGTTCATCGCATTGGATTAGAAGCGTCGCATCAAGCGTGCTTAAGAAGGAAAAGAGCTCTTCATACGTCTCTAAAAGCGCGTCAAATAAACCAAAAGCGTCGGTAGCGTCTTGCATACGGGAGAGGGCTAGAAACGTGATCGGTCCGATCAGATTGATCTTAGGCGATAATCCTAAGGCTTTCGCTTCGGCATATTCTTCTTCTATTTTACGCGTATCGAGTTTAAATCGCGTCGTCGTTTCGAGTTCGGGAACGATGTAATGGTAATTGGTGTTAAACCATTTGGTCATCTCCATCGCTTGATGCGTCGCGTCGCCGCGTGCCATAGCAAAATAACGTTTGATCGGATCTTCGATGTCTAAAAAGCGTTTGGGGATTGCACCCAAAAGAACGCTCGTGTCAAGCATGAGGTCGTAATAGCTAAAATCGTTGCATGCGATAAAGTCGATCGCACAATTTTTTTGCGCGCGCCAGTGTTTGGCGCGAAGGGATTTTGCGAGTGTTTGCACTTCGCTAAAGGGTATTTTGCGTGCCCAAAAAGCCTCTAGGGCAAATTTGAGTTCTCGGTTTTCTCCGATGCGAGGAAAACCCGTAACGTACGTTTGTGACATGTTTGTATTTCCTTTTTACGATTCAAGTATAAAGCCGTAAACGATCACGGCACAGAAGGCGAAAAATGTGACGGTGTAAAAAGAAAAGAGGGTGGATGGACGCCGGTACGGCGGAAGCTAAAATAGCGGCAATTACAGTTGCATTTACGTCGTTTTCGAGCACGCTTGATGGCAGAGTGTGCGCGTGAAGCAAAAAGTCGACTGCATTTACAACGTCTTGGACGGTAGGAAGAGATGAGGAGTAACAGATCAGGGCTTAAGGGCGGCGGATCGTCTTCGTTCGTTTCGTGTTCGTCCGTGTCGCTCAAAAGACGGGCGGTGTGGCGTAGGCGTACGTGTCGGCGTTTGGTTTTTTGCTCAATAGCGGATGCTTGAATGGAAGAGAGCGTAAAATAGCCTTTTTTGCCAAAACCTAACGGTAATTTCACCTAGAGACCTTCAATACGATGGCGTATTATAGCACAACGCTTAACATGTAAAAACTATTTACCAATCTTGGGTAAAATAAAACGATTATCTTTGAAGGAGTGACATGATGGAAACGGTCAAAACCGTCGTATTATTGACGTTAATGAGCTTAGTGTTCGTATGGGTCGGCGGTATGATGGGAGGAACGCAAGGTATGTTGATTGCGCTCGTGTTGGCGGGTGCTATGAACTTCGTGAGTTATTTTTATTCCGATACCTTGGTGCTGCGTCATTACAATGCCGTCGAAGTTTCGCGCGCACAAGCCGGCGGTCTGTACGCTATCGTCGAGCGATTGGCACGAAAAGCCGCTCTGCCGATGCCCAAAGTGTACATCATTCCCGAATCCGTCCCCAATGCGTTTGCGACGGGTCGTAACCCTCAAAATGCCGCCGTTGCGGTTACGGAGGGACTTTTAGAGCTTTTAGACGATGAAGAAGTGGAAGCGGTTTTGGCGCACGAGCTTAGCCACGTTCGCCACTACGATATTCTGATCGGTACGATTGCGGCGACGATTGCCGGAGCGATCGGAATGATCGCCAATATGATGCAATTTGGTGCGATGTTTGGAGTCGGCGATAGGGAAAATCGTCCCAATCCTATCGTGATGATCGTCTTAGCGATTATCCTCCCTTTGGCGGCGGCGGTCATTCAAATGGCGATCAGCCGCAATCGCGAATACATGGCGGACGAAGGTGCGGCGCGTATAACGCGACATCCCGAATGGCTTCAAAGTGCTCTTGCAAAACTCTCCGGTTACAATGCGCGAGGTACGATGCACGATGCGACGCCGGAGAGTGCTCATATGTTTATCGTGAACCCTTTTTCGGGTAAAAATATCTCGTTTGCTTCGCTTTTTTCGACACACCCGAGTACGGAAGATCGAATCGCAAGGTTGGAAGAGTTAAAATTAGAGTTACGTTAATCTTACATGTAAAGGCAAACAGATGAAAAAAGCTTTAAATGAAATCCCCAGCACGCCGCTTCAATCAGGCGAAGGAGCGAGTATGCAGATGCTCATCTCCCCCGAAGTCGCACCCCATTTTGCGATGCGAAAGTTCGTGATCAAAAAAGGCGGACATATGCCCTATCATACCAACGAAGTCGAGCACGAACAGTACGTTTTAAAAGGTAAAGCGCAAGTGCGCTTGGGCGAAGAGCTTTTCATCGCCGAAAAGGACGACGTGTTGTTTATTCCCGCGGGCGTGGCGCATTCGTACGACGTAATCGGCGAAGAAGATTACGAATTTTTATGCTTGGTTCCTAATCTTGAAGACAAAATCGAGATGGTCAAACGCAAAAAAGGCGGCTGTCACCAAGAGTGTTAGCAAGCCCTTCAACAAGGGCTTTATGCTTACATGTGAAGCAGACTTTGCAGGTACGCATACCCTTCTTCCCATGCGCCGAGATTGCTTTGGGTATTGATGTGACCTCGTTTGCCAAGATCGATCAGTTTGCTTCCCCATGCATCGCTGAGGCGTCTACTGTACGCCATCGTTGCGTAAGGATCGTCGCTACTGGCAAGAACGATGCTTGGAAAATCAAAACGCATCATCGGCGTTTGTGCAAAGCCTTGAGCACTTTTAGGAAAAATCGCTTCTTCAGGATTAGGCGGTGCAACGATCAATGCGCCTTTAATCGGCGTATGCGCTTTGCTTGCCCAGTGTGCAAGCACCAAACACGCGATGCTGTGTGCGACTAAAACAACGGGTTTTTCGCATTTTTGGAGCGTTTGTTCGAGTTGTTCCGCCCATTCGGAAGCAATCGGCTCTTCCCAGTCGCGCTGTTCGACGCGAAAAAAATCGGGGTTGGCTTTTTCCCAATGCGTTTGCCAGTGCGTTTCACCGGAGCCTTGGTAGCCGGGTAGAATGAGTACGGAGGGTTTCATAGCGTCCCTTATGCGTGAAAAGAATTAGGTTTCTTTCATTACCTCTCAACGTTTTTGCTTGCGGGTCATGAAAGAAGTCTGAAGACGATTATACGAAAGAGGGCTTAGGGTATTCTAAAAAAGTTCACCGAAGGAGGACGTATGCGACCGAAGGTCAATACCGCGTGTTTGATGCTAGTAGACGTACAAGAGAAGCTTTTTTACCGTATAGAAGGACATTCACGTATCGAACAACGCTTGTGTACGTTGGTTCAGGGCTTGCAATGTTTATCGGTACCGATCGTTTGCAACCAACAATACACCCAAGGGCTCGGCGAGACGATCGCTTCGTTGAAAGTGCTCTTAGGAGACGGAGAGGTTTACGAGAAAAAGAGTTTTAGTTGTTGCCAAAATCCAAACGTGACCGAAACGCTGAGAGCTTACGAAACGCAAAGCGTCATCGTTGCGGGAGTGGAAGCGCACGTGTGTGTTTTACAAACGGCATTGGATCTGAAAGAAAGAGGATTTGACGTGATCGTATGTACCGACGCAGTGGGTTCTCGTTACGGGTACGATTGTGAGACGGCGTTGCGGCGTATGGAACAAGAAGGAATTTTTCTTGCGACCGTCGAGTCGATCCTTTTTGAACTCTTAGGCACAGCAGAACATGCCGAGTTTAAAGCGATCAGTCGCTTGGTAAAAGAGCGTTAAAAAAGGAGCTTAACCTTTTTTAACGTAGTACGAAAGCCTGTTTTCGGTATATTTGGTAAAAAATCGGTTTTCGGGAATAATATCGGCATGCCCTAAAAAGAGCTTGCCTTCACTCTTCAAAAGCGACGCGAAACGCTCGATCGTTTTGAGACGAAAGTCGTCGTCGAAATAGATGAGCATATTGCGCGAAAAGATAATGTCGAAATTTCCGAGTGCTAAAAAGTCATGCTCGAAGATATTGACCTTCTTAAAATCGACCGAAGTAAAATAGGTCGATTTGACTTTATAAGAACGCTCGTCTTTGATGAAATAACGCTCTTTGAGCCGCTCGTCGAGTTTGTGTAACGAACGTTCCGAAAACGAGGCATTCTTAGCTTTATCGATCGCTTCGGAGTTAATGTCGATTCCCGTGATGCTAAAATCATTGGGCATGCGACCTCTTTCTTGCAACATCATCGAAAGCGAATAGACTTCTTCTCCCGAAGCGCAAGGCGCGCATAAAATTTTAACATGCGGAATCCGCAATGCAAAGGTAATCGCCAACTCGAGCTGGCTCTCCTCACGGTAAAAATAGGTTTCGTTAACCGTGACCAAATCGATCAACTCTTGGCGTAACGCCTTATCGTGTTGAAGCGTTTCGAAAAGTTTGCGAAAGCTGTAAATCTCTTTTCGTTCGCAAAAAAGACGCAACTTCGTCTCGATAATACTGTTTTTGGCAAAAAGATCGACGCCGATTTCTCGTTTAATGTAGTGCAATAGGTCGTTTAATCCGAGGGCGTTGAAAACTTCAGGCTCTTTAGAAAGCGTTTGCGGCGAGGTCGGTTCTTGTTTTCGATTCCAGAAGAACATTACGGTGCTCCGAATTGATTGATCGAGACGATAATATCGTCTAAAGGCTTAGAACTAATTTGCGGGTTGATCTCCACCGCACGTTTAGGCATACCGTAAACGATCGCGGTTTTTTCGCTCTCGGCGATACAGCGTGCCCCTTTTTTTTGCAGTTCGCTCAAGCCAAACGCGCCGTCATGCCCGATACCGGTCAATAAAACCGCTAAAATATCGGCATCTTCGACGCATGAAAGAGCGGAAAGAAAAAGCGTATCGATGCTCGGATTGTACGGCGTATCGCCTTGTTCGACCGGTTCGGCTCTTAAGGTATTGGCATTGGGTTCGCTTTTAACGCGGGCGTGTCCGGCGCAGATGTAAATATGCCCGTTCGTTAAAAGCGTACGCGCGTCTAGCGTGTGTACGGGAAAAGCGAGTTCCGTCTGAAATTGATTGATAAAACTCGGAATAAACGTACTGTTCATATGTTGCGCAATTAAAATAATGCCGTTAAAAGAGGAGGGAAGCGAGGATAAAATCTTTTTCAGATGTCCGGGACCTCCGGTGGAAGCCCCGATTAAGATGAGTTTAGGTTTCATCTGCGGTACTATTTTTTAGCTTCTTCAAGCATCCAATAGAGATTCATTCGCACGCCCGCACCCGTTGCACCCGATTGGTTATAGCCCCACGCTTTTTCCAAATACGCAGGTCCCGCAATATCCAAATGAAGCCATTTGTCTTTATACGCCTCTTCGATAAAGTTGTCTAAAAACAATCCCGCGGTAATCGCACCGCCGTAACGGCTAGAGCTGATGTTTGACATGTCGGCAACCGAACTTTTCAAAAGCTTCTTAAGGTATTTGTTAAAGGGAAGCATACCGCTGAGTTCACCGCTTTTATCGGCGGCTTTTTGCATGGAGTGTTTAAGAGCGCTATCGTGTCCCATGATACCGGTCGTGTATTCGCCCAACGCTACGACGCAAGCACCCGTGAGGGTTGCCATATCGACCAAAAGATCGGGTTTGAGTTCTTGTGCGTAACACAAACAATCTGCCAAAACCAAGCGCCCTTCGGCATCGGTGTTGCGAACTTCGATGGTTTTACCGTTTTTAGCGACCAAAACGTCGTCGGGTTTATAGGCGTCGCCTCCGATCATATTTTCGGTTGCTCCGATGATCGCGTGAACTTCAAACGGCAATTCGAGTTCCGCCGCCGCTTTCAAAATCGACATCACCGCCGCGCCGCCGCTTTTATCGGCTTTCATCGTCACCATATGCTCGCTGGGCTTTAAGCTCAGTCCGCCGCTATCGTACGTCAATCCTTTACCGACGTAAACCAAACGTTTTTTAGGCGCTTTGGGCATATACGTCAGGTGGATCAAACGCGGTGGATGGACGCTTGCGCGATTGACCGCTAAAAAAGCGTTCATGCCTTGTTCTTTCAAAAAGGTCTCGTCCATAACCTTACATGTCACGTTTGGAAGCGACGTGAGGGTTTGAGCAAGTTTCGCTAAGGCGATGGGCGTCATGTCAAAAGGCGTCGTGTTGACGATCGCTTTGGCAAAGTTCGTCGCTTCTGCGATAAGCGTTCCTTCTTTCAGTGCTTTGCTCGCCGTCTCTACGGAGACGTCGGTACGCGAATAATCTTCGAGGCATATCAAAACGCTTTCTAAGGTCGAGGACTCTTTTTTGCTTTTATACTGATCGAAAACATAGCTTCCAAGCATCAATCCCTCGGCAAGGGCTTTGACGTTCATACCGGGGCAATCGGAAGAATACGTTCCGATAGAGACGGATTTGACGTTGGTTTTTTTCAAGGCTTCCAACGCTTTTGCCGCACTCAAACGAATATCTTCGGCATCCAAACTGTCGCAACCGACGTAAAGAATCCGAGAAGCGGCAACGAAGAGCGTCTCTTCGCTTTCGCCTTTGAATCCTAACAGTTCAAAACTCTCTTTATCGCGAATCCATCGGTGATCAAATGCTTTTGCGACAACGAAAACGACTTTAACGTCGCTTGTCGAATCAAATAATTTTTGGTTTAGAATATTAACGTGCATGTTTTTCCTTAAAGGTTTTATCCGTCATTTTATGAAAATAGTAGTAGATACTTCCGCCGATTAGTCCGGCAAGAGGAAGTGCAAAATACCAATGTGCTTTTGCCCAGTGTATGACGATCAAAATTTCGTCGCCGAAATACCAAGCGGGCAAAATCGTAAATGCGCCCCAACACCATGCCGACATAAGATTGATAAAGGCAAAGGTTTTGGCATCGTAACGCGTTAAGCCGATCGAGATCGGAATAATCGTACGCAATCCGTACATGTAACGTTGTGCGAAGATAATCGGCCAGCCGTATTTTTTGAGTAAAAGATGCGCGAGCGCCAACTTTCGACGTTGACCTTTGAGTTTCATATGGACGTATTTTTTATTAAAACGACCGATGTAAAAATAGACCTGATCTCCGGCAAAACCGCCGAGTCCCGCCACGAAAATCGCGATAAAGAGATTCATATCGCCCGTATGGGACAAAAGCCCCGCCATAATCAAGCCGCTTTCGCCCTCCAACATACTCCATACAAAAAGGATAATGTATCCGTAAGCTTTCATCAAATAAATAAACTTATTTTCCAGTCCTTCCGCCGGTGCTTGATAAAGCACGTAAGCTAAGGTTACAAGGGCTACGACCATGAGAAGCGTAAAAAGCTTTCCGGTATGTTTTCCGATCGTATGCATCATGCCCTTATCCTATGTTTAAAATTGATTTGGCTTGCACCATATCTTTATCGCCGCGACCGGAAAGATTGACGATAACGATCTTGTTTTTAATCTCATCTTTAGGGATTTTTTTCAAATAGGCAATGGCATGCGCGCTCTCAAACGCCGGAATAATTCCCTCTTTGCGCGATAGCCAGACGAACGCATCGAGTGCCTCTTGATCGGTAATGTTTTCATAAATCGCCGCACCTTGTTCTTTGAGGTAAGCATGCTCAGGTCCGATACCGGGATAGTCCAAGCCGGCGGAGATCGAATGTGCCTCTAAAATCTGTCCGTCGTCGTCTTGCAACAGATAACTCATCTGTCCGTGAAGCACGCCCGGACTTCCTTTGGCAAGCGAACAACCGTGTTTATCGGTTTCGATACCCAAACCTCCGGCTTCGATACCGATGCATTTCACGCCTTCTTCGCCTAAAAAGTGGCTGAAAATCCCCATAGCGTTGCTTCCTCCGCCGATACAGGCAATGACGTAATCGGGAAGACTTTTCTCTTTGACCAAAATTTGCGCTTTGGCTTCGTAACCGATGATCGCTTGAAAGTCGCGTACCATCATCGGGTACGGATGCGGGCCTGCGACGGTACCGATAATATAAAACGTATCGCGCGCATGCGTCACCCAGTAGCGAATGGCCTCGTTCATCGCATCTTTAAGCGTACGGCTTCCGCTTTTGACGCTGTGGACTTTAGCACCTAAAAGCTTCATACGAAAGACGTTGAGTTCTTGACGTTCAACGTCTTTTTCTCCCATAAAAACTTCGCATTCCAAGCCTAAAAGTGCCGCAATCGTCGCCGTAGCAACGCCGTGTTGACCGGCACCCGTTTCGGCGATAACGCGCTTTTTGCCCATCTTCTTCGCAATCAAGCCTTGTGCCACGGTATTATTGATCTTGTGTGCGCCCGTATGATTGAGATCTTCGCGTTTAAGGTAAATTTTTGCGCCCAGTTCATGCGAAATATTTTTGGCAAAAAAGAGTGCGGAAGGACGTCCGACGTATTCGTTCAGACAGTGGTTGACTTCTGTCCAAAAGTGTTCGTCAAAGCGGAGTTTGCGATACTCTTTTTCCAAATCGATCAAGATAGGCATTAAGGTTTCGGGAACGTAGCGTCCTCCGAAAATCCCGAAGTGTCCGTTTGCGTCCGGATCAAATTTTGAAGCGCGTGGAATGTACATGTTACACCTCTAACACGGAATAGACGGAGGTCATTTTCTTAATGTCCAAATCGCCTTGTAAAAACGTCAAGTTCATCACAAAGCATGCTTCGACGCAGGTCGCTCCTGCTTTGGTAATCAGTTTGACCGCGGCGGTTGCCGTGCCTCCGGTAGCGATCAAATCATCAATCAGCAAGACACGCGGATTGGCAACGCCGCTAAAAGCGTCGATGTGAATCGAAACTTCGTCCACGCCGTACTCTAACGAGTATTTCTCGCTAATAGTAGTATAGGGAAGTTTGCCCGGTTTTCGAATCGGAACGAAACGCGTGCGAAGGCGTGCCGCTAACGCCGCACCGAAAATAAAGCCTCGGCTTTCGATACCGGCGATGTAGTCGATTTGTTGGTTTTCGTATCGACTGGCAAGATGATCCATAAGGAGATTAAAAGCGTTCGTATCGCCTAAAAGCGTCGTAATATCTTTGAATTTAATACCGGGTTTGGGAAAATCCTCGATTTCGCGGATGGACTGAAGAAGAAATGTTTTATCGTTCTCGTTTAAAAGATGCATCAACGGCCTTTATAGAATTTTTTAAATTGAGATACAAAGCAAATCGACCGACGTAGCGTAGTTACAACAACGCCTCGATTTTGCCCTCTAGCTCTTTGATATGTTGGCGAAGCTTATCGCCTTCCATACGGTATTGACTGTTACGGGTTCGTAAGGATTTGAGATCGTTTTTCACCTTTTTGAGCTCATCGCTTAAAATATCGATATTGCCCAAAGAGCGTTGAAGCTGGACTTGGTATTTGCGGATGACGACTTCGGCATCGTTGAGGGTTTGTTTAATCACGATATTGCCGCGTTTTTCTTTGCGAAGCAGGGTTTTGTAGTAAAACACCATGACGAGCAAGTAAAGACAAACCGAAAAAAGCGCCGTTGTCAAAACCCATTCAAACGCCATGTGTCAACTCGATCTTTTCAACTCTCTGCGCATGCCTGCCTCCTTCAAAAGAGGTAGCGCACCATGCGTGGAGCATCGACTCGATCACGCCGAGTCCTACGATACGTTGTCCGAAACACAAAACATTGGCGTCGTTATGGGCGCGCGCCATTTGAGCGGTATAGGCGTCATGGCACAATGCGGCGCGAATGCCGACATGTTTATTGGCCGCCAAGCTCATACCGATACCCGATCCGCAGATCAAAATGCCTTGCGTTTGGGGATTTTGTAAGACTTCCGTACACAATGCGTGCGCAAAATCGGGATAATCGACCCTCTCTTGGGAAAAAGGTCCAAGATCGACGATTTCATGCCCCATCGCTGTGAGCATCGCTATAACGTCCGGTTTGATAGCAACGCCCGCATGGTCGGTTGCAATAAAAAATTTCACGTCTATCCTTTAAGAACATAATCGTTTCGATTATAGCACACGCATTATAAAACAGACCTAACAAAGCCCGAATAAAACGGTGTTAGGTCAAAAAAGAAGCACTTTAGTAAAGCCAACTTAAAACGACGCGAATCGGCATAAAAAAGTAAGAAGAAAGCGGTGTCGCGATACAGACGATAAGAATAATCATGCCGTAACGTTCCGTAGATTCGTAGAAGCGTACCAAGGCATTCCAACCGAAAATGCGCCCCAAATAGCTTAGCGCATGCGAACCGTCTAGCGGCGGGATCGGATAGAGGTTGAAAATACCCAAGACGACGTTATAAATCATCGATTGTACGAGAAAATAGACCCAAAAATATTCGACGTAACTGTTGACTTCGCTAATATCGCCTAATTGGCTTAAAACGACGGAAGCAAGGATTGCTAGCGTAAAGTTGTAAGCAATCCCCGCAAGCGAAACGGCAATCGCCGCCTTATAGCCGCCGTTTCGAATGACGCTTGGCATATAAATGGGAACGGGTTTTGCCCAGCCGAACATAAAAGGAGCGTTACTCAAAAACAAAACGGCGGGCACGATGATCGTTCCGACCAAATCGACATGTACAAACGGATTGATGCTCAGTCTTCCCATATGTTTAGCGGTGTCGTCGCCGTAGCGGTACGCTACGTAGCCGTGCATAATTTCATGACCGATAATAGCGATCATCAAGGCTAAAACGACCGCCGCAATTTCGATAAGTTTGATACTCTCCATTAGAAAAGCGTCTCGTCGAATTGGAGGCTATCGACCGATCTTCCGATACGGTTCCACCTTATTTTATAGTCGTCATCCCATGAAAAATAGACAAACCACGGTTTGCCGACGATAAGACTGTAGGGAACGCTACCCCAAAAACGGCTGTCGTTGGAGTGGTCGCGATTGTCTCCGACCATGTAGTAGTGTCCTTTTTCGACTTTGGCGTAAAAAGCGTTGAAATTGCTATAGCCTGCAACCATCGGAAGTTCCGCAACGAGTGCCGGTTTCATCGCCAATTGATTGGCTTTTAGATGCAAAACCATCTGTGCGAACAAATCGACGCCGTCGTCGTAATGAATACCGTGAAACTGCTCTTTATACGGGTTATTGACCCAAAGTTTTCCTGCAATGGTCTTAATTTTATCGGCAGGATAATGCGCTTTAATGTAATCGTCGCCTTCGCTAAAGTGAACGTAAAGGTTCTTGTCCTGAAATAAAATTTCATCATCCTCGCGTGCGACGCAACGTTTGACGTAATGTATTTTAGGGTCTTTGGGATAACGAAAAACAACGATATCGCCGCGCTTTGGACCTTCTGAAGAGACCAAATGCCCGTTACCGTTAAAATCGGGTAAAACGGGCATTTCAAGCCACGGAAGATGCGGAGTAGGAATGCCGTACGAAAATTTCTTGACAAAAAGATGATCGCCGATGAGTAGGGTTTTTTTCATAGAACCGCTGGGAATCACAAAGGCTTGCGCGACGAAAAAAATAACGAATAAAACGATAATAATCGTTCCCGTCCAACTGTTGGAAAAGTGGTAAAATCGATGGATAAAATTTTTCATAATCTTCCTATTTTGCGTTCAAGCGATGGTGTGCGGCTTTAACGGTATTTTCAAGCAGCATCGCGATCGTCATCGGACCGACGCCTCCTGGTACCGGCGTAATATACGAACATTTCGGTGCGACGTTTTCAAAATCCACGTCGCCGACGATGCGTCCTTCGGCGGTTTTATTGATACCGATATCAACAACGATCGCGCCTTCTTTGACCATATCTTCGGTAATGAGGTTTTGTTTACCCACTCCGACGATTAAAAGGTCGGCTTTTTTCGTATGTTCTTTGAGGTCTTTGGTAAAAATATGGCAAATATCGACCGTTGCTCCTGCGTTTAAGAGAAGATTCATCATCGGTTTTCCGACGATATTGCTAGCTCCTACGACGCAGGCGTTTAATCCTTTAGGATCGATGGCGTAGTGGGATAAAAGGCGCATAACGCCAAGGGGCGTACACGGCACGAAGCTTTCCAATCCGGCAACCAACCGTCCGACGTTAAAAGGGTGAAAGCCGTCGACGTCTTTACGAGGCTCGATGGCTTCGATAATTTTAGTCGTATCGATGTGTTTGGGAAGCGGAAGTTGAACCAAAACGCCGTCAATATTCGGATTGGTATTGATCATGGCGATGGTTTCCAAAATTTTTTCTTGGGAAATCGAAGAGGGCATTTTGTGAATGATGGAGTAAATTCCCGTGATGTCGCACGCTTTTTCTTTCATTTTAACGTACGTTTGACTCGCGGCGTCGTCGCCGACTAAAATAACGGCAAGTCCGGGAGTGATGCCTTTTTCAACGAGTGCTTCGCTCTCTTTTTTGAGGCGAATTTTGATTTGGTCCGACAGTGCTTTTCCGTCAAGGATTTGCATTCAAACATCCTTTAAATTCATTTTTGGTACTATAGCAAACTTACTATTAAAGTTCTTGCAAAAGAGTATGAACGCTTGAGAATACGCCTTTGAAGTAAAGCTGCAAAGACGACGTTAACATCGGGTTCTCGTCGGTGGAGTGCCCATGCACCCTTGGGTGCTTTTACCTCTTGTAAAGCGGATTTTGCAAGACGTCTATTAAAGAAGGGATAAAAGGGTTTTGAAGCGACTGGGGCTTGGGATTACGATGTTTTTACTGCTGTCTGGCGTATCGCTTCGGAGTGAAGATTTTATTACAAAAATGGAATATGCCAAAATGCTCTATTCTAATCCTCGAGGAATCGGTTGCAATAAATGCCACGGAGAAAAAGGGGAAGGTACGATTATCTCTCAATATACGCTCAAAGGCAAACCCGTCGTTTTAGAAGCTCCGAATATCACAAACTTAAGCAAAGAGCGTTTTTTTCACGCCTTAACAACGCAACATAAAGTCATGCCGACCTACTTTTTAACGTGGCAAGAGATCGATAGTTTGTATTATTACGTCTCAAGCGAAGTGAAAAAGTAAAAAGCGGTTTATAGGCAAAGTTTCAGTAAAATAATCAAAAATAGAGTACGAGGAATGAAGATGAATCAGGATAAGAGCGTCAAAGCGTACGAGAAAGCGTGTCGCGTCATTCCCGGAGGTGTGGACTCTCCGGTTCGGGCGTTTCAAAGCGTGGGCGGAACGCCGTTATTTATCAAAAAAGGCGAAGGAGCGTATCTGATCGATGTCGACGATAACCGTTACGTCGATTACGTTCAAAGTTGGGGACCGCTTATTTTCGGTCATGCCGACGATACGATCGAAAAAGCGGTCATCAAAGCGGTAAAAAAAGGACTTAGTTTTGGAGCACCGACCAAAGCGGAGACCAAACTTGCCGGTTTAATCTGTTCGCTTTTCCCCGAAATCGACAAAGTAAGGTTTGTCAGTAGCGGAACCGAAGCGGTTATGAGTGCGATTCGTTTGGCAAGAGGTTTTACATGTAAAGACGACATCGTCAAATTTGAGGGGTGTTATCACGGACACAGCGATTCGCTTTTGGTGCAAGCGGGAAGCGGCGCGACGACGTTTGGCAATCCCAGCTCTCCGGGCGTTCCCGCCGATTTGACGAAACATACGCTGCTTGCGAAATACAACGATATCAAAAGCGTTAAAGAGTGCTTTAAACATTCTAAAAACATCGCGTGCGTCATCATCGAACCGCTTGCGGGCAATATGGGATTCGTTCCCGCCGATCCGAAATTTTTGGAAGATTTAAAAGCCTTGTGCGAAAAGCACGGCGCGCTTTTAATTTTTGACGAAGTGATGAGCGGGTTTCGCGCGTCGTTAAAAGGAGCGCAAGGTATTTACGGTACCGTTCCGGATTTAGTGACGTTTGGAAAAGTAATCGGCGGCGGTATGCCCGTCGGTGCATTCGCGGGACGTGCCGAGATTATGGATAGCCTTTCGCCGCAAGGTCCGGTATATCAAGCCGGAACCCTCAGCGGCAATCCGGTCGCGATGGCGGCGGGTTTGGCTTCGCTTGAGCAACTCATCGAAAATGAAGCAGTCGTTTACGCTTCGCTGGAAGCCAAAGCTAAACGCTTGGTCGAAGGGCTTAAAAGTGCGGCTAGTGATGCGGGTATCGCACTGCAAGTCGATGCGATCGGCTCTATGTTCGGCTTTTTCTTTAACGATAAGCCCGTGAGAAATTTTGCCGATGCGCTTTCGTCCGATACGAAGCGTTTTGCGGCATTTCACCAAGGCATGTTGAAGGAGGGGTTCTATTTTGCGTGCTCACAGTTTGAAACCGGATTTATTTCGACGGCGATTAGCGACGCGATGATCGACGATACGATCGAAGCGGCGCAAAAAGTTTTTAAAGAGATGGCATGAGCGAAAAGCCGAAATACGGAAAATTAATCGAGGGAGCCGAACAGCTCTCTTTAGGCATTTCGATGGTCGTCGCCGTAGCACTCGGCGCGGGAGCCGGCTTTTGGATGAGCCGATACTTCCAAATGCCGTGGCTTTTATGGCTCGGCGTTTTTTGGGGCGTAGGCGGAGCGATTTTGAATGTTTACAAAGCCTATAAAAAGAACCTTCGTTCGCTAGACGAGCTTAAAGACGACGTACGTTATCAAAATTATCGACATGTCAAAGACGACGATGAGAAAGACGAGCATTAAGCTTTTGCTTGCATACCTTGCGGGGGACGTAGCGGTTCTTGCCGTCTCGTTGATGCAAGGCGGTAACTGGCTTTTAAATACGCAAGCGGCATTTGCCTGTTCTTTGTTGATTACGTTTGCGTCGTTTTATTCGTATCACCGCATGGTACAATCGCGTTTGGCGACAGGAGCGATACCTCCGGATAAATTTGAGCATTACTACGAGGACGACGACGAAGAAAGCGAAAAAGAGAACGAAGACGCTACGACGCAAGATCACCCGCTCGAATCAGAGAAAAAACCGCCTAAAATCGGCTTTAAAGAGAGTTTTCAAAATCTCTCTTTAAGCTATAAGAGTGCGTTTTCGGTGTATCGTATCGCGACATACGGCATTTTATTTTTAACGTTATCGGTTTTAGTGCATAAGAGCCGATTCGATGCCGTAGCATTTTTGATAGGGCTTAGCGTCATTCCGCTTAGCGGTTTGTTCGGCGCGGTTTTTTTAAAAAAGGATTTTTATGGAACGTATGAGTCGTGAGGAAGCGTTACGTTTAATACGCGAAGCCGATCTCAACACTTTAGGACAGATGGCGTCGGCGCGAAAAAGGGAGCTTCACCCCGAAAATATAACGACGTTTGTGGTTGATCGCAATATCAATTATACCAACGTGTGTTGGGTCGATTGTAAATTTTGCGCGTTTTACCGTCATGCGAAAGAAGAAGAGGCATACGTGCTCTCGTTTGAGCAAATCGGAGAGAAAATCGAGGAATTGATCGCTATCGGCGGCACGCAGATTTTATTTCAAGGCGGCGTACATCCGACGTTGAAAATCGAATGGTACGAAGCGTTGGTGGAATGGATAGCCACGCATTATCCGAGTATTACGATCCACGGATTTTCGGCAATAGAGATTGATTATATCGCGCGCATTTCCAAGCTGAGTTACAAAGAGGTTTTAACCAGACTTCACGCCAAAGGGCTTTTCAGTATCCCCGGAGCCGGAGCGGAAATTTTAAGCGACCGCGTGCGCGATTTGGTTGCACCGAAAAAACTGAGTGCGCAGCAGTGGCTCGACGTTCACAAAAGCGCGCACGAAATCGGCATGAAAACAACCGCTACGATGATGTTCGGAACGCTGGAGAGCGATGAAGAGATTGTGGAGCATTGGGATAAAATTCGAGCATTGCAAGATCAAACGGGTGGATTTCGCGCGTTTATCATGTGGAGTTTTCAAAGCGATCATACGAAGTTAAAAGCCGAGCATCCCGAAATTCAAAAACAGTCTTCCAATCGTTATTTACGGCTTTTAGCGGTCAGTCGCTTGTATTTGGATAATTTTAAAAATATTCAAAGTTCATGGGTAACGCAAGGCAGTTACATCGGCCAGTTGGCACTTCTGTTCGGAGCAAACGATTTGGGAAGTACCATGATGGAAGAAAACGTCGTTAAAGCCGCAGGTGCGGCTAATCGTATGAATCAAGCCGAGATGATCAAACTCATCAAAGACATCGGCTCCATTCCCGCCAAACGGGATACGGCGTATACGATTTTGGAGAAATTTGCATGAAAAAATTAATAATCGCATTGGTGATTTTGTTACAAGGAGTAGTAGTGGCTCAAGAGATTAGTCATATCAAGGTCGGCGAGGTTGCCGTTCCCGTGGTATTTGAAAAAGATACGACCTTACCGATAGCATCCGTTCAGATCGTGGTTCAAAACGCCGGAAGTATGGAAGATAAAGAGCATGAGGGAATTGCAAAGTTTTTAGCGGCGATGCTCGGCGAGGGAACCAAAGAGATGGGAGCAACCGCGTTTGCCGAAGAGCTTGAGTTTCGCGCGATCTCTTTAGATGCACATGCAGGCGTTGAAACGCTGGTATTTGAAGTTTCATCGCTCAAAGAGCAGTTCCCTTATGCGCTTGAGATGTTGGGGAAATTGGTCAAAAGTCCTAATTTTTCCAAAGAGAGTTTCGAAAAAATCAAACTTTTAACGTTGGGAATGCTCTCCAATAAAGAGAGCGACTTTGACTATATCGCCAATCTCAACCTTCAAAAATTGATTTTTAAAGAGACGCCTTTTGCACACCCCTATAGCGGAGAAGTGAAAAGCATCAAAGCCTTAAAACTCAAAGACGTTGAAGCATTCTACAAAGAACGCGTCAGCTTACAAAACCTCATTATCGTTGCAGGCGGCGACATCGAGCTTGAGGAGCTTAAAACGATGTTGCTTCCCGTGTTAAACGAGTTCAAGCACGGACATATCAAGGCGATGCCGTATTTTGACGCGAATAAAGACGCCAAAGAGCAGATCGTCTACAAAGAGAGCGAGCAAGCTTATATCTATTTCGGGGCACCTTTTTACATGAAAAGCGGCGATTCGGAAGCGTACAAAGCCAAAGTCGCAAGCTTTATTTTGGGCGAGAGCGGTTTTGGAAGCCGTTTGATGGAAGAGGTACGCGTGAAGCGAGGATTGGCATATTCGAGTTACAGTAGAAGCAGTATCGGCAAATCGCATAGCAGTTTTACCGGTCATCTTCAAACGAAGAACGAAAACCTTGAAGAGGCAAAAAAGATCGTCGCGCAAGAGATCAAACGTTTTGTCGAACAAGGAGCGACGCAAGAAGAACTCGACCAAGCCAAACGTTTTTTACTCGGTTCCGAGCCGCTTCGTAACGAAACGCTTTCGCAAAGACTCTCCCGCGCTTTTTTTGAGTATTACAACGGTTACGAGCAAGGACACTCCAAACAACAGCTCGAAAAAATAGAAAAATTGACGCTTCCCGAGTTAAACGCGTTTATCAAAAAACATGACGAAATTACCGCGTTAAGCTTTTCGGTCGTAACCAAACGTGAAAAACATTGAATGCGATCCTCTCGATAAGGAACGTTTCAAAAAATTAGGAGTAGGAACGCTTTTAGATTTAGCGCTTCTGCTTCCCTCTGCGTATGAAAATACCTATCTTTCTCCTTCGCCTCTGCTGGATCGCGTCAATACCGTCTTCGTGAAAATAACGGCTCTTACGCAAACGCCCAAAGTGCTTCAGATTCGTTTTTTTTGCGAAGCGTGGCAGATGCATTTTGAGGGTGTCATTTTTGCGCTTAAGCCTTATCATAAAGCGGTGTTCAAGCGAGGGGGAGAACTCTTCGTCAGCGGCAAGTTGAGTTACAACGGTGGAAGATGGCAGATGATACAACCGCAAGTCGTGACACAGGTCAATACACTGACATGTAAGTATAAAACGCCGCTTCAAAGTAAAACCGTGAGCACGTTGATGGCGCGTTACGTCAGTGAAAAAACCTTGCTCGAAGAAGGCTTACATGTCAAAGAGGCGCAAACGCTTTTAAGCCTTCATTTTCCTACGCCTCAAGAAGCGGCGGCATTTTCGAACGCTTATACGCATGAGACGATTTCCTGCCTCAAATTTGTCGAAATTTTCAATTATCTTCAAAAGCTTTCCGCCAAAAAAACGACCTTTCCTTCGTGTGCAAAACTGGTCGGCGACGAAAAAGCGTTTATCGCAACTTTGCCTTTTCGTTTAACGCACGATCAGCAAAAAGTCATTGCGGAGATTAAACGCGATTTTCAAAGTGAAAATGCCGCCAAACGCGTTATTATGGGCGACGTCGGTTGCGGTAAGACGATGGTCATTTTAGCGTCCGTGATGATGGCATACCCGCAAAAGACCGTTTTAATGGCACCGACAAGCGTCTTGGCGACGCAATTGTTTGAGGAGGCAAAGCGTTTTTTACCCTTACATGTTAAGACGCTTTTGGTCACGCAAGAGTCCGATACGAAAGAAGATTTGGCGCAGTTTGACTTTTTAGTCGGTACGCATGCGCTTTTGTATAAAGAATTGCCGAGGTGTGCATTGGTAATGGTCGATGAACAGCACCGTTTCGGTACCAAACAACGAGCCTTGCTTTCGGCTTTAGTCTCTTCCAAAGGAACGTGGTATCCGCATTATTTACAGTTTTCGGCAACGCCGATTCCCAGAACGCTGAGTATGATACAATCGTCGTTGGTCGATTTTTCGTTCATTAAAACTTTGCCGTTTCCCAAAGACATCACGACGTATGTGATCGCAAAAGCAAATTTTAAAATGCTTTTGGAGCATATTCGCCGCGAAATCGAAGCAAAAAGACAGTGCATTATCGTCTATCCGCTGGTGGAAGAGAGTGAAGTGATCCACTATCAGTCGATCGACGAAGGGCGCGGTTTTTGGGAAAAACACTTTGAGGGCGTTTTTGTCACGCACGGAAAAGATAAGCACAAAGAGAGTGTCTTAAAAACGTTTAAAGAGGAGGGCAATTTGCTCATCTCGACGACCGTCGTGGAAGTGGGCATTTCGCTTCCGAGGCTTTCGACTATCGTGATCGTCGGTGCCGAGCGTTTGGGACTGGCAAGTTTGCATCAACTACGAGGTCGCGTAAGTCGTAACGGGCTTAAAGGGTATTGTTTTTTATACACCAATACGCCGCAAAACGAACGCTTGGAAAAATTTAGTCAAACTTTAGACGGTTTTGAGATCGCCGAGCTCGACTTAGCGTATCGTCAAGGCGGTGACGTGGTGGAGGGCGTGATTCAAAGCGGTAAGAAATTTTCGTGGTTTGAGATGGGACGCGATGAAGCGATTTTAAAAGAGGCTCAAACTCGATTGGCGGTACAACGTTAAACGAAGGCGGAAATATACAGAAAAGCCCACGTCAAGCAAACCTTGACGTGGGCATGAAGATTAATAAAGACCGAATCGTCCGTCGGTTTTTTTATACATAACGCGGAATTTATCTTCCATATCGTGGAAAACGAGGAATTGTTTATCGGAAGCTTTAAGCTCGTTCATCGCGTCTTCTACTTCAATCGGCTTGTAGCTGTCTAAACGCATCGGAACGATCTCATCGTCGCTACCTTCTTGATTTTCGACGACAAGAGGGGCTTCTTCGACTGCTTTATAATTGGTAATTTTATCATGGTGGCGACGTAGAACTTTTTTAGCGCGCTCAATCGCAAGATCGACCGCCGCATAGACGTCTTTGTCTTTTTGTTGGATAACGATCGTATTTTTATGTGCCATGTTAATCGCAAATTCGACGTTAAAGCCTTTTTTACCGTTTTTTTCGTCTGCTGCGATCACCGTACGCACGGAGATAATATCCAAATTGTATTTGCCAAGAGCATCAACCGCTCCTTCGATATAAGCCTTAATCGGCTCGGTCAAATCAAATTGTTTACCTACGATACTCGTGTTCATCTTGTCTCCTTTTCCTTCCCGCACGGTGCGGGTTTATGAGGTCAGTATAACAAATGAAACCTTAAATGAAAAGGAGTTTTCAAGCTTGAAATTACGGCTTTTGGATCGTACGGCGATGCAAGCGAATCGGTTCGGTGGAGATGTTGTTTCCGGGCGTTGTTTCAACGACGGTATCGATAATGACGGTAACATTGGAGTCGGTGGTTGCTAGGGCATTATCGCCTAAGATATTGCATGCCAAAGGAAGCCCGTTACCGATGTAATAAATCGTAGCATTGATATCAAAAAGAGCATTGACTCCGGCCTGGGGGTATTGTGCATTCACTGTGTTAATGCATCCATTTGTTGCGTTGATTTCATGAGCGCTGATGGCCAAAAGCGCAAATTCGGTTCCGCTTTGAAGTAAAAGTTCGGCTTGTTCTCTAAGATAGAGATCGCTGGTTTGTTTGGTAGAAAACGTTGAAAAAGAGAGGGATAATGCCGCAATAGTAGCAATTAAAACGATAAAGATAATGGCGGTAATCAGTGTAAACCCTCTTTTCATTAGTAAATCACCTTTTCTTTGCATGCGCTAAAGTCAAAATTACTGGCAATACTTTGGTTGGCATCATGAATGCAGAGTTTGATACGAATACTATCGCCGTCTTGTCGAATACGAAACGTACTGACATGCTCGGCAAGTACCGTCGGTGTACCGTTTGTCGTATAGGTTTCGCCTTCCCACGGTTGATAATTGTAATAAAGCGTCAGATTAAAATCATCGGCAGCTCCTACGGGTGCGAGAGCATAAGCACTATGGGCGAGGTAGTATTGTTCAAAGATATCTCTATTCCCATCACCGTCATAGTCGATCAAATCATCATTGGCTGCATTGGATAGAAGTTGTAAAATGGAAAAATTCGCCGCACAATTATTACCCACGCATCGAACCTTTCTTGCATAAGGGTTGTTCCCTATAGTAATGGCATTTTCATAATAATTTGAAAAAGTACCAGGCTTTGCTCCTTTAAAAATAAGTGCAGGGTGCTTAATTGCCGTTCCATCCATGGCAACATTATTGTCGGTAAGAGATTTGATAATATTGTTGGTAAAATCCAACCTGCTTCCCGGTGTGGAAAGCGTTCTTGCCGCATGGCTTGTATTAACCGTATCGTTCATATCGATTAAGCCGCTCCATCCCGGAACGACGGAAGTTCCGTTATGTTCGCCCAAAAAGCTTTCGTTGCTGATCCCGATCCACTCGATTGTGTCGTATCCTGCTATCGCATTTGGTAGTGCTCGCCACGAGGCACCGTTATCGTTGCTTGCTCTTACGCTATCTTTGATGCGATATTGTAGACGCTTGGCAACTTGCTCGAGCGTAATTTCGGTTTGGCTCTGTAGGCGATTGATCGCGCGCGTTCGCAAATAGTTTTCATACATTTTCGTGATAATCTCGGCTCCGATACTTGCGATAATACCAAAAATCACGATGACCATCACTAACTCTATCATCGTAAAAGCGGAGCGTTTTTTCATTGGTACGGCCTTGAGGGAAGAAGCATGGATTCTCCGATGTTACATGTAAAGGCACGTAACGTTATATTTTGGTCGCCGCCTGAAACAGTCACTGAAATCACTTTTATATTTGTCGGTGTTGTAGGTGCATTGTTAGGATTAAACGTAAAATCATTCAGTGTGCCATTACTACTATAGGTTGCGTTATCTTCTGCATAATTAATGCTTGTTGTTAGGTTCAAGTCAAAAATATAATCTAACGTTCCAGCATCTTCTCCTGCTGTAACGACCAATGTAGTGGGTGGTAAACCGTTAAAATCGTCGATATCGGTAAAATTTCCGCCGTCACCCGCATCTGCACCGATAGCACTTGCCGATGCGCCCGTGGCAGAGCATTTACGCCGAGAATCGGCATTGACGTGACCAAGACGGCGAAATGTCGTTCCATTACAATCAAGTTCCGTATCCGGGCTAACGGTAGTAAGGACAAAAGAACGTGACGCTGTTGAATCGTAACTATTGTGATCCCACTCATACGTGAGGATATTGCCTATTTTTGCCTTTGCTGCTAAAATTGCTTCTTGTTGCATCGCAAAAGCATCGTTTCGTTGAACTTGCGTGAGAATAAGAGGCAAACTCATCACGACAATCCCCATAATGACGATCGTAAAGACAAGCTCAATAAGCGACATAGCAGAACGCATTACCATTCCATCCTACGGTTGGTACGTGTTGAAGTGTTTAAATCAACGGTTTGCCCCAGTGACCCTTGCCCCGCCCAATCGCCTTGTCGTGTAAACGCAACCGAGAAGTCATTGGTTACTGCTGCTGCATTGTACAAATTAAAGAGTAACCATGGCGATGGTGTCATTTGTATAGTATCGGTATAGGGGGCATTATTTGCAGCATTATTGGTTAAAGTATTGTTTTCAAGACCATTGTTAATGTTATTAGAAATAAGAGGAGCAACACCCGTTATACCACGAGATGCAAAAGCGTTTACACTGCCATCAGCAATTACATGGAAAGGATTTTGGTACCATGTTAGTGATGTTGGGCTTTGTGTCCCTATCGCCGTAAAAGCACTAGTGTTACAATCTTTACAATAAACTTCATAGCGAATGGTAGCAGTTATTGGACTTTGTCCTCGATAATCCGTTGAATAAACACGACCGTAATAAAGTGTTACATTTTGATCATTTGTACGATTAAAGTCTGTGCCTGTAACACCGGTAGTATCCGTAATTTGTATAATATTAAAATCTTTTGTAAAAATTCTAAAAGGTTCATCAGGCATATTTATCGCACGTGTAAAGTTGAAGAACATTTTGAGATTGCTTGCAGTACCGTTGGTAAAATTTCCTTCTGTTGAACTAAAAGTAGCTCTTGCTACGGTATTATTGTTTTCAAAATTCGAAGTGCTTTCATCTTCAAAGTAGCGAATACGATTACGCTTATCTTGCGTTGTCGCATTTAATTCAACAGTATAGGTAATATCTTTTGCATAACATTTTTTCGTATAATTTGTAGCAGCCGTTAAATTATCATCCAAGACAGCCGTCGTCGTAAAAAGAAGTTTAGCACTCATATTTTCGTCATTTGAAAGATATGTAAAATTACCGTCATTAAAATTTTTCAGTTCTAACGTATTCATAAATTTTTTTGGACTGAAAGTGAATGTTTGAACTTTTTTAATTTGGCATCCAACTTTTCCATCTGCATTTGGAGTTGATGAAGTGCTTCCTATGAGGCAATCACCGCTTTTTTGATCATTTGCCGTCCAATCATTATCTAAAATTGTAACATTTACATCTCCTACATTATTATATATAAAATTATCAAACGTAGAAATTCCATTATTGAATGTCATAGGCGTAAGAGGTGTATTTTCTTCTGGAAGAGTACATTCTTCGGGAATAATCAGATCTAAAATAGCCTTTAAATTACCGCTATTCGTAGCAACAACTTGGTCATATCCGCTTGTTGGAGCATTTGCGCTAGTGATGGCTTTGACGGTAAGCGTATAGTTGGCACCGCCTATAAGAGGTTCTTCATCGGGTGTCATCGCATAGGTATAGGTTGCTGGGCGAATCGAAAAGCTATCTTGTGAGCAGACGTATTTACGTACGTTATTAGCGTCGGTATAAGCTATTTGAAAAGCAACATCCCTAGAAGCGGATCCATAATTAAGCGTTTTTATTTGTTCACTATTCCCTGTAAAAGTTACTTTTGTTATACCGGAAAGAGGTGTTGCAGCATTACATAACTCTTGGTTAGCGGCATCGTTGTGCTCAATATATGCGGGTTTGGCGATAAGACTTAAATTGACGTCGCCTGTATAATTTTTAAGCGTTGAGTAATCGGAATTAAGTGCCAATACTTTGACTTGAAAATCTTGCCCGGCAATTTGTGTGTACAGCGACGTATTGTTAAGAGAACCGTTATAGTTGACGACGTTGAAAAGACCTAGAGGAGGTTGAATAACAGATGCCGTCGTGTTGAAATCAATGCATTGTTCTATAGTTTGAGCTTCGTTAGGATCAATAGTGATGCTATCGGTTTTAAAGGAAGCTTTAAAAATTAAATAATTAGAGAGATTGATCGTTGTTTGATTGTTTTCGGGTAATTGATTGACTAATTTTACATAAGCTTTTTTACTATTATCTGTAAAATCCGTAGCAACATCTAGCGTACCTCCTTGAGTTCCGGTAGCACCCGTTCCAAGGCGCCATGTACTTAAATTCGTGGTAGCGTTATGTTCTCCAATATCACTATCTTTATTATCCGTAATAGTATCATAGGTGTTCTTGCCTATATTTTTAATAGAAGTTGATCCAGCTTGATAATTCATCGTCGTCATATTTAAATCAATTTTAACGAGCTTTGCCGTTTCGATATCTGTGTCGCTTGTTGACCGTTTCATATTGGAAATCCACATGTCAAAGGTATAATTTTTATTTGCTTCAATGGAATCTATAAATTTTTTATTTTCAAAAATTGTTTTGTTGCTATCATCACTGATGCGTTCGATATAATAACACACGCGAGGTTCATAGAGCTGCGTTGCAAATGCAAATACGGAAAGGTAGTACACATCGCTGTTTGTGCCTATGGTTAAAGAGGCACTTGTGTTATTGTTTTTAATGATATTTAAGCCTGTACTTCCAACATCATAGGTGTGAATATCAATACCTAAGTTATTTTGACATGAAGGTTGTCTTGTTGTGACATAGGCGTCGTCTTTTGTGATACTTGCATTAAATGTATTATAATCGCCAGTATTTGTACTATTATCGTTGAATCGTGTTAGTCTTGTGCCATTCATAGTGACATAATCACCTTTTAAATTGACATCGCCTTCACCTGTGAAAATTAGAAACTTAGAGTTTACGGCTCCTTTAGATGGGGTTAAAAATCCAGAAAGCGTAAAATTTTCCGAGTTATTGGTAGCAATTGTTTTGTATCCGTCATAGATTGTAATATTACGTAAAGTTTCGTCGTCTTTAGTATAAACGACGACGATACTCCAAGCACCGTAAGCACCCAGTCCGTCTATATATTTACCTGCATAGGTTGTAATATCCCCGACAGTATAAGTTCCAGGCCCATTCATATAATTTGTAATTTCAACCGAGCCTTGATAGGGAAAATAATCTTCTCTGCTACCATCCCAATGCATGTTAGCAGATGGAGCGTTTAGCGTAACGTAACTTTTTCCAGGAGCTTTGAGTTTGATTTGTGCAGCATTGGCGGAATTGCTTGAGGTGGTTCGTCCTTGCCAGTACAAATAAGCCTTTTTGATTGTAGCACCTGTGGGAATTTGAAGATCACTTGAAGAAGAGTTAAACGTAGAACTATCCCCATCCACATCCCAATAGCGAGTGACTAAATTATCGTCTGCATTATTCGTTGTATTTCCAGGGCAGGTGGTGCTTCCATTATCGTTTCTTCCTAAAATAGTGTTGCCAATTTGGCGAATATCTCCACGTAAATTTTCAGTATACAAAATAGAAAAATCTTTATAATTATTTCCGGAAAATATGATTCCACGGGTAGCATTTAAGCTATATCCGGTTTTATTGTTTGTACTGCGCGTTAATTGCAACGTATATGTCCCAGCAGAAAGATTTAAACTGATTGAATCAGAAGATCCTTTTGTTATGGTGCTACTCCATATAGCTGATGATGAACACGCATTGTTTGGATATAGGCTTACGGTAAATGTTCGATTTGTCCAATCAAGCCACCCATTGCTACTTATATTATCAATGTTTAGGTTGATTGTATCGGCTTGAGAAAGAGTAATCGTATAATAATCAGCTGAGAAGCTATCATTACTATTATTATAAGTTCCTACAGTACTAGCATTCCATGTGCCTTTAGCTGTTCCACTGCAAGCTGCCCACGTAAAAGGGCTAAAGAGAGTCATTAAAAAAATAAATAAAATAAAACTACTTTTTTTCATGCATCACCTCTGACATATCTTTACATGTAAAAGCTAAAACGCATCAAATGCGTCACGTTCTACTCAGATTTCTCTTTATTCAAATACTGAGCGATTCCTTCCATCAAACCGAATTCCGGATATTTGTTGGCGTCTAAGACCACTTGTGCCATTGCGCCGTTATCGACGTTAAAAACCAACGGGGCTAAAAAGTTTATCGTAGAGGCTTCAATGGGCGTGGCGATAATCATAATATTGAGGATAAGAATGTTTGATTTTTCGTTAATATCGAGGAGTGTTCTAAAATATTCGGGGATTTCAAATTCGTAAGGTCTCAGCATAAAGGGGTTGATAAGCGTGAATGTTGTCGTATCGGACTTTGAAATAAATTTAACGAAGAATTCGTCGATTTTTTCAAGTTCCACTTCTTGAATCGATTCAAACCCTAAAAGAGGCATTTTAAGACTAAAAACCATACAATTCCTTTTGAAAAATAGTTATTTTGATTTATTGTAGCATTTTGTTGGTTAAATGGCTCTCATTTTTGCTGAAAAAAGAAAATTAATCCGTTATATAGTAAGATAACGAAAAAACGGGTACAATAAGATTTTTACTGTAACGAAAAGGATAGAATGAATGAAGATAGCAAATATGCTTGTCGCCGCGTCGTTAGTCGCTTTTATCAGCGGATGTGCTTCCAAGGATAAGGAAGTTTTTAACATGCCCGCAACGTATTGGTATGAACAGATTGCCAAAGAGATCAAAGCGCAAGATCTCGAAAAAGCCGACGGATTTTACACGTCGCTCGCGAGTGAACATATCGAATCGCCGCTTTTGCCTGAAGCGATGATGATGCTTGCCAACGCTCACATGCAAGACGAGGAATACGTTTTAGCAAACTTTTATCTCGACGAGTATCTAAAACGTTACGGTAGCCGTGAAAATGCCGATCATGTCCGTTTTATGAAGATTAAAGCCAATTATGAATCGTTCCCCAATCCCAATCGCAATCAGCAACTTTTGATGGATACGATTGCGCAAACCAAAGAGTTTCTTACCAAATACCCCAACTCTAAATTTCGTCCTTTAGCGGAAACGATTTTAGTGCGTTTGGAATTAGGCGAGTACTTTTTAAACGAAAATATCAAAAACCTTTACACACGTGTCGATAAACCCGAAGCGGCAAAAATCTACGAAGATAAAATCACTAACTCTTCTTTAGGAAAAGCACAAATGATTGAGCCGAATATGCCGTGGTATCGCTCATGGTTTGAAAAATAGACTTTTTATTTACTTCTTTACTCTATAATCTAATAGGCACATAAAAGCTCAACTTTTATGTGCTACTTTGTAAAATACTATAAACGTTACATTAAATTTATACGGAGTGATAAACGATGAAGATCACCGATTATACCGCATTTCCTGCGGATATCCCGATTGTTGTCGAGGATAATTTATTCTTATACCCATTTATGATCTCACCGCTCTTCTTAGCCGATGAAGAGAATATACGAGCCGCTAACGAAGCGTTAGAACACAACTCTTTAGTGATGGTCTGTACGGCCAAAGTCGGAGGGGAACAAGGACGAGATTTTAATGCAATTTATCCTGCGGGCGTGATAGGCTCTATCATGCGCAAAGTCGAATTACCCGACGGTCGCGTCAAAATTTTATTTCAAGGGATGCAAAAAGGCAAAATTTTAAAAGAATTAGGCTCTATGCCGCTTCGCGCGACAATCGATCTGATTCAAACGCACCGATCCGAAGCGATGAAAGTCGAAGCGGCACTATCGGTTTTACGCGAGAAAATTACGCAACTTTCGTCTTTAAGCGGTCAATTTCCTCCGGATTTGCTCAAAACCGTTGAAGAAAACAGTGACGTTAATCGTATTATCGATTTGATCGCAAGTACGATGAAGCTTAAAAAAGAACAAGCCTATAAACTTTTTGTCGAAGCCGACGATGAAGTCAGACTTTTACAAATTATCGATTACGTGATTGAAGAGATCGAGTCGAGTCGTTTGAAAAAAGAGATCAAAACCAAAGTTCATTCGCAAATCGAGAAAGTCAATAAAGAGTATTTTCTCAAAGAACAGCTTAAACAGATCCAAAAAGAGCTAGGTACGGACAATCAGCGCGAAGAAGAGATCGAGGAATACCGTAAAAAACTCGAAGCAAAAAAAGAGTATATGGAAGAAGATGCCTACAAAGAGATCAAAAAGCAGATCGATAAGCTCGCTCGAATGCATCCGGATTCTGCCGATGCAAATTTGATTCAAAGCTATCTTGACTGGGTTATTGAAATTCCTTTTGGCAAAGCGGCTAAGAAAAACCTTGACGTGCTTGAGGTTAAAGCGCAACTGGATAAAGACCATTATTCGCTTGATAAGCCTAAAGAGCGTATCGAAGAGTTTTTTGCCGTACGCGAACTTTTAGCCAAACGCGGTATCGCCGACAAATCGGCAAACGGCGCGATTTTATGTTTTGCAGGTCCTCCGGGCGTGGGTAAGACCTCTTTAGCCAATTCGATAGCAAAAGCACTTAAACGCAAACTTGTTCGTATCGCTTTAGGCGGTTTGGAAGACGTGAACGAACTTCGAGGGCACAGACGCACGTATATCGGAGCAATGCCCGGACGCATCGTTCAAGGCATTATTGAAGCCGAAGAGATGAATCCCGTCGTCGTTTTAGACGAGATCGATAAAGTCGCCCGCAGTTACAGGGGCGATCCGACGGCGGTACTTTTAGAAGTGTTGGATCCCGAACAAAACAATAAATTTAGAGATTACTACCTCAATTTTAATATCGATTTGAGTAAGGTTATTTTTATTGCGACGGCGAATGAAGTCGGTTCTATTCCCGCACCGCTTCGCGATCGTATGGAGTTTATCTTCGTGAATTCCTATACGCCGCAGGAAAAATACGAAATTGCTAAAAAATACTTAATTCCTCAGGAATTGAAAAAACACGGACTTAAAAATAACGAAGTGGCGATTTCGAAAGCAACGTTACAACTGATTATTTCCAATTATACGAGAGAATCGGGAGTCCGTAATTTACGTCGCCGCATCGCCGACATTTTGCGTAAAGTTGCCAAACATCTTTTAATGGATCCTAAACTAGAAAAAGTCAGCATTACCAACAGCAACCTCAAAGAGTATCTTCCTAAAACGGTTTTCGAGATCGACGAAGTCGATAAGGAAAATAGCATAGGAATCGTCAACGGACTTGCATGGACGAGTGTCGGAGGCGACGTATTGAAAGTCGAAGCCATTCGCATTCAAGGCAAAGGCGGCATACAAATTACGGGTTCGTTGGGCGATGTCATGAAAGAATCGGCAAAAATCGCGTTAAGTGTCGTCAAAGTTTTGATCGACAACGGCAAAATTAGCGTTCCTCTTTCTATTATTCCGACGACGGGCTTGGACAAAGAAGAAAATGCCAAAACCGTTGAACCTAGCGACGTATACCGACGTTACGATCTGCATATTCACGTGCCTGAAGGCGCAACGCCCAAAGACGGTCCGAGTGCGGGTATAACGATGGCAACGGCGATTGCGTCCATTCTCTGCGACAAAAAAGTCAAAAGCGACGTTGCGATGACGGGCGAAATAACCCTCAGCGGTAAAGTGTTGCCGATCGGTGGACTTAAAGAGAAATTGATTGCGGCGTATAAAGCGAAAATCAAAACGGCATTGATACCGAAGAAAAATTACGAAAAAGACCTCGAGGAAATTCCGGACGAAGTGAAAGAAAAAATGACGATTATCCCGGTCAGTAAGATTGAAGAAGTGTTGGAGTTCGCGCTCGTAAAATGATGTAAAACGTAAGGTTTGGAAGCGCGTTCCAAACCTTACATGTAAGCTTTATTGTTGCAATTGCTCAAAAGGCACGGCCACGACTTTTTTCGTGTCGATGATGTATGGGATAACCGCCGTCGCACGAGCGCGTTTGATCGCAAGTTCGACCATCTCTTGGTGACGTTTGCAGTTACCGGTTAAACGGCGAGGCATAATTTTGTATCTCTCGGAAAGTGAGTGTCTCAAAATTTTTGCATCTTTATAGTCAACGTATTCTATTTTTGCTTCACAATATTTGCAGTATTTACGTGCAAATTTTCTTTTCTCTGCCATCTTTTTATCCTTCTTTATTTACTAAAACGGTATTTCGTCATCGTTAATATCGATGCTCGGAATATCATGACCACTCATTTCGGGAGCTGATTGTCTTGGTGCGCCGGCCGGTTTTGGGTTGGGGGTATAACCGACGTTTGGCATAGAACCGCTTGTCGAATCACCGTAACTTCCGCCCATATCACTTTCGTTTTGTCCGCGAGAATCAATCATTTGAAGCGTTTCAACCGTGATGGAGTGTTTCGAGCGTTTAACGCCTTGTTGATCCGTCCACTGATCGAGTTTCAAACGACCTTCCACCAATACTTTTTTGCCGCGGCTTAGGTATTGGTTGGCAATTTCCGCCGTGCGTCCAAAGAAAGTGATATCGATAAAGCAAACCTCTTCACCTTGGCTACCGTCTTGTTTTTTGAAGCGACGGTTAGTCGCAAGTCCCGTTGTGCATACGGCACCTCCGTTTGGCAGGTAGCGAAGTTCGCAATCGCGCGTGAGATTACCAAGCATAATCACTCTATTGAACATCGTGGCTCCTTATTTAAGCTTCAGTCGTAACAGTATCTTCTACAATCTCTTTAGTCTCTACAACAGCGGGCGCATCACTTTTTTTCGTGATTTTTTCCACTTGTTTGTTCCAGAAACGAAGTTCTTTTTGATTTTCAAATTTTACGGTCATAAAGCGGATAAACTCTTCCGTAATACGGATAAGTCTTTCAACTTCTGCAATCGCAGCCGTTGGGGCAGTAAAGTAGAATACAACGTATGTACCGCGCTCAAATTTATCGATTTGATACGCAAGTTTGCGGGTACCCATATCAAGTGTGGCAGCGATAACCGCGCCGTTTTTTTCTAAAATTTCTTTTAGAAAGCCTAGTTTTGCTTGTAGTTCTTCTACGGTTAGCGTAGGTTTAACTACGACAAGCAACTCATAATGTCGCATAATGTCTCCTTATGGATTTCACCCAAATAATATCTATTTGAGTAAGGATTTTTAGAATAGACGCGGATTATACTATAAAAAACTTTGAAATTTTATTAAGGTAGAGAGCAGATAACTGCTTTTTTCAATATTTCCGGCTTTTTTAAGTCGGTATTCGGCATCGGTTAAAAGCGTTAAAAGCCGTTGGTAGGTTGCCAAGTCGATTTTAATGGAAATTTTAGAGCGTTCGGCGGCGAGTTGCGGCGGAAGAGGGTAACCTAAAATCGCTTTGGCGTCAAACGTGCCGTGAAGTTTGATGTAGGCGTGAAATAAAAAAAGTTGCGAAATATGCGTTTGCAGAGCATTGACGATACGAATTTCTTCAATGCCGTCGCCTTCGACAAGGCGTAAAAACTCCTCTTTAATATCTTTTTTTTCCAATAACTTACCCATAAAACGGTCCATGGAAACCGCTCCGAGACCGTAAACGTGCGTATGAATATCGGCGGTTTGAATCTCTTTCCCCAGAACAAGCAGTTTTTCGCACTCGTTAACGCACAACGCTAAATCTTCCGCATGCAAAACGTACAATTCTCCCAAAGCGTAACGATCGATCGCGAGCCCGATAGCGTTTGCATGTTGGGCTAGAAGCGATACGGCTTCGTTATAGTCGGCTTTGAAGAGACGAACGAAAAATTTGTCGAAAGCTTTGGTCATCGGCGTTGCTTTTTTATCTTCACCGAAATATTGGTAAATAAAATAGCTAGAATCGTTTTTCGTACACAACTCGACTAAGGTTGAAAGTTCTTTTGCGGGAAGCGGCTTATCGGTTTTAAGGATTAAAATATTGCGATCACCGAAAAGCGAGGCTTGCGAAAGAAAATTTTTTGCCGAACCGAAATGGTATTCGTCGTAATACATCATGAGTTTTTCTTCGCCGGATGCATTTAAAAGTTCCAACAAAGCACGGGTTAAAAGATTGTTTTGGTAAGCACATGCGCCGTAAAAAAGCGTTGTTTTGGGAACCTTTTTGGTTTTTAAAAGATTTTCAAACTCTCTTTTATACATCAAAGCTCCTCGTAACGCGTGCATAAATCCTTGCCGTAGCGATGTTGCTCTCGACGATTTTAATCTCAACGCGCTGCAAAAGATGCACGTCATCATCCAGCAAAAAGATGCGAGCGCCCTTGATCGTATCGTCTAACTTTGCAATCGCGTTTTGCTCGGTTTCAACGACGATTGCTTTGAAATTTTCGCCGACATGTAAGGCCATATAGCGTGCAAATTTACGGTCCATATAATCCCAAGCGACTTTGTCGCTTTCACGCTCGAGAAGGCTAATTTGTTCGCATAAAGGCGCGATGTCTTTGAGCAAAAATGCCAATTTTTTATCGTCGTGTGACGTTTTGGCTTTCAAAAGGCGGTGCAACGTCAAGTCGCTGTAACGACGAATCGGTGAAGTGAAATGGGTGTACATGTCAAATCCGAGTCCGAAATGCCCTTTGTTTTCCGGTTCGTAAATGGCTTTCTTTTGGCTTTTGATAATGAGTTTATCGACTTCGTCGCGAAGGTTCAGCGTATCGGCTTTTTGTTGAATCTCTCGAATCATTTGCGGCAGATCCGAGCGGAGCTTCACGTTAATACCGATCAGTACCAAATCGCTCAAAAGTGCTTCCATTCGTTCATAAGAAGGGCTTTCATGCGTTCTAAAGATACCGAATCCCAGTTTTTTAGCGGCGGCTTTGTTGGCAAGAAGCATACAATCTTCGATCAGTCCGTGAGAAGGGGTCTCTTCTTCGATGCTCGTCGAGATCAGATTTTGGTTTTCATCGACGCGCATTCGAATTTCCGAAGCACGAAACGAAAAGGATTTTTCCAAGCGTATGGTACGCAATTTTTTCGTCAAAGCATTCAGTTCTAAAAGGTATGCCAAAATAGGTTGGTCCGTTGCGTCGGCATCGCTAAGATCGCCTTTTAAAAACAGATCGATTGTCTCGTACGTATAACGTTTTTGCGAATGAATGACGCTTTCGAATAACTCTTCTTGGATCGGTTCACATGTCAGCGGGTCGAGCGTTATTTTAAACGTATAAGCGAGTCGATCGACGTTTGGTTTGAGCGAACAGATATTTTCGCTTAAAGCGCGTGGTAGCATCGGAATCGCTTTATGCGGAAAATAGATCGAAAAACCGCGAACGAGAGCTTCTTTATCGATATAACCCATAGCATGTACGTATTCGCTTACATCGGCGATAGCAACGTATAAAACGTGGTTTTGCACGTCAAAATAGATAGCGTCGTCAAAATCTTTGGCATCCACGGGATCAACCGTGCAAAAGGGTAGATGTGTTAAATCGACGCGATGTGCATAGTAGCTTTTGTCGACAAAATCGCCGTGGCTTTTGGCTTCGGCTTCGGCTTCCGGGCTGAAAAACTCTTTTTTATCGAAAAGAGCCAATGAAATCTTTTCATCGACGCTCGGATCGTCTAAAACGCCTAGCACCTCTTCGATCGTATTGGACGTATTGTCGATTTTGAGGACAGCTCCCAACGGTAATTGTTTAAGCGATTTTTGGCTGGCGGTTATCTCAAAGAGTGCTTCGTTTTGCACGTTGGCACCGACGACTTTGCCTTTGCTCATTTTGGTGTAGACGATGCTTTTGCTAAAGGCGCGTTGAGCGATGTAAACAACCACGGCTTTAGGACGCGAACTTCGTTTATTGGCAACGCGTTTAACGACGACAAGATCGCCTCTCATCGCACCGTGCAAGCTTGAAGATTCAATGAGAATATCTTTGGCGCTCGTCGGCTCTAAAGAGCTTAAAAAACCGGTTCCGTTAAATGCGACGTCGAGTTTTCCGGCTTTGTAAGAAGGATCTAAACTGTAAAGATCGTTTTTTTGAACTAAGGCGCGTAGTTGAAGCAGTGCTTGAAAATGAGGCAAAAAAGCGGAAGGCACATCGTGTCGTGCCACTCCGCGACTCAAACTTAAAAGAAAATCTCTCACTGTATGAATTGCTCGTACGTTTCTAGAAACGGTTCTTTTTGAAGGCGGTACTCTTCCAAAAGCACTAAGGCGTTTTGAATCGACGTATCGCTTAGTTGGGCAAAAATATTAACGGCGGTTTGCACGACATGTAAAGCGCGTGCGCACACTTTAATATGCTCGGGAGCTTTTTCGGGCGTACGCGAATATTGAATCGCTTCCACAAGTTCGCTTTCCAAATTCCATTGCTCAAAAATCTTAGCGGTAATCTCTTCGTTTGAAAATCCGACGTACTCTTTTTCCAAAGCATCCAAGGCATCTAAGGTCGTAACGTTTAAAAGTGCTTCTTGAAAGGCCTGTTCTTTGTGGCGTTCGATGAGTTCATGTGCAATAATAATCTTTCCGACTTCCATCATAAAGGACGCGGGTTGAAGAATGTCGAGAAGAGATTTATCGACTTTAGAGTACCACTTGAACATGAACATGCTTTGCAAGGTACTGATATCGAGGAAGATATTGTTATTGATGTTGTAAGGTTCTAAATTAATTTTAATATTTTGTTTGATCGCACTTGAAAGCGCAAAACCCCGAACCGTCGCCATGCCGAACAAAGAGACCGCATGGGCAATGTTCTTAATTTCTCGGCTAAAACCGTACAACGGCGAATTGGATGATTTGAGAATATTGGCGGTTAACATCGGATCGCTCTCGACGACTTGTACCAAATCGGAAAGAGAACTGTTTTTATCAACGCAAATGCGCTGGATTTTCAACACGGTATCGTCAAGCGGCGGTAGAGCCTTGATTTTTTTTAAAATATTTTCGTCCATAACCGATCCTGCATAAAGAATGTTATACGTCACATTCTATCTCGTCTTGCTTTATAGTTTCCTTTTAGATGGTGTTGTAAAGTTTTTAAGTAACACTTCTGTAAAATGCGTGAAATTTATACGACAAGGATCTGTTATGGCAATTACCGTCTATTATGACAAAGATTGTGATTTAAGCATTATTCGCTCAAAAAAAGTAGCGATGATCGGATTTGGCTCTCAAGGACATGCACATGCGGAAAATCTTCGCGACAGCGGCGTAGAAGTCGTCGTCGGTCTTCGCAAAGAAGGCAGTTCATGGGCGAAAGCGGAAGCAAAAGGATTTAACGTGATGAGCGTTGCCGAAGCGACGAAATATGCCGACGTGATTATGATTTTGTTACCGGACGAGATGCAAAGCGACGTTTTTGCTGCGGAAATCAAACCCAACCTAAGTGCCGGTAAAGCGATTGCATTCGGACACGGTTTTAACATCCACTACGGTCAAATTATCACTCCTAAAGGCGTCGATTGCATTATGATCGCTCCAAAAGCGCCAGGTCACACGGTTAGAAGTGAGTTTGTTAACGGTGGTGGTATCCCTGATCTTATTGCAGTTGATCAAGATGCAACTGGCACAGCAAAAGCCCTTGCACTAAGCTACGCTTCAGCGATTGGTGGTGGTCGTACGGGTATTATTGAGACAACCTTCAAAGACGAAACAGAGACCGATCTTTTTGGTGAGCAAGCGGTTCTTTGTGGTGGTGTGACATCTTTAGTAGAAGCGGGTTTCCAAACGTTGGTGGAAGCAGGTTATGAGCCTGAGATGGCATACTTTGAGTGTCTACATGAACTTAAACTCATCGTTGATTTGATGTACCAAGGCGGTATTGCCGATATGCGTTATTCTATCTCTAACACCGCAGAGTATGGTGACTATGTGAGTGGAAAACGTGTGATCAACGCTGAATCAAAAGCAGCGATGAAAGAGATCTTGGCTGAGATTCAAGATGGCCGTTTTGCCAAAGATTTTATTCTTGAGCGCAAAGCAGGATACACTCGCATGAACGCAGAGCGCGCTAAAACAGAGAGAAGCCTCCTTAACAAAACAGGTGAGAAACTCAGAGCGATGATGCCTTGGATTACTTCTAAAAAAATCATCAACAAAGACAAAAACTAACGTTTCGGTTCTTTCACAATGCGATGGCGAAAGAACCGAAAATAACACGAAAAGTGTGTGGGTTTTCTAGCGAAGAAAACCCGCTTTTTAACGTCATGTCGGGTGTTTTACTCTCAACAACGGCGTAAAGAGTTCGAGGAACTCTATCTTGATTTATTCAAAGAGGTTACATGGGTATAGTTATTACCGTAACGTCGGGTAAAGGCGGGGTCGGCAAATCCACCACTACCGCCAATCTTGCCGTCGGACTTGCAAATTTGGGCAAAAAAGTGGTTGCTATCGACTTTGATATCGGGCTTAGAAATCTTGACATGATTTTGGGGCTTGAAAATCGTATCGTCTATGACGTCGTCGATGTTATGGAAGGGCGATGTAACCTTGCGCAAGCGTTGATCAACGATAAAAAATCGAAAACGCTTTATTTTTTACCCGCAAGCCAAACCAAAGATAAAGATATTTTAAATAAAGATAAAGTCAAAGCGTTGATCGAAAATCTCAAAGAGAGTTTTGATATCGTGATGATCGATTCGCCTGCGGGTATTGAAAGCGGGTTTGAACACTCGATTTTTTTAGCCGACCGTGCATTAATCGTTTCGACGCCCGATGTCAGTTCTGTTCGCGATGCCGATAGGGTTATCGGTATTATCGATGCGAAAAGTGAAAAAGCTACCAATGGACAAGAGGTCGAAAAACACATTATCATCAATCGTATCAAACCTGAAATGGTCGATGCGGGTAATATGCTAAGCGTCGAAGACGTTTTAAGTATTTTAGCGCTCCCGTTGATCGGTATCGTCCCCGACGATGAAGATATTATTACCTCCACCAACACGGGTTCGCCTATTGTCAATAAAGACAAATCCCTCTCTGCCGAAGCTTATCGCAATATAGCCCGTCGTATTTTGGGCGAAGATGTGGAATTTTTGGATATTCGTGCAAAGAAAGGAATTCTTGCAACGTTGAAAGGAATCTTTAAATGAGTTTCTTGGATAGTTTTTTCGGTCGTAACAAAAACAGTGCCGATGTCGCCAAAAACCGTTTGAAGATTATGCTTGCCCATGAAAGGGCGAGCTGCAAACTTCCCTATATGGACGACTTGCGCAACGATTTGATTGCGGTTATTCGTAAATATACCAAAGTTGAAGACGTGAAAATTACCTCGCAGACAAATCAAAATCTTGAGTTATTAGAGGTCGAAGTTATTCTTGGAAAGTAGTGTGTAAGCAGTGATGGTAAAGAAAAATAAAGAAAAGAGTTCCAATAACGTTGCCTCTTCGCCTAAAGAAGTTCGTTCGCGTACATTGAAACGATACAGTCTGATAGTAATGTTGATCATGACCGTTATGATCCTCTCCTTCGGAGTTTACGTCTATATGACGACTTCGTATGCGCATTATCAAACGGTGCAAAAGCAAAACAGTGCTTCTAGCGAAGAGTTGATGCGTAAAATGAAACAGATGCTTGACGATGAAAAAACGCGTTTGGCGTCTCTGGCTACGCCTCCTCCTGCTCTTGAAGAAACCAACGTGAGCCGATCCGAAGAACTCCCGATGCCTCCGGAACAGAAACTAGAACAAAATGCTTCCGTAGAGACTCTTGAACACAATGTAACGACACCTTTGCATAAAGAAGAAGAGCCTAAAACGCCGATTCTTTCCGAAGCTCAAGATTACGAGCAAAACGTCAAAGCCGCTAAAACGACGAAACACTCCGAAGTGATGCGAAAAACGTACCCTGCCGGAACGACGCCGCGTTTAGCGATTATTATCGACGACGTATCGTTTCCGTGGCAAACGCGCTTGATTAAAGAGATTCCCTATAAAGTGACGCCTTCTTTCTTCCCTCCGACCAAAGGACATCCCGAGACCGTGCGCCTCTCCTACGAGTTTGAGTTTGCGATGATTCACCTTCCGATGGAGTCGAAAAACTATTCGTCTCCGGAACCGGATACCTTAACGACGCTCGATTCGAGTGACGTGATAGAAAAGCGTATTAGCCGTATTAAAGCATGGTTTCCGCATATCAAATACTACAATAACCATACGGGCGGAACCTATACCGCCGATTACAACGCGATGGATCGTTTGATTAAAGTGATGAAAGCACGCGATTTACTCTTTGTCGATAGCCGAACGATCGGTAATTCGAAAGTCGGTGCGGTATGCAAAAAATACGATATGTTTTGCTACTCCAGAGACGTCTTCTTGGATAACAGTTTGGATAAAAGTGCGATTCGAACGCAACTTAAAGAAGCGGTTACGAAAGCAAAGAGAAACGGATACGCTATTGCGATCGGGCATCCGCATAAAAGTACGTTAGAGGTTCTGAAGGATTCAAGCGATCTTTTAGAAGGTTTGGATTTGGTCTATCTCAAAGATTTATGATGATTCAAACGATAGACTTTCATATCACGGAATGCGAAGCGATGAAAGTCTATCCCAAGAGCCTTTTTTACGTCGGCGATACCTCCTTGTTACGTCAACGAAAAATTTCGATCGTCGGAACGAGACACCCGTTTGCCTATACTAAGACGATGACGCATACGCTTGCTTCAAAACTTGCGAACGCGGGTGCGTGCATCGTAAGCGGAGGAGCGCAAGGCGTCGATGCAACCGCGCATTGGGGTGCCGGTTTTGATAAAACGATTATGGTTGCCGGAACGGGTTTGGATATTCGCTATCCTTCTATCAATCGTAAAATGATTGAAACGATCGAATCGCAAGGATTGGTTTTGAGCCAATTTGAAGCGGGTGCTCCTTCTTTGAAATGGGCATTTCCCCAACGAAACGAATTGATCGTCGCGTTAGGAGAAGCGTTAATCGTGGCGCAAGCCGACCGCAAAAGCGGAACGATGCACAGTATTCATTATGCGCTTCAAATGCAAAAACCCATTTTTGTTTTTCCGCATCGTTTGGGCGAGAGCGAAGCGACGAATGATTTGCTACGCCAAGGGCTAGCGACGCCGATTTTGGATATCGATGCCTTTGTCGAAAATTTAGGGTTTACGGCGTCTACATGTCAAGACGATTTTTTACGTTATTGTGAAATGCAACCGTTGTACCACGAAGCGGTTGAAAAATTTGCCGATCGGATTTTCGAGTATGAATGTTTAGGAAAAATCAAAGTTGAAAACGGACGTATTATTCGTGTTTAAAGGATGCAACGATGGGATTTGAGTGGATTATCGCTTTTTTAATTTTGGGTGCCGTTGTCGGCTTTATGGCGGGATTATTGGGCATCGGCGGCGGAGGCATTATGGTTCCGGCGTTAACGACGATTTTTCTGGCACAAGGCGTTGCGGTTGAACAAGTCGTCCATATGGCGTTAGGCACGTCGATGGCGTCTATCGTAATGACGTCGTTTGCCAGTATGCGGGCACACCATAAGCGAGGCGCGGTTCAATGGAGTATCGTTAAAATTATGGCTCCCGGCGTTGTTATCGGTACGTTTGGAGCGACATTTTTAGCGGCATCTATGAAATCGGCGCAATTGGCGATCTTTTTTGCGGTTTTTATGGCGTACGTGTCGATTCAAATGGCCGTAGATAAAAAGCCGAAACCTTCGCAACAAATCGTCGGGAACCAAGGGCTTTTCGGCGGCGGTTTGTTTATCGGTATCGTCTCGGCACTCGTTTCGATCGGCGGCGGTTCGTTAACGGTACCGTTTTTGGTTTGGCAGAACGTCGATCTTAAAAAAGCGATTGCGACTTCGGCGGCGATAGGCTTTCCTCTCTCGATTGCAGGTACGATCGGTTACATGTTAAACGGAATTTTGCAAGAAGGCAGTGCCGGTTTGCAATTAGGCTACGTTTACCTTCCCGCCGTAGTCTTAATCTCGCTCGTGAGTTTTTTTACGGCTCCGTGGGGTGCCAAAATGGCGCATAATCTTCCGGTTTCGAAATTGAAAAAGATTTTTGCGCTTTTGTTGATGGCGTTGAGTATCAAAATGTTGAGTTCGGTTTTATAAAGGCAAAACAATGGCGATAGAACAGGTAAGGGCTTATTTTCAAACGTACGGTTTGGAAAAAAAGATTATCGAATTCGACGTTTCGAGCGCAACCGTCGATCTGGCGGCACGTGCATTGGGTTGTGAGCCTAAACAGATTGCTAAAACGCTTTCGTTTTACGACGAACGAGGCGGTGCGTTGTTGATCGTTGCCGCGGGAGACGCGAAAGTCGACAATCAAAAGTTTAAAGAACGTTTTGCGATCAAAGCGAAAATGTTGAAAGCCGAAGAGGTCGAACCTTTGGTCGGACATGCCATCGGAGGCGTTTGTCCTTTCGGTATTCGCGAAAACGTACGCGTTTTTTTAGATGTGTCGTTGCAACGGTTTGATAGGGTGTATCCCGCTGCCGGAAGTGCCAACAGTGCGATTGCTTTGGATATTCCTTCGTTACAAACGTATGCACGCTCTTGCGGTTGGGTCGACGTCTGTAAAGCATGGCAGGAGTGATGCCTTGATGAAAAAGAAACCGATGAAAGGGATAATGTTAACGCTTTTAATACCTCTAGTGCTTTGGGCTGCAAGCAATCCTTTCGAAGATCAAACGGAGCATGCATCGGAGCCTTGGTCGAACCGATGTTTAGAGCGCGTCGAAATCGTCAATAAACTCTCAGCGGATCTCTTATTTGCCTCAAGTGCGTATTGTATCCAAGAGGAAAAATACGATCAAGCGGCGGATTTGTATTTAACGGCGACGGCGTACGGGTATTTTGATAGTTTACGCGTTGCCGATAAATCGGCACGCGGCGTTTTAGATACCTTGAAAGTAACCTATTTCAGTCCTCTAGATGCCAAAAAACGCGATCGTTTTGCGCAAGTTTTACGTGACAAACTGGATCATTTAGCCTCTACATGTCGCTTTTTAGAATCGCTCGGAAAACCCAATTATATGCCGCGCTATATGATCGAAGCGGCACAAAACCCTTTATCGCAAAAATCGCCTAACGGATTGGTCCCTAACTACAACGCCAAAGCGTTATGGGACGAAACGCGTTTAGAGTATTTGCGTTGCCGATAAGAAGCTCATAATGAAAAAAATAGCGGCGATAGATATCGGTCTAAAGCGCATCGGAGCGGCACTGTGCTTAGGTGAGTCTCTTGTCGTGCCCCAAGAAGCGATTTTACGAAAAAATCGCGATCAAGCCGCACGCGATGTGGATACGTTTTTGACGACGTGGCATATCGACTGTTTGGTCGTAGGCTTGCCCAAAGGCGGCAGTAGCGAAGCGGAGATGAAGCGACGCATCGAGCATTTTGTCGGACTTTTACGTTTTAGCGGCGAAGTGGTTTACCAAGATGAGTACGGTACAAGCTTGGAAGCCAAAGAGATGATGCAAGGCACAATGCGCCAAAAACGCGACGGACGTATTGATTCGATCGCGGCTAAAGTGATTTTAGAACGGTATTTAGAAACCTTAAAGGGATCGCATGGTTGAGTTGGAAGTTGCGGAAATTATCGGGACGATTGCCTTTGCCCTCAGCGGTTTTTACGTAGCCATTAAAGAGCGTTTGGATCTTTTGGGTATTTTTATTGCTTCTTTTTTAACGGCGTTAGGCGGAGGAATCGTACGCGATATGATCGTCCAAAGAGCACCTTCTACGTTTACGCATATGCTTCCCTCGTTGTTGGTTATCGGTGTTATCATTTTGAGCATTGCGCTTAAATTGCATCAAAAAGACGAGATCGAAAAGACGTTTTATTTTATCATCAGCGATACGCTGGGGTTGGTCTCTTTTTCTATCTCCGGTGCGCTTATCGGGTTACAAGCGGAATTTAATTTCTTCGGCGTGGTTTTAATGGCATTAATTACGGCCGTCGGCGGCGGCGTGCTGCGCGATATTTTACTCAATCGCGTACCTTTTTTGTTGACCAGCGAATTTTACGGTACGGTCTCTTTGCTCGTCGGTGCGATTTTGTTTGCGTTTGATGCTTTTGGCATTCAAGGATACGTTGCTTTTATGGTTGTTTTTGCCTTCGGCGTTTCGCTTCGGCTGCTCGCGTATTATAAAAAATGGAACTTGCCTAAAATTGGGTAGGCATTTGCTATAATTGCATTTTTTTTGAGGAGTAGCCAATGGATTTTGAAACCATGGACAAAACGTACGTGTTGCATACTTATGCAAGAAACTATGTCAATTTTAAACACGGCATCAACGCAACGTTGTTTGACGACAAGGGAAGAGATTATATCGACTTTACCAGCGGTATTGGCGTCGTCAGCGTAGGACACGGCAATCAAAGACTTGCCGATGCGATTAGCGATCAAGCACGTCATTTGATTCATACCTCAAACCTCTACATGATAGAACCTCAGGCAAAATTGGCTCAAAAAATTCATGAACTTACCGGATTTGACGTAGCGGTTTTTTTCGGAAACTCGGGTGCGGAAGCGAATGAAGGTGCTATCAAATTAGCCCGTAAGTACGGCGAGAAAAAATTTGCCAATAAACGTTATAAAGTCTTAACTTTAGAACATTCGTTTCACGGTCGTACGATTACGACGGTGAAAGCGACGGGGCAGGAAAGCTTTCATAAAACCGCTTTTGCACCGTATCCTGAAGGTTTTTCCTATACCAAAGCAATTGCGGATCTTTATGGAAGCATTGACGATGAAACCGTTGCGGTTATGTTGGAACTCGTACAAGGCGAAGGCGGCGTCAAAGCTTTCCCCAAAGAAGAGATTCAAGCCCTTGCGGCGTTTTTAAAAACAAAAGAGATATTACTGATTATCGACGAAGTGCAAAGCGGCGTCTTTCGAAGCGGCGAATTTTTGGCGACGACCTTGTACGAGATCGAACCGGATATTATTACGCTTGCGAAAGGTCTAGCAGGCGGCGTTCCCATCGGTGCAGTCATTACGAAGCACAAAGATATTTTTGAAGCGGGCGATCACGGCAGTACGTTCGGAGGAAATTTCCTCTCAACGCGCGCAGGTTTGGAAGCTTTAGCAATTTTGGAAGAGTATAAACAAAGCGGTATGCTTGATGAAGCACTGATCTATTTCGATGCGAAATTAAAAGCGACATGTCAAGCATTTCCGAGCTTATTTGAAAGCGTTGAAGGGCTAGGTTTAATGCGAGGACTTCGATGCAAAAGCGACGATATTTTAGCGGGTATGATTAAAAAAGCTTTCGAAGAGGGCGTCTTGGTTTTAAAAGCCGGACAAAATACGTTGCGCTTCTTACCGCCTTTAACCATTTCCAAAGAAGAGATGGACGAGGGCTTTAAACGTTTAGAGCGTGCATGCAAGGCTCTTGGATAAACATTGAAATTTAGTGCTTACATGTACGAATGGCTCTACGGCGATAGGGGCTATTATACGCAAAAACGCATTATCGGAAAAGAGGGCGATTTTTACACCGCCGTGAGTACTAGTATGTTTTTCGGCGGATCGATTGCCAAGCGTCTGATTTCGACGATTCAAAGCGGCTTTTTAAGCCCGACATGTCATGTCGTTGAAATCGGTGCGCATAAAGGGTATTTGCTTGCCGATATGATTCAGTTTATCTACACGCTGAAACCGGAGTGGCTGAAAACGCTACGCTTTGTCATCGTTGAGCCTTTTTGGCAAAACGAACTCATGCAAAAAGCCTATTTCCAAGAAGCGTTTGGCGATGCCGTGACGCTCAGGCATGTCAAATCCTTGGAAGAAATAAACGTTGAAGAGGCTTTTTTTGTTGCGAACGAGATTTTCGACGCTTTTGCCTGCGAAGTGATTTACGACGACAAAATGCTGTATATTGAAGAAAATCGAGCGGTGTTTAAACCGATGGACGAACCGACTTCCCTTAAAGCGAAAGAATACGGCGTTCGTAAAGGCGAATTGTGTTTAAGGTATGAAGCGTTTGCCGCTTCAATGGCTCACAGTGCCGATCGTTTGGAGTTTGTCACGTTTGATTACGGGCAAAAAGAGGCTCGCGAAGATTTTTCGCTTCGCGTTTACGCCAAGCATCATGTTTATCCCTTTTTTGCATTAAGCGATCTTGTCGAAAGTTCGCAGCGCGAAGCGCATACGTTCGATACTTTTTTTGCCGATGCGGATCTTACGTATGACGTCTGCTTTGCCCATTTATTTCAAGCCTTTGAAAAAAACGGTATGCGCGTGGAAAAATTTTGCTCTCAAATGAAAGCATTGGTCGATTTCGGCTTGATTGAACTTTTAGAGCTTTTTGCCCAAAAAGCGACAAAAGAGGCTTACGATCGAGAGAAAAATCGCGTCAAAACGCTGATTGACCCCGCTTTTATGGGTGAACGCTTTAAAATGGCATGTTTTCGAAAAGGAGCATTGAAATGCAGTTAATTATCAACGGAGTTTTGCAAGAGACGAATGCGACAACGATTCAAGCTTTGATGGCGGATTTGGGCATTGAGACGAAAGTGATGGCAGCTGCGGTCAATATGAACATTATCAAAAAAGAGCAGTGGAACTCTTTTGAACTTCACGAAAACGATAAAGTCGAATTTTTACAGTTTGTAGGCGGAGGTTAATGCCAGAGTCGACGCTGACGCTTTTGCCCTTCGATCACGGCGACGGCGACGGCAAAGCCGTTTTCATGCGTGATAGATAAAGAAACGTCGCTAATTCCGTACGTTTCGACAAGATGGCGTGAAAGCGTGAATGAGGGAGCGTTGCGTGCATCTTTGAGAATTTTAATATCCATAAATCCGCATTGGCCGCAAATCCCGATACCTAATGCTTTAGAAATCGCCTCTTTTGCGGCATAAAAACCCGCAGCCGTCACATCGTTTTGCACTAAGCTAAGCTCTTCTTCGGATAAAAATTTCGCGAACGCTTTATCGCCGAAGCGTTCGCGCATATGCGTTATGCGTGCGATGGATACGAGATCAATACCGATCATTGAACCACAAAATCGGTAAAATAGATATTTTTCACTTGTCCGTCGGAAAGGTTTTCGTTGATCTTATCCAACACTTCTTCTTTGAGCTTGTCCTTGCCTTTGAGTGTACTGACTTCCTCAAACGTTTTAGACGAGAACGTGCGAATAATAATATCGCGAATGAGAGATTTTTTGTGATCCATCTCAGGTTGTAATTTAGCGTCGCTGAGTTCTAAATCGATGGAGACTTTTAAAAAACGGTTGCCGCTTTCGCTAAGTAAGTTGACGACAAAAGGCGTCATCGGGTACATCGGTCCTACGGTTAAGTGATCGGTCGATTTTTTACTGCCGCTTTTTTTAGGAACCGCTTTGGTTTCTTGCGGTGCCGCCGCATGTCCTGCATCCGCACTAGCTTCGTCGTGAGAGCCGCTTAAAAGTAAAAAAGCCGCTGCTCCACCGCCGACCAACAAAAGTACCAATAATGCGATAATAACGATAAGAACGGTATTGCCTTTTGCTTTTTTCTCAACGACGGCTTCGCCGTCTTCAGGTTTTTTACCCGCCATTTTCTTCCTTTTTATCCAAATAAATTTCGTATAAGACATATCGTCTAAACGATAATTTTTTTTACATCCATTCGATTAATTTTGATACTTCGTCGATAGGATAGCACTTAACGCCATCAAGCGGTTCAAGCGGTAGCGAAGGAACGATCGCTTTTTCGAAGTGTTGAGATTTTGCTTCTTTGAGGCGTAAATCAAGGTTAAAAATATCGCGTACGTCTCCGATGAGTGAAACTTCTCCGATAAAAACGGTGTCTTTGCTGATCGGTCGGTTGCGATACGAGCTGATAATAGCGGCGATAATCGCCAAATCCGCCGAAGTTTCGCTGATTTTAATACCGCCGGCGATGTTGACGAAAACATCGTACTGGTTAAACGGAAGGTCGAGTTTGCGCTCCAAAAGGGCTAAAAGCATCGTGAGACGATTGATTTCGTATCCAGTGGCACTACGCTTAGGATTGGGATAGCCGCTATCGCTGACTAAAGCTTGGACTTCCAAGACGATCGGGCGCGATCCTTCCATCAAAACGGTAATGGCAGAGCCTGCTTGTGCTTTACCTCGCGTGAAAAATTTTTTCGAGACGTCTTTGGCACTCACAAGTCCCGCTTTCGTCATTTCAAAAATACCCACTTCGCTGGTCGCTCCGAAACGGTTTTTAAAGCCGCGCAAGAGACGGAGTTCTCTGGATGAATCACCCTCGAAATACAAAACGGTATCGACCATATGTTCTAAGACTCTAGGCCCTGCAATCGCACCTTCTTTGGTAATATGCCCGATAATAAAAATCGCGATATTGCGTTCTTTACCAAAACGCATAAGCTCAAACGTGATTTCACGTACTTGCGAAACGCTTCCGGGGGCGGAGGCGATTTTTTCGCTGTAAAGGGTTTGGATCGAGTCGATAATCAAAATTTTATACGGATGTTTTTCAAGCTCCGTAAAAATCGTATCGAGTTTAATTTCCGAAAGCAGATAGAGGGCTTCGTAGTTGCTATCGACGCGATTGGCTCGAAGTTTGATTTGGCTTGAGGATTCTTCGCCGCTGACGTAAAGCACTTCTTTGCCTTCACGCGCCAAGTTTCCCGCAATTTTCAACAATAAAGTCGATTTTCCGACTCCGGGGCTGCCTCCGATCAACGTGAGACTTCCTTCGACGATACCGCCGCCGAGGACGAGATCGAGCTCTTTGTCTCCCGAACTAAAACGTTCAATTTGCTCGTACGTTACTTCGGTAATAGAAACGGCACGGCTTTGTGCGGAATCGGGTTTTGAGCCGGTCTCTTTTAACACGTCGATTTGTTTTTGCGAAAGTTCGATAAATTCGTCCCAAGCACCGCAATTGGGACATTTCCCCAACCACTTAGCACTTTGGTGACCGCACGCTTGGCACTCGAAAAGAATTTGTTTTTTAGCCATGGTTGGGCGTAAAAATGGCGTCTAAAATCGTATCGACATATTCGTCGGAATTGAAAGGAATCAAGTCGTCTTTTCCCTCGCCGACGCCGACGTAGAGAATCGGAAGTTCCAACGCTTTGGCGATGCCGAAAAGCGACCCGCCTTTGGCTGTACCGTCTAGTTTGGTGATAATGATCGCATCGATGCCGATCATCTCGTGGAAAGCTTTGGCTTGATTAATCGCAGATGTGCCTTGCGTACCGTCTAAAATCAAAATTTTGCGGTGCGGAGCACCAAGAAGTGCTTTATCGCAAATGCGTACGATTTTTTTGAGTTCGTTTGCCAAATTGACCTGATTGTGCAAACGCCCTGCCGTATCGATAATGACGCGGTCGATTTTTTTGGCGATTGCGGAGCTAATCGTATCGTATGCGACGGCTGAGGGATCGTGCCCTTGCGCGGTGTAAACGATACCGACATCCACGCGCTCTGCCCAACTTTTCAATTGTTCGATCGCCGCGGCTCTAAAAGTATCCGCCGCACCCAACAATACGCTTTGAGAAGCTTTTTTATAATTATGTGCCAGTTTGGCGATCGTCGTCGTTTTTCCCGCTCCGTTGACACCGATTACCAGCTCCACGAACGGTGTTTGTTCCGATGAACGTTCGGGCATTGGATAGGTAAAATAGGCTTTTAAAACGCGTCTCACGTCGGCTCTTGCGATGGAGGAAGCAGGTGGAAGATAGTAAAGAATCTCTTCGACGAGTTCATAGGGAATATCCGACTCGATGAGTATCTCTTCCAAAAGCGTTTTATCGATTTTCTCGACGCGTTCGGGCAGAATATCTTTGATCGAACCGAGTGTTTTTTCGAGTCCTTTTTTAAGAAAACTAAACATTAAAGCACTTTTTTAATATCGGCTTCAATCATCTCTTCGGGAATGGCACCGACGTAATGTGTAGAGTATTTGCCGTTTTTATCGTAGAGGAACATTAACGGAATATTTTTAACACCGCCGACGCTTTGCGCAAATTTAAAATTTTCGATACCGTTGACGATAACGTAGTTAATGGCGTTATATTGAATAAAACTGTTGAGTTCTTCTTGCGACTTGTTTTCTTCCAATAAAACGCTTAAAATTACTAAACGGTCTTTGTATTTGTCTTGAAGGTTATTGAGATGGGGAATTTCGGCTTTACACGGAGGACACCATGTGGCGAAAAAATTGACTAAAACAACTTTGTCTTCGTAGCCCGAAAATCGAAATCCTTTCTCGATCGGCGTTACGACGATTTCTTTTCCGTTGACATCGTGTAGAACGATTTTTTCTGCTTTCGCTTCTTTCACTTCTTCTTGCACTTTAGCGGGTTCGGTTTGGTTATCGGTTTTCTTTTTTTCGGAAGAACACCCTCCTAAGAGTAGAAGCGTCGAGACAAGTAACAAGGTTGCCCAAAGTTTCATTATGGTCCTTTTTTTAGATTATAAAGGATATGATTGTAGTCAAACAAGCCTTAAAGTGACAACAATGGAAAAAATTAAGTTCGAAAGCAAATCCCATTTTCGAGCCTTTGCCAGAGCAAAACTCGAAACTTTAAACGGTTGTTACAGGCGGGATAAAGTGCTCCAGCGTCAACTCTCTTCTTTTCTTTTTCATATGCGCGTCCATTCGATTCTCTTGTACAATCCGCTTGCAATCGAAGCGGATATTCGTAGCGTTATTCATACATGTAGGCGTAGAAAATGCAAGGTATATGTTCCGTTTATGGAAGGTATTAGTTTCAAGATGGTAGAATGGAGATTGCCTTTAGAAAAGAGAGTCTTTAACATCTTAGAGCCCAAAAACTCTTTTAAGTTAAAGCCCAAGATTGATCTTGCCGTGGTGCCCGTCATCGGGGTTGACGGGGCATTCAAAAGAGTGGGTTTCGGGAAGGGAATGTACGATCGTTTCTTTCAAACCCTCGCTAAAAAGCCTCCTATCGTTTTTATTCAAAGGGAGTTGTGTATGACGCAAAGCCGTTTATCCGAAGAACACGATATTGTAGCCGATATTTATTTAACCCCGTATCATACTATCATCAAAAGAGGGGAAAATGGTCCTAGAGTCGTTAGCCGTAGGTGGAGCCGCATTAGTCAGCGGCGTTGCGGGATTTTTCATCGCCAAGAAGATGGAAGCCGCAAATTATGAGATACATGTCGCTCAAGCAAGAGCCAAAGCTAAAGCCATCGAGCATGAAGCGGAACTGATTCTTAGTAATTCGAATTTAAAAGTCAAAGAGGCGGAATTAGAAGCCAAACGTAAGTACGAAGATCGCACGATCGCTCTTAAAAAAGAGCATACCGACAAAATGCTGGAATTAGAGAAAAAAGAGCGTAGTTATAAAGAAGAATTGAAAAAAGTCGGTAAAGAGCGTGAAGAGCTTGAACAACTTCACGGAAATGCGACGAGTTTATACGAAGAGGGATTGCAGCTCAAAGAAGAGTACGCCCAAAAAGTCAATGAAGCGTTAATCGTTTTAGAGCGATCCGCGGGCTTGACGCAAAACGAAGCCAAAGAGATCGTTCTTGCCAAAGTCGAAGAGCAATCGCGTGCGGAAATCGCGCATACGACGCGTCGATTGGAAGAGGAAGCTAAGCAAGACATCAAACGTCGCGTGAATTATATCTTAGCGCAAGCTACGACGCGTTTTGCGGGCGAATTTGCCGCGGAACGTTTGATCAACGTCGTCAATATTAAAGACGACGAGCTCAAAGGGCGTATTATCGGTAAAGAAGGACGTAATATTAAAACCCTTGAGATGCTTTTAGGTGTCGATATTATCATCGATGATACGCCAAACGCGATTATTTTAAGCAGTTTTAATCTTTACAGACGTGCCATTGCGACGAAAGTCATTGAGCTTTTAGTGCAAGACGGCAGAATTCAGCCGGCACGTATTGAAGGCATTTACGAAAAAGTTAAGGACGAATTTGACCAAGGGTTGATGGAAGAGGGTGAAAATATTATCATCGATCTAGGGCTTTCAAAAATGCATCCGGAAATCGTCAAATTGATCGGTCGCCTGAAATTTAGAGCCAGCTACGGCCAAAATGCACTCGGTCACTCTTTGGAAGTCGCGCACTTAGCCGGCATCATTGCGGCAGAGACCGGCGGTGACGTACTGTTGGCAAGACGCGCCGGTATCCTACACGATATCGGTAAGGCGTTAACGCATGAAACGGCGGGTAGCCATGTCGATTTGGGCGCGGAGATTTGCCGACGCTACAAAGAGCATGATGTCGTTATCAATGCGATTTACGCACATCACGGTCACGAAGAACCGACTTCCGTCGAATCGGCTGCCGTATGCGCCGCCGATACGCTTTCCGCCGCACGTCCGGGCGCACGACGCGAAGTTTTGGAGAGCTTTTTGAAACGGGTTCAAGACATTGAAGAGATCGCCAAAAACAAACAAGGCATTAAACAAGTCTATGCCATCAATGCCGGTCGTGAAATTCGCGTAATCGCCAACGCCAAGCTTATTAACGACGACGAAGCGGTTTTATTGGCGAAAGAGATCGCACAAGAGATCGAAAACAAAGTTCAATATCCCGGCGAAATTAAAGTCAACGTCATTCGCGAATTGCGTGCGGTCGACTTTGCGCGCTAAATTTTAACCTAAAGCAAGAGACACGTTCTCTTGCCTTTATCGGATTTTTATGCCAGTACACTACGACTTTAAAACGCTTTTTCGTTTCATCAAACCCTATAAAAAAGAGCTTATTACCGCTAATATCGTCGCTTTTGTCGCGGCAATCGTTAATACGCCCGTTCCGCTTTTAATGCCGATGCTCGTGGATGAAGTTTTGCTGAAAAAACCGGGATTTTTAACCCGCACGATCGATACTTATTGTACCCACCTTCAAAGTCCCGTTGTTTACATCGGTATCGTTTTACTGAGCGTCATTTTTTTAAGATTTGTTTTTTTTCTTTTAAATTATTGGCAAACCAAACTCTTTACGATCGTTTCCAAAAACGTTGCATTTCGCGTTAGGGAAGAGGCGTTGCACCATTTACAAAATGTGGCGATGAATCAGTTCGAGTCTTTCGGTGCTGGAAAAGCAGCATCGCTGTTGGTCACGGATATCGAGACGATCGATACGTTTTTAGGCGTTTCCGTCAGTCGGTTGATTATCTCTATTTTAATGATTTTGGGTGTGGGATCGGTACTGTTATGGATTCATTGGCAGTTGGCTCTTTTTATCTTGATTTTAAATCCGATCGTTATCGTTTTTACGACGAAATTCGCGAAAAAAGTCGCACAACTGAAAAAAGAGCAAAACAAGGCGTTTGAACTGTTTCAAGACGCATTAAACGAAACCTTGGAGATGTTTGTTCAGATTCGCTCCACCAATAAAGAAAAGCTTTTTTTCGACAAGGTGCATAACCACTCTCGCTCGATTAAAGAGCATTCCATCATCTTTACCTATAAAAGCGACGGAGCCAATCGTTTTTCGTTCTTGATTTTTCTTTCCGGCTTTGAACTTTTTCGCGCCGCGAGTATTTTTGTGGTCGCCTATTCGGATTTGAGCATCGGATTGATGTTGGCGATTTTCGGTTATTTATGGGTTTTAATGCCTCCGATGCAAGATATTTTAAATATCCAGTATGCTTACCACAATGCGCAAAAATCGCTTGATCGCATTAACGAAATTTTTGCTTTATCGCTTGAGAAAAAAGGGCAACACCTGCACAATCCTTTTATCGGTACGCAAACGAATGCGATTGAGGTTAAAGACTTGAGTTTTAGTTATGACGGAGAGAAAAAAATCTTAGAGCATATCGATTTACATATTCCAAAGGGATCGAAAATTGCTATAATAGGCGCGAGCGGAAGCGGAAAAACGACCTTAGCGCATCTTTTGGTCGGACTTTATCCTTTGGATGAGGGCGACATTGCGTTTGACGGCGTTTCGATCCGAACGATCGGTTTAGACGTCGTACGCGATCATCTTTTCTTGGTTTTACAAAATCCGCAACTTTTCAATGCGACGATTGCGCAAAATTTGATGATAGACGCGACATGTGAAGAGATTTTGGTCAAAGATGCATTGCGTATCGCACAGCTTGATACGTTGATCGACGAGTTGCCTGAGGGGCTTGAGACGCAAATCGGTAAACACGGTATTCGGCTTTCCGGCGGCCAAAGGCAGCGGCTTTCGATTGCGAGAATGGTCTTGCAACGTCCCAATATCGTCGTTTTGGACGAATCGACGTCGGCATTGGACGTGCATACGGAAACGAAGCTTTTTTGTGCGCTAGAGTCGTATTTGGAAGGTAAGACGACGATTATCATCGCACATCGACTCAGCACCATTAAAAAAGCCGATTATATTTACGTTTTAGACAAAGGTAAAATCGTCGAAGAGGGAACGCATGAAGTGCTCATGCAAGCCGAAGGGGCGTTTTTTAATTATGTTACGGAAAATCAAAGGAGTAAAATCTCATGAAAAAAATATGGATATACGTTATGACGGTTTTGAGTTTAAGTTCGTTAGCGTATGCATCGGCGGAAGAGAATCTTTTGGATTCGGCCAACGCCATTAAAAATATGATATACGATTCTAAAATTAAGATTCCCGAAAAAGTACGCGATAATGCCCAAGCCATCGCGATTTTTCCCGGAACGATCGAAATCAGTATGTTTTTAGGCGGTAGAACGGGCGAGGGTGTGATGGTCGTGCGTAAAGAAAACGGCATGTGGAGCTATCCGTTTTTCGTTAAACTCGGAGGTGCGGGTTTTGGTTTACAGTTGGGTGTCGAGAAAAAAGATATTTTGATGTTCTTTAAAAGCCGCGATATCGTTCAAAAACTTTCGAACAATAAAATGACGCTAGGCGTCGATGCTTCCATTGCCGCAGGTCCTGCGGGAGAGAGTGCGGGAAGAGGAAGCGAAGTCGATTTTTCTTCGGAAGTGTATACCTACACGAAAACGCAAGGCGTCTTTGCGGGTGTTTCGTTTGACGGTTCGGTCATGAACCACGATTACGATCGAAATATCGAACTCTACGGCAATAGCATCTCTCCAGAGCAAATTATCGAATCGGACGGCTTAACCGCTTCGTATGCGATTGAAGAGTTCTTGAAAAGTATTCAGCGTTTAACGCACTAAGGATTTTTGTGGAAGATATTTTAACCTCCCTCTCAACGTACGGGTACCTCTTACTCTTTTTCTACTCTTTCGGCGGCGGGATGGTCGCGATTATTGCGGCGGGCGTCTTAAGCTATGCCGGGCAAATGGATTTAACGCTTTCGATCGTGATCGCCGCAATCGCAAATACGATCGGAAGCGCGTTTTTATTTTCGATGGGACGCTACAATAAAAAAGCGTTATTGCCTTATATCAAAGCGCATCGAAGAAAATTGGCGTTAAGCCATCTTTTGATGAAAAAGTACGGCGACAAAATTATTTTCATTCAAAAGTTTATTTACGGGCTTAAAACGCTTGTACCGATGACGATCGGTATTACCAAATATCCGATCGTCAAGTTTCATTTGATTAACACCGCTGCGGCTATCGTATGGGCTCTTTCGTTAGGAATTGCCAGCTACCAAGCGGGTGAAATTTTGATGCGCATTGCCGCTTATTTTTCGAATAATCCTTTTATGGCACCGGTTATTCTTTTGAGTATCTTGACACTCATTTGGTTTTACTTCCAAAAAGCTACCGCTAAAAAGGTTTAAGGACACTCTTGGCTTCAAACATCCTCGCGGTGTTTGAAGAAGTCCTTAGAAAATTTTATTGCTTAAAATCAGCATTTTCTCTTCGACACGGTTCATAAAGGACGTATAAACATTTTTTGAATGGTTTAGCGTAGACAATAAACTTTTCATAACGACACCTTTGTGATAAAATTTTCATCCATTTTACTAAAATTGAAAAATATGCTACAATTTTATTTCAAAATGAAATATTGGAGGCGAAGATGCCGGATATATTAGCCGTTTTGCAAAAAGTCAAAGATGTTCTCTCTCAGGAAGTCGGAGAGCGGAAGGTTTTCGATAAAGACGTTGCCGAAGCCCTCGGAATCAATCAGCTGACATTGGCGACGATGAAAAATCGCTCCAAAATTCCCTATAAAGAGATTTTAGAGTTTTGCGCCAAGCGAAAAATTTCGATCAATTGGCTTTTATTCGATCAAATCGTCGAAAGTTTACAGGCCGAAACCGATAAGTATGCACGTATTCACTATTTTCGCGATATTTACGCTTCTGCCGGCGGCGGAGCGTTAAACGAAGACGAAAGCAGCGAAATGATGTATCTGGACGAAGAGATCGTCCGGAAGTTAGGCGGTATCGGAATGATTAAGCATATTCAAGCGATCAACGTTTTAGGCGATTCGATGGAACCGACGCTTTTTAGCGGAGACGTCGTCTTTATTAACCAAGAATATACGAATGCAAAAAAAGCGGGCATCTACGTCGTTTCGACGCCTGCGGGTCTTTTTATCAAACGATTACAGTTACATGTGAACGGTACGGTCGCGTTGGTATCGGATAATGAAGCATATGCGCCGGAGATTATGGACGCGCAAGAAGTAAATGTTTTAGGCAAAGTCGTCGGCAAACTCTCTTGTAATATTTGAGGGTAAAAGGTTACCCTCGCGGCGATACTTAACGGTCTTTCTTTGCCCAATATCCCGCCAAAAGCGCGCCCGATATATTGTGCCAGACGCTAAAAATTGCACCGGGAAGGGCACTTAAAGGCGTAAAGTATTTCATTGCCAATGCAACGGCAAGACCAGAATTTTGCATACCGACTTCAATCGCGACGGTTTTGCAAATACGTCGATCGTATCCTAGCCACTTCGTGATCCAATATCCGCCCGCAAGTCCGCAGAGGTTGTGCAACATAATGGCTAAGATCGTCATCATACCAACCGTGGCGATCTTTTGTTGATTGAGTGCGACGACGATAGCAATAATACTCACGATGGCTATCATCGAAAACGTCGCCAAATAGGGCTCGATGCGTGCAATTCGGCGAGATAAAAAATAATTGGCGACGACGCCTAAAATGACCGGAACGATCACCATTTCTAAAATACTCATCAGCATGCTTTGCGCGGGAACCGAAACTTTTTGCCCGACGTAAAGCAAAGTTAAAAAGGGCGTTGCGACAACGGACAAAAGCGTAGAAGTCGTCGTCATCGTGATCGAAAGAGCAACATCGCCTTTGGCAAGATAGGTAATGACATTAGACGCTGTACCGCCCGATACGGCACCGACGAGTACCATACCGATTAACAGTTCGGTGGAAAACCCAAACAGTTTTGAGAGCAAAAACGCCGCAAGCGGCATGATGAAAAACTGCAATCCGACGGTAATCGCGATAATTCGAGGCGATTTCAGCACACGCGCAAAGTCTTCAAGGCGCAAGGTAATGCCCATAAAAAACATCACGGCGATCAGCAGCGTTGAAATATGCATTTTATAGGGTGTAAAATATGCGGGCATTTGATAGGCAAAGAGCGAGAAAAAAAGCGCCCAAAGCGGAAAGAGCGCATTGACACGGTGGATCATCGTAAAACCTTCCTTTATTTTTTAAAGCCATCCCGTCGGATAACGTTCGCTTTGAGTCAAGCGAAACAGCGTGACGATACGAAATACGGGTGATGCGAACGCAACGCCGTTGGAAGATGACATGTAAGCTTTCAAAACTTACATGTCGAAAGAGTTAGAGCTTCTCTTTGATTTCGATTGAGACGATTTTATCGTTTTGTGCGATACTGTCGAGCGTTTTAAAACTCTCTTTGTCGTCTTTTTCGATCCCGCCGAAGACCGTGTGCACGCCATCAAGATGTGGGCAGTCGACGAAGCAGATAAAAAACTGACTACCGCCGGTGTTTGGACCTGCATGTGCCATCGAGATGACACCTCGCTTGTGTTTACTTTTTTGTCCTTTACACTCGCAGGCAATAGACCAACCAGGACCGCCCGTACCGCGACCGTTAGGGCAACCGCCTTGTGCCATAAAGTTTTTAATGACGCGATGAAACGTAAGTCCGTCGTAAAATTTATCGTTGGCGAGCGTCGCAAAATTGGCGACGGTGTTGGGCGTCTCTTCCGCATTGAGCTTTAACACGATTTTCCCTTTTTCGGTCGTAATAATCGCGTAAGCAAATGCCGCGCGTTGTTCTTGCGTGTAGTCGTAGGTTTTAAGTCCCGACATAGGTGTCCTTTAATGAAGTAAGATTATGTAAAGATTTATTATAACAAATTTATGCTCTGATATGCTTATGCGCTACACACGATCGTCTTTGGATATTGCGGCGATTCTTCGGTTCGCGCAATCGCGGATATGCGTTGTAAAACCTCCATTTTACCGTGACGTTTTGCAAATTCGACCAAAATTTTATCCGTCGGGAAAAAACGACAATACTCCAAAAACGTCTTTTCCCAGTCGATTGAAGAGCTCGTGTTTGCGATCGCGTCTTCGAGTTGCGACATGTAGTATTGACGCATGATATTGGCGACGTTTTGCCGACAGACCGTGAGGCTCATATACGGCAAGATATTGGCATAAACGGCACCGTAGTGTTTGGTACTAAGCAATCGGTTTTGCTCTTCTTGGAAGGCGATTTTGAGTTGCTCCAGTGTAACGATCGGCGTATAATTGGTCTGTAAACGGTATTGTTCTTGAAGCTTAACGGCTTCAAAAAGGCGATGATGTTCAAGGTGGTCTTCGAGAATCATCAATGCTTTTGAAACCTCTTTGAGGCGATTGGCTTGATGACGATAGGGACTAAATTGGTGCAAAATATCGGCTAAGGTCAGGGCTTGATCAAAAAAACGGTTTTCCAACGAGACGTTGATTTCGTGTTGCAAGCGTTCGGCGATTTGCAGCACTTTTTGATACAGCGGCGTATACTCTAAAAAGAGATTTTGCGCGACCAGCTTAAAGTAAAAAGCAAAATTTTTCTCTTTGGCGGCATTTTCGGCGAGCGTAAAAATACCGGAACGTTTGAGCATATTTTCGATGATGGATTGCTTCTCTTCGACGTCCTCAAAAAGATGCAACGCCTCTTTGGCACTCTCTTTGTTATGGATAGGCTCTCGTGCAAGTAAAATTTGCGCTTTTTGGAAACTTTTCGTCCATAGTGCTTCCATCGTGGCATATAAAGAACTTTTTTTCAGTGCGGGTTTTAGTTTGACCAACTGATAGGCCAGTGCAAAATGAAAACTGCGGATATAACGGTGTAAGCTCATCAGATCGGGTTGAAGGAGGGAAAGATCGGTAAATTCCAGCTTGCATTTGGGATGGAAAAGGTAAGGTTCGGCTATTTTTTGCGCTCCTTCGATTTCGCCGCGCGCCAAAAGCTCCATAATCGTTTTTTTCTCTTCTTCCCAAAACTCGTAGATTTTTTTGGTTTCGCGATGCGTCATCAAAAAGATATTTTTATTGAAAAGCAAGGAAGCTTCTTTGATTTGGCGCAAACGAATGTGGTTGATAAACTCCGTTTCAAATTCGCGGTGGTTGTAAAAAACGACTTCGCCCGTTTTGAAGCCGATGATAAAATACTTTTTACTGCGAGCAAGCGTCGTAATGCCTTGGTAGGGAAGATTGACATGGTATAAAATTTCCAAGGTTTTAACGTGAATCGCAAAAAGAACCGACTCGCGCGTGCCGACGTAGAGAAATTTTTGACTGTGCGAAAGAATGAAGACGCAAGGCCACAAGACCGTATCGAGGAGCACTTCTTTTTCGATTTTTTGTAGGTAAAGGTCAATTTTGAGCAGTTTGGAATTACGGGTAATCGCCAAAAGATAGCGATCGTCTAAAAAAAGCATCATTTCGATGACGGCATCGAGCTTTTGTTCGAAAATGACGCTGCGCGTGTTGAGTTTGTACACGACCAACTCTTTGGTAAACGAAGCGCGTGCCGCTAGCCGATAGGTTTCGGAAACTTCCACCGCGCTGATGACGTCGCTGCTGATCGGTAAATCGGCCTGTAAACTTCCGTCCAAGGTCGAGACGACGTAAGCGCGTCCGTGTTCGTTACCGGTGATCAGATAGTTGCCGTTTTCGCTAAATGCCGCTTTGCTGATCTGTTCGTTTTTATTGTACGAAAACGTAAAAATCGGCAAAATTTTCGAATCTACTTCGACGAGGTGCTCTACCCCTTTTTGTGAGAAAGAGATGTAGGCTAAGTGCTGCGTAATCGCAAACGGACGACGGTAATAATCGAAAAGATCGTGTTCGTAAAGATGCGATAAGGACGTACTTTTCGTGATCTTAAGCGATTCGAGATCGATTTTGTGCAGGCGGCAGTCGTTATCGATGAGTTGAAGCGACATGTCGTCTTGCGCCAAATGCATACGCGAAACGGCGCTGTGTAAAATTATCTCCCTAGAACTTGGCAGCATAGTTCAAAATCCTCTTGGGGAATGACGCTGATAAGATAATGCGTCGCATAAGGCGTAATTTTGACGAGAACTTCTTGCATATGATCGATCGTTTGGATCGTTCCTTTGAACGTGATGTCTCCTTCGTAGGGAAACTTATCGAAGATGTCGGATAGGGTTTGAAAATAGTCCATTTCTTCAAAATAGACGAGTTCTTTGAGAAAAAGATTTTTTTGCGTCAACTTGACGAAAGTCTCTTCTTTGACGTGGTTCATTGCCAGCGTTTCGAAAGAGGCGTTGTAACGTTCGCATCGAAATGTTTCGTCCAACATCGCCGCGGCAAAAGGCAGTTGTTTTAAAAATTCGTCTTCTTTGAGGCTTAAGGCAATATCCAAAGAAGCTTGGTTTTTTGCTTCTTGAATGCGATGCAGTTCGGTCAAATCTTGAATAATCCCGATAAATTCGATAATGTTGCCTTTAGCATCTAAAATGGGAACGACGGTCGTGTAATGATACAACGGCGAAAGCGTGCGCGTTTGGTTGATGAGCAGCCCTTGCCACGTTTGTTTAGCTAGGATCGTTTTCCATAGATCGGTATACGTTTTTTTATCGGTTGATGGGTGAGCTATGAGTTGGTGCGTTTTACCGACGATCTCTTCTTTACTATAGCCCGTAGCTTTGCAGAAGTTTTCGTTAACGTCGGTAATAACGCCGAATTTATCGGTTGTAGAGACGATGGTCGCTTTATCGAGGGCTTCTTTGTAGGCTTTTAAAACGGCATTTTTCAAATCCAAAGAGCGCGATTGCATTTGGGTCAGTTTTTCTAACTGGGCGTGAGCTTCGCGTAAATCGTGTTCGATTTTCCGTAACTCCTTTTTATGGTGTATATGCTCGACGATTTTGTGCAAAACTTTGAAAATTTGCTCGCTTTGCAGCGGCTTGGTAATAAAATTATCGACTCCGAGATTGATGAGTTTCACGAGGTAATCGATTTCGTTGTGTGCGGAGGTCACTAAAACGGGTTGTTCGGGATAAAGCTCTTTGATCTTCTCGATCATTTCGATGCCGTCCATTACGGGCATACGAATGTCGGTAATGACTAAATGGTATCGGTTTTTTGCGAGCTTTTGCAATCCTTCTTCGCCGTTACTCGCCAAATCGACTCGGCTGAAGATGTCGCTTAAAAAGAGGCTAACTTCTTCGCGCAAGGCAACGTCGTCTTCGACATACAAAACATCCAGATCCTTGCTCCAAGCAATGAGTTGATCAATCGCATTTTCCATAAAGCTCTCCGCATCGTTTTATGGGACTATTATATAACGTAAGCGTTGTATTTGAGTTGTATTTTTTGCTATACTAACCCAAAATTACTCCCAAAAATTGCCTAAAGGGAACATCGTGCGTCATTCACTGTCGTTACTCCTCGTTGAAGACGATACCGCGCTTAATGAGGAATTGTGCCTTTTTTTAGGAGATTTCTTCGATACGATCGATGCTTTTGCTTCGGCGGAAGACGCTTACGCACGTTACTTAACCCGCACGTACGATTTGGTCATTACCGATATTCAGCTTCCCCAACAAAACGGGCTTCATTTGATTGAAAAGATTAAAAAGAAAAATCCTACGCAAACGGTGATCGTCATCTCGGCATACAAAGAGACCGATTATTTTCTAAAAAGTATCGATTTGGGGATTTTTAGTTTTTTGACGAAGCCTTTCGATTCGCAACATTTAATCAATACGATGATCAAAGTTACCGCCCATCTTTGCGCGCAAAAACCTCAAAGCGTTCCGACGAGCGACCTTGTCGTGTTACACCCAGACGTCGTTTTTTCGATGAACGAACGCACCTTACATGTCAACGATATTTTGGAGACGCTAACCGCAAAAGAAGAGGCGTTGCTTTATATTTTGGTCAAGCATGCCGATACGTTTGTACGCAATGAGCAGATCGCCCATGTCGTTTGGCAAAGCGAAGAGGTCAACAGTTCCACGCTTCGCGCTTTGGTCAAGCGTTTACGCGACAAACTCGGGTATGAAAACTCGATCGTCAACTTGAAAAACAGAGGCTATAAACTCAACACGAAGACGGCTTAGGAAAATGTGCCGGAGCTTCGAAAAAGAAGCCTTGCGAAAAGTCCACGCCCAAACGCTTGATTGTTTCGTATTCCTCACGCGTGGATACGAACTCCGCAATCACTTGAACGTTCATCTTATGTGCCATCGCGGTAATCGTTTCGACGATATTTTGATTGCGCGCATTTTGGTCGATGCCTAAAATAAACTGTCCGTCTATTTTGAGAAATTGAACGCCGATATTGTCCAAACGGTTGAGGTTTGAGCGGTCGCTTCCGAAATCGTCTAACGCCAAACGGTATCCCATGGCTTTGAGGACGTGAAGGTTCTTGAGCGGCATTTTGTTCAGGTCGCTTAAAATAATGTCTTCCAAAATTTCGAAAATGACGCAATGCGGGTCGATGCGGTATTGGGCTTGCTTGACATGTAAGAAGTCGATGAACGTGTCGTCGAGTAAATCTTCGTTGGTGATGTTCAGCGAAAATTCGATGTTTTGATCCGCGAAACTTTTGAACGATTTGTTAATCATCATACGGGTTAGGTTGCTCATCAAACCGCTTCTTCGCGCCGCTTCCAAAAAGTGCGAAGGCGAAATAACCTCTCCGTCGTCCTCGATGCGGGCGAGACATTCGTATTTGGCGATTTTTTCTGTTTGGTTGTCGATAATAGGTTGAAAATAGGGAATAACGCGGTCTTCTTCTAAGGCTAAGCGAAACTTTTGAATCCACGTCGTTTCGACTTCGGAGCGTTTTAAGAAAGGATCGCTTGCGTTATAGACGTTGTACTGGCTCGGAATACCGCGCATCTTAGCTTCGCGCAAGGCGATACGCGCGTTGGAGAGCAACAATGCTGGGTTCCGAGACGTTGCGATACCGCACGAGAGCGTCACGTAGATCGGACGATTGTTCATCTCTCCGACGGGTGTTTCTCTAAAAAAAGTTTGAATCTGAATCGCAAAAAGCTCGGGGCTGAGTAGATCGGGGTCGAAGAGAATGACGAATTCGTCGGAATTGTAGCGATACAGATGAACGTCTTTTGCGAGGTTATAGCGCAGAAATTCACCGACTTTGTACAAAACTTCGTCCGCAAAATCGACGCCGTAAGTTTGATTGATAAAGCTAAAATCATCGATATTGTAAAGCATAACGGTGAGTGCGTGGTCTTGTAAAAAACGGTCCAAAAACGTGTAGAGCATCGTGGCGTTTTGGAGTTTCGTCACCTTGTCGAGCGTTAAAAATTCATGTACGATTTGATCGTTTTGCTCCAGCTTTTGGTGTTGTTCTTGGAGCAAGGCTTCGAGTTTTTCTTTATTTTGAATGTTGTCTTTGCGCTCTTTGATGAGTAACGAGACTTTGTAAAGCGTTTCTAAAAGCTGTTCAAAATCGATCGGTTTTAGGATATAGCCGTTGACGTTGTTACGGATACTCTCTAAAAAATATTCGGTTTCGTTGTGTGCCGAGACGACGACGATCAGCTGAAATGGGTTGATCTCTTGAATGCGTTTGATGAGTTCCATGCCGTTCATATGCGGCATATTCAAATCGGTAATTAAAATGTCGTACACGTCGGGTTCTTCTTGATAGCGCGCGTATGCTTCTTGTCCGTCACTTGCTTCGTCGATTGAGGCGAACAGATCGCTTAAAAGCGCGACGGTGTTTTCACGTAATATTGCATCGTCTTCGACGTATAAAACGCGTAAATGAGACGTCAGCGTTAAAAGCTCATTGATCGCTACGGACATCGTATTCTCCCCGAATTTTCACGCTGAATTTTGCTCCGCGTTTGGTATTGCAGACGCTTAAAATGCCGTGACAATGCTCTTCGATAATCGTTTTTGACATGTAAAGTCCAAGCCCAGTGCCGTTTTTTTCCGCTTTGGTCGAAAAGTAGGGATCGAACACTTTGGAAATAATCGCCTCGGGGATACCTCCGGCGTTATCTTCGATCTCGATGACAAAAAATTCCTTCTCTTCGTAAGCGTTCAAGCGTATCGTAGCATTTTCTATTTTTTTGTCAAGAAGCACGTCTTGGGCGTTTTTTAAGATATTAATGAGCACTTGCGTTACTTGCGCTTCGTACGTGATAAATTCGCGTGTCGAACGGTTGTCGATCTCTACGGCAATTTTGTGAACGTCAAGGCTTTTCCCGATAATGCGAAGCGTTTTTTCGATAATGTGCGCCAAAGAGCTTTTTTCGTGACGTTGGTCGGGTTTGAAAAAGTTACGAAAATCGTCGATCGTATTGGTCAAAAAGTGGATGTAATTTTCGATCTTGTCGATGGCCGTCGTTAAAAATTCGTCTTGCGCGACGCGTCCTTCCGAGGTCGTAAGGTCAAATTTTTTGAGGCTTTGCTTGAGTTTGATGCTTGCCGTGACCGTTGAAATTGCGCCCAAAGGTTGTCGCCATTGGTGTGCGATCATACTGATCATTTCGCCCATTTGCGCAAGACGGGATTGATAGATCATCATCTTTTGAGTTTCCATATTTTCCAAGATGCCCTCTTTGATTTTTTTATCCATCGAATCGTACAAGTTTTGCAGCTCGTGACTCATCGCCGAAAAGTTGTCCAAAAGGGTGTTCAGCTCGATAATGTCCGAATGCGGAAGTTTGGTCGTAACAAGCTTGTCTTTGAGGCTTCGGGTCGCTTGAATGAGTTCGTGAAGCGGGGTTAAGATTTGCGAGGAAAAGCGTTGGGCTCGGCTAATGAGAATAAATAAAAAGACCAAGTAAAACAACGCCATAAAACCAAGTGCGATATAACCGATGAAGTCGGTTTTTGCTTTCAGGTCTTTGCCTCTTTTTAACAAAGAGTCCTTATCCAAAAGTAAAACAAGCTTCCAACCCGTTTGCGAAATGAAGTTTTGCGTGATCAAAAAATCGGTGTCGGCATAGCGAAATTCGTCCAAAGGAGTGTTTTCTTTGACCATTTTTGTGAGAAACGAAGCTAGGGCGTTGGTTTTATTGTCGAAAAGGTTAAAATCTTTCGGCTTTGAAATCGTATTTTCTACGGGTGCATCATAGGCGTGGGAAGTCAGCTCGTGAATCCCCAAATAAGACTCCAAAGCTTGGCTCATACCTAACATGTAACCGTGTTCGTCGACTAAAAGGCTCATGGAACGATAGGGAAGGCGAAGGGAGAGAATATTGGAAATCAGCTGATCGATCGTAATGTCGACGCCTACGACGCCTTCTAAAAAGTCGCCTTTGTACACGGGTGCAATCGCGCTAATCATCCAACCAAGACCCGCCGGATCGAGGTAAGCGTCCGTCCAGACGATCTTTTTCTGAGGGTTATGCTTTTCGTCGGCAAGAAAATAAAAATTGTACTTAGGAATATCAATGTCGTGTGCGTACTGATTGAGTGCGTCGGGCATAAAAGGGCAAAGGCGGTTCATCGAATCGTGACTGTTAAAATAGACCTGTGCGATATTCGGATTGCTTTGAAGCATTGTGTTGTAAAAGCCGTCAAGTTCTTCGGTTGCGATTGCTTTTTCAAGACGATACGGCGATGTTTGCTTGACGTTGGAGTAAAAAAGCGTACATGCGTTTGGCGTTTGTTGCGTATTGGTGATGACGCCGTTTTCCAATTGCTGATAATTGTGGCTTTTAATGCCGACATGTTGAGGATCAAATCGGGCAAAAAACGTTTCATGTTCTTGAGCAAAGAGTGCCGTCATATGCGAGACGTCCTTAAACGTAACGTTAACGATTTCGGCGGAACGACTGCTAATCTCTTTGATATGAATCTTCGTCTCTTCGATCAAGGCTTTTTGCGTGCTTTCGCTCACATGCGCATTGCTCCAAAAGTAGGCCCATAGAAGCATTGCTTCGATCAAAAGAAGAGGAAAAATAATGGATTTGAGGTACTCTTTTTGGATGAGTTTCGATAAGCTTTGGCGTAACATGCATTATTCCTCTTTGAGTTTGATGATAAAACGTGCCCCGATCGGGGTATTTTCGGCATAGATCATACCGCCGCAGTGTTCTTCGATGATGGTTTTTGACATGTAAAGACCCAATCCCGATCCGTTTTTCTCGCTTTTGGTCGAAAAATAGGGTTCAAAAATATACGGGAGAATGTGTGGGGGAATGCCTCCGGCATTGTCTTCGATGCTTAAAACGTGCCACTCTTCTTGCTCTTCGATGTGGATAAAAATATGCGGATATTTGATGTGACGCTCTTTGATGACATCTTCGGCATTTTTCAAAACGTTTAAAATGACTTGCGTCACTTCGCTCGCATACGTCAAAATCTCGTGTGAACTTTGGACGTCGACTTTGATCGCGATGGTGTTGATCTCCAACGCTTTGCCGATGATGTCAAGCGTACGGTTGACGAGTTGGGCGAGGCTTACATGCTCTTTTTGTTTGTCGGGCTTGAAAAAATTGCGAAAATCATCGATCGTGTGAGTTAGAAATTGCACGTACGATTCGATTTTTCCCATCGAATCCAGCAAAAACGCCTTAGACTGCTCTTTGGCTTCTTCACTGCTCGTATCGAGGCGATTGAGTGAAACTTTAAGACGGATCGATGCGGCGACGGCGGAGATAGAGCCTAAAGGCTGACGCCATTGGTGTGCGATCATGCTGATCATTTCGCCCATTTGCGCAAGACGGGATTGTTGCAAGATGTGCTTGTCTTTTTCACGGTTTTTAGCCACTTCCTCTTCGATGCGGCGTTCCAAATTTTGGTTGATTGCTAAAAGATCGTGGTGATTTTTGCACGCGCGCACGGCATTTTCAAGTTTGGAGTGAAACGAAGAGACGATAGAACAGAGCAGTTCAAGGTCTTTTTTATCGGAATAAAAGAGAAAAACCATACTGTCGTTATCGATCGTGACGTATAAAAAAGTATTTTGTCCTTCCGTTTGGACGCTAATGTGATCGTTTGAGCTCTGCACGTCGGGTCGTTTAAAAAGCGGTTTTAACGCCTGTTTGCCTAAAAAGCAGCGTTCGACGTAGCCTTTTTCTTCGGAAACGTATTGCCAATAAAGCGATGCGAGCGCACCGGTTTTGCGCGTAAAAACACGCAAAAAACGCTCGACCATCGTTTCCAAGTTTAAGGACGTTCCGATGGAACTGACGCATTCGAACGTCAAAAGCAGCTGTTCGTTGAGGTATTGCATCGTTTCTCCTACTTACATGCGCGGTCTAACGTTTGTTGATGAGAATCATACAACACTTAAAGGGTTCCTATGACGCATGTATTGTTATAAAACTCGATTCCTTCTTGATTGGCGTTGGCAATTTCGCCTAAACTTAAAACGCCCCACAACGGAATCGCGTTATCGTACACGGAAGTAATCGCTTCCAACTCTTCGCCGTAACGCTCTTTAAGAAGTAAATAGCGTGAAATACAGTCTATCAGTAAGGCGTTGCTGTGCGCTTGTGTTTTGACATGTAAGGAAGCAACGGCCGCTTCGCGAGCCGCTTCGATAATGGCGTCGGCTTTACCTTCTAAGATGGAAATAACCGAATTTGCGTCGATTTGTGCATTGAGCGTTAAAGACTGACCGTTTGTCGAAAAGGGTTCTCTTATAATAAAGTCTTTGTTATAACGAACGATGCCCAAAGGAAAGCGTTGCGCGATCGTGAAAAAAGGCGTCTGATCGAAAGGAATGTCGCTGATTTTTTCGACGATGGAACGGTACACGCTATAGGCATCTTGAAAGTTGATCTTTTCCAACGTATGCCCCGAACAATGCGTCGCAATAAAAGGACCCATAACGGTCGTCCAACCGTGTTTGATCCCCAGACCGACACTTTGCTTGGAAGCGACGACGATGGCGTAGTTGGTGTAGCGTTGCGTGTTGTCGAAAAGAAGATACGATGCGGGATCGAGCGTCATTTTACCCGCGCCCGCGCCTAGAATGCGTGCTTGTTCGGGTAATTGGGCATAGAGGACTTCTAAAAAGCGATCGGTATGAATCGAATAACCGTCGATAAACGTTAAGACCGCGTTGGTCTCTTCGGGAAGTTTGAGTTGGGTCGTATTGTCCATGGGGACAATGCACGAGAGGGTCGAGTCGGACATTTTCGCGACGATAATTCCCGTATCGTATGTGTGATGTCGGTAAATAACGCGCGGAAAAACGGCACCGACAAAGGCAATATCGTCGGGCAAAGTTGCCAACGGCGCAATGTCGGTTTGATCGGCGACGAGCAGTAAATAGCGACCTTTTGTAAGACTCGTATGCAGTTTTTCCGCACTCTCGAAAAAAGAGATTTGTTCAAACATCATCCTCTCCAAAGTTTTAATGCGGTCATTGTACACCATCTAGCGTGACAAACGCGTTGTATCAATCGGCTCATATCGCTTGCAACGTGTTTGCAACGTTGGCGTGTTATGATGGCGTTAATGTTTTAAAAAAGGTCGAAACCATGAGCGAATATAAACAGTACAACATTCAGATGATCGATTTTATCGGTCACGGAATATGGGATTGGAATATCGCAACCAATGAAATTTTTTTCTCTCCCCAATGGAAAAAAATGCTCGGATACCAGCCCGATGAAATCAACGATACGATAGACGCATGGAGCTCTCGCGTGCATCCGGACGATTTTACGCAATGCCTGAATGAATTGGCGGCATTGTTTAGCGGCAAAATCGTGCATTATCGTTGCGAACATCGCATGCTTTGCAAAGACGGACACTATACCTGGATATTAGCGCAAGGCGGCGTTATCGCACGCAATGAAGAGGGTTCGCCCCTACGCGTCCTCGGTACGCATACCGATATTGACGATCTTAGGCGCGCGTTGGAAGCAAAATCTAAGCTTTAACCAAAGGCTCGCATACGGCTTGGGTCGCTTCAATCAGCACGGACGGGGCAAGATGCAGTTGCACGCCCCGAAGCCCCGCACTGACGTACACTTTTTCATGCTGATGAATGCTCTCGTCGATAAACGTCGGGTAGTGTTTCTTCATCGCCAGCGGCGAACAACCACCCCTGATGTAGCCCGTCAGTCCTAAAAGCTCTTTGACTGCCACGAGTTCACACCGCTTAGCGTTTGCAACCTTCGCCAAAGCTTTAAGGTCGATCTCCTCAGCGGCGGGAATGCACGCTACTACAATACGCTTCGCTTCATCACGCGCTACTAACGTCTTAAAAACACATTCAGGTGCAACACCAAGCGATTGTGCCGCATGCACCGCACTCAAATCCTCTTCGTCCACTTCGTACGAACTCATCTCATAAGGCAGTTTCAGCGTATCCAAAAAACGTGCCGCATTGGTTTTTTTTAGGTTCATTCTTTTTCTTTCAAGTTTTTTACAAATGGTAGCAAAAAACGTTTCAATTTGAAATATTTTACCAATAAGTAATAAAATAGTAGTAAGATTATTTAATCTTAAAAAAAAGGATTTTGTGTGAGATATTTTGAACTGAGATGCGTCGCATACCTAAAAAAAGAGATGGCTTTTGAGCGTAGCTTTGAGTTGCTTTCCAAATACATCAGCTTTTGCATGTACCAAGAAGGAGAAGGCGAAGTCCACCAAAAAGAGGGCTTCAAATACTACGTTTTTAGCGGCTTTAAACCCAAAGACGAGGACATTCAAAAGAAAACCTATCGAGGCGGTGAACCGTACCCCTTTACCATTCGCTCCCTCGATGAAACGCTCATCGACACACTTTCAACTACGCTGCGCCAAAACATCAACAATGAAAATCTCCTTGTCGTCGAAGCCCATAAAAAAACCATTTCACAGTTTTTCATCACCGAACTCTACAGTGCCACCCCCGTCATCGTCTCGGTAAGCAACGGCAAATACTGGACCATGAACGAAAGCGGCGACATCGTCCAACTCCAAAAACAACTTCATGAAAACTTAGAGAAAAAATACCAAAGCTTCTTCGGAGAATCTTTACATGTAAACCAAAATTTCATCCAGCTCATCGAAATCAAAAACAAAGTCCCCCAAAATATCCTCATCACCAAAGAAGGCAAATCCATCCGATTTTTTGGGAATAAATTTAGGATCGTGCCTAATGAAGATGAGGTGAGCCAGAAATTGGCGTTTGTGGCATTAGCGTGTGGGGTTGGGGAGAAGAATAGTTACGGCGGTGGATTTATGCTTGGAAGGGGGATAAGATGATTAAAGAGATTGTGGATATTGGTAGAGTTTCTAATAAACTAGGTTCTGTTTTTACATTTAAAGATTTGCCAAAATTTTATGTGGAAATCATTCTGGAATGGGATGGAAAAGATTTTACCTTTATCCCCAATGAAACTATACAATACACTAATGATATTGAAAAATATTTGGAGTATGGTGTGCATAGAGGGAAAAAAGGAAGTACCTTATATTTTTTCCCGACATCATTTATTGTTACAAAAAAAGAGTTAACAACAGACAAAGCAAAATTACTTAAAAAATTCCAAGATGGACAGAAAGAAATTATTGCTTTTATTAAAGATGAAAAATATAGGGAGAAAAAAGTATTTTTAGAAAAAAAATCTAGTTGTTTAATTGATAATCTAAATTCTATTTTAGAATTGGCAAGTGTAGGATTGGATAGAGCTAATCAAGACAAAGAAAAGAATGAGCGAAAAGATGAAAGTATTGCGATTGTCGTTAAAGTGAAAAGTGATATTAAAATTGACAATGACACTATCTTTGAGATCTTTCAGTCTATTGAATTTTATAATACGGCTAATATTCTTGAACAAGGGGCAGGTAAAACGAAAGCACATACTATGGGTAACTGTAATGTTACTCAGCAGAATGATTTGCTTTACTATCCGAGTGGAAGTTTTTACTATCCATTTTCAACCGACAAAATTAATGTCAAATACAATTTGACTGATGCTAAAAATATTTTTGTATTGTCAAAAGAAGCCTATATCAATTTTATGACTGGAACAACTTTTTTAGAAAGTAACAACCGTTTTTATTTTATGGGTTTGAACTCTTATATTACGGCTTCTTGCTTAAATGACGAAGTTTTAAAGGAGTTTCAAAAATACACCAAAGAAGCGCAATCCAACTTTGATGGATTGCTTAATCTAGTCAGTAAATTTTTCCAAAATAGAAATGAATTATTACTCAATTTTTATTTTAATGAGCCTACTAAAACGGGTAATAATATAGTGGAATACATCAAAGATGTTATACCGTCAACTTTGATTCGAAATGTAAAATTATTTAAAGAGTATAAAGAATTTTATGCTCAAGAATTTAATAGAAAGCTTGATAAATACAGTTGGCAACAACATATTTATCATATTTTTTATAAAGATGGCTACAGAAAAATGAGAACAGCATTATTTAGAAAAATAGCATTGAATGATAAGATAGATGCTCCTCAAGTGATGTTGTTTCTGAATGAAAAGATGCAATATGGAATTAGTAAAAAAGAAGATGATAAGCAAAGATACTATAGTGGTGATGTTGTAAAACATTATATATTTTTATGCTGGATATCAAAAATCAACAAAGGAGAAAGCACAATGAATGAACAAGAAAAACAAGAGGCGTTTGTAGGTAAAAGCTACGAAGAAAAATTGACCTATTTTTTACAAAATTGTAATTTGGTCAAAGATTCATCATCAATGAAAATAGGGGCTTGTATAGGACTTGCCATCAAGATACTTAGCTGGTCTATTAATAATTATGATAAAAAAGCATTAGCATTTGTAGGTAAACGAATTGAGCGAAACAACCTCAATTCGGTACAAATATTTATGAATGAAATTTTTGCTAAAACAAAATTTCATGAATTTGAAGGCTTGCAAAGTATAAATATAAAACTTTCTACCCAAGAACTATTAAAACTTGATGATAAAAGATTTAACAAAGATGAGTTTATCTTTGGGCTATTTTTAGGCAATGAACTTTATAACAATGTAAAATCAGACAAAGACCCAACCCCACCAACAAATGAAGAGGAGATAACAGAAGATGACACAACAACAGGAGAAGAAAATGAATAAGAGAGAGTTTTTATTTTTGTATGATGCAAAAGATTGTATCCCAAACGGAGACCCATTTACGGGTGAACAAAGATATGATGAAGATACACAACAGGCGTTAGTTTCGGATGTGAGACTTAAACGATACATTAGAGATTTTATTGATGATAATGAAAATGATGAGGTATGGCTCACTAAAACTAGTGATAAAGTTTTTTATTCTGATAAAACAGGCAAAAAAACGACAGGAATGAGAGCATCAGAGGTATCTCCAAAAGCTGAGAATGTTGATAACTTGCAAGATTTAAAAAATAAGTGTATTGATGTGCGATTATTTGGAACTGTTGTCGCTGGTAACAGTAAAAAATCAGCAGAATATAACACTCAAGCCACTGGTGCTGTACAATTCAAACTTTTCAATAGAACATTGAATAAAGTGTTTTTGCCTACAACTCAGAATACCTCTATTATGGTGAGTAAAGATGGCAATGAACAAGGTTCGATGGCGACTTTTAGTTTTATGCCTTATGGCTTATTTAGTTGTATCGGTTATTTTAACCCTACAACTGGAACAGAGAATAACATTAATGAGAATGATTTAGAAAAAATGAAAATAGCCCTTTGGAATGAGATAAATCTTAAAAATACACGCTCTAAAACAGGACAACAATCAAGACTTTTGATAGAAATAGAATACAAAGATGACTATTATAAAATTCCTGACATTGAGTATTCTATTACGCTAAAAGATGAAAAAAAGTTCAAATATCGACAGTTTGACGATATCAAAGACGACTTAGATTTTACAAAATTGAGTGATTTTTTGAATCGCTCTGAAGAGCTTATCAGTACGGTTAAAATTTATATTGACGAGTTTTCTTTTGCAAAAAACTTTTTGAGTGTTGATGAAATATTAAAATCAAAAGTTCAATATTTTGCAATCAAAGGCAAAGAAATTAAAGAGCTGTAAATGAAAAAACAGGTCATTAAATTTAAACTCAGTGGTGATTATGCACTGTTTAAAAAACCTTTTGCAAATAATCAGCCTCAATCTTTTGTTATACCACCTAAAACCGCTATTTTAGGCTTGATTGGAGCCATTATGGGATGGAGTAAGGAAGATTATATAAAAAATCTTCCTTTTGAAAAATTTGGCTATGCTGTAAGACTTTTGACCTCAAAAATCAAAAAAGAAACGGTTGGAATCAATCTTATGCAAGGTAAAAATGGCAAGTTTACATTTGAAGAAAATCCTATCAGTCATCCATCCCCTGATCGAGGGCAACGAAGTCCAACGAGATATGAATTTATAAAAGATATCGAGTGGGAGATATTTTTAAAGATAGGAGATTCTTCAATTAGAGAAAAACTTTTTGAAAGACTTCAAAAAAAGATTTTTGTTTATAATCCAAATCTTGGGATGCAACAGCTTTTTGCAAGAATAGATGGGGAAGATTTGATTAATGTTGAATCGGCGAAAGAAATAAGTGATAACCTTTACACCTCTTTTGACAAGCATTTGGTAAAATTTACTATCAACAAACCAGTGGCTTTTTATAATGAACTCATTCCTGTATCTTTCAATGACGATAGAAGTTTACCAATAACCAAAGAGATGATTAGTTTTGTTGGAGATTATAGTCTAAAAATTACCAATAAAGATGAATTGGAAGAAAAACTCTATGCAGACAATGACGGACGACTTTATCAATTCATTTAATCTCATTTCGCACACTGAGCCAAACAGAAAGCTCATTGTGCATCTTGGGGAAGCGTACAATAAAGCTAAAAAACGACTAGATGAGCTTGATATAAACTTTGATTTGTTGTCAATTTCACATGAACAATTTGAAAAATTACTTCAAATCACCGTGTTTTGCCATGATTTTGGAAAATCATCTATTTATTTTCAAAAGAAAATTTTAGAAAGTCTCACTAAAGGCAAAGAAGAAAAAGAAAAAAAACTTTCTGAGCATGGTCTTATTTCTGCATTTTTTGGCTATTTTATAGCGATTGAGTCGTTTGCTTTTGATAAAAGAGTCGCAAGTTTCGTTTTTATGGCGATTCGCTATCATCATTTAGATTTAGACAATGCCGAAACTATGCAAACGGTTGATAAAGAAGCAATCAATAAGGTACTCAAAATTTTTGAGGGTGTTAAAAAAAATAGCTCCGAAGTAGATGCAATGTATCATCATTTTTTAGGTATCAATGGAATAATCGAAAATTTTGGAACTTTCTTGATAAATAATTTTCCACATGATGAAATTGAATATTTAGAGAAGTTTTTTTGGTTTAAAGATGAATATCAAAATAACGATATTTTTATCTTTATGCTTCTATTCTCATTACTTATTTATGCAGATAAAGAAGATGCTATTTTTAGAGATAGGATTGCGGACAAAATCCAAAGTCACACTATTATTTCAAGTAAAGTTGATGATTTTAAATCTGAGTATTTTAAAACAAGAGATAAAACACCGCTTGATAATGTAAGAGAAAAAATTTACCAAAATATTGTGGATGAATTTAACAGTAATGAAATAATAAAGAATAAAGTATTTTTTATCAAATTACCAACAGGTGCGGGGAAAACGCTACTACTATACAAACTGGCAATGCAACTTAAAGAAGAACAGAATTATCAAAAAGTTTTTTATCTTTTACCTTTCATTACTTTGATAGAGCAAAATGCTAGCATTCTTAAAGATTTGCTAGAGTTTATGGGAATCAATAGCAATGATAATCGTGTTTTTTTAGAAAAACATTCCCTTGATCTGGCTACACTTATTAGGACACAGAAATGATAAGATTTCTACATAATAAGGAAGGATTGATAATATGGTCAACAAAGCTCAGAAATATACACAAGAGTTTAAAAACTCAACAATACAATTAGC
>NZ_JSEC01000008.1:0-76406 GCF_000789415.1 Sulfurospirillum sp. MES | reverse complement strand
GGAAGCGGATCCCAAGTCTTCTTCATAGCGCCCAGAGCCACAATGCCCCCTGCCGCTGCAAAACCGCCGAATGCCATGCCGATAAAGTCTCGTCTGCTCTCTTCAACAGCCATCCTGTTTTCCTTTCGTGATCAAATAAACTACATGTAAAGCAAAGCTTTTACGCTATGTTAACGCTGAACTTTTTGGTAGCCAGCGCGCCTACGGTGCTTGGCGGTAAAATCGGTTTTGAAAGAAACCTATGCGAATGCTAGATTTAAAATTTCAACCATGCGGTAAGATTCGGTCGCAACGTACCGAATCTTCTTATTTGTAAGAGGCGATCGTCGAAGCAACCGCTTTCAACTCGTCATCGCTAAGCGCACTTGCGATCGGTTTCATAACGCCTTTCATCGGGCCGCCTTCGCCGTTTTTATATCCGTTAAGCGATGCGATGATTTTAGCGGCATCCCATCCTGCGATAATTTGAGATTTATTTAAAGCCGCTTTGGAAGCTTTATCGCCGTGACAGGAAAAGCATTTACTTTTATAAATAGCTTCTCCATCCGCGGCGTTGAGTGCAAGCGATGTTCCTACGAGCAGTAGAAAAACCGTCGATAACTTTTTCATCCTTAATTTCCTCCATGTGATTGTTTGTTTTATATTTTTTTCATCATAGAGTGACATTTTATACCATAGCGAGTTTCTTTTGAGTCGCTAAGCACCTAAGGATAAAGCTTAATCTTTAATCGTATATCCTAAGTTTCCGACGGTTTGAACGACGTCGTTACCTATTTTTTTGCGTAATTTAAAGACAAGATTTTTTAAAGCCGAAGGCGGTGCTTCCTCATAAACGTAGAGTTTGTCTTCCAAGGTTTGACGTGTCACGAGATTGCCTTTGTGTTGCAATAAAATTTCTAAAAATTCGACTTCTTTATGCGTCAAGCTAATTTTTTGGGCGTCTTGAATTAACTGTTTATTTTGGTAATCGTAGGCGTTACGTTCATCGATGGCTACAACGGTTTTGACCTTTTGGAGTAAAACGTCCGCGCTAATTTCCAACAACGCGATCAAATCTTTTTCTTTGATCGGTTTGACCAGATAATCGACCAACGATAGTTTAATCGATTCCAACAATAAGTCTTTATCCGTATAGGCACTCGTCACGATGATCGGCGTTTCTTGATTCTCTTTACGTATCTTTTTGATGAGCTCCAAGCCGTTGAGCTTGGGCATCTTAACATCGGTAATGACGATGTCGGGACGATGGTTTTGATAAATTTCGAACGCCTCTTCGCCGTTGGCGGCCGTGAAGACTTCTTTCACGTAAAGCAGTAAAACTTTTTTAAAACTGTTGCGGAGATTTTCTTCATCTTCGGCTAATAAAATAGAGCTATTTTTTAAGATCAATTTTTGATTATCTAACATGTGTAACGTTCCTTATGGCGAAGCGATTTGATGCTTTTGATTTAATTGTAACACGATTTTATCAAAAAGATAGCTATAATATTTGACGAACAACCCGTCGGTTTTTCTCAAAAATGAAGGTTTTAGTATGACTCAAACGATTAGTTTTACGCGAAGATACATCGTAGCTCTTTTGATTATCGCTTGTTTATCCGTTCTTGCTTATTACAATATGAACCATCTTATCAGCAACCAATCCAACGACGGAAAGATTATTAATTTAAGCAGTAAACAAGGGATGCTTTCGCAACAAATCGCTTTGTTCGCCATTTACTATAAAACGGAAAATCTGCGCACCAATATCGCCGCGATGGAAGAGGCGCATCAACTGCTCATCTCGTTTCCGATGACGGATGAATTGAAAAAAATCTATTTCGACGAACCGTATAAATTGGATAAAAACGTTCAGGCGTATCTGTTTCATGCCAAGCGGTTTGAAGAAAACCGAGACGGGCGAAGCCTTACGTATATCTTACAAAATGCGCAAAAACTCTTAGAAGCTTTAGATTTGGCGACCGCCGTTTACGTGAAAACGACCGAAGAGACGACGATTAAGCTCAAAAACGTAGAGTTTTATATTTTTATTTTCACGCTCATTACGCTTCTTTTTGAAGCGCTTTTCATTTTTAGACCCGCCAATAAAAAGATCATCGAGTTTACGCAGGAAATTTTCAGGCAGCAAGATTACGCCAATAGCGTTATTGAGTCCAATAGTAACGCGATTATTACACTCAATTACCAACTAAGGGTTAAAACATTTAACCAAATGGCAGAAAAAATCTTCGGATACACCAAAGAAGAGATGCTTGATCAACTCTTTTTCGATAAAGCGATTCCGATGCGCTATATGCACATGTTAACGAAAGATACGCGAAAAGTAACGCTTCGCGACATTCTCGCCATCGAAAATAAAGAGGAGGTTAAAACCATCGAGGGCGTCAATAAAAACGGCGATTTAATTCCCATTCGCCTTTCCATCGCAACCAGCGGGCAACACAGTGCCGTTTTAATTATCATCAGTATTCAAGATATTTCCAAAGAGACGCTCAAAGATAAAATTATGATGCAACAGTCTAAATTCGCGGCTCTTGGAGAGATGATCGCCATTATCGCCCATCAATGGAGACAGCCTTTAGCGCAGCTTAGTTTTAATTGTATGTATATTCGCAACAAACTCAAAGATCCCGATCTTATCGAGGAGACGGCAAAGAACGAAGAGATTATTCAATTTATGTCCGAGACGATTACCAACTTTGAAAATTTCTATAAACATACCGACAGTACGCTTTTTTCGCCGAACGTTTCCATCGTTCAAGCACTCAACCTTCTAGACTCTTCGATTCGGCAAAATGCGATCCGCGTTACGAAGAATCTTTTGGACGAAAGCTCGGTTTACGGCAATTCCAATAGCTTAGCGCAAGTCATTTTGTCTATTATCCAAAACAGTATCGACATCTTTAAAAACCTTCCTATCGAACATCCGCATATCGACATTACGCTTACATGTGACGAGAAAGACGTTTTTATCAGCATCTCGGATAATGCGGGAGGCATACAAGAAGCCCATATCGGCGACATCTTTAAACCTTTCCACAGCAACAAGATTAAACCTTCTACGGGGATTGGTCTTTACATGTCAAAGCTGATTATCGAAAACCAGTTTCATGGTCTGATTAACGCGTATAACCGTGAAAACGGAGCTACTTTCTCCATTCAACTGCCCAAAAAATAAGTTAATTCTTAAATTGACACATATTTAAATAATTAACATTGTTTTTTATATTTTTTATTAGCGACTGAAAAGAAACTGACAATAGTATAAACTTTCAGAGTTAACTCAAGTATTAAATTTTTGTTAAATGACCGTTCGTCATTGTAAAGGATTTAATATGAACATCAACAAAGGAGGTAATTTATGGAAAAAGGTTTTAAACTTCTTTCTTCGCTTGCTCTTATCGGAGCTCTCGGTGCGACAGTTTCGTTTGCTGCGACCGAAAGTGCCTTGGACAAGGTTATGAAAGAAAAAGGTTTAAGCGAAGCGGACGTCGTTCGTGCGGCTAAAACCTACAATCCGACCGGAGTCCATGACAAGTACTTGGTCTTTAGTTCCGGCGGTCAATCGGGGCAAATTATGGTGTACGGCGTACCGTCGATGCGACTTTTAAAGTATATCGGCGTCTTTACTCCGGAACCTTGGCAGGGATATGGATTTGACGAGGAGAGTAAAAAAGTCCTCGCTCAAGGAAAAATCCGAGGCAAAGATATTACATGGGGCGACACGCACCACCCTTCGCTTTCCGAAACGGATGCTAAAGTCGACGGTAAATGGTTGGTCGTCAACGACAAAGCCAACCCTCGTATTGCAGTCATCGATTTGCACGATTTTGAAACCAAACAAATCGTTGTCAATCCCGTCTTTAAATCTGAGCACGGCGGTTCTTTCTTTACGCAAGATTCCGAATGGATTATCGAAGCGGCACAATATGCGGCTCCTTTCGACAACGATTACCATCCGATCGAAGACTATAAAGAGACCTACCGCGGCGGCGTAACGATGTGGAAATTCGACCCTAAGAAAGGGCGTATTCAAGAAAAAGACTCCTACACCATCGAGCTTCCGCCTTACATGCAAGACTTAAGCGATGCCGGTAAAAAAGTGAGCCACGGTTGGGGTTTTACCAACTCGTTTAACTCCGAAATGTATACGGGCGGTATCGAAGTCGGTATGCCGCCGAACGAAGCGGGTATGAGCCGTAACGATACGGACTACTTACATGTCTATAATTGGCAAAAACTTGCAGAGTTGGCGAAAGACCCTAAAAACGTCAAAATCGTTAACAATCATCGCGTCGTTCCTATGGATATCGCGATCAAAAACGATGCGTTGTTTTTGATTCCCGAACCGAAATCTCCGCACGGCGTTGACGTTGACCCGACCGGCGAGTATATCGTCGTTTGCGGTAAATTAGATACGCATGCTTCCGTTTACAGCTTTTCCAAGATTCAAAACTTGATCAAAAATAAAGAGTATGCCGGAAAAGATCCTTACGGTATTCCTATTTTAGATATGAAAAAAGCGTTACACGGGCAAGTCGAGTTGGGTCTTGGACCTTTGCATAACCAATATTCGAACGTTGACGGCGAGATTTATACTTCCTTGTACGTCGATTCACAAGTCGTAAAATGGAACTTTAAGACTTTAAAAGTATTGGATCGCGTGAACGTCCACTACAATATCGGTCACTTGTGCGGTATGGAGAGCAATACGGCAGATCCTCAGGGTGAATATATCATCGCGTTGAACAAACTTTCCATCGATCGCTTTAACAACGTCGGTCCGTTACACCCGCAAAATCATCAGTTAATCGATATTCGCGGCGGTAAAATGGATATGCTCGTCGATATGCCGATTCCGTTGGGTGAGCCGCACGATGCCGTTGCAATTCGTGCAAGCAAACTCAACCCCGAAGTACGCTACGAGATGGGAACCAATACGCGAACGAATACGGTTCATGAAGGTAAAACCCTTGCGGGACAAGAGAGAATCGAGCGAAACGGTAGCGACGTTAAAGTCTATGCCACCTTGGTTCGATCGCACATCAATCCTGAGAGAATTACCGTCAACAAAGGCGATAATGTAACGTTCTACGTCACGAACCTTGAAAGAGCCGAAGACGAAACGCACGGTTTTACGATCGATAACTACAACGTTCACGCATCGGTTGAACCGGGTAAAACTTCCAGCATCAAATTCAAAGCGGATATGGAGGGTGTCTTCCCTTACTACTGTACGGAATTTTGTTCGGCGTTACACCTTGAAATGATGGGTTACTTGATGGTCAAAGACCCTAATAAAAAATACGACAGCGTTCAAAAGCTCAAAATGGCAACCATGTCAAAAGAGCAATTGAAAGCCGAGTACGATAAAACGGTTGCGACCAACAAGGCGACGGATGACGTTATTCAAAGCGTCGTGAAGTTCTTGAAAGACAACCATTATGAAAAACACGACGTCGTTAAAAACCTCGTGAACGATGCCTTAGATCAATACGGCAAAATCGCCGAGCAGAAAAAACTATCCGATGCCGCCGTTAAAGAAGGCGACCTCGAAAAAGCGGTTCTGTTTGAAAATATGATTTGGCAGTATATGGTTAAAACGGCGGATGTCGGTATTCGTGCGAAAGATTTGTTAGTCAAATTTGTTGCAACCAAACAAAGCCCTGCCGCGGCAAAAGGCGAAACGGCTTTCAATGAAGGCGGATGTTCCGGTTGCCACGTCATCGGTAAAGTAAGCTCCGGTCCCGATCTAACGGGTGTTTTAGGACGCCATGAAAACGGTGAGAAATGGGTTGCCGAGTTTATCAAAGATCCGAAACCGAAATTTGACGAGCCGTACGTTAAAGCGATGATCGATTTCTTTAACTTAAGGATGCCTAATCAAAATATGAAAGATGAAGAAGTGAAAAACATCATCGAGTATTTGAAATGGGTTGACAGCAACGCTAATTTATTTTAGCGGCGCGTAATGCGTTTCGCAAGCGAGAGTAAAAGCTTTCGCTTGCGGATTCGTTGACGCGTATCAAGGTAAAACCGAAGACATCAGCATATAATCTTATTTACATGTTAGGTTTTCAAACGTCTAAATAAGGTTATTTAAGGAGTAGTATATGCACGCAAGTTATAAAAAATCTACGATCTTCGCCGCACTCGCGCTCATCGTTTTAACGTTCTCGTTTACGTTTCCGATGATCGGCTTTCACGGCGTTTTAAATAAAATCGACGAAGGGCATAAAGACGAAATTCATTCGTTCTCAAAAGTGATTTGGAATCTTTACAATCAAGGACGCTATAAAAGTACGACGACTCCTAAAAAGGCGCATAACGATCTCGACCAGATGATTGCGACCTCTTCGGAAATCGGCGTCGCTTCCATGCCGATTTGGTTTGTCTCTTTGGAAGCTCCCAACTATCCTAAAGAAGCGTTTCCCGAAGGGATCCCCGTGTATTTTCATTTTGACGGGTTTAGCGGCGAAGTGCATGAAATGAATACGATTAACCACTATATCGGTATGGATCCGATGTGGACGGGCGGAACGTTGGAGCGTGAAATCGGTATTTACGCGCTTTTATTGTTGAGCTTGATTATGGTCTATTTTATAGCGTATAACCATAAATTTCTCAATTATTTGATGCTGATTCCCGTCTCTTTGCCGCTTTTGTTTATTGCCGATTATTCGTATTGGCTCTATTGGTTCGGGCATAACCTCCACGATTGGGGTGCTTTTAAAATTAAACCGTTTATGCCGACGGTTTTCGGAGACGGCAAGGTCGCTCAATTTACGACGCATTCGTATCCGACGATCGGATTTTATCTGTTGGTTCTTATTAGCCTCTTTTCGTTGTTGGCGTTCATCGCGCGCAATAAAGCGAATAAAGAACAAAAAAGCGTAGCGGCACAATAATGCGATATTTCTTTTTGATCGTAAGCTTCATCGTATCGCTTTATGCCGCGGACGGGACGTTTTCTTACGACGTCCAAGCGCAAGACAAAGCGAGGGTTTATACCGGACCGATCAAAGAGACGCGAAGAAATCCGATTCAAGACGCGATCGACAATGCCAAAGAAGGTTCGATCATCAAATTAAAAGCAGGCGTTTACGAAGGCAATATCGTCATTCAAAAACCCATCAGCCTGATCGGCGTCGAAGAAGGCGTCATTATTGACGGGTTGGGTGCGGGAAGCATCGTGACGATTCAAAGCTCTTACGTCACGTTAAAAAATCTGACGCTTCGAAACAGTGGAGAGCGTGCCGACGTTTTAGACGCGGCGATTAATATTAACGGCGATGCGAGCAAAGGTGCCGTTTCGCAATGCGAGGTTAGCAATTGCACGATTTTGGACTCGTTGCTCGGCATCAATATGGAAATCGCCAACAATTCGTTGATTCAAAATAACTATATTACGTCGAAAGACTACGACCTCGGATTACGGGGAGACGGAATTCGGTTATGGTACAGCAACGACAATATCGTACGTAAAAATCATCTTTATCGATCACGGGATATGGTCGTGTGGTATTCGCACGGCAATACGATCGAAGAGAACCTCGGCGAGTACGGTCGTTATTCGTTGCACTTTATGTATGCGGGTAAAAATTACGTTCACAATAATGTGTACCAATACAATTCGGTGGGGATTTTCTTTATGTATTCCAACGATACGATTGCCACGGGTAACGTCGTTAAAAGCGCAGTGGGTGCTACGGGTATCGGTATCGGATTTAAAGATGCGACCAATTTTACGATTGAAAATAACACGATTATTTACAATTCGCAAGGTCTGTATATCGATCGGTCGCCTTTTGAACCCGATACGCACAATTTTATTCGCAACAATAAGATCATGTATAACGCCGAAGCGATGCATTTTCATTCGTTGTGCGAAAATAACGTGGTTACGGAAAACAGCATTGTGGGCAATATTGAAGATATCGTCAACGATTCGCGAAACGAGCAAGAGTTTAAAAACGAATTTTCGATGAATTACTGGGATAACTATGAAGGTTTTGATAAGAATATGGATGGTTATGGGGATAACGCTTATCGCGTTTATCAGTATGCTGATAAGTTATGGACTTACAACCCTTCCGTGAAGTTTTTTTACGGTTCGCCCGTTTTAACGTTGCTCAATTTTTTATCAAAGTTAGCTCCTTTTTCGGAGCCTATTTTTCTTTTGGAAGATAAAAAACCAAAATTTACGAACCATTAGGAGAAAGACATTATGGCGCAACAATCACGACGAGACTTTATGAGCTACTCGACCTTAGGCGTTTTAGGATTGGCCTTAGGCGGAGGAATACTAGGAACTCCTTACTTAAGAGCGCACGAAGCAAGATTAAGACCGCCCGGAGCCGTCGAGGAAGATCGCTTTTTGGCACTGTGCATTAAATGCGGACAGTGTTTGCAAGTTTGCCCGTACCACTCGATTCATTTAGCGGATTTTGCGAAAGGATACGGTATGGGGACGCCTTATATCGAAGCAAGAAACCGTGCGTGTTATTTGTGCGGTCCGCTTCCTTGCGTCTTGGCATGTCCTACCGGAGCGTTGGACCATCACACCGAAAAACCCGAAGACGTCAAAATGGGTATTGCGGTATTGGCGTTTCCGGAAGCGTGTTTGGCTTTGCAAAAAAAACCGGTTCCCCAAGGACATGCCGGCGTGATTTCCAAACATCCGCATACGCGAGACGTTGAAGAAGAACTTTTGAAAAAATTAGCCTCGTTGGAAGGGAAGCCTTGTACGATTTGTGCCGACATGTGTCCGCTTCCCAACCCTTTAAGCGCGATCGAGATGGTTGAAAAAGAAGGTACGGTACGACCGATCGTCAAAAGCGGTTGCGTCGGGTGCGGAGCATGCGAAGAACTTTGCCCCGCATTAACGCCCGCGATCGTCGTCAAACCGAGGGAAAGTTATGCATCTTATTACGGGGAGGGAAAGGGCGGATGAAATATCGCATATTTCTAACGGTATTTTTAGGGCTCATCGTTTTGAGCGGTTGCGATCAAAAAAAAGAAGAGACGCCAAAAGAGCACACTCGTAGCACGGCTAGCGGAGCGATCGAAGTGGAAGAAAATGCCGACTATAAAGTGAACAAAGTTGCATTGAAACAACACGACGCCAATACGAGCCAAGTGTTTTATTACGATTATCAGCAAGATAAAAAAACGGCTCAAAGCGTAGAAGAAAAAAATTATACGCCTACGGGCGCGGCATTAAACGTACGTAGCCCGTACGAACATGTCGAAATCAGCCTTTTGGTCAGCAAACTCAGTAAAGAGTTTATGGTGAAATGTTCCGCATGTCACGACGATTATGCCAACGGGATTATCGGACCTTCGTTATTGAGCAAAGACAGTGCTTATATTTCCGAGACGATCAAAAAATATAAAACAGGCGAAAAAGAGAATGCTTTGATGAAAGACCTCGTCAAACAGTTAGACGATAAACAAATTCAAGCCTTAGCGGATGAAATTTATACGTTTAATCAACAAATCAAAAAAATAAAAGAGAGACGACAATGAAAAATAGCATCGTAGGCGGCATTACCGTTATCGTAGTAGGATTGATGGCGTATACCCTAAGCCAAGGTCGAGCGTTCCAAGGCGGCGAGAGTAACAAAATCATCGAAAATATCGCTCCGCAGACCAATAGCGTTTCATTTAATTCCGACGCGTCGCAAGGGGTAAAACAACCGACGCAAGAAGAGAGTGAAGCCCAAAAGCTCAAAGCTCTCAAAGAAAAAGCCGGTAACGTAGCAACCTTTAAGGTCAGCGACAATTTCAAACGCAAATGTGCTTCATGCCACGGAATTGACGGCAAAGGCGCGGTGGGATTACCGCTTTTCGGACAGAGCGGAGATGTCCTTTACGCCAAAGTTTTAGAGTATAAAAACGGTACGCGTACGAATCCGATTATGAAAGGTGCGGTTTTAAATCTGAGCGAAAGCGATTTGAAGGAACTTGCATACGAGATCGGCGAATTTAAAGCCAGAGAACTAGCGGCGTCCAAATAAAGGAGATCCGATGAACAAATATCAAGATCGTAATACGATAGCCAAAACGACGTTTGGATCGACGTTTTATACCGTAGACAATCAAGGTAAAAAGCGTTTGAGCCTTCGTGCAAAACGTTGGGCGGCGATCATTAGTATTCATTTATTGTTTTTTCTATCGTTTAAAGTCGATATACAAACGCTTGAAGGAACGCTCAGCGGGTCTCGCTTTCTAGGATTTCATCTAATCGACGTTTTTACGACGTTGGAAGTTTTTGTCGCAACGTACCATATGCCGATCAATATGATTATCGGAACGACGACGATCGTGATCGCTTATTTACTGATCGGCGGACGGACGTATTGTGCTTGGGTTTGCCCTTACGGACTGCTCAGTGAAATCGGCGAAAAATTACACACGATGCTTGTACAAAAAAAAATCATTCAAGAGCGAACCTTTGATCATCGCATCAAATACGCTTTTTGGGCGATTTTTTTACTCTTGGCGTTTACAAGCGGGTATTTGGTCTTTGAAGTCTTTAACGTCGTAGGTATTTTAAGCCGCTTTATTGCGTACGGGTGGAGTTTAGCCCTGATTTGGGTTGCAATCGTCTTTAGCATCGAAGTGTTCTTTGCAAGACGCGCATGGTGTAAGTATGTTTGTCCTATCGGAACGACGTACGGTATGATCGGAACGGTGAGTGCGACGCGTGTCGAGTGGAACGATCGTTGCGATCATTGTATGGTCTGTCACGACGTTTGCTTCGAAAGCCATATCTTAGAGCTGACCAAACCGCAATACGATAAAGAGCGCATCGAAAAAGGAATCACAAAGCAAGTCATTACCAACGCCGATTGTACGTTGTGCGGACGCTGTATCGACGTATGCCATCAAGACGCTTTAAATTATACATTTCGCTTAAAGTCGCTCGTATGATAGACATTCAAAATCTTGTCAAACGTTTTGGAAATACGCTCTCCTTGGACGCCGTATCGTTATCCATCAAAGACGGCGATTGTATCGCGTTAATGGGTCCCAACGGTGCCGGAAAAACGACGTTGATTCGCCTCATTTTAGGTTATTACCATCCCGACAAGGGTTCGGTTCGCGTGAACGGTTTCGATCCGATCACGGAGCGCACGAACGTGTTAAATCATATCAGTTTCGTTCCGCAGCTTCCGCCTCCGATCAAGCTCAATTTGGAGGAGCTGATTCAATACGTTTGCAAAAGTACACATACGGATCGAGCGTTGATTTGGAAGTATGCGCAAGAGATGGAACTCGATATCGAAGCCAATCTGACGAAATCGTTTTTTAAATTAAGCGGCGGTATGAAGCAAAAAATGTTGATCGCCCTTAGTTTGGCCCGTCGAAGCGACATTATGATTTACGACGAGCCTACCGCCAATTTAGATCCGAAAGCACGGGATAATTTTTACAGGCTCCTAACCCAAGAACGCCATGCGCGCATTGCGCTTTTTGTCACGCATCGTATCGACGAGATGGAGTCGATCGTCAATCGCGAATTGTATATGGATTTTGGAAAGGTCATTAGCGATGAAAAACGCTAGCGTACTCTTAAACGCATTGGGCATGATCGCAAGTCTCTTTCTTCTTTTAGGATGCGATACGAAAATCGATTTGAGTGCCAAACCCGTTCATTGGGATCGTGACATGTGCGAACGGTGTAAGATGGTTTTAAGCGATCGAAAATTTTCCGCCCAAACGATCAATCCGCATACCGGCAGACGTTATTTTTTCGACGACATCGGTTGCGTCGTTTTATGGTTTAAAGAAAGCAAGATTGCATGGAGCGAAGAGGCGGTTATTTGGGTGAACGATGCGAAAACCGGCGAATGGATCGATGCGCGTAAAGCGTTTTACGATACGGAAAACATCACGCCGATGGCTTACGGGTTCGGTGCACATGTACATAAAGACGAGATACGAGAAGGTCAAGAAATCGTTGATTTTACGGAGTTGACCGGGCGTGTCATTCAAATAGGAAAATAGTATGATAGGTAAAAGCACGGCTCGAATCGTTTTGTTTTTGATCGGCTTAGGCGTGCTTTGCTTCGTGCAAAATCTCTATTTTTCACACACGCTTTTAGGGAGCGACGAAATGTTGGCGCGCAAAGAACTTCTGAGTTCGTTCATAGGATTGAGCGATCTGGCGTTGGTTTGCGAAGCGCATTACGTACGCCATCGAAGTATCAGCGACGTTTTTGCGTACTTTAACGAATCCCCCGAATTGTTGGAGTATTTTCCCTCGACGTTTGTTTACCGTTATACGCCCTTAGCGCAACCCTCAAGGATCGACTATGCTTTTTAGCTTTCGCTGGCTTCTTTTAGAGTATGCCGTTCGTTCGTTGTTTCGCCGCTTCGGCAAGAACTTTTTTATCTTTTTTATTTTGAGTTTTTTGATTTTTATACTCTCTTCGGTTTTAATGATCGCCGAATCGATCAAATCGGAATTGAACGCTACGCTCAAAACGTTACCGGACATGACCTTACAACGTTTCGTCGCGGGCAGGCAAACGCCAATCCCCGTTAGTCGCGTCGACGCTTTATTGGAAATTCAAGGAGTGGGTTCCGTGACGCCGCGTATTTGGGGATATTACTATTTTAAACCCGCCGGCGTCAATTTTTCCGTCGTCGGACTCGATGCCTATGAAGAGCCGTATTCGGCTACGATGGCGCGTTTGATCAAAGATGTTGATTGGACGCAACAACATTCGCATGCTATGACGATGATCGTCGGAGAAGGCGTCAAAACTATTTTGCGCGAGAATTACTATAACGATTTTTTCAATTTTATCACACCCGAAGGACAAACGAAAAAAGTCGGTATTGCCGGCGTGTTTCACTCCGATCTTGCCTTGGAGGCGAATGATTTGATCGTGTTGCCGAAACAAACGGCGTATGAAATTTTCGGAATGAATGCTTCCGATGCCACCGATATCGTGTTGAAAGTTTCGGCAAACGTCAGTGAAATTCCGACGATCGTCGCAAAAATTATCGAAAAATTTCCCGATCTACGTGTGGTAACGAGGGACGATATTCGCGTGAGTTATCAAAACATCTTCGACTACAAAAGCGGTTTTTTTCTTGCATTGTTTTGCGTGTGTGCGTTTGCTTTTTTTATCATCGTATACGACAAATCCAACGCTTTAAGTTCTGAAGAAAAAAAGGAGATCGGCATTTTAAAGGCACTCGGGTGGGACACCGATACGGTGCTTCAAGAGAAATTTTTTGAAAGTTTTATCCTGTCGCTTGGAGCCTTTCTTTTCGGCTTGGCTACGGCGTTGTTTTACGTTTATGCTTTGCAAGCGCCGCTATTGCGCGCTATTTTTACGGGCTATTCCGCTTTAAAACCGCCTTTTGCCTTGCCTTATACGCTTTCTAGTTCAATGATAGTGTTACTGTTTTTGCTGAGCGTGCCCGTGTATATTGCCGCAACGTTAATTCCGGCGTGGCGTACGTCTATCGTCGATGCGGATGAGGTGTTACGATGATCGTCGTCTCAAACGTCAGCAAAATGTTTACGCAAGCAGAAGAGTGCGTGCAAGCACTGTCTCATGTTTCCTTGCACGTAGCGCAAGGCGAATGCGTTCTTTTAAAAGGAGCCAGCGGTAGCGGTAAAAGTACGTTGCTTTCTTTGATCGCAGGCTTGGCGCAACCGACAAGCGGAAGCATCGTCGTCGCGGGAGAGGAAATTTCAAAAATGCCCGAACGCCTCAGTGCCAAAATGCGTCGCGAACGTATCGGATTTATTTTTCAAAAATTTCATCTGATTCCGTATTTAAGCGTTCAAGAAAACGTAACGACGCCTTTGGTGCCGGAAAATATACCTTTACATGTCATTGAAGCAAAAGCCAAACGGGCGATGGAGCGATGCCGTATTGCCCACAAGGCTCACATGTACGTTCATCGACTCTCGGGCGGAGAACAACAACGCACGGCAATCGCTAGGGCGTTGGTTCGCAATCCCATGATCGTATTGGCCGACGAACCGACCGCCAATTTGGATCGTAAGCTTTCGCTCTCGTTGATCGAAGAGTTACGCGCGTTGAAACACGAAGGCGTCACTTTAGTTATAGCGACCCACGATCCGTTGTTTTTCGATCTGGATTTTGTGGATCAAACGATCGAGTTGCATCACGGAGTGCTACGTCCATGACTTTAACGCCGGAGATCATCGCTTTATTGACGCTTGACGTTATTTTTCTCGGTTTGGGAACGCTGGCTTTGGTTCTTAGCCTGCGCATCGCGTATCGATGGGATTACGCTGCTTCGACGCCTTTGCAGTATCGCTTGACGAAACAGAGCACTTTAGTTGCGGTCATTATCAAGTATATTTTCGTGCTTAAGCTTCCGCTGTTTCTCTTTTTCATTTACACCTGCGATAAGCTTTCCGCCGTGATTACGGGTGCGATGTGCGCAAGCGGCGTGGTAAATTCGGTCGGTTTCGGACTGGATTTGACGCTTTTCAAACTCTTTAATCTTTACGGTTTCGGTTTTTGGCTTCTGCTTCATACCGAAGATGCGTCGCACGTCCGTTTAGCGTATACGCGGCTGAAATTAATCCTTTTCGCATTGCTTTGCGTGCCTCTTTTTGCCGAAATCGTTTTGGAAATCGGCTTTTTCACGCGCTTAGACGTCAGTAAAATCGTCAGCTGTTGCGGCACGCTTTTTTCCGCGGCGAGCAGTAGCGCGTCGCTTTCGCTCTTATTTAACGTCGATGCTCGTGTCTGGGTCGGTATCTTTTATCTTTTTTACACGGTAAGCTTGATCGCGCTTTGGTTGAAGAGCACGGCAGGTGTGATCGTGAGCAATACGCTGTTTTTGATCTTTGCGTTAATCTCCCTGATCGTCTTCTTTAGCACGTACGTTTACGAACTACCGACGCATCGTTGTCCGTTTTGCCTTTTGCAAAAAGAGTATTATTACGTGGGATACGGCCTGTATATCATGCTCTTTACGGGTACGTTTTGTGCCGTAGGAGGAGGGCTTTTAGCGTCTATCACGCATACGATTCCTTATCGGTATTGGAGGCTTTCGGGATTTTTCAATACCGCATACGTCGTGTCGATTTCGGCGTATCCGCTCGCATACTATCTTAAAAACGGAGTATGGTTATGAATCGTCGTATAGCCTTATCGATCTTAATCCTAACGCCTTTGTTGGGTTTAGGTGCGTTGTTCGGCTACTTGCGTACCCAAAATCAATTGCCGACGGATCGCAAAAACCCTGAAGGAGTGCCTTTAGCATTTCAAGACAATACGGTTCAATGTCCGACATGTCACATGTACCTTGTCGGGAAGAAGCACACGGCGCAAATTATTCAAAACGCAAAAACTTACTTTTTCGACGACGTCGGGTGCGCCGTTTTGTGGATGAAAGCACAAAACGTCGAGCCTCAAACGGTTCACATGTGGGTTTTTAGCAACGATACGAACCGATACGTCGACGCGTTACGCGCTTTTTATTCGGTAATCGACGAGACTCCGATGCATTACGGTTTCGGGGCATACGAACAAGAAGGAGACAATAGGATAACGTTTGATGAAATGCGCCTTCGCATGCTTCGCGGCGAAACGATGAGCGACCCGAAAATTCGTAAAAAATTATTAGGAAAATAGTATGGAAAATTTAGTCTTAATTGCTCTTTTAGATATGAAAGAGTCTCTTCGCGCACGATGGTTTTTAGTCTATTCGTTGGTATTCGGCGGTTTGATCGCGCTCTTTTTCGTCGCCGGCGTTACGGAGTCCCAAGTGATGGGATTTAGCGGTTTGAGCAGGTTGTTGCTGATGTATATCCAAATCACGATCGTGATTTTGCCGATTTTTATTTTGGTTACGACGGTACGCTCCATTTCGGGCGATAGGGACAATCACATTTTAGAATACATGCTCTCCTTTCCTCTTTCGCTGTCGCATTATTATTGGGGAAAGATTCTCGGGCGGTTTGCGACGGTTTTTCTACCGGTCTTTTTTGCCATGGTGTTGGCACTGTTGATCGGCGTACTTAAAGGGGCAAGCATTCCGTGGTCGCTTTTTCTCTTCTATACGGGTCTATTGTTTGCGTTAAGCTCTGCTTTTTTGGGCATTGCTTTTTTAATCTCTTCGAGCGTTAAATCTTCGGAAGTCGCGTTAGGGCTTTCGTTTTTCGTTTGGATTTTTCTTTTAGCGTTTATCGATATTATTCTCATCAGTTTAATGATGCAAAATCGCTTTAGCGAAGAGCTGATCATCGCGATTGCTCTGGTCAATCCGATGGAAGTTTTTAGAGTCGCTGCGATTAGCCTTTTTGATCCGGAGCTCACCGTCATGGGACCGGTGGCATTTTACATTCTCGATAACGTAAAATTGGTCTATTTTCTCTTGTTTTCGATTGCGTATCCGGTGTGTTTGGGGTTACTTTTCGCCTTTTTAGGTTTTAAAATTTTTACTAAAAACGATCTTATCTAGGAGTTTTACATGATGAAAAAGCTTTGTTTAATTTTAGTGACTTTGAGCGCGTTGTTCGGCGCAAAAGTAGACATCCCGAAAGACGCGCAGTGTCTGATTCGTAAAGTTCAGATTTACCAACACCCCGAATGGGCTTCGACTATTACGTTAAGAAGCGGTGAACATCTTTATTTTTCAAGCCCCAAATCGATGTTTGAGTTTTATTTCGAATCTTCGCGATGGCCCGAATACGTCATTCGCACGAAAGAAGATATGCAAATTTACGTAACCGATTACGATACGATGGAAAAAATCATCGCACAAGAGGCTTACTTCGTTTACGGCTCGAGTAAAACCAGTATCTCGGGCGACGATTTACCCGCATTTAGTACGAAAGCACAAGCCGAAGCTTTCGTTAAAAAATTCGGCGGAACGCGCATTTTGGATTTTGCGGGAGTTTCAGATGCTCTCATCAATCTTTTGAACAACAGACTACGCTAAGCCCTCATCGTCTCCTCGCTCACCTTTTGACGTTCGCTTCCGTCGTATGAAAAGGTGAGCGATGCCCTTTAAAATTCAAACTCTCCGCTTCATTTTTCGCATAAAGCTCTTTTTCTAATCTTTTGCATATCATGGGGTTATTTTTTCGGCAATTCGGAAAGAATCCTTCAATCCGATAAACCTTGTAACCTTTACATGTACATGTCAATTCAAACGCCATGATCGGTCAATGTTCTGGAGTTGGCGTTCAGCGTTTAATCGTCAAAATATTGCGGGATAAAAAACTTAAAAATACTAATAATCCTAATGGTGCCTTGTAACTCACATCATTAATATGCTACAATTTAGTGTCAAAACCGTATCAACTTCGTAACAAAAATTGCTTATACTACTCAAAAGGAGCACGGGATGAATGGTTTAAAAGTACTTTTTTTCACGCTTGTTTCCCCTATTTTAGCTTTTTCTTTAACACTGGAAGAGGGTGTTACAACGATTTTATCCTCCAATCCGAAAGTCAAAGAGAGCGTAGAGGCTTACAACGGCGTATTAAAAGAGCTCAATATCGCAGAAAACGGATATTTACCCACCTTGGACGTTGAGAGCTCGTACGGGCATCAAAGCATTAAAAACAGTGCGACGAAACAAGAACGTGAAGGTAACGTTATGGATCAAACTTCTTTGGTTCTCAATCAAAATATTTTCAACGGTTTCGCGACCGAAAGTGCCATTAAGCAGCAAAAAAGCAGGCTTGAAGCTGCCGCATTCGGTGTGAGCGAGAAAGCCGATCGAACACTTTTAGCGTACGTCAATGCTTATATCTCCTTGCTCAAGCAACAAGAATTGATCGATTTGGCAAAAGAGAGCGTTTCAACGCACGAAGCGATTTACCGACAAATCAAAGAGCGTTCCGATGGTGGATTCGGTCGCATTTCCGAGACGCAACAAGCGGGAAGTCGTTATACGTTGGCGCAATCGAATTTGATTTCGCAAGAGAATAATTATAAAGACGCCGTGAGTACGTTTGAAAAGCTTTACGGGAAAAAAGTCGAAGCGGATGCCTTGGTCAAACCTGTTATGACGCTTGAACTGCCCGCTAGTTTTGAAAAAATTAAAGAAAAAAGTTTGCAGTGCAACCCTTCCGTGAAAGTCCAAGAAGCTAATATCGCACTTGCCGATGCCTTGTATGAGGGAAGCAAAGCGGCATTTTACCCCAAACTCGACTTTGAAGTTGCCGGTACCGTCGGGCACGATGTAGACGGTAATAACGGACGAGACGAGAGTGTCTCAGCTTTGCTCAAGCTTCGTTATAATCTTTACAACAAAGGAAGCGACGTTTTAACGAAAGAAAAATACGCCGTTTTAAAAGTGCAAGAACAAGAAACACTTTCCGGTACGATACGAGATTTAACCGAAAGCGTGAAATTTTCGTGGGAAAGCTATACGTCGACGCAAAAGCGTATCGCTTTTTTGAAAGAACATCGCGATTACAGTAAATTGACGCTAGAGTCGTACCAACAAGAGTTTGCGATCGGTAAGCGCGAGTTGATTAACCTTCTGGATGCGGAAGGCGAGTATAATTCGGCACGTCAAGCCCTTGTTGAAGCCGAAGCGGCATTGTTGTACGCTAAATACCGTTTATTGGACAATATGGGCGTTTTAACCGCTTATTTTGATCCCGATTTTGCACAAAATTATCGCATTCCGATTTGTTCGGCACGCAGTGTCTCCTTTTAAAATCAAAGTAGGCGATATGACATGTAATCCAACGCCTAAGAGGTAAAGATGCACGGAAAAATCGTCTTTTTTATCTTTTGGATCGTGCTGGCACTCTATGCGGGTACGGAATTTTTCGCACAAGAAATTTTTCAAAAGATAGAACGACTCTACGGCGGACAAGCAAGAAAACGCTTGGAAGCTTTGAATCAATTGCTAGAAACACTTCAAAAGGCACCGGAGGCGCAGAAGCTAGAACACGTCAACGATTTTTTCAATCGTATGCGTTTTGCCTCCGATGAGGAGATTTGGCATCAAAAAGATTACTGGGCGACACGGATGGAATTCATCGGTAAGGGTGCCGGCGATTGCGAGGATTTCGTTATCGCCAAATATTTTACGCTCAAACAGCTGGGCATTTCCGGCGACAAACTTTTTTTTACGTACGTTAAAGCAGTAAAATACCAGCAAGCGCATATGGTTTTAACCTATTTTGAGACGCCGACTTCCGTTCCTTTGGTTCTTGACAATATTAACGGAACCATTTTGCCGGCGACGAAGCGCAACGATCTTATTCCCGTTTACAGCTTTAACGGCGATGCGCTTTATTTGGCAAAACAACAAGGCTTAGGACAGATCGTACCTTCAGGTATGGAAAAAAACAAAAAATGGTATGACTTGGTAGATAAAATCAGAAAAGAGGGATTATGACGCTTTTTAAACAGATAATTATTGTTTTATCGATCTTGCAAACGCTGATTTTCGGCGGTGTTATGTGGTTTAATTTTCTCAGCTCCAACGAGTACGTTAAAGAGCAAGCTTACACCGATGCTCTTCATACGGCGAATTCTTTAGGTCTTTCGATCAGCTCGGTTGCAAGTTTGGACGATACGTCGACGGCGGAAGCGATGATTAATTCGGTTTTCGATAGCGGTTATTACGAAAAAATCACTTTAGAAAGTATGGATCATCACATTTTGGTTGAAAAAGTACAAGAGGTCGTGGTTGCCGACGTTCCGGCATGGTTTATTCGCTACGTCAAAGTCGAGCCGCCCGTGGCGACTTCTCAAATTATGCTCGGTTGGACGCCTTACGGTGTTTTATCGGTTCAGCTCAATAGCGGACATGCTTACCGCCAATTATGGACGATTTTTAAAGACGTATTAATGCTCTTTGCGGGAGTAACTCTTGTCGGATTTTTTGCCTTACAGATTATTTTAACGTTGATTTTAAAGCCTTTAAAACGCGTCAAAGAGCAAGCCGAAGCTATTTTAGAGAGCGATTTTATCTTCCAAAACGATATTCCTTTTACGACGGAGCTTAAAAACGTCGTTTTTGCGATGAATAGTATGATTAAAAAAGTCAAAGAGATTTTTGAAAAAGAGTCCGAAACACTGAAAAAATACCATGAACTTTTATACCAAGATACCGTCACAAAGATGTACAACCGTCGGTATTTCAATATCAAGTTGCAGGAGTATCTTTCCTCGGAAGCTAAAAACGCGCAAGGCGCACTGATTTTAATTTCGTTGAACGATTACGAGCGGCTCAAACAAGCCTTAGGGTATCAAAAAAGCGAAGCGTTTATCAAAGAGACGGCCGAGTGTATTAGACAGGCGATTTGCAACCAAAAAGAGTATGTCAGCGCAAAACTCAACGAAACCGATTTTGCCGTTTTAGCGCCGGCTTCCTCTCAAGAAGCGTTTGAGGTTCTATGCGACGAAATTCGCGCCATGTTACAAGACGTGACGAGACGATTCCATCTTAACGAAAAAGAGCATTACATCAATATCGGCTATGCAAGGTATTACGCGCATGCGGATGCGAAAGAGCTCTTTTCTAAAGCAGACTTTGCGTTGACGACCTCGAAAGCCAAAGGAGCATTTACGATTAATTGTTTTGCCGAACAAGCGAGCGACAAGCAGTTGGTTTTGGGCAAAGAGGCATGGACGCAAGAACTGAAAAACGCGATGGAGCAAAAACGGTTTCGTTTGGCGTATCAAAACGTGGTCGATATTCAGACTTACGATACGGTTTTTCAAAGCGAGCTTTTTTTACGTTTGGAAGATTACAACGGGCATTTGCATAATGCGGGGTATTTTATGCCGATGATTACGGAGTTGAAGCTAGGTGCACGGTTGGATCATTACGTGATTCAACGAACCTATGAAGTGTTAGCGCAAAAAGCATTTGTCGCCAAGGCGGTATGTATTAATTTAGGAAAAGATATTTTCTTGCAAAGTAACGATTGGGCGTGGCTTGAAGAGAGCGTAGAACGTTTTAAGCAAATCGGTATTTCCTCCCTCTATTTTGAGATGCCGAGTTTAGTGGACATGCCGGTGGAAATTTTGGTGAAGTTTTCTAAATTCGTTCGAACGATGGGATATGGATTCGGGATGGATAATTTCGCGATTACGCACGAGAGTTTAAGGACGATTCAATCGATCAATCCGGCGTATATCAAAATGCAGACGTCGTATTTATTGGATCTATTCAGTGAAAACGGAAGCGATTCGGTGAAACGTTCTTTAACGATTATTACGGACAGTATGGATATTAAAGTGATCGCTACCAACGTCGAAACGGTTGAACAAAAAGAAAAATTAGCGCAAATGGGCATTGCGTATATTCAAGGCAGTTTTATTGCCGAGCCTCAGTTGATAGGATAACGATGAATTCGCAACATGCAGAGTATACGCAAGATCCTTTGTTATCGTGTTTGGTTCTTTTTACGAAACTTTATAACGTGCCTTACAGTGCCGAAGCACTGATTGCCGGGCTTCCGATTGAAAAAGGCATTAATTCGATTGAACTTTTTTCGATTCACGGCGGTGCTAAATCGCTTTTTTCGCGTGCCGCAAAACGTGCGGGTTTCGTCAGTCGCTTAGCGCAAAAGCCTTTAGACGAGCTTTCTTCTTTGGTGTTACCGTGTATTTTGGTGCTGAAAGATCGTTCGGCTTGCATTTTAGAAAGTTTCGATACCCATCGAAAACGTGCAAAAATCATTCATCCCGATCTTCCCGAAGGCGAAAACTGGGTCGATGTGGAAACCTTGTCGCAAGAGTATGCCGGTTTTTGTTTTCTGTTGAAAAAAGAGTTTATCGCCAACGAAAGCCGCAATAAAATTTTAGATACGATTTCGCACAGTTGGTTTTGGGGAACGATTAAACGTTCCAAATCGATCTATATCGACGTCGTCGTCGCTTCTTTGGTCGTCAATATTTTCGTGCTTGCCAGCCCCTTATTTACGATGAACGTCTACGATCGCGTTATTCCGAATAACGCCGTAGAGACGCTTTGGGTTTTAGCGTTAGGCATTTTCGTCGTTTACGTATTGGACATCGTTTTGAAGTTTTTACGAGCCTATTTTTTAGAAATCGCCGGTAAAAAAAGCGACGTGATCATGTCTTCTATTTTGTTTGAAAAAGTGATGGACCTTAAGATGGCGTCCCGTCCGAAATCGGTAGGAGCCTTTGCGAGTAATTTACGCGATTTCGATTCGATTCGCAATTTTTTGACTTCGTCGACTTTGGTGGCACTGATTGATCTGCCTTTTGCATTTATCTTTTTGTTAACGACTTATTTTATAGCGGGATATTTGGTGATCGTCCCTATCGTCTTGATGTTAATGATTTTGGGCTATACGGTCATGATCAAAACGCCGATGCAAGAGAGCATCGAAAGTACGTACCAAGCTTCCGCGATTAAAAACGGTATTCTCATCGAGAGTTTGAACGCGCTTGAGACGATTAAAGCCCTCTCTGCCGGCGGGCATGCACAGTGGAAATGGGAAGAAGCCAGCGGCGAAATAGCGCAAAGAAGCCTCAAATCGAAACTTCTGTCTAACTCCATTACGACCGTAACGTCGTTTTTAGTTCAACTCGACACGATTGCCGTCGTCGTTTTGGGTGTTTACATGATCAAAGAAGTGGAATTGACGATGGGCGGATTGATCGCCGCGGTTATTCTCTCCTCGCGTGCGATTGCGCCTATGGGGCAAGTTGCCGCGTTGATCGCCAGTTTTGAACAGACGCGTACGGCCTATAAAGCCTTAGACGATATTATGAAATTACCCGTCGAGCGACCCAGCGGTAAAAAATTTGTCAGACGCGAGCGATTTAACGGTAAAATCGAGTTTAAGAATGTGTCGTTTGCTTATCCCGAAAGCACGAAGAATGCCTTAGAAAACGTTTCGTTTAAAATTGAAGCGGGGGAAAAAGTCGGTATTTTAGGGCGTAACGGTTCGGGCAAAACGACGATTGAAAAGTTGATTTTGGGTTTATATGCACCGGATAACGGTTCGGTGTTAATCGACGGTATCGACATCAATCAAATCGATTCGGTAGATTTGCGTAAAAATATCGGATACGTACCGCAAGACGTCGTGCTCTTTTACGGCACGGTACGCGATAATATTATTTACAAAGCCCCTTACGTCGACGACGAAACGATTTTAAAAGCCGCTAAAATAGGAGGCGTGGACGAGTTTGTCGACAGCCATCCTTTGGGTTTTGATATGCCCGTTTTGGAGCGGGGAGAGGGAATTTCGGGAGGGCAAAGGCAAAGTATCGCCGTGGCGCGTGCTTTTTTGCTTGATACGCCGATTATGCTTTTGGACGAACCGACCAACTCTTTGGACAGTACATGTGAAAGTCGGATGAAGGTTTTATTGCAGGAAAATATCGGAAACAAAACGACATTGGTCATTACGCATAAGATGGCACTACTCGATTTGGTCGATCGCTTAATCGTCATCGACAACGCCAAAGTATTGCTTGACGGTAAAAAAGAGGACGTCTTGCGTCAACTGCAAGGAGGGCGTTCATGAAACAAAAATACGATGAACGTGATTTGGCGTTTATGTCGAGCCTGAGCGAAGCCGTTTTACAAAAAGTTCCCAATTCGTCTCGTAAAATGCTTTGGGTTATCGCCGTTGCGCTTTTTTGGCTGATCGTTTGGGCGAGTATCGCCGAAGTAGACGAATTGACGCGCGGCGAAGGCAAAGTGATCCCTTCGCAACAACTTCAAGTCATTCAAAATTTAGAAGGCGGTATCGTCTCGGAGATTTTGGTCAAAGAGGGCGATCATGTAACCAAGGGACAGGTTTTATTGAAAATCGACGACAAAAACTTCGTCGGTTCGTTCGGCGAAAATAAATTTCGTTATATCGAACTTAAAGCCAAATCGATTCGTTTGGAAGCCGAATCGAGCGGAAACGCGTTTACGCCGCTTGAAAATCCTAGTGAAGAGATGCGAAAACAGATGGAGTATGAAAGGAGTTTATACGACTCCAATCATGAGCAGCTCGGTAAAACGCTTCAAATTCTTCAAGAGCAAATGAAGCAAAAAAATAGCGAACTTTCCGAATTGGAATCCAAAGTAGCGCAACTGCAAAACAGTTACGATTTGGTGCAAAAAGAGATGAATATTATGGCACCTTTGGTTAAAAAAGGGTTGGTTTCCGAAATGGAGTTTTTACAGCTTAAGCGGCAGGCAAGCACGATTCAAGGCGATTTGCGAGCATCAAAATTAGCGATCCCCAGAGTGCAATCGGCGATTCAAGAAGCGCAAAACAAGCTTGCCGGAGCAGAGTTGGAATTTCAAAATAAGGCCAAAAAAGAGTTAAACGAAGCTATCGCCGAAATGTCGCGGCTTCAAGAACTCCAAACCAGCTTGGAAGATCGGGTTCAACGCACTTTAGTTCGAGCACCGGTGGATGGAACGGTCAAGCAACTTTTGGTCAATACGGTCTCCGGCGTCGTCAAACCGGGCATGGATATTTTAGAAATCGTACCGACGGAAGATACCTTGCTCATCGAAGCAAAAGTCAAACCTTCAGACGTTGCTTTTTTACGCTTGGGCTTGGATGCCACGGTGAAATTTACCGCTTACGATTTTTCGATTTACGGCGGACTGAAAGGAAAGCTTGTTTTTATTAGTGCCGATACGATTACGAACGATAAAGGCGAAAGTTATTATCTCGTACACATTAAAACGGATAAAAACCATCTGGGAACGGGAGAAAAACCGCTAGAATTAATGGTCGGTATGACGACGACGGTCGATATTTTAACCGGTAAAAAAACGGTTTTGGATTACCTTTTAAAACCGATTTTAAAGGCAAAACACAATGCGTTGAGGGAGCGGTAAATGGTTGTTTTCTATTCTTCGGACGCCTTGATACTCAACGCATGGAACGAAGCGTTTCGTACGTCAAAAACAGTGACATGTAGCTTTTCGCTTGAAGCGGAACTGTACGATTTTTTACAAAAAAACGATTCTCCTATGCTTCTTTTTATCGACACGCGCAATCGTACGATACCCGACATTGAACGTCTTTTAGCCTCTTTGCGAGATCACTATTCTTGTGTACATGTCGTGATTTTTAGTGCTATGCCGACGTATGAAGAAGGCTCGAAATGGCTGACGTTGGGTATCAAAGCATACGGAAACGTGCATATGGCTCCGATTCATTTGTATGAGATCTATCAAAGCGTTTCTGCGGGTAATATTTGGCTTTATCCCGAGTTTATTCAAACGATGATCCGCACGTTCAGTACGCAAAAAACGATCACGCCTTCGAGCCATCCTCTTTTAAAACGCTTAACCCAAAAAGAACAAGAAGTCGCACTTTTACTGAAAAAGGGGTTGAGCAACAAAGAAATCGCTTTACATGTAGGAATTACCGAGCGAACGGTCAAAGCACATTTAAGTTCGATCTTTGAAAAAACGGGTGCTAAAGATCGTTTGGCTTTAGCACTTGTTCTCTAACTTTTTCCCTTCGTTCCCCTCGATAAGCCTCTTACGATCATTGTACTAAAGTACAATAGTATTTTGTTCTCGATTGCGTTAGAATCGTGTAAAATAAAATACGTGAGGAGAGTTCGTCATGGCACTTTCTATCGGAACAATCAAGCAAATTAGCGGTATCGTTATGGCGCGTAACGCATCGGGCGAAGATCGCGTTTTAAAAGTCGGCGATATGCTCAATGCAGAAGACGTTATCAGTACGATCGGGGCAGGTTCCCATGTCGTTTTAACGCTAAACGACGGTCGAGAGATCGTCCTCAACGGTAACGATAACGTTACGCTCGATCAAAGCGTTTACGTGCATGCTCAAAATTTTGCCGATGAATCCGTCGTACAAGGTAAAACGATAGAAGCCGTCTCCTCCAATCAAAGCGTTGAAGATATCCAAGCGGCGTTGCTTCGTGGTGAAGACATTAGTAATCTTCCAGAAACAGCCGCAGGTGGTGACGTGGGTGCACCTGGTGGTCAAAGTCTTATTTCAGGATTTGCATCACCGACCTATCTTGTTGGTGGACATGAGAGCAATGTCTTCGCCACCGAGCGAGTATTGAATAACACAACAGGTGGCGGTACAACTTTTATAGCAGCTGCTTTTAATGTTGATCCCAATGACTCTCCGATCATTAGTGATGTCTCCGCGACACAACTCGAAGTGTTAAATGGAGAAAATTCCTTTAACGGAAGCCTTGCCACGGGAACAGACGCTGATGGCGATTCTCTTACGTATGCTATTGTTGCAGACAGTATCAGCGTTAACAGCGAACGGGTTTCCTCTCTCAATGTGATCGTCAACGCCGATGGCACGTATACGGTGATAGGAAATTTTAACGCCCTTGCCGCAGGTGAGAGTGCTACCGTGACATTCCAATACATCGCAAATGACGGACAAGGCTTTAGCGGAGCCGATGGCACCAATGCAAGCTCAATCAGTGCACCTGCTACCGTGACGATTGTTATCACAGGAACCAATGATGCGCCAGTGTTGAGCTCTTCAGATACTCTTGACTTTAGTGTTGCAGAAGATGCAGCTGAGGCAGATGTAGATAAAACTTATAACGGTGATCTTGGTATTGCTTCTTTAGCAACCGATGTTGACCATAATGCAGCACTTCATATCAACCAAGTTAACGGTGAAGCTGTTTCGACAAGTGGTTATGACACAACCGTAACCTTTAACTACACCGATAAAGATGGTATCCCAGCAAGCTTTGAAGCAAGCTTACATGTAAACCAAGATGGTACGTACGAGATTAGCACTACGGATGATCTAAACTCTCTTCCTGGTGGCGTTGATGCAACAGCAACAGTTACCTTTACGATTGCCGATGAGTATGGCGCAGAAACAGCAGCTAAAACGGTTAATTTGACCATTACTGGCGATAATGATGCTCCAACAACAGAAGCAGTAACCTTAGACTCCATTGCTGAAGACAGTGGTGCCTATATTATTACACAAGCATATCTTCTTGCCAATGCCCATGATGTGGATAGTGCCAATTTAACCGCAACCAATCTTGTCATTAGCAGTGGAAACGGTACATTGGTTGATAATAATGATGGTACATGGACATACACACCAGCTGAAAATGATGATACAGAAGTAAGCTTTAGCTATACAATCAGTGATGGTGACAAAACGGTTGACGGCAGCGCAACGCTCGATATTACGTCAGTTAATGATGCTCCTGTGCTTGATCTTAATGGTGTTGACCAAGCATATACTGAATCTTTTGAAGGACTTAGCGGTTCTTCAGGTTGGACGATTCTATCAAGCTCAACCTTTACAGGAGACAATGGTGTTGCGTGGACAACAACAGGACATAACTTAGAAGTACAAAACAGTGGTATCACTGTCAGTGCTACTGATGGTCAAGCCGTGGCAGAACTTGATTCTGATGGACTGGTAACACTCTCTACGCATCTTACGTTAACCGACACAACCGCAACATTAGCCTTTGATTATCATGCACGTCCTGAAGCTCAGCTTGATAGTAGTATGAAAGTCACTTTAGGCGGTGAATCATTTGATCTGAGCTATACAAGTGCAGGAGTGCTTGCCATCACCAATGTAAGTGATGGCTTAAATGTAAGTTATACATATAATGCCACAACAGGTTGGTACAGCATCAGTGTCACGGCTACGGGACTTAGCGTTGGTGAGAATACATTATCGTTTGAAGGAACAGGTATTTCAGACTCTTTGGGTGCTCTTTTGGACAATATCGCTCTTAAAGCTAATACTGACACTGGCTATGAAACAAGCTACACTGAAAATGGTACAGGTGTTTCTATCGTCGATCATGATGTGAGCATTAGTGACATAGATGATACCCATATGGAAAGTGCAACAATCACACTTACCAATACGTACGCGGGAGATAGTCTCAATATTGGGACATTGCCAAGTGATATTCACGCAACTACAACAACGGATGCAAATGGAAATATTGTCATTAACTTAAGTGGTAGTGCAACGCTGTCTGAGTACCAAGATGCATTCAAAGCCATTACCTATGCAAGTAGTAGTGAAAATCCTGTTACAACAGATCGTGTTATTTCTATCGTTGTAAATGATGGAAATAACAATAGCAATACAGCATATACGGTTGTACATGTAATAGCTGTTGATGACGCACCAGTGTTTGTTGATCCTACGAACGACACAACAGTTAGTAGTTATACCTTCTCTTACGCAGAAAACACAACAGCAGATACCGTACTTGGAAAAGTTGCAGCGACCGATGCCGATGGTAATAGCGTTACTTACAGCATTAAAACGAATGTTCAAGATGCTAATGGCAATGATCTCTATACGATTAATACCACGACAGGTGCGATCAGCTTAACCGCAGCAGGTGTTGCTTCGTTTGCCGATGATTATGAAACAGCGACCAACGCTCATTCCATTACGGTCACCGCATCCGATGGCACAAAAACAACGGATATTACGGTTAACTTGAATGAAACCAATGTCAATGATAATGCACCAACATCTACGAATGACACTATTACCGTTACAGAAGACACGGCATATACGCTTCATGCGAGTGATTTTGGTACATACCACGATGAAGAGGGCAACGCTTTAGCTTCTATTCGTATCGATTCTTTGCCGGAAAATGGAACACTTTATCTAAACGGTCATGCGGTAAGTGCCGGTGCTGAGATTTCAGTGGCAGATCTTAATGCTGGTAAGTTAACCTTTACTCCGACAGGAAACAGTGATCTTGACAAAACCTTTACCTTTAGCGTGAGCGATGGTACAGCGTGGAGTTCAAGTTATACGACAACAGTTGCGATTACAGCCGTGGCAGATGCTCCGCATCTTTCTGCTGGAGGAGTTTATACAACCACGACTATTGATGCGACTCATTTAACAGGTCAAGGGTATACGGTAAAAGCATTAAACCCTAATGGTTCTGATGGTAGCATTAGTACATTTAATAACAATACTGTCAGTGGTTTTGGTGTGAGCGGTAATGCCTCAGGTGCTAGTGAAGAGTTAGGATACAGTAATTCCTCTAAGCAGTCTGAAAAGTTGGTTGTCAACTTTGACCATGCTGTATCATCGGTTAATGTTTCATTTGCTTATCTTAATAGCTCAGAGACGGCGAAGTATGAATTTTATCTTAATGGAGTGAAAGTTGGAGAAGGATCAACTGTTCACGGTTCAGACGGTATTGATGCTGCGGTTACACTTCAGCCAAGTACCGGTTCTTCGTTTGATAAAATCGTCTTTAGTGCGCCAGCTAATGGAGATGATTATCTTATACATTCTATTAGCTTTACCAATCCTGCTGTCTCCATTAATATTGCGGATGCGTTAGTTGACACGGATGGTTCAGAGAAGATTACAAGCCTTGTGATTTCTGATATTCCTAAAGGTGCTACATTAACAGATGGAACGTATACCTTTACGGCAACCGATACCGCTTCTAGTGTTGATGTGAAAGATTGGAATCTCTCTAAAATAAGCTATACGGATTTAAGTGTTTCCAACAACGAGAGTGTGCATATGCTTCAAATCACAGCAACATCCACGGAAAGTGCCAATGGAGATCATGCTTCAACGACCGTATCTATCGATACATCTTCAACGGTTATTTTTGCAAACAGTTGGGAGAGCGTTTCCAATACCGACACAACATCAACGATATACACTGAATCTACGACGTTAGAGGGATGGACTTTAGTGACAAGTCCAGAGTCGAGAACAGGTGGAACCAACAGCTTTGAAGTTTGGAGTACGGGTGATACGCAACAAGCACAAAATTCGAGTGATAATAAAGTCTCTGCATCGTTTGGCAATGGGGAGAACTTTCTTGAGCTCAATGATGCGGGGAGTAACGCTCAAACCATTGGTATTGAACGAAGTGTAGCAACCGTTGATGGACTGGTCTACACTCTCACTTTTGATTGCGCAGGTAGACCTGGCTTTAGTACGGAGTATACGCAAATTGGCGTTTACATCGACGGAACGTTAGTCAAATCGTTTACACCGACAAGCGGACAAACATTTATTGATTGGAAGTCTGTATCGGTTAGTTTCGAAGGAGACGGGCAAAGTCACACTATCGAAATTCGTACCGATGCAACTTCCACTAATACTAACGGGCGAGGAACGTTTATCGACAATTTGGTATTGAGCGCGCAACAAGGTGTGATTGCAGGCAACCTTAATGCTTCAACAACACAGGTAGATCTCGCAACCTATGTTAATGTGGCAATTTTTGCTGCAGGCTTAGTAAGTCTTTCAGGTATTCCTAGTGATGCTACAGTCATTACCAGTGATGGTGTATCGCATACCGTATCCGATGATGGGTCTATCACTTTTGATAGCTCACTGTTGTCAACGGCGGTTTTAAAATTTGGTTCTGATTTCTCAGGAACGCTTGATATGCATCTGAGTGAAGTATCGTCTAATAACACTGTAGCATCACAAGAGGTCATCCTCAATGTTTCTGCGGTATCAACGCTATCGGATATAACATCTATAGAAGGGGTACCAACCTATACGGGAACCTCTGGAGATGATGTCAAAGTCGGTACTACGACGGGTACAAATATCATGTTAGGATTGGGTGGCAATGACACACTTACAGGTGGCGATGGCGACGACATGCTTAAAGGTGGCAATGGTAACGACACCTTGAATGGAGGCGCTGGCAACGACTATCTTGACGGCGGTGCAGGAGCCGATAAACTCTACGGAGGAGCCGGTAACGATACGCTTGTATACGACGCAACCGATACCGTTATCGACGGTGGAACGGGTATCGATACGCTTCTTATTAACACAAGTGGTACGGTCGATTTGAGTGGCATTGCGAATATTAAAATAGAAAGCATCGAAGTGCTTGATTTGACCAAAGCGACGGTAAATTTAACGATCAATCCAGCGGATGTCTTAAATATCACCGATGATGCAAGTACCGTTCTTAAAGTCTTAGGTGGAAGTGATGATAGCATTCACGGTACAGGTTGGACGGCAACTACAGGTGCTGAAACAGGCTATACTCGTTATGAAGGCACCGCAAGTGATGGCACAAAAGCGTATATCGATGTTCAAGATACCATTGTTCATACCGATTTTAAATAATATTTTAATATCTAAAAAGAGGAGGAAAGGAGTGCTTGCTTCTTTCCCTTTTTTTGTTTCTCTTGATAATTTTGACAAATAATAATTCTCTTTTGATTTTTGAAACAATTTGACTTTTAAGGACGTTATTTACGTAAAAGTAACGCATTGATTACAAAGAATTTTTTTGTCATTTTATAAAGGTATTTTAAGCATTACCATACGAAAGAATTGATAAAATCGCCGAGGTTTCTATAATAAATTTAAAAAAAAGGGTAACACTTAACACGATGAAACGAATCAAAGTTTTAAAAGCGTATTTAATCATTTGGCTTTTCATTCTCTATGTTGTGTATACCAACGCCGAGTTACTCGGTATCTTTTTTATGGCGACCGTTATCTTTAGTACGGCTATTTTAGGATTATTGGCGGTCGGAACGCTTTATCAGATCGTCAGCGGGTTTCACATTATGATGCTCGGCGGAACGTTCGGCGCCTTGGCGTATAAAAAAACGGGTTATGAATTTTACATTCGGAGCATCGATTCTCTTTTACCGGCAAATATTGCGCATATGCTCCAAAGTAGAAAAAGCAAGCAAACGATGTTTTTTACGCAAGAGGGAAGCCGCGCAAGTGCGCGACTTTTTTATGTCCAAAAGTATCTCTTTGGCGTTGGATTTGCCTTTTATCGCGCTGACCTTGTTGATTATTTACATTATTTCTCCGATCATTGCCGCAATTACGCTTTTGTGCGGTATCGTCGTTGTTGCGATCAACCTTGGATTTCAAATTCCTTTGTTTCGTTGGAGTCAAAAACTCTTCCACGACGGACAGATGAAACACAATTTTTTATTTGAGACGATTAAGGGTATTGAAACGCTCAAATTGACCAATGCGGTAACGACGCGTTTGTTTAAATGGCGTAAATTGATCCATTTTTACAATTTCGTCAATCTCAAAATTCAAATGCACACCAATTTGGCGATGAGCCTCTCCGCGGTCGTGATGCAGTTTGCGACGATGTTTGCTTTGGTGGCGGGCGTTTACGAGATTCAAGAAAAGAACCTAACGTTAGGTGCTTTGGTAGCATTGAGTATTTTGGTCGGACGCGCGATGGTTCCGATTGTGAATATTTCGACGATTTTAGTGAAATACAAAGAGTTTAAAGAAGCCCTCGATTCGCTGAATCGCTTTTGGCATTTGCCTTTGGAAACGCAAAAATCCGTTGAATTCGGCGTTCGAAATTTAGAGGGAAATATCGAGTTTAACCATGTCACGTACACGTACGAGGGTTCTAAAAATCCCTCTTTGCTTCAAGCCACTTTCAAGATCAAGCAAGGCGAAAAAATTGGCATCATCGGGCGCACGGGTGCGGGGAAAAGCACGATTTTGAGGCTACTCTCCGGCATCGATTCCGCACAAAGCGGTACGATTCATATCGACGGACACGAAATTCATACTCTTCATCCGGTGGAGCTTCGCGCACATATCGGCATTATGCCGCAAGAGCCGTTTTTATTTGCCGGAACGCTTAAAGACAATATCGAACTGGGCATACGTATCGGTAAAGAGCGTTTGATTAAGCTTTTGGCGATGACGGGTTTAGACGAACTTGTCAAACGTTCGGGCGAGGGAGAAAATTTTCAAGTCGGCGAAAACGGCAGTCGCCTCTCGGTGGGACAACGCCATTTGGTCGGTCTTGCGCGTGCGTTGATTAACGATCCCTCGATCGTCGTGTTGGACGAGCCGACGACCGGCATGGACGTCGGGCTTGAAAAAGAGATGGTCGACCACCTTAAGCCGCTTTTACGCGATAAAACGCTGATCGTCATTACGCATCGTTTCGCCGCTTTGGATTTGGTCGATCGCGTGATGGTCGTCAACAACGGGCGTATCGTAGCGGACGGCCCTAAAGAAGAGATTTTAAAACAGTTGCAAGGAAAACCCGTATGTTAGACATGATGATCGAAAAGCGATGGAGCTATTACGTCACGGTCGTTCCCATCGGGCTTTTTTTCGTCGTTTTCTTTCTATGGTCGGCATTTAGCCATATCGATGAGGTTGTCAGAGGAAGCGGAAAAGCCGTACCTTCAGGACAAACCAAGGTGCTTCAACACTTAGAAGGCGGTATCGTTTCGGAGATTTTAGTCAAAGAAGGCGATACGGTCAAAGTCAATCAGCCGATTTACCGGCTCAATCAGGCCTTTTTTACCGCCGATCTGAAAAGCAAAGATTTGGATAGAATTTCGCTCCTTGCAAAAGAACAACGTTTAATGAGTTTGATTGACGATAAGCCTTTGGTTTTTGAGGCGTATATGAGCGAAGGCTATCCCGAGATCGTTCAAAACGAAATGCAGATTTTTAAAAGCGAAAAAACGAACAATACGGAACGCTTAAGCGGCGTACAGCAAAAAGTCGAACAACGTCAATACGAGCTTAAAGAGCTTGAAATCAAGGAAAAAAATCTCTCGCTTGAACTCAATATGGCAAAAGAGAACGTTTCGATTACCGAACAGTTAATGAAATCGGGTGCGGGATCGCGTAAAGAGTATTTGTTTGAACTGAGTAAAAAACAAAATTTGATTACGCAAATCGACGAAGTGACCAATCAAATACCGATTACGCAAGGTAAATACAAAGAAGCGGTGCATGAGTTAGGCTCCGTTCGCTCCGATATTTTATCCAAGCAACTCAACGATCTTCAAGAAGTACGCTTAAAATTGACACAGCTTTCCCAACAAAGCGAAGCCAGTATCGATCGAACGAACCGTTTGCTCATTACCTCTCCGGTAAACGGTATTGTGAATATTTTGTACTTTCATACGATCGGCGGTACGATTAAACCGGGCGATAAAGTTGCGGAAATTACGCCGTTGGAAGAGGGTTTGACGATCGAAGCCAACATTAAAGCCGCCGATCGCGGGCGTATATGGGTCGGTCAAAAAGCCAATATCGAGATTACGGCGTACGATTATGCGAAGTACGGTATGATCGAAGGCGAACTGATATCGATTAGTCCCGATAGTTTTACGACGCAAAAAGGCGATATTTTTTATGCCGTGAAAATCAAAGCCGACAAAGACCGTTTCGGAGCAAATTTGCCGATCATGCCCGGTATGGAGGCGAGTATTAACATTATCACGGGAAAACGAACCGTTTTAGAGTATATCTTGCTTCCCTTAAAACGTATGGGAAAAAATGCGCTTATGGAACCCTAAATCACCAGACTTTTTGTAACATTCATTAGACATCTTGCAAAACTCATTTTGCAAGAAGGTGGGTTTTCTGCCGAAGAAAACGCAGTGTTAACGTAGTCTTTAGAGCTTTGCTTTAAAGACGTGTCAAGAGTTCTGCAAGAACTCTATTGTTTACATGTCAAGCGTTCTAAGCATTTTTTAAGAACGCTTCTGATGATATCTTAAGCAAAAGCACACGCACGAAAGAAGCACTTGATGTTATAATGACATCGATTTTCTCACCAAAGGGGTCGCTATGTCGCTTAAAGTCGTTTTGTCGCATAAAACCGAGTACCGTTACGATCGTTACGTTTCTCTGTCCCCGCATATCATCCGTTTGCGCCCAGCTCCTCACAGTCGCACCCCGATTGAGGGCTATTCGCTCAAAATCAAACCCGAAAACCATTTTATCAATTGGCAACAAGACCCTTTTGGCAACTACTTAGCACGCATCGTTTTTCCTGAAAAAACCAAAGAGCTCTGCATCGATGTGGAGATCATCGCTGATCTCATCACGATCAATCCGTTTGATTTTTTCGTCGATGAATACGCCAAAGAGTTTCCGTTTGTCTACAAAAAAGAGCTTCAAAAAGAGTTGCTTCCCTACCTTGAAGAGAGCGAAGATGGTGAGCTTTTAAGGACTTTTGTGCGCTCTTTGGATTGTAAAAAGCGCTCTATTATTGATTTTTTGGTCTATCTGAACAGCGAGATCAATCGCCATCTCTCCTACACGATCCGTTTAGAGCCTGGAGTGCAAACCTGCGAAGTGACATTGGAGAAAAAACTGGGAAGTTGTCGTGACTTTGCGTGGCTGTTTGTGCAAGTGCTTCGCCATCTAGGGCTTGCGGCGCGGTTTGTCTCAGGCTACCTCGTGCAACTCAAAGCCGATGTCGCCTCGCTCGATGGTCCAAGCGGTCCCGAAGCGGACTTTACCGATCTGCATGCGTGGACGGAAGTCTACATCCCAGGAGCCGGCTGGATAGGGCTTGATGCGACCAGTGGGCTTTTTGCGGGTGAGGGGCATATACCGCTTGCGTGTACGCCTTCGTATGAAAGTGCCTATGCAATAGAGGGTATGAGCGATAAATGCGAAACGGAATTCATTTATGACAACACGGTTAAACGCATTTTTGAATCGCCGCGTGTGACCAAGCCGTACCGTGATGACCAATGGGATGCTATTTATAACTTGGGTTTTGAAGTCGACAAAGCTTTGGAAGAGGGCGATGTAAGGCTTTCCATGGGCGGTGAGCCGACCTTTGTTTCGATTGATGATATGGAAGGCGATGAGTGGAATACCAAAGCCGACGGTGCGCACAAACGCGCTTTGGCGGATACGCTCTCACGCAAACTCTTAAGCTCGTTTACCAAGGGTGGCATGCTTCATTACGCCCAAGGAAAATGGTACCCGGGTGAGCCGCTTCCAAGGTGGCAAACCTCCATCATTTGGCGCAAAGACGGCAAACCCATCTGGAACAATCCTGAACTGTTTGCCTCTATGAATGAAACCTATAACTACACCAACGACGATGCCAAACGCTTTTTAGCCAAACTAGCACTTACCCTTGGCGTAAGCGATCAATGTATCGTCGAAGCGTACGAAGACCCGTTGTATTACATCATCAAAGAGTCCGAACTGCCCATCGACGTCGATCCGATGAAAGCCGACCTCTCCGACTCTTTGGAGCGACAAACGATCGCCAAAGTGCTTTCCGGTGGGCTGAATAAGCCTGTCGGATATGTGTTGCCGTTAAATTTTGGAACGACACGATGGATCACCTCTTCGTGGGTGTTAAGGCGTGGCTATTTGTACCTCAGTGCAGGCAATTCACCCCTTGGGCTTAGGCTCCCACTAGGCTCTTTGGTCGAAAAGCCGCACTCTGAGCTGGCACTTCCTTTTGAACCCGATCTGTTTGCGCATTATCCCGCTTTGGGCGAGTACAGTGTCTTAGCACACAAGCGTTGCAAAAAAGCCGATGCAACCCTTTCCAATACCCAAACCCAGACCTTTGTACGCACGGCACTCTGCGCGGAAGTACGCGAGGGAAAACTCTTTATCTTTCTTCCACCCCTCAACCATACAGAAGCCCTTTTAGACTTGGTCGCATGCATCGAAGCGGTGGCAGAATCTTTACATGTAAAAGTATTTTTGGAAGGGTATGAACCTTCTCATGATCTAAGGCTAGAGCGCATCAAAGTCACGCCAGACCCGGGTGTCATCGAAGTGAACATTCACCCTGCAACCTCGTGGAAAGCACTCAGTGAGAATCTTTTAACCCTCTACAAAGAGGCACATGAATCACGCTTGGGGACTGAAAAATTTATGTTAGACGGCAAACACACAGGCACGGGTGGCGGCAATCACGTCACCATTGGTGCTCTTAAACCCGAAGATAGCCCATTGTTACGCCGTCCCGATCTGCTTCGCAGTCTCATCACGTTTTGGCAACACCACCCAGGACTTTCGTACCTCTTCTCAGGCGCATTTATCGGTCCAACCTCGCAAGCACCGCGCGTGGATGAGGGTAGGGCGGAAAATCTCTACGAGCTTGAGATCGCCTTTGCGCAGATTCCCGAGGGCGATAGTGTGCCGTTTTGGCTGACCGATAGGCTCTTTCGCCATATGCTCACCGACATCACGGGCAACACGCACCGAAGCGAATTTTGCATCGACAAGCTCTATTCGCCCGATTCCAGTAGTGGCAGGCTTGGCATCTTGGAACTACGTGCGTTTGATATGCCACCACACGCACAGATGGCGCTTTTACAGATGCTTTTAGTACGCACTTTGGTTGCTCTCTTTTGGAAAAAACCGTACCAACACCAATTGGTGCGCTGGGGAACACAGCTTCACGATAAGTTTTTACTGGAACACTACGTCAAAGAAGATTTACGCGACATCGTCGGTTTTCTCAATGCCGAGGGTTATCCTTTTGCGCTGGATTGGTTCGATCCGTTTTTCGAGTTTCGCTTTCCGCTTTACGGAATGACGACGATTGAAAAGATGCATCTGGAACTTCGCGCCGCCATCGAGCCTTGGCATGTTCTTGGCGAAGAGAGCGGCTCACAAGGAACGTCTCGCTATGTAGATTCTTCGTTGGAGCGCGTGCAAGTCAAGATCAAAGATTTTATTCCCGAACGCTATACCCTTACATGTAACGGCGTCGTCGTTCCGCTTTCGCCCACAGGCGTGGAAGGAGAATTCGTTGCGGGCGTGAAGTACAAAGCGTGGCAACCGTGGTCGGCTTTGCATCCCACCATCGGCGTCGATACGCCTTTAACGTTTGACGTGGTTGATCGTTGGAATCGACACTCCATCGGCGGTATGCGTTATTTTGTGGCACATCCGGGCGGGCGCAATTACGATACCTTCCCCGTGAACAGCTACGAAGCCGAATCGCGTCGTATGAACCGTTTTTGGGACTTTAACCATTCTCAAGGCGAGCTACGCTATCTTATACCTTCGGTAATTCAGACTTCAACCGCACATGTAAACACGCGTGCGACCGTGATGGCGTTGGAGGGCGATCCTACGAAGACCTTGTGGGTCGAGACCTTAGCGCCGAGCCTTGAATACCCGCATACGCTCGATCTAAGACGAAAAGGAATGAAAGCCTAATGCAATTCTTCGATACCTACGCTTCTGACTCTTTTTGCGACGAAATGGTCGATAAAAACCGTAACGTACGGGCGCATTGGAAGAACTTAGCGGCACATTTAGAGCGTTTAAGCGTTGAGGAGTTGGAGGGTAAACAAGCCGAGATCGCATGGCATCTGGAAGATAACGGCGTTACGTACAACGTTTATAACGATCCGGAGGGCGAAGGCAACCGTCCGTGGAGTTTAGATCCGATTCCTTTTATGATCACGAAAGAAGAGTGGAAAAGCGTCAAACAAGGGATCAAGCAACGTGCCAAACTGCTCAATTGTATTTTAAAAGACCTCTACGGCGAACGGTTGCTCTTAAAAGAGAACATCATTCCCGCCGAAGTTATTTTTACGCACAAAGGCTTTTTGAGTGCCGCAGACGGTATGGGCTTACGCGAAGATTTTCAGCTCTATTTTTACGCATTAGACCTAGCAAGAGGGCCGGACGGAAAGATGTGGGTCATTAACGATCGCACGCAAGCACCTTCGGGTTTGGGGTATGCCATCGAAAACCGTTTGACGATGAACATCGCGGCGAAAGATTTTTACGCGGACCATGAGGTCAAAAAGCTTTTCCCTTTTATCGAAGAGTATAAAAAACTGCTCAAAAAACTCACCAAAGGCGACACTTCCAAAGCCGCGCTTTTAACGCCAGGACCGCACAACGAAACCTATTTTGAACATGCGTATCTGAGTTCGTTTTTAGAAATTAACCTCGTCCAAGGCGATGATCTGTTGTGTAAAAACGGTAGCGTGTGGTTGAAAAGTTTAAGTGGACTCAAACCGATTCAAACCTTGGTCAAACGTCTGGACGATCGCTTTTGCGATCCGCTGGAGCTTTTGGAAGATTCGAAGCTCGGCGTTGCGGGTTTGGTGGATTGCGTACGCCAAGGCAATCTTGCGATGATCAATCCCATCGGCAGTGCGATTGTGGAAAATATCGGACTGAACCCTTTTATGGAACGTATTTGCCGTTTTTTTCTGAACGAAGAGCTGATTTTGCCGCAAATCGCAACGTGGTGGTGCGGGCAAGAAAAAGAGTTAACGTTCGTGATGGAAAACTTCGAGAATTTTATTCTTAAAAAAATCGACAAAACCGAATCGATTCAGACCTATTTGGTTAAAAACCTTTCCGAAGCGATGAAAGAGAAACTGCAAAAAAGCGTTTTGGACAATCCGCATCAGTACGTCGCACAAGAGGCGATCGACTTTTCGACGACGCCTTTTTACGGCAACGGCAAAATCGAACCGCGCAATGCGGTCATACGCGCTTACGCCTTAAAAAAGAACGAAAATTACACCGTGATGAACGGCGGATTGGTGCGCGTTTCCGCTTCCAAAGACGCATTGCTCGTTTCGTCGCAAAAGGGAGGAACGAGCAAAGATTTGTGGATTTTGGGAGAGGATAAAAAAAACGAAAATCTTCCAAATTATGCGGCTTTGCCTTTTATCGACGCTTCACTCAACACCTTGCCCACGCTCAAAGCCGAAAACCTCTTTTGGCTCGGACGCTATCTTTCGCGCGCGATTCATACGTTGCGACTGATGCGCTATACGGTCAAAAAGATGACCGATTTTCACCACTACGAGGGAAGCGTTTCGCAAGAGTCAAAACGCACCTTACAAAAAGCGTTAACCCATGTGACGATGACGTATCCGGGATTTTTAGACGAAGAGACGGCGCAAAATCCCTTACTGGAAATCGCCTCGTTGATGAAAGACGCCCACAAACAAGGCTCTCTCGCGTTTACGTTGGAACGACTGGGCAATGCAAATCTTTGCGTTAAAAGCCTGTTGGCGATCGAGGCGTGGAAACTGTTCGAACAGATGCAAAAAGAGTGGAAGCAATTTACGAAAAAACCCAATACGCCCGTTCGCAGTATGTTAAGCGAACTCGATAAAGTGTTGTTGTACCTTGTGGCATACAAAGAGCTGGTGGAAGAGAGTATGTACAAAGAGCAAGGTTTGATCGTCTACGACATCGGATTTAAACTCGAAAGTGCGCTTTTAACGCTTTCTAAAGCACGTTCATTGCTTTGTTTTAAATACGATAAAGCCGTGACCTACGATATTTTAGAGGCGTTTTTGAGTTCAAGCGAAAGCTTTAACGCGTACCGTACGCAGTATAAAAGCTCTTTACAACTTGAAAACGTGGTGGAGTTTTTGATCTTAAATCCGCATTTTCCCAAATCCGTCGCTTACGTGACGCAAGCTTTGTTGGAGGACTTAAAGGCTCTGCCAAAACGCAAGACGTATTTGAGTGCTTACGAAGAGCCGATTTTTCAAGCGTACAGCACTCTCACGCTCAGTAACCTTGCGTCGTTGATGCTCTTAGACGAGAATGAAAGCTTTTACACGGCACTCGATCGACTTTTGACACAGCTTTCGGAACATTTTTCGCTCTGTTCGGTGGAGCTTTCCAAAACCTATTTTTCCCATTATGACGAGTAGCACATGACGTACGAAATTTACCATCAAACGGCGTTTCATTATCAAGGGCTTGTGACGTTTAGCCACAATATCGCACGGTTGCGTCCCAAAGAGAGTGTCACGCAACATGTCATGGATTTTCAGATGGAAGTGACGCCGTTGGCGTACGAAACCAGCGATTTTACCGATATGTTCGGGAACGCAACGTCGCATTTGTTGATTCGCGAGGCGCATCGATCCTTGAGCGTCGTCGGTCGTTCCCATGTCAGCATAGACGAACAAGAGGTCTTAAGGCGCGTCGAGCGTTTTGAGGCGTTAACGCTGACATGTGAAGAGGTCGCAAGCGCATTAACGCGTTTTGATCCCGATGCGATTGAGGCAAAGCTCTTTTTATTCGACTCCAAACGTATTCCCAAGGCTTCGGACGCTATTCGCGCTTATGCGCGACGCTCGTTCGAGCCGCATCGTCCTATCGCCGAAGCGATCAAAGAGTTTATGGGGCGCATCTACGACGATTTTGATTTTGTCGCCGGTTTTAGCGATATTACGACGCCGATCGAAGAGATTTTCGAAGCCAAAAAAGGCGTGTGCCAAGACTTCGCGCAATTTGCGATTGCGGCACTTCGTTCGTTGGGACTGAGCGCTCGATACGTCAGCGGTTATATCGAAACCGTGCCTCCTCTTGGAGGCGAAAAACTCTTCGGAAGCGACGCGTCGCATGCGTGGGTCGGCGTCTACATCCCGCAATACGGTTGGGCGGCATTCGATCCGACGAACAATCTTCTCGCAAGCACGCAACACATCGTCTTGGGAAGCGGCAGAGACTACGACGACGTCGCACCGCTTCGAGGCGTGGTGCTCAGTAGCGGGCAAAGCAAACTTTCCATCGAAGTGGACGTGCGACGAAACGTTTAAAACTCCTTTTTTAGCATACAACGCATTTGTCACACTCGCTAAGTTATGATTTCATACAAGATCATAAAGGAGTCAACTATGAGTATTTCACGACAATTGATGATGATGCTATCCATCGCTATTTTCGGGCTTATCGCTATTTTCGGTATCGGACTAAGCAAAATGGATCAAGTGTTTGAAAAAACCAATACCTGTAACGTCAATTCGCTTCCAAGCGTTTTAATTATGGCGGATTTGCAAAACGAATTCAATCAGATGCGCGTGAGACTGTGGGAACACATTACGGCTCACGATAAAGAGGATTTTCAAAGGATTGAAAAACGTTTTCACGAATATCGTGCAAAATTTGACGTCAGCTATAAAAAATACGAAAGTTTACTTTCCGACGAAAAAGATAAAGAGATGTATCTTAAGGAAAAAGAGCTGATTAGCCCTTTTATCGCTATTTCCGAGCAACTCTTTACCTTGTCGTCAGCCGATAGAAACGAAGAAGCTAAAGCATTGTTGTATAACTTGCGTACACAAAGCACGGCACTCAATACCCTTTTGGAAGAGCATATGGCGTACAATAAAACCTTATCGCAAAACGATGCGAAGATTGCCGTCGATACGAAAGAGAGCGCAACGTTGATGATGATTTTGGTCGCACTTGCCGTTGGGCTTTCGGTCTTGGTTTTAAGCTTTGTGATTCGCAAAAATATTTTACAAGGCGTGCATTTGATTCGCGACAGTATCACGAATTTCGTGCGCACCAAAGAGCTCAAATTTCGCATCAGCTACGACAAGAAAAATGAAATCAACGAGATCGTCAAGAGTTTCAACGACTTGGTCGATACGCTAGAACACACGATCGAAGACGCCAAAAATTCGTCCAACGAAAACGCATCGGTTTCGCATGAGCTTAGTACGACCAGTATGCAAATCGGGCGCAATGCCGAGCAAAGCTCTTTGATCGTCGAAAACGCGATTCACGAGATCGATACGATCAAACGTTTCGTTCAAGAAACGGCACAACTCTCCGAAGCGATGAAAACGGAGATCGCCTCCGCGGGTCAAAAGCTTAACAATGCCAAAGAAGAGGTTATTTCGTTGCGAAACGAAGTCGATAACGCCAGTCAGGCCGAGAGCGCATTGGCGCACAAATTGGAGCAGATGAGTCACGATGCCGAGCAGGTCAAACAAATTTTGACCGTCATCTCCGATATTGCGGATCAAACGAATTTATTGGCGCTCAATGCCGCCATCGAAGCGGCACGTGCCGGAGAACACGGACGCGGATTTGCCGTCGTTGCGGATGAGGTGCGAAAGCTTGCCGAACGTACGCAAGCCTCTTTGACCGAGATTAACGCGACCATCAACGTCATCGTTCAGTCGATCGTGGATTCGTCCGATCAGATGAATAAAAACGCTCGAAATATTCAAAGGCTGACAGATGTTTCCAGCGGCGTCGAATCGACGATTTTGGGAACGGTAGACGTGATGGAAAAGAGCGTGACGTCCGTAACGACGAGTGCGTCCAATTCGCATAAGATTTCCAACGACACCGATAAAATCGTCTCTATGGTTTCTAACATCAATACGCTGACCAGTCAAAACGCTCGAAGCGTCGAAGAGATCGCCGCGGCGGCGGATCATCTCTCGCGTTTAGCCGAAAACCTCAATACCAAACTCAACCAATTCCGCTCGTAATCTGCGTTTAGGGGCAAAGACTTCTTTGCTCCTCTCCTTTTTTACATGTAACGATTTAGTGCCGCTTCCGCTTTGATAATACGGTACGCGATCGCATTTTGAAAAATCATCGAATAGTCGTAGCGACACGAAACGATGCCGTCGCACGGAGAGATAATCGTCTGCATCAACGTTCCTTCCAGTGCATTAAAAATACGTCCCAAAGGTTGACCGTGAACAACGCATTCGCCGATGGGAACCAGTGCGTCGAAGAGTCCCGCGGCGGTGCTTTTAATCGCTTCAATGTCGTTTTGCGTGATGATATTGCCGCTTGATGCCGCAAACGTCGCATAATCGATTAGCCCTTTTTGCGAAAGAAACCGAATGATCGCATCGATCACTTTATTGGCTTCGTTTTTTTGTAATACGCCTTTTTTACCCGAGACGAGCGAAAACGATTGCGCGTTCCAGATTTGCCAGTTGTAGTTCAGCGAAACCGTATCGCTAGGACTCGGCTCTTTGAGATGAATAAAATCAAGCCCGAACGCTCTGGCATGATCGATATTTTCGCGACCCGTTTGCAACACTTTGACGTAAGGGATACACTCGACGTGATCTTTTCTGGCTTCGAGTAAAATTGCGTAGTCGTAGTTGTTGGTTTTTTCAAACAACCGTGCGGCGATGCGTTGGGTCGTCTCGCCTTTGTCGTAGCCCGGAAACATCACGTCGATGTCGGTGTTATCGAGCGGCCAGAAGCTTTTGCCCATATTGAAGGAATAGGGATTGACCGTAGGAACGACGAGAATTTCACCTTTGATAAATGCGGCGTTTGCCAGTTCTTGTTGGCGCAAAAAGCGTACGACTTGAGAGGCGATCCACAGTTGATCGATCGCGTTTCCCGTCATCGGTCCTACGATCACGCAACTAGGCGTCGTACCTTCTCGTCCAAAGCGGTACCCTTTGACTTTAAGCGGATTGCGGCTCAAAGAGCTGATTTCAAATAAAACTTCTTCTCTCATACGCTTGCTTCCTCTTTGGGGTCTTCTAGTATGCGAGCAATCAAAGAGCCTTCGTAAACGACGGGGTATTCGCGAATCGTAAATAAAAGTCCGTTGCACGGGCTGATGATCGTCTCTTGGACGACGCCCAAAAGCGGATCGATGATTTCCCCGAGTTTTTCGCCGCGCAGTACACTGACGTTATGCTCTAAAATAGGAATAAAAACGCCCGCTTTGGAGGCGTTGATAAAAAAGACTTCGGAATTGAGCGTTGAAACCGCAAGCGTCATCGGCGGTAAAATCGGCTTATCGATAATGCCTACATGTGCCATCAGGTTCAAAAGACCGCGCGTGAGGTTTTGTCCGTACTCTTTGGTAATACGCATTCCGACACCCATTTCCACGACCAAGGTTCGCGTACCGAGCGTGTTCATCGCATGCGAAAAGGTCGACTCCAAAACCGTTACCGCATCGTGCACCCAAATAAAATCGATACCGAGTTTTTCCGCCAGCGGAACCAACTCGTCGGCATTGGCGCGGCTGATGCGTACTTGGGGGAGTTCGCGTAAAAAGATATTGCTTGCGTGAATATCGATGGCGTAGTCGCTTCCTTTGACCGTATCGACGATGGCGTTGGAGACTTGCGCGGGTAAAAAATCGGACGTGCTTCCCGGAAACGTACGGTTTAGATCGACGTCGTAAAACGGAAAACCGCGCGTAATGCTATCGATGCCCATCGGATTCATGGCGGGATAAATATCGACGATGCCTTTAATCGCCTCAGGGTTGGCATTGAGCCATTTGGCAAGCAAGTAACAGACGTATTGCCCTTCGATTTCGTCGCCGTGAATGCCCGTGACGATCGAAATGCGCTTGGTCGCTTTCGTAATATCGCTCGGCGCAAAACGGTTGCGTTTGAGCGAAAGCGTCTCGTTGACGGGAAGTTGAACGCTGAAAACTTCTTCGATCATTGTTGTTCTTCCCTTCCGATTTGTCCCGTAATTTTTAAAATGTGTTGACGTTTTCCGATGTAACTGCCTTTGTAAATCGCACAATCGGAAAAATCGCGTCCATGTGCCAATTTTACGTAAGGTTCGTCGTGAATGACGATGCCTTTGATCGGATCGAATCCTCTCCAATCGCCCTCCATCCATGCTTCGACCCACGTATGCGTTTTATTTTCGCCTTCGATAAAACCGTGGCACAGACGAGCGGGAATGTTGACATGTCGCAATAAAGCAATCAAAAGATGGCTAAAATCGTTTCGAAGCCCTTCTTTATAGAGTAAAAAACTCTCCAACCCTTCCGCTTTGGTACTTTCGATCAGCGTAAAGCTATCACGTATTTTTTGCGTGAGCATAAAAGCCTTGCGAAAAGCACTCGCCGGAAGCGTCGTTTCGTCTAAAAACGCCTGCATCAAAGCGCAAAAGCTCACAAGCGGCGAAGGTGCGTTGTAAAGAGCGGGAGGCTCTTCATCGCAATAGACGTAGGGTAAAAGCTCGAGTTCGCCTTCGATGTGTGCGCTTAAACTCTTGTGCGGTTTTGCGATGGTCCCGTACACGAAACGGTTGGCAAAACCGTCGGTTCCTTGTTCGAACGCCGCATTCGTATTGACGCGTATGTCAAGGTTGGAACAGGTTTGTATAGCGTTTTCGTAAGGAACGATACGCAAACAGTAGCGATGGTCTCTCACGGATTCTGGAAACGTGAGGGTAAAATCATACGAAAAATTAACTTTCATGAGATGTGATTAAAGCTCCAAATACCGAATTGATCGTAGCTAAAGCTTTGGCTTTTTGGCTACTGGATAAAAGAATTTTTTTGTGACCGGGACGTATTTTATCGGCAATGACATTAAGCTTTTCTGTATCCCAAACGGCCGCTTCGATACTGTCGAACAGGCGAATACTCAGATCCATACGTTCGACGACTTTCCCGAGTTCGATGAGCGGTGCTTCTTTGGATTCTACCAAAGAGAGTTCCAAATTGCCCCAGATCGCATCGAGTTCTTGAAGCGTCGATTCGAGCCAATAAATCGAGACCGTAGGCTCTTCTTTAGCAGCTTGGTATTTTAAATACAAAGCGTTAATACGGCTAAACATACGATTGGGCAGGTGTGAACGCGTCAAAATCGCATTTTCGCGTGCGGTATTGATGACGTAGAGCAAACTGATAAAATCAAGTTCAAAGACGCTTTTACGCAAAAACGCCTGCGAAGAAGTATAATGAAGCGCGATACCCAATTTTTCGTACAGATCTTTGGCTTCGTTGAAGTTTTCGTCGATAATTTTATCGAACAGCGCGATAATAAGACGCGTCATACTCTCGGCACGTTGGATGTATCGTCCCATCCAGTAGAGGCTTTCGGCGGTTTGCGGTGAAATGAGGATCATTTGCTCTCCTTTAAAACCCACGTATCTTTAAATCCTCCGCCTTGGGAAGAGTTGACGATGTAGCTGCTCGGATCCATAGCATAACGCGTCAAGCCGCACGGCCAGATGAAAATATCGTCGCTAAAGATCGAAAACATTCGAAGATCGGCTTTTCTCGGGCTTAACGTTCCTTCGTTCGTTAAGCACTCGATGTCGTAAAACTCGATCACTTCTTGGGCGATAAAACGTCTGGGCTCTTTGATAATAGCGTCTTTGAGGGCTTCGCGCTCGTTTTTGGAGAGTTTGGAGCCGAAAACGACGCCGTATCCGCCCGCTTCGGCGACGTCTTTAATGACGAGCGTGCGTAGGTTTTGCAAGATGTGATTGCGATCTTTTTCAAAAAATGCCAAATACGTCGGCGCGTTTTGTAAGATCGGTTCTTCGTTCATATAATAACGAATCATCGCCGGTACGAAGTAATAAATCCCTTTATCGTCGGCGATGCCGTTTCCGATGCTGTTCATAAGCGCGATATTGCCGGCACGGTAGGCTTGGGTGATGTTCGGTACGCCGATAAGCGAGTCGGCATTGAACTCCACCGGATCGAGCGCATCGTCGTCGAGACGACGGTAAATCGCACCGACGCGCGCTTTTTTGCCGAGATAGGTTTTCAGGTAGACTTTGTCTTTTTCGACAAAGAGGTCGTCTCCCGTCGCTAAGACCGTACCGCTTTGTTTGGCAAGGTACGAGTGTTCGTAAAACGCCGAATTGTACCGTCCGGGAGTAAGAATAACGTTAATACCGCCCGTATTGACGTAGTCCATCGCCGCTTCGAGACGCTTGGGATAATCGTGCACGCTTTGAATAGGGAGCTTTTCAAAAAATTCGGGAAAAACTTTGCGCGTCAAAATACGCAACGAAAGCGGATAACTCACGCCGCTTGGAACGCGTAGATTGTCCTCCAAAACGACCCAGCCGTCGCCGACGCTGTTTTTGACCAAATCGATTCCGCTGATATGCACGCGAATGTTCTTTGATACGGGTGTATTCGCAAACGCGGGCAGATAGGCTTTGGACGCGAAGACGAATTCGCTGGGAATAATGCCGTCTTTGAGAATTTTTTGCGCACCGTAAATGTCTTCTAAAAAGAGGTTAAGGGCGTAGATGCGCTGTTGAATGCCTTTTTCAAGGTACGTGAACTCTTGGTGGGAAACGATGCGCGGAATAATATCGAACGGAAATTTACGTTCGATAAAGGCATTGTTTTTAAAGAGATTGAAATTGATCGCCTCGGTGTTCATGTAGGCGAGTAACTCTTGGACGCGTTGCGTATCGATGGTATTTAAGACGCTTTTGAAAGCATCGTAGAGGGGAGAGTGTGACTCTATCATGACCGTTACCTTTGCCCTTTCACGTCAATGTGATGCAAGCAGTTTAGCACAAAAATAAGCAGAGGAAGCGAATAAAAACGTAATTTTTTGGTTATTTTTTAAACAACGTGTCGTATTGGGAAAAAAGGCGCCAAAAGATATTCTAAGTACGTTATAAAGACCATGCATAGGCAAATAAAATCCCTTCCGCCAAAAAAAGCGTGCAAAAGAGCAGATTCCATCGTAGTGAAACGTCCAGCGGCGTGACGTTTAAAAACTTGGCGGTCATCAGCGACATACCGGCAAACGGCGAAACGATAAACGAGATCGCTGCCGCTAAGATCAAAAGAAGTGCCACCGAAACGGAAGAGAGCGGCAACGAGAGGGAAAGCAAAATCTTGCCGAACATCACCGCAAGGACAAGCGGATGAATACCGAAGATCGCAATAATGATAAATAAAAGCGGTATGACGACGATGGAAAAAATGCCCATACGGTTGATACTCTCTTGCAAGAGGGGTTGAATGTGCATTAAAATACCGCTATGATCGATCGCTCCCGCAAACAATCCTACCGCGATAAAAAAGACCGCAAAGTCGGTTGCTTGCGTAATGCCGCTTTGCGCATACGTTTTCAAAATCGCAACAAGCTTGGGATGCTTCGCAAACGAAACGATCCAAACGACGGAGATCATAAAACCCGCAAGCAAAATTCTTCCCGTCGCCGTGCCGATGGAAAAAGACTCCAAAAGGGCGATGCAAAGTAAAAGCGAAACGACGACCAGTATGATATGCGCCGTTTGTCTCGGGGCATTGCGCGCAAGGTTTGCGGAGGCTTCAAACGGCTCTGAAAGGACAGGGCGGTTGAAACGCAACGTATGTTCCAAAAGGTACGACGTGATAAGTCCGATCGTGCTTAATAAAAAGCCCGGTACGAAAAGTTCCGACCACGACACGTGCGTCACTTGCATGACCAGCAAGATGATGACGGCTCCGGGTGCCCAAAAAAGTACGAGCGCATAACCGCGCATAATCGCGGTCGCAAAAAAACGTTGATAGTCTAAAACGCTGTTTTTAAGGGCTTTGTTAAAGAGCGCAACCATGACGGGAACGGTTCCGAAAAGTAAAAAGCTCGAAAAAAGGTTGGTGACGAGCATCGCAAAAAAGTAAAGCGAACTCTCTTTGCGAAACAGTTTTTTGAGCCAATACTCGACGGTGTCGCTGTAACGTCCCGCTTCGATGGGAATCGAAAAAAGTTGCATCACGACGATAATCGCGATAATGTTGGTCATAGACGTGAGCGATTGCATCCAGACGGGAAAGGCAAGGCGGTACGCAAGAAGAATCGTCGTTCCCAAAACGAAAAAGAGCACCGTAATGCGCAAGAATCCCTTTTTTTGCATTCCCAAACCGCAGACAAACAACACGGCCGTAAAAAACGATAAAAGCTCCAAACTCACGGGCATAAAAAGTTTCGCGACATGTAAAAACGTAATCGCTAAAAGGGCTATTTTACAAAGAGTGTTCATCGTTTGTTCCGGATTTAAATGCGCTATTGTAGCAAAAGGAGGATTAGAGGAAAACCAAGAGGGCATACATGACATGTAAGCGTAAAAACTGTGATCGTGCATCTCAAAAAGATTTGTCACTTTTCATTTTAAACCTATTTTAACTATGATTCTACCCATAGAACATACAAAGGATTTCCCACGATCTCGAAAGAAGAACAGACACGAATTACCGCCGTGGTTGTCAGAGTTGCCGCGATGCTTTTGGAGTATGGGGCGGAGAGCCGTTTGGTCGAGCAACTCTCCTCTCGTTTGGGCGTGGCACTGGGGTGTACGTCCATTGAAATGTCGTTGATTCCCTCGGCGGTGGTGCTCACCACGTTGGTGGGCGATGCTTCCGTGACCACCACAAGACGCGCGTACGAACAGTCGATCAATATGTCCATCGTGCATCAGATCGTTACGATCTGCATTGAAGCGGAGCAAAATCCGCGCGACATCATGCGCGTCGAGTATGCCTTGGCAAACATTCACGCCAATGCATACCCTGCGTGGTTGTTGATCCCCATGATCGGTCTTTCATGCGCGGCGTTTAGCCATTTGCAAGGAGCGGATTGGGCAGGCGTTGGGGTTACGTTTTTGGCGGCATCGGTTGGTATGGCGGTGCGCAGAGAGCTGTCGCGTCGTAACTATTCGCTGTTGATCGTCTTTGCTTTTACCGCGTTTGTCTGCACCCTCATCGCCAGTCTGGCGTTTTACGAGGGCATGAGCACCACTGGGCATATCGTGCTCTCTTCAAGCGTGCTTCTTTTGGTGCCGGGGTTTCCCTACATCAACGCGATGTTAGACGCTTTTAAAGGCTACATCAGCATGGGCTGGGGACGTTGGGCACAAGCGACGCTGATGACCTTGATGGCATCACTGGGCATTATGCTTGCCATGGGACTTTTGGGAGTGCAAGGATGGTAACGATGGAATGGATGAGTCTTTTATTGGACGCTTTGTGGGCGGCGATTCCCGCTGTGGGTTTTGCAATGATTTTTAACGTGCCCCGTTCTGCATTGCCCTTTTGTGCAGCAGGTGGTGCGTTGACGTACGGGCTTCGCGATGTGCTCATGCACGCGCATCTTTCCATCGAACTCTCCACGTTTATCGCCGCGACGACGATCGGCATTATCGGTGTGTTTTGGTCACGCCGTTATGTGATGCCAAGACCCGTTTACACGGTCGCTTCCATCATTCCGATGATTCCCGGAACCTACGCGTATGAGATGATGATCAGCCTTGTGCGCATGAACACCGAGGGCGTTAGCGACGTTTTGCTCTCTCGTTTTATCGAAAATGGCTTGCACGCGGTGAGTATTTTATTTGCCATCGCCTTTGGTTTGGTGTTGCCTTCGATGTATTATACTAAGCGTAAGCAGCCGATTATTTAGGGGTTTGATGTTTACATGTAAAGATTTTCTTTACATGTAAACATAGTCATTCACTTGTGTGTCAAAACACGAGTAGCGTTGAGTACGGCGATGAGTGCAACACCGACGTCTCCAAAGACGGCTTCCCACATCGTAGCGATTCCAAATGCTCCCATGATCAAAATAGCCCCTTTGACACCTAGAGCAAAGATGATATTTTGCCACACAATGGCGTGGGTTTTATGGGCGATTTTAAGCGCAGTGGCGACTTTGCTGATCTCGTCGGTCATAATGACAATGTCTGCGGCTTCAATCGCGGCGTCACTTCCAACGCCTCCCATGGCAATGCCGATGTCAGCGCGTGCCAAAACAGGTGCATCGTTGATACCATCGCCCACAAAGACGGTTTTGCCTTTGCCGGCTTTTTGCGCCATAAGCACTTCCAGTTTCTCCACTTTTTGGTGCGGTAAAAGCTCGGCTTCAACGTGGGTGATGCCAAGTTCATGCGCGACTTTATCGGCGGCGGTTTGGTTATCTCCCGTGAGCATCACGATGTCTTGGATACCCAGTGCTTTAAGTGCTAAGATAGCTTGTTTGCTATCTTCCTTAGGCGTATCGGCGATGAGGATAGAACCGATGAGTTGCCCCTCCACTACGACATACACGACTGTATCAGGTGTGTCGATCGCTTCATGAACGATGGCATGTTCGACCAACAGTTTGGCATTGCCCGCAAGAACGGTTTTGCCATCGATGATCGCTTTGACACCATACCCCGCCAACTCTTCATAATCGCTCACAATCGCTTCCAAAGGATCAATGTACGCACGCTTGATAGAGATCGCGATGGGGTGGTTGGAGTGCATCTCCGCAAGTGCCGCTAAGCGTAAGACTTCGATCTCACTGTTGCCGTGAAGTGCACGAACGGATGTGACACTGAAAAAGCCTTTGGTCAACGTTCCTGTTTTATCAAACACGACGGTATCGACACGGTTGAGCGCTTCAAGAAAGTTACCACCTTTGACCAAGATGCCGTTTTTAGACGCACCGCCGATGCCTCCAAAGAAACTCAGTGGAATGGAAACGACCAATGCGCACGGGCATGAAACGACCAGGAAAACCAACGAGCGTCTAAACCACTCGCTTAACAGTGCGTCTTGCATCAGAAGTGGCGGTAAAAAGGCAAGTAATGCCGCGGAGATCACGACAAAAGGCGTGTAATACTTCGCGAACGTTGTGATAAATTGCTCTGTTTTCGCTTTTTTAGCTCCTGCATTTTGCACAAGGTCTAAGATTTTTGAAACGGTGGATTCTGAAAAAAGTTTGGTTGTCTCAACGATGATGACGCCTGTTTTGTTGATGGTTCCTGAGAGTACGTCACTGCCGACACCCACTTCTTTGGGCAAAGATTCGCCTGTCAATGCTGAGGTATCAAGTGTGGAACGCCCTTCGATGATGAGTCCATCAAGCGGTATTTTCTCTCCCGGTCTCACGATGATGCGACTGCCGAGTGTCACGTCGCTTGGGTTGACTTTTTGCTCACCATCTTCGCTTTGAAGATTGGCAAAATCGGGACGAATGTCCATCAACTGGGTAATAGACTTGCGTGAGCGATCAACCGCTAAGTCTTGGAAAAATTCACCGACTCTAAAAAAGAGCATCACAGCAACACCCTCAGGGTATTCGCCGATGCTAAACGCACCCACGGTTGCAAGTCCCATCAAAAAGTTTTCATCGAAAACATGCCCTTTGAAAAGGTTGGTAACCGCCATGTAGAGGATCTCGCCGCCCACTAGAAAAAAGCTAAGTAAGTACGTCCAAAACAGCCATGGATGACTCTCGTCCATCAAAACAGCGGCGATAAAAAGCACCGCACCGATGCAAAACGTGATGAAATGCCACGACGTGAGCATCTCTTTTAAACTCGAATCACCTAAACCGTGGTGGTGGTCGTGTTCATCGTGATCATGGTCGTGATGAGCATGATCTGGGACGATGGGTTGGCATCTGCTACAACAACTTCCCGTTGTCGCGTCGCATGTCTGGGGTGCTTTTTCACTGAAGTGCATACTCAAATCCTCGTGGTTCTAAAATGTGTTCTAAGCCTTGGTTGAAAATGTTTTTGATGTGTTCGTCATCGAGCGAATAAAAGACGACTTTTCCCTCTTTGCGGTGCTTAACAAGACGCGCTTGACGAAGGACACGGAGCTGGTGTGAGATGGCAGACTGCGTCATATGTAAGAGTTCTGCGATGTCGCACACGCACAGTTCTGCTTCAAACAGAGCCGAGATGATCTTCACGCGCGTTGTGTCTCCAAAAACCTTAAAAAGCTCGGCGAGGTCGTAAAGTTTTTCCTCTTGCGGCATTTTCTTCTTCACCATTTCGATGACGTTTTCGTGCACTATGTCGCAACTGCAAAATTCATCACCCATTGCATGCTCCTTTAAAATGTATAACTGTTCATATGAACAACTGCTCATATGTTAAAACAACTCAGATTAGAAAAGGCTTAAAATGATAGGCAAACTCAAAAAGTTTTTACATGTAAAGACAAAAGAGGCGAATATTTACGTGTTGCCTCTCGTTTGAACGCTTGTATACATTTAACAGTAGTAGCGCCCCACGCACTCTTTGATGTCGATTCGAATGACGGCGGTTCCATTGATCATCTTTTCAGGCAGTTCTTTATCTACCAAGTGCGGTGTGAATTTTGCTACGATTTTTGTCAAGGCTTCTTTCTTTTCATCGGGATTTTCTACGATATGCGCTTCACCTTGAACGATGATGCTGTTAAACTCGGTGTTAACATCGCAAGGGTTTTGTACGTTTTGATCCATTAACGCGATCATCTCGTCGATCTCAAAACAGACATTTGCATTGGCTTTGATGCTTTGTATCTTTTGTCCTTTGGGCAGTCCGTGCATGTAGAGTGCATGTGCATGATAGATAAAATGCATGGGCACGACATACGGATAGCCGTCTGCTCTGATGCATCCAAGCCTTCCGACAAGGGCTCTTTCAAAGAGCGCTTCGATCTGCTCTTGCGTCAATTGGTGTGTTTTGGTTCGGTGTCTCATGTCACTCCTTTGAATTGTTGTGGCGCCATTCTAATCAAATCAAATAATCGGGACAATCCAAAAATTGCTTTCACGTTTAAAGAGGGCAATTTTTGGATTGAATGAATTTTTTAAGGGTGCTACACTTCTTCCATCAAGCCAAAGGAGAGAGTATGAGCTACATTAAAAAGGATCGTTTAGCAACAGCGGATGCGAAAGTATTTGAGATTCTTCAGCACGAGTATGAAAGACAATCCACGCATCTTGAGATGATCGCGAGTGAGAATTTTACCTCACCTGCCGTGATGGAAGCAACGGGAAGTATCTTTACCAACAAATACGCGGAGGGTTATCCGCAAAAACGCTACTACAACGGTTGTGCGTTTGCCGATGAGATCGAACAGCTTGCCATTGATAGACTCTGTGAGATCTTTGGATGTGCCTATGCCAACGTCCAACCTCATTCGGGTAGCCAAGCCAATGGCGCGGTGTATGCGGCGTTACTTCAAGCAGGCGATAAACTACTCGGTATGGACTTGCAACAAGGCGGTCACTTAACGCACGGTGCGAAAGTGAGTTTTTCGGGTAAAAATTACCAAGCGTTTTCGTACGGTGTGAATGCGCAGGGTGTGATCGACTACGATAAAGTCATGGAAATCGCCAAAATCGTTAAACCTAAAATGATCGTTTGCGGTGCTTCGGCGTATGCAAGAGAGCTTGACTTTGCTAAGTTTCGAGAGATCGCGGACGCGGTCGACGCGATTTTATTTGCGGACATCGCGCATATCGCGGGTTTGGTCGCTGCAGGTGAGCATATGAGTCCGTTTCCTTACGCCCATGTGGTCACTTCCACGACGCACAAAACGTTGCGCGGTCCAAGAGGCGGTGTGATTATGACCAACGATGAAGCGTTGGCGAAAAAGATCAACTCTGCTGTTTTTCCTGCCCTGCAAGGTGGACCGCTTTTGCATGTCATTGCGGCAAAAGCCGTCGCATTTGGTGAAGTGCTAGACCCGTCGTGGAAAGCATATGCACAGCAAGTCAAACGCAATGCCAGCGTTTTGGGTGAGGTGATGCTTGAGCGGGGTTTTGATTTGGTCAGCGGAGGAACAGATAACCACTTGATTTTGGTATCATTACTGAACAAAGACTATTCAGGCGATGAAGCGAGCAAGGCGTTAGAAAACGCAGGTATCACGGTCAATAAAAACAGCGTTCCAAACGACACGCGAAGTGCGGCGCTGACATCGGGAATCCGTGTCGGCTCAGCTGCACTCACGACGCTAGGTATGCAAGAAGAAGAGTTCACGTTCATCGCCCATAAAATGTGTGACGTGTTGGATCATATCGATACTAAAACGTTACATGTAAAGATCAAAAAAGAGCTGATGGCACTTTTGGCAAACTTTAAAGTGTACGAGCATGCGACGTATTAGATTGACTTTTTGCAAAACGTATCGTGTTAACGTAGCCTTTAGTGCTTTGGTTTAAAGGCGTGTCAAAAGTAAAAAAATGATAGAGGAGGGTGTCATGAAAGAGATCGAAGCATTGCATGGTAATTATCAGTTGATTGAAAAAGCGATCAAATACATCGATGCGCATTTCAAAGAACAGCCCTCCATCGACGTGATTGCTAGCAGTATCGGCATGAGCAAATACCATTTTATCCGCGTGTTTAAAGAGTATGTGGGCGTGACACCCAAACAGTTTTTGCACTCGGTGACGCTTAATTACGCCAAAGAGCACATCAAAGAGTCAAAGTCCATTTTGGACAGTAGCCTTGACATCGGGCTTTCCAGTGTGAGTCGGTTGCATGAACTCTTTGTGAACTTGATCGGCGTGACGCCCAAAGAGTGGCGCGAAAAGGGAAAAGACGTCACCATCACGTATGGTTTTGGACTGACCCCTTTTGGGCAAGCGTTGATCGCTTACACCGATAAAGGCATCTGTTTTTTAGGCTTTATCGACCAGAATCAAGAGGCGATTTTCAAGCGTTTTCAAGAGCTGTGGGAAAATGCGAATTTGGTGCATGACGATGGCAAAGCTGCGCGTTATTTGGAAAATATCTTTCTGAAAAATAAAAAATACAACCTTTTGGTCAAAGGAACAAACCTTCAAGTCAATGTCTGGAAAGCGCTGTTAAATCTCCCCAACGGCGTGATCGCGACCTACCAAGACATCGCCAATTACATCGACAAACCCAATGCCGTGCGAGCGGTTGCGAGTGCCATCGGGAAAAACCACATCGGTTATCTCATTCCGTGTCATCGTGTGATCGCCAAAAGCGGTGCGATGAGCGGGTATCGCTGGGGCATTGAGCGTAAAAAGATACTCATTGCGTATGAGTCGACGCATCAGCCTTTATCCTCTGAGGTAAGGCGTGCCAAAGGTGAAGACATGAACACTTTGGTTCGACTGCTTCCGCACGCTTCTTTGGAGCTTTTGAGTGCTTGGATACACGAGGAGCGTTTGGGCGCACTTTATGTTGCAACGCATGAAGACGAAGTGGTTGGCATGCTTCACGTAACGCATCATACCTCACTCGCCACGGCTCAAAAAAGCGCTGTTTTAGAGGCATTGGTGGTTGAAGAAGCGTTTTTACATCAAGGCATTGAGGCGTTGTTGCTAGAGCATGTGCTTTTTACATGTAAAACGATGGGCTTTCACTTTATAACGCTTTTAGACGATATACCCGCACTCTCCATACCTTGCGAAACGCTAGGATTTAAACCTTTCCAAGGACGCACTCTTTCTCTTTCATCTTAGTATAAACGTTATCGGTTGCAAAACGGTTACGCCTATTATGGGCAAAAAGTGAGCAATTGAGGGTAAAATATGAGGACTATTTTAGCCTATAATGTCACGCAACGAGATCACAAGAGAGGAAATTATATGTCGTTTAAGATCAAAATAATTCTCGGTATTGCCGTTTTAATGTTTCTAAGTTTGAGTCTGTTTAGTTTGATCAGCTATTTGGATACGAAAAAAAACAGCGTTATACAAATTGAAAGCAGTTTAAGCATGGCGTCTCGATCGCTGACGGATTTCATCGACAGTTGGGCGTCGGGTAAAAAAAGCACCATGGAGAGTACGGCACGCTATTTGACGGACGTCGAGATTATGGATAGCTTACAAATTCGCACGATTTTGCAAGAGACGACGAAGACTTTGGGGGGGATTCGATACGACGGTAGGGCTTGAAGACGGAAGCGCGATGACGGGAAGCGGAACCAAGTTGCCCGAGGGATACGATCCGAGGGTGCGCGAGTGGTACAAGAGCGTCAAAGCTTCGGGAAAATCGGGCGTAACGGATGCGTATATCGATGCGACGACCCAAAAATTGGTCGTTTCGGTGATGGCACCGATTTTTAAAGATAAAACCTTCGTCGGAGCGGTTATTTTAGATATTTCGCTCGATGCGCTCACCCAAGCGATCGCCAACATTAATTTCAACGGCGGTTTCGGGATGCTAACGGATACCAAAGGTATTTTTATCGCGCACCCAAATTCCACTATGCTCGGAAAAGAGCTGAAAAGTACGGCACCTTCTATCGCCGAGGCGGTTCGTGCCAAAAACGAAGGACTGGTCGAATACGACGATAAAGGTTCTTCAAAAATCTTTGCGTTCAAAACGTCTAAAGAGACGGGATGGCTACCCGCGATTAGTTTCGATAAACAGGTCGCTTACGCTTTTTTAGACACGCAAGTCAAAGAGTTGGCATTGCTCGGGCTTGTGATGTTGGCGTTGAGCGTCGCAACGATGATCGTGCTGATTCGTATCTTGCTTCGCCCCGTCGATCGGCTCAATGCGGTCGTGGAGGAGCTTTCATCGTCTCAAGGCGACTTGCGCCATCGCTTACATGTCGATTCTAACGACGAATTTGCGGTCGTATCGCGTAATATTAACGCTTTTATCGAAAAGTTGCACGACATCGTCAAAAAGTCCAAAGCAATCAGCAATGAAAACGCTTCGATTTCGGAAGAGCTTTCACGTACGGCGTTGGAAGTCGTCCGCAACGTCGAGACCGAATCCAAAATAACGGAAAATACGAAAAAAGAGGGCATTGCTCTGGTCAAAAGCCTTGAAAATTCCGTCGCCAAAGCGCAAGATTCGCAAGAGGCATTGAGTCGTACGCAGCACGATATCGTCGAAGTCAAAGAGCAAGTCGAACAACTCGAAGATACGATGCGAACGACGGCAAGCAAGGAACAAAACCTTGCCGAAAGACTTAACACGGTTAGCCACAACGCCAACGAGGTCAAAGAGGTGCTCAATATTATCCGCGATATTGCCGACCAGACCAACCTTTTGGCGCTCAATGCCGCGATTGAAGCCGCTCGGGCGGGAGAACACGGAAGAGGGTTTGCCGTCGTTGCCGATGAGGTGCGAAAACTAGCAGAACGCACGCAAAAAAGCTTGGTCGAAATCGATGCGACGATCAACGTCGTGGTACAATCCATCATGGATGCGAACACCGACATTGCGCAAAACGTGCATGAAGTACAAGCCCTCGCCGTCGTGACGGAAAATCTGCAAAAGGGGATGAATAACGTCTCGGAAATTATTCATTCGACGATCGCACAAAGCCGCGATACGGTGAACGATTTTATCGGTACATCCGACAAGATCAAGCACATCGTCGTCGAAATCGAAAAGATTAACGCGATTTCAAAAGAAAACGTCGCTAGCATCGATAATGTTTCGCAAGCAAGCGATCATTTGCATGCGATGACCGAAAATCTCAATAACGAGCTTAGCAAGTTTCGCTCGTAACGTTTTGAACGCTTTTGCCCGAGCCGTGTCGCAAAGCTTGGGCAATTTAAGGTTTTATCTGTACAATCTCTTTTAAAAACGCAAGAGGTTTGCATGATCAATAAATCCCTTTTAAACGGACTTTACGTCTTAACGGACGCTACGTTGACTCCCGAAGAGACGATTTTAGAGCAAATGGAGCGCGTGTTAAAATGCGGCGTCAAAGTGATTCAATACCGCGACAAATACGCAAGCGACGAAGCGGCGGAAAAAACATGCCGTCGCCTTCAAGCTCTGTGCGATCTTTACGAAGCGGTTTTCATCATAGACGATCGTTTGGAATTGGCGCATCGCATCAACGCGGACGGCTTACATGTCGGGCAAGACGACGTGAGTTACGAAGAAGCAAGGGCACTTTTGGGAAACGATAAAATCATAGGTATATCGTGTTACGGCGATATTGCACGAGCGCTTCATTATGCTTCGCTGGGAGCAGATTACGTCGCGTTCGGTTCGTTTTTTCCCTCTCCGACGAAGCCAAACTCTATCGTTGTTCCGCATACCGTGCTCGGTGAAGCCAAAAAGGTCATTAACGTACCGATTTGCGCTATCGGCGGTATCACTCCCGACACGATTCCCCTTTTACGTTCCTACGACATCGCGATGTATTCGGTGATCAGTGCCGTGTATAAAAACGATACGATAGAGGAAAATATCGCACGTTTATTACCGTAAGGAGAAAGAATGGTCTTGGGCAAATTTGACGTTTCGATTACCAATGCGAGTAAAGGTATGGCGTTGATGCTGATTTTGTGGCATCATCTTTTTTACGAACATCCCGAAGAGGGATGGGTTGTTTATCAAACCGCCTTATTGGCCAAAGTATGTGTCGGTATTTACGTGGTTTTAAGCGGTTTTGGGCTGGCAGAGTCGGTCAAGAAAAAGGGGCTAGAACTCGCGTCGTTTTACAAGCGTAGGGTGTTGAAGCTCTATATGAACTATTGGTTGATCGCACTTTTATTCGTTCCGATCGGTGTTTGGTTTATGGGCAGAACCTTAGAGGGCGTTTACGGACATGCTTACATGCAAGGTTTGTTGCTGCAAATGCTCGGGCTTCACATGTTTACGTGGGTCGGTTACGGGTACAACGCGACGTGGTGGTTTATGAGCCTTATTATCGTTTTATACGCTCTCTTTCCTCTCGTCTATTTTTTGACGCAAAAATTTCATCTATGGTTTTTAGCCCTATGCGCCCTTTTGCTCTTTGTGCCGATTCCATTGGTAAACGATTGGATTTTTCCGTTTGCGACGGGCGTTTACCTTTCTCAAACCGACGGGTTTTTGAAGATAATCGTACGGTTGGATCGATTGGGGAAAAAACGGTTCGTTTTATTAGCCGTTTTAACGGTATTTGTCGCGTGGTATCGCCAAAACGGCTATCTTTTCGATAGCGTCAGAGCCGATACGTTTTTTGCGATTTTACTGATCTTGTGGACGACGGAATGGATAGCAGTCTCTGCTTGGGCAAAAAAAGCGTTCGAATTTATCGGCGTGCATTCGTTCAATATCTTTTTATTTCACACGTTTATTTATTACTACTATTTTCCCGATTTCATTTATGCTTTTCACTATCCCGTCATTATTTTTGCGGTGCTTTTGGGAATTTGTTTGATCCTTTCGGTAGGAATCGAGACGCTGAAAAAGTGGATAGGATTTGATAAGTTGCTTTAGAATAGCCCTTTTTTAAGGGTTATTCTCGAATGAGCGACAAGACGGCGAAAAAATGAAAAATCGATCCGCCTAAGACAAAAAAATGCCAAATGGCGTGGCTAAAGAAGCGTTGCTTTTGTATGTAAAAACCGATGCCGAGCGTGTAAATAATTCCTCCGATCAACAGCAAAACCAAAGGAAGCGTCGAAAGATTCGCCATGAGCGGTTTGATCGCGACGACGACCATCCATCCCATCAGTGCGTAAAGGATAACCGCCAAAAGGTGAAAACGACCCGGAAAGAGAATTTTCAGTGCCGTGCCGAAAAGCGCAATACCCCACGAGATGCCAAAAAGCGTCCACCCCCATGAGCCTTGAATGCCCAAAAGACATACGGGCGTATACGTTCCGGCAATCAGAACGTAAATGGCGCAATGATCGAATTGTCGCAAAACGGCTTTGATCGAAGGAAACGATACGGCATGGTAAAGCGTCGAAGCACCGTACATAACGATCAAGGCGATACCGAAGACGATCGCACTGGCAATTTTGGCACCTTCACCGCTTTGGGCGGCAAAAACGCATAAAAGCGTTAATGCGCTGACGCTTAACAAAAGTCCTACTCCGTGGCTAATACTGTGCCATATCTCTTCTTTTTGAGAGTAGCTTCGTGTCGGTTGCATCGTAAACTCCTTATTGTATGCTTTAATTATACCTCGATTCGGTCGATTTAGTTCTCAAAAGCTATTTGGGGGCAAAAAGCTATGCGTATTACATCATCGTCGCTCAACGTACAAAGTTACCATGAAGAGTTGCAAAGCAGTACGGTCGTAAGGCATATCGACGATACGCACGTACAAACATTGACGCAAAACAACGAATCGGAAAACTTAACGCTTCAGGCGACGGGAAGTATCAAAACGCAAACGGGGGCGGTTCTCGATATTGCATTACACAGTACGTTATCGCGTAAAGATCGTTACGAAGCTTTCACGGTACAATCGTTGGGTGCACTCGTCGATCCTTTGGTTATCAATCTGGAAGGCGGGCTTGCCCGTATCGATTTATCGAAAACGTTTTTATTTGATCTTAACGGTGACGGAAATCAAGAAGAAATTGCTCTTTTGGGTCGCAATAACGGCTTTTTAGCATGGGATAAAAACGAAAACGGCATCATTGACGAAGGAAGTGAACTTTTTGGTACGAAAAGCGGCGACGGTTTTGCCGACTTATCCGCGCATGACGAAGACGCAAACGGTTGGATCGATGAAAACGATACTATCTTTTCCAAATTAAAAATTTGGCAGAAAAGTGCCGTACAAGACAATCTTATCTCCTTAAATCAAGCACAAGTCGGTGCATTATTGCTTGAAAGTACGGATGCGCCGTTTCGGTACAAAAACGGTGCAACGACCGATGCGTTGTTACAAAAAAGCGGTGTCGTTTTGTTTGAAAACGGTACGGCAGGTTGGATGTCACATGTAGATTTTGCGATCAAAAATACTCAAACGCAAGCATCCGACGAACAAGAAGCAAAAACGCCCGTCGGCTCAAGTATGATTTTACAAAAGGCACAAGAGTCCTCTTCCTCTTCCGATCTCAATAAAGGTCTTCTTTCCGCTTTAAAAAATCGACTCAAAATGCTTGAAAAAAAACTTGCCAAAGCTCATGATCCGGTCGAAAAAAGCGACATTATGGTGCAGATGCTCAAAATTTCGATGCAAATTGCGCAATTAGGCGGTTTATCTAAGGCGTGAGTCGGTACAATTTCGTATCTTACATGTAAAGGAAAAGCTCATGCTTGATCTTCAAACGATCGCAATGTTTATCACGGCTTCGACGCTTTTAGCCCTTGCGCCGGGACCTGATATTTTATTTGTTTTAACACAGTCGATGAGTCAAGGCAGTCGCAGCGGCATTGCCATCGCGTTAGGGCTTTGTAGCGGTCTGATTTTTCATACGACGGCGGTTGCTTTGGGCGTTGCGGTGATCTTTCAGACCTCTTTACTTGCTTTTACGCTTTTAAAAATGATCGGTGCGGCGTATTTGCTTTATTTGGCGTTTATGGCGTTCAAAGATGCAAGCAAAAGCAAACTGGAAACCGACAAAACGCCTATACGTTTAGTTTCGCTCTACAAACGCGGCATTTTTATGAACATTACCAACCCTAAAGTTTCCATTTTTTTCTTAGCCTTTTTACCCCAATTTACGCGTCCGGAAGCGGGAAACGTCACGGGACAAATCTTTATGCTCGGTGCTTTGTTTATGCTCAGTGCTTTTGTCGTCTTCTTTTTCGTCTCTTTACTCGCAGGTCGCGTCGGTCAATGGTTTGCTCAGACCAAAAACGGGGAGAAAATACTCAATCGCGTTGCCGGAACGATTTTTGCCGCACTTGCCTTTAAATTAGCGTTCACGTCGCGATGAGCCGCGTTAAACTTATCGCCGTTATCCTAGCACTCGTTTCGGGGGTGTTACTTATCGAAATCTTTTTACAAAATCTTTTAGGCTCGTAAGAAATATCATACGTTTGTTTGTCTTCGGTGTTAGGATAATCCCAAAACGACTTTGGAGCAAACGATGAAAATAGGTCTTTTTATCCCCTGTTTTATGAATGAGTTATACCCTGAAGCTTCGATGGCAACGCTGAAGGTGCTAGAGAACTTGGGGTTGGATGTGGAATATCCATTAAACCAAACCTGTTGCGGACAAGCACAAGCCAACACAGGCTGTGCGAAAGAGACCGCTGTTCTAGCCGAACGCTTTTTGAGTATCTTCAAAGACTATGACTACATCGTCGCTCCTAGCGGCAGTTGTGTCAGCATGGTGCGTCATAATTACGCCCAGTTTTTAGAAGGACGCGAGGGTTTTGAGCGTATGCGTTCACACACTTATGAACTTATCGAGTTTTTACACGATGTCATTAAACCTACCTCTATGAATGCTACATTTTCTCACAAAGTGGGCATCCACAACAGCTGTCATGCTCACAGAGAACTTGGCATGGCGAGTATGAGTGAGAAGAATGTACCCGAATTTTCCAAGATCAAAAATTTACTCGACAAAGTAGAGGGCATTAGCTACTCTGAACTCACCCGCAAAGATGAGTGTTGTGGTTTTGGAGGAACGTTTGCAGTCTCCGAAGAGGCGATGAGTACGGCGATGGGACGCGCACGTTTGCAAGACCATCTAGACGCTGGCAGTGAGTACATCACCGGTGTGGATATGTCGTGTTTGATGCACATGCAAGGCTTGATCGATCGCGAAAAAATGCCGCTTAAAACGATCTATATCGCTCAAATTTTAGCAGGAGACGTCCAATGAGCCACCCAGAACTTGCCGAAAAATTTGCCGCAAATGTTGAGCGTATGAAATGGCACGACAAAGCGCTCTGGTTTGTTCGTGTCAAACGAGACAACCAATCCAAAAGTTTAGACGAATGGGAAGAGCTTCGCAACACCGCCGATAAGATCAAAGCCCACACGCTCTCACATCTGGATGAATACCTTGAGCAGTTTGAGAAAAACGCTTTAGCTCGTGGTATTCGTGTGCATTGGGCGAAAGATGCGAAAGAGCACAATGAGATCGTTTTAGACATCTTACGCTCTAATGGTGCGAAGATGATCGTCAAAAGCAAATCCATGCTCACCGAAGAGTGTCATCTCAACCCTTACTTGGAAGAGCACGGCATTGAAGTGGTGGACACCGACTTAGGCGAGCGCATCGTCCAACTTCGTAAAGAGCCACCTTCTCACATCGTTCTTCCAGCGATTCACCTCAAAAAAGAGGACGTGGGAACAACCTTTGAGAAGTTTTTGAGCACCCAAAAAGGCAATGCCGACCCGACCTATTTAACACGTGCCGCACGCGCGCATTTGCGTGAGAAATTTGTGGGAGCGGACGCGGCGATGACCGGTGTCAATTTTGCCATCGCTGAAACGGGTGGCATCGTGGTTTGTACGAATGAGGGCAATGCCGACTTGGGTGCGAGTTTACCCAAGCTTCACATCGCGTGTATGGGCATTGAAAAGATCATCCCACGGTTGAAAGACCTGAGCATCTTTACACGCCTTTTAGCCAGAAGTGCAACGGGTCAACCAGTGACAACGTATACGTCGCATTATCACGGTGCGGTTGAGGGCGGACAGATGCACATCGTCATCGTCGATAACGGAAGAAGCAAAATTCTTTCTGATAAACGCTACATCAAATCGCTTCAATGCATTCGTTGTGGAGCGTGTTTAAATACGTGTCCGATTTACCGAAGAAGCGGTGGGTACAGTTACGGTTACGTCATCCCTGGACCCATCGGTTCAACGTTGGCTCCGAGTCGCGATCTTAAAAAATACTACAGCTTACCGTTTGCTTGCTCACTCTGTTTCTCCTGCTCCAACGTCTGCCCCGTCAAAGTGGATTTGGCTGATCAGCTCTACTTAAAACGTCAAGATGTGGTCGATGCGGGTTACTTAAGCCCCATCAAACACAATGCACTGAAGATGGCGACATGGCTGATGTGCCGTCCGAAACTGATGGATTTTGCTGGGTTTATGGCACGAAAAATGGTACCTCTTTTACCACGTGCACTTGTCTATTCCAAATTCAACCTTTGGGGCAAAAACCGAGAGTTACCGCCATTCCCCAAAAACAGTTTTAAAGAACTTTACAAAGCAAAAAAGGGTATCAAATGAGTTCACGCGAAGCTATTTTAAAAGCCATTAAAGAGGCGAAGCCTCACGATGAGAGCGCTTTACCCGAAGTCAATATTTTGCATACGACTTATGCGAACTTGAATGAAAAATTTGCAACAACGCTCGCAGGCGTGGGTGGAAATGCCGTGCAGTTGACCTCTTTAGCCGAAATCGACAGTTACATCAAAGAGCATTATGCCGAAGCGACGGTCATCGTCTCAACGGTAGAGGGTTTACATGTAGGCACGAAAGAGCTGGGCGCAACCGATGATCCGCATACGCTTAAAGACGTTGATCTTGCGATCATCAAAGGTGAATTTGCCGTCGCCGAAAACGGTGCGGTGTGGGTTAAAGAAGCTGATGCAAGACACCGAGCACTTTATTTTATCGCTCAAAAGTTGATGATCGTCGTGCCCAAAGGCGAAGTCGTGCATACGATGCATGAAGCCTACACGAGGGTTTGTTTTGACGACAAAGATCTCTTTGGCATCTTCATCAGCGGACCGTCTAAAACAGCCGACATCGAACAGTCTTTGGTCATCGGAGCCCATGGCGCCACTGAGGCATGCGTGGTGTTTATTTAATTTTAATCTTAACACGCTCTGGGAGCAAAGCCCCCAGAGCTACGTTAACACTGGGTTTCCTTCGGCAGGAAGCCCGCGCACCTTGGGTGCTTTTCTTCTTGCAAAATTGATTTTGCAAGAAATCTCTTCCTAATCTTTTTACATGTAACGTCTAAAGTAGTTTCTCTTTTGCGCGAAAACGGGGGAGTTGAGAGACGATGATGCCTCCAAAAATCACAAAGCTTGCCATCATTTCGGTTTGAGAGAGCACTTCGCCTAAGAAGACGTATGCCAAAAGAACGGTGAAAACGGGGATGAGATTGACAAAGACTGAAGCGCGTGATGCTTCGATGCGACCTAGAGCAAGGTTGAACATGCCATACCCTCCTAGGGTTACGACAATGCCCAAGTAACACAACCAACCCACTGCTTCTGCTGAAATAGTAAGTGGCACGCCCCACGACTCCCAGATGGCTAAGGGAAAGAAGAAAATTGTGCCGACAAAGGCTTGAACCGCGGTCAAAAAGAGGGCAGAGAAGCGTTGGCTTAAGTAGCGCACCGAGATGGCGTACCATGTTCCACAGACCATTGCACAAAATTCTAAAAAGTTACCTAAGAGTGGGTTGGTCGCGTGCTCACTGCTTTGAGCACTAAGACTCAACCAAACCGCACCAATGACCGCCAGAGCAGAGCCGATAACAACACGTTTACTGAGGTACTCTTTGAGCACAAAACTCGCCGCGATCGCGGTCATCAACGGCATCATGGAGGTGATCATACCTGCTTGGGACGCGGTGGTGAGTTGCAAGGCTTTGGCTTCAAAAATGAAGTAGAGGCAGGGTTCAAAAAAGGTCAATAGTAAGATGTATTTGATGTCGTGCTTGGTGAATTCGTAGGTTCGAAACTGCTTGATAAAGTAGACAAAACAGAGGCTAGCAATCGCCATACGACCAAACATCGCACTCATCGGTCCCATAACGCCCAGCACGGCTTTAAGCGCGATAAATGAGCTTGCCCACGTAAGCATGGCGATGAGTAGAAAACCAATACCGATCAAATCAATAGAGTTGTGTTTCATAATTATGGTACTTTCAAAAAAAATGAGAGCTATTCTAGCTAAGAGTTGCTAAAACAAGCGACAACACGTTACAATAAAGCTATGGAACTCTTTACCTTACGCAATTTCATCATCATTTTAGCTCTGATCGTCGGCATTGAGGTATACCGTTCTTCCCACGATCGAAATACGATGAGCCTCTCGTTGCCGCTCAATACGAAAATAGTTGCTTTTGGAGATAGTCTAACCCAAGGATACGGCGTTTTGCCTGAGCAAAGTTACCCTGCCGTACTTGCCGAGCTTTTACATGTGGATGTCGTGAACGAAGGCGTCTCGGGCGAAATGAGCGCGCAAGGCTTGGCGCGACTCTCTAGCGTTTTGGATCGCACGCAACCCGATATTTTGGTCTTGTGCCACGGCGGAAACGACCTCTTGTGCCAAAGTGACGTACGCCAAACCAAAGCCAACATAAGCGCGATGGTAAAATTGGCGCACGATAGGGGCATTTACGTGCTTTTGGTCGGCGTTGCTACGTTGGATATTTTGCGCTTTAGCGTGCCGTCTTATTATTACGACATTGCAAAAGAACGTTCGCTGGTAATCGAAGACGAAAGTTTGAAAGCGATTCAGGAAAACGAAATGCTTCGCGGCGATGCCGTGCATCCCAATGCCCAAGGCTACGCACTGATGGCGGAGAAAATCGCTCTTTTATTGAGCGAACATTACATCCCTTCCTTACGCCCATGAAAGCTTACATGTGGCTTTTATGCCTTGCCTCAATACTCTATGCCGGCAATGCGCATATTACGCTCAGCGAAGAGGAGCAACGCTATATCTTATCGCACCGCGATATTAAAGTGTGTACCAACCCTTCTTTAATGCCTTTTGAGGTTTTAACTCCGGAGGGAAACCACGAGGGTATCGGAGCCGATCTTTTGAGTCTGGTCTCCGGACGCGTAGGGCTGAACGTCAAAATCATACAAACGTACACGTGGGAAGATAGCCTCGAAAAAGCTAAAGACGCTCAATGCGACATCGTCAGTTTGATCAGCCAAACACCTGAACTTGATACGTGGCTACTGTTTAGCGATCCGATTTTAGTCGATAAAAACGTCTTGATTACGACCGATACGCACAGTTTTATCGGCGATCTTAAATCCATTCCGAGCGGTACTCTAGCACTGCCCAGAGGGTCGCCGCTGTTTGCGAAAATCGAAAAAGAATTTCCGCACGTGACGCTTTTTACGGTCGCCAGCGAGAGCGACGCTTTGGTGTTGGTCGCCAATAAACAAGTCGATATGACGATCAAGCCTTTTGCGCTGGTGGCGTATCAGATTAAGCAACAAGGGTTTTTCAATCTCAAAATCGGAGGGCACGTCGAGGGCATCGATACGATTTTTCGTATCGGCATCACGGGGAACAATACGATCTTGCGCGATATTCTCAATAAAGGTATTCAAAGCGTTTCGTTACGCGAAAAAGAGATGATCGTCAATCGTTATATCCCTTCCATCGTTCAACAACCCCTGCGTAAGGAAGTGTGGTACTTTTTCGGAACGATCGGGTTGATCGTGAGTATGATTTTGTTATGGAACTACATGTTACGCAAAGAGGTTAAAAAAGCGATTGCGCAAAACGTCGAAAACCAAAAATTGATGATGCAACAATCGAAAAAAGCGGAACTCGGGGAGATGATCGGCAATATTTCGCATCAATGGCGAGAGCCGCTTTCAAGCCTTAGCGGCGTTAATTTAATGTTGATCGGTTTGATGGAACACGACAAAGAGATTCAAAAAGAGTTTTTATACGCTCAACTCAAAAAAGTTGAGCAAACGCTCGATTTTATGTCGCAAACGATGCAGAATTTTTTAGAGTTTTACAAACCCTCGACGCTGCTACAACACTTTAACGTGTACGAATCGATCGAACAAACACTTTCTTTAATCGAAACGCATTTGCTTGAGGGCAACATTACGGTGAACATTCAAGGCGACGAGACGAAAGTGCTTTACGGCATTAAAAACGAATACATGCAAATTTGGCTCAATATCTTAAACAATGCGATTCATGCGTTCAAACGCTCTAGCGTGGACGATAGGCGAATTCGCGTGATGATTTTAGACGAAGAAGTACGCATTTGCGATAACGCGCGGGGACGTATCGACGAGAGGGAACTGAACAAAGGCGTCGGACTTCCGATGTGCAGGCGTATTTTAGAAAAGTACCGCCAAAAACTTCTCTTTCAGAATACTCAAGATGGCGTTTGCATTCAAATCGTGCTTTCAAATACCTAAACGGTAGCCGCTTTCGGCGACGGTATGGATAAACTGTTTGCCGATTTTTTTGCGTAGGCGCATGATGAAATTGGCAATCGCCCCCTCACTCACCTCTTCATAATCCCAAACCGAAGCCAACAGCATATCCTTGGTTACGATTTGGTGCGCGTTTTCGATGAGAAGAGAGAGAAAAAGCGTCTCTTTTTTGCTCAGCTCGATCAGCACTCCGCCTTTAGGATGAAAAGTTTGGTTTTGTCGGTCGAATACGTCTCCGTTTTTAAGCACGATCGTTTCGTTTTTGAAAAAAGCTCCGGCACATTTTTCCAAAGAGGCGACGAAGTCTTTGTAGGTAATCGGTTTTAAAAGATAGGCGGTGAGGTTGAGCGGAATCGCACGAAATAAAAACTCTTCGTTTTTGTTGCCGCTTAAGACGATGATCGGAATAGTTGTTTCGATTTTTCTCACTTCCTCGATAAAATTTAACCCGTTTTCATTGTTGAGTTTGATGTCGCAAATGATCAAATCGACCCTTTGCGACGCAAAGGTTTCGCGTGCGCTTTGAAGGTCTTTACAGTGGTAAATCGTTTGGACGAAAAGGGCTAAAAGCGTCATAAAGTTTTGCGCGAAATCATCGTTGTCTTCGACAAATAAAACGTTTTTTGTTTTTAAAAGCTCCACGCGTCTTGTCCTTTTTTTTACGTGAATTATAGCGTTGTGTTTGTAATAACTTCCTGATGACGCTAGCAAAAATGACGAGGGGCTTTGGCGTCGTTTTATCATAGAAATCACGAATAAATCACAAAAATTTTTGTATACGATGAGATTAATGAGATGCTTACGTACTACAATGAGCAGGAAAGTAAAGTGAATGATGCCAAAAAAGATTTTTTTGTTGCAAAACGTATCAAAAAAATAGATAACTTTACTTAATAGATTACTAAACGCTACACAAACTTACCTAAGGGAGGTACATTATGACAGCTAGCAGTTCCGGCGCGACCGGAAAGATTGCTTGGTTTTTCGTTGCGATACTCGGTGCTATTGCGTTAGGCTATATCGCGCTTAATCGCGGCGAGACGATTAATGCCATGTGGATATTAACCGCCGCCGTGTGTGTTTATTTGATCGGCTATCGCTATTACAGCCTTTACATTGCCGATAAAGTCTTAAAAGCCGACGGCACGCGTATGACACCCGCCTTTCGTCATAACGACGGATTGGACTACGTTCCGACCAATAAAGTGATTTTGTTCGGACACCATTTCGCGGCCATCGCGGGAGCAGGTCCTTTGGTCGGTCCGGTTTTAGCGGCGCAATTGGGATATTTACCCGGAATGCTTTGGCTTTTAGCCGGTGTCGTTTTGGCCGGAGCGGTTCAAGACTATATCGTGCTTTTCGTATCGACTAGACGCGATGCGCGTTCTTTGGGCGAACTCGTCAAAATGGAGATGGGAACGGTTCCGGGCATTATCGCTTTGATTGCGTGCTTTATGATTATGATCATAATCTTGGCCGTTTTGGCGATGGTCGTCGTTAAAGCCTTAACGCACAGTCCTTGGGGTACGTTTACGGTTGCCTTTACGATTCCTTTAGCGATCTTTATGGGTATTTACCTACGCTTTATTCGCCCCGGTCGTATTTTGGAAATTTCACTCGTCGGTTTCGTGGGATTGATCGCGGGTATTATGCTCGGCGGACAAGTTGCGGCAAGCCCGACTTGGGCACCTTATTTCGATCTTAGCGGCGTTGCGTTGACATGGTCGTTGATCGCTTACGGTTTTATCGCGTCGGTTCTTCCCGTATGGTTGCTGTTAGCACCTCGCGATTACCTTTCCACTTTCTTAAAAATCGGAGCAATCGTCGGTCTTGCGATCGGTATCGTTTTATTGATGCCCGATATGAAAATGCCGGCAATGACTAAGTACGCTTTTGGCGATCACGGTCCGGTATGGACGGGTAGTTTATTTCCGTTCTTGTTTATCACGATTGCGTGCGGCGCGGTATCGGGTTTCCACGCATTGATCTCTTCGGGTACGACGCCTAAAATGTTGGCAAACGAGAAAGAGGCGCGTTTGATCGGTTACGGCGGTATGTTGATGGAATCTTTCGTCGGTATGATGGCGTTGATCTCTGCTTCGATTATCGATCCGGGCGTTTACTTTGCGATGAACTCTCCTTTGGCGGCACTCAATCCAAGCGGTTTAGCCGATGTTGCGGCGGCGGCAAGTGCTACGGTTAGCAATTGGGGCTTTGTCGTCACTCCCGACGTTTTAACGAACATCGCGGCAGACGTAGGCGAGAAAAGCATCGTATCGCGTGCGGGCGGCGCACCGACTTTGGCGGTGGGTATGGCTCAAATCATTCACGGAGCACTCGGCGGTTTAGGTTCGATGTCGTTTTGGTATCACTTCGCGATTTTATTTGAAGCGCTTTTCATTTTAACGTCCGTCGATGCGGGTACGCGTGCGGCTCGTTTTATGTTGCAAGACCTTTTAGGTTTGATCAATCCGACGCTTAAACGTACCGACTCGTTGTTTGCCAATCTTTTGGCGACGGCTCTTGTAGTTATGGCATGGGGTTATTTCCTTTACGTGGGCGTTGTCGATCCTTTGGGCGGTATCAATACCTTGTGGCCGCTTTTCGGTATTACCAATCAAATGTTGGCGGGAATTGCCTTGATGTTATGTACGGTTGTTCTTTTCAAAAAGAAAGAGCAAATGTACGCATGGGTTACCATCGTTCCTTCCACATGGCTTGTCATTTGTACGATGAGTGCGGGTTGGTACAAAGCGTTTAGTAGCGATCCTGCGATCGGTTTTTTCGCAAAAGCGAACCAACTCTCGTCTTTGCTTGCAAGCGGTAATTTTAAACCCAATGCGGTTTTCAAATCGCAAGAAGCGGTTGAACGCGTTATCTTTAACAATCAAATCGACGGATTTTTGATCGTATTTTTTATGATCGTCGTCGTCGTGATGATTTTCTTTACGGTTCAAGCATGCCTTAAGGCACTTAAATCCGATAAAGATACGGCGGTTGAAGTCCCTTATACACCTTTGCCTGCCAACGCGGAAGATATTTTACGCGGTGCGGTTCACTAAAATTCTTGCAAAATGCGTTTTGCGGGAACTTGATTCAATCAATATAAAACTCAAGAGGGCTTTTGAGCCTTCTTGAGCCTTTTACCAAGGAGGCAAAATGTTTGACAAACTCGCCAAAGCCGGTAAATACCTTGGACAAGCCGCTCGTCAAATGGTCGGAGTCCCCGATTATGATATTTACGTCCAACATATGAAAGTAACCCATCCGGATGAAAAACCGATGAGTTACGAAGAGTTTTATAAAAATCGCGTTGAGGCACGTTACGGCGGTAAAAACGGTATGAGTCGTTGCTGATAAAAGAACAAGGCTCTAAGTTAGAGCATACATCCTCTTTTAAAGCGCGTTTTGAGTAATGATCGATAAGGAAAAAGTATGGAAACGGATAAAAAACTTTTTGTGACGATTTTAACGGGATTTTTAGGTTCGGGTAAAACGACGCTGATTAATTACTTATTGGAGCAATCCAAAAACGAGCGTATTGCCATTATCGAAAACGAGTTCGGTGCGGTGGGCGTCGACGGAGCGTTGTTAAAAAGCAGCCCCGACGTCGAGATCGTGGAACTAAGCAACGGATGCGTCTGTTGTTCGATTCGCGGCGAATTGACCGAAGCGTTAAAAGGGATATTGGATAAAATGGATCAAGGACTCTTTCAAGCCGATCGTTTAATCTTAGAAACGACGGGCTTGGCGGACCCTGCACCGATTATTCAGACATTTTTCGTAGACGAGACGATTCGTGAACGTATTCGTTTGGATGCGGTCATTACGCTTGTCGATGCGATTCATTGTCTCAAACAGCTTGACGAACATCGCGTATGTGCTTCGCAAATCGGTTTTGCCGATCGCATTATCTTAACCAAAGCCGATTGTGTCGACGAGGCTCAAAAACAGAGTGTTTTGGAACGTTTGGCGTCTATCAATTCAAAAGCGGAGATTTTCGAGGCTTACCGAGGCGTTTTACCTAAAGAGGTTTGGATCGGTATCGGCGCGTTTGAGTTAAGCGACGCGCTTAAAATCAACCAAGGCGTTTACGAAGTCAAAGACGCTCAAAATATTCGTTTCAAATCGTTTAGTGCTTCCAAACCGACACGCTCGTTTAACGACGACATCGAGTCGTACGTGTTTCGTGCCGAGAAGCTCGACTTGACGCGTATCGGTGCATTTATGGAAGCTTTGATCGAAGAATGGGGCAATGACATGTTACGATACAAAGGCGTTTTGGCGATTCAAGACGAACCCAAGCGTTTAATCGTCCAAGGCGTACACAAAGTCGTCGGTTTTGACTACGGCTCGGAATGGGGCGAGGAAGAGGCGACTTCGCTTTTGGTCGTTATCGGGCGTAAAATTCCTTATGAACGTTTAGCGGAAAAATTTCAAGCGTGCGGCGCGTAGCGTAGCACCGAAATCTCGTAAGCGTTTAGCGACTTTCCTTCACGCGTGCGATCAGTGCTTGAAGGTACTGCTCCGCTAAAGTTTGCATCTCTTCTCCCGAGAGGCTCAACGCGGAGTCTTTGGTCGGAATATTGTGCCATAAGACGGCAAACTGCGTACAGGTTTTAAACAGCTCTTCGGGACTCATTTTCACTAAAATAGCAACGACTTCTTGAGGCAGGTTTTTAGGGTCGAGTTGATGCAACGCCCTAATACCGGCTAAAAATTTTTCTAAAACAGGGTGCACGCGTGTTCCTTTTTTTGTGTGCAATTATGCCACATTTCGCTAAGAAGCATCTAAAAAGAGCCTACATGTAAGAGCCTTTTGCTCCTCTTCACGTTACAATCACGTTACTGCAAAATGGATTTGCAAGACGACGAACACCTATTTTGACATGTAAAGGCGTGAAGATGAGTATGTACGATTTGGAAGCGTTTTTACGCTCGATCTATCCGTTTGGGCTTTTAAGCAAAAAAGAGATGTCCGGCGTCATCGCTTCGGTGAACATCGCTTACTACAAAAAAGAGACGCTTTTGCTCTCGCCCTCGCTCAATGCCGAATTTTTATACGTCGTTATCAAAGGCGAAGTCGGCGAATACCAAGAAGAGGAGCTGGTCAAAGTTTACGGCAAATCCAGCTCGTTCGATGCGGACGCCTTGATCTACGGTAAAAGCGAGAGCCATTTTAAGGTTTTGGAAGAGCTGATTTGCTACGAGTTGAAAAAAGAGGATTTTTTAGCACTTTTGGACAGCAACGCCGCGTTTAAAGCCTATTACATTCAAGGTCTTGCTAACAAAATACAATCCGCTAAGCAAAAAGAGTATACGACCGAGCTCTCCGGTTTTATGATGGCACGCGTGCACGATAGCTACTTACACGAACCCACCGTCGTCGAAACGGAGTGCGCGATTATGAATGCTTTACGCCAAATGGAAGCCAAAAAAAGCAGTTGCATCGTCGTGCGAAGCGCGCAAGGGTACGGCATCGTGACCGATAGCGTCATCAGACGACACGTGCTTTTTGAAGGATACGACAAAGAAGCAAGCATCGGACCGATTGCGCTTTTTCCGATGATTACGATTGAGGCGGACGATTATCTCTTTAACGCGCTTTTAATGTTTACCAAACATTCGATTAAACGGCTCGTCGTGACTAAAAACGGCGAGATCGTCGGGATTTTGGAGCAGTTGGATTTACTGAGCTATTTTGCCAATCACAGCTATTTGGTTGCGGTACAAATCCGCAAGGCGACAACTTTTGAAGAGCTGAAACAAGCGAGTTTGGACGTGACGAGTATTGTCAAAAAACTTCACGCTAAAGGTACGAAAGTCGATTATATCGCCAAATTGATTTCGGAAATTCATGAAAAAATCTACGAAAAGCTCTACCATATGATCGTTCCGGAAGCTTTGGCGCAGAAGGCGTGTTTGATCGTGATGGGAAGTGAAGGTCGAAAAGAGCAGATGCTCAAAACCGATCAAGACAACGCACTCATCATTGCCGAAAAAGAGGATGCGGAAGCATTTGTGCCTTACATGCAGCGGTTTAACGAAGTTTTGATCGATTTTGGATTTCCTAAATGCGAGGGAAATATCATGGTTTCCAATCCGTACTGGCGTAAATCTTTAGGAGAATACGAAAAAGAGATCGTGCGGTGGCTTGACGCGCCGAATATGGAAGACGTCATGAATATGGCGATTTTCGTCGACAGTATCGCCGTTGCGGGTGAGCGTCGTTTGCTGGCGCACTTGAAACGCAAACTCTATGAAGGCGTTGAAGGACAAAGCCCGCTTTTAGCCAATTTTGCTAAACCGGCGGTAGCGTTTGAAACGCCTATCGGTATCTTCGCGCATCTAATTGCCGAAGACAACCGCATCGACGTCAAAAAAGGAGGTATTTTCCCGATCGTTCACGGGATCCGCAGTTTGGCGTTGGAGTACAAAATCGAAGCGACCGATACCGTGACGCGCATTAAAAAACTTGCCAAAGAAGAGGTTTTCGACGCCAATTTTGCCTCAACCCTCATCGAAGCTTTGGATACTTTTTTAAGCTTGCGTTTGAAAGAGCGTTTGGAGCGAAGCGATGATGCGCCTTCTGACAATTTGATTCGCATTGAAAAGCTCAATCAACTCGAACTCGAACTTTTAAAAGACAGTTTCAAGATCGTCAATACCTTTAAAAAGTTTTTGACGCACCATTTTAAATTGTCGTTGGTGAGTTAACATGTGGGAAAAATGGCTGCGTTATCGTAACGCTCAAAAGCTCAAAGACGAGCGGTATCGGTTTTTGTTCGACGCGCCCCCTTTGGACGAAGTCGTGGTTTTCGATACCGAAACGACGGGGCTTAACCCTAAAAAAGACGAGATTCTCTCCATCGGTGCGGTCATCGTCAAAGAGAATAAAATTTTAACATCGCAAAAGTTTGAGCTTTTCGTTAAACCCAGCCGTGAGATTAACGAAGCGAGCATTAAAATCCACCAAATCCGCAATATCGATCTGGAAAATGGCATCGACCCACACGCGGCGATAGAGCTGTTTTTGCACTTCATCGGTGCTCGCCCGCTGGTGGGGTATTACCTTGAGTTTGACATGAAGATGATCCACAAATACATTAAACCGTGGCTGGGCATCACCTTACCCAACCCCCAAACCGAAGTCTCAGGACTCTATCACGACAAAAAGATCAAATTCATCCCCGATGGCATTATCGACCTACGTTTTGACGTGATGATGAACGATCTAGGACTCCCCATTTTCGGCAAACACGACGCGCTAAATGATGCGGTGATGACGGCAATGATGTATATTAAACTTCGGAATATCGAGAGGGTGTAAGATTACATGTAAAGATTAATCTTTAGCCGCAGACCCTAATTCTTTCCCTTTTTTTGTCAGTTCAAGCACTTTTTCAGCAAGCCCAAGTGTGTTTTCATGAGATTCTTGTTTGGAATAAACTTTTGAAAGAGGGTCTTCTAGCATTTTCTCAATCGTTGGTAAAATAAATGCGGTATCTATCTTATCGCCTATATAAGGTTTTAACTCAACTTTCGCATATAGATTCCACTAAATTCATGAACTAAAGTTGATAAACAAAGCCCATAAATAGGTACTTTTTAATATAATTACGTTACCACTAACATCATTATAAAAGGTCTATCTTATGGA
>NZ_JSEC01000007.1:0-95316 GCF_000789415.1 Sulfurospirillum sp. MES | reverse complement strand
ATTCATGGAATGAATTTTTGACCATGATGCAAGAAAACCGTCTTGACGTCATGCTCAACATCGTTAAAAACGACGATCGCGCAAAATACCTTCTGTTTACGACACCCTACCAATCGGTCGCCCATTGCGTCGTCGTGCGTAACGACGCTCCTTGGAAAATCGAAACGATTCACGATATTCTCGATAAAAATATCGCTATAGAAGAAGGGTTTTTTAACCATCATTATTTAAAAGAACATTATCCAAACACGCGCTTAACGCTCAAAAAAGATACCTTATCGACGTTGCAAAGTATCGCTTATAACGAAACCGATTTAACCGTAGGTTTGGTTCCGGTAGAAACGTATATGATAAAGCGTTACGGGCTGAGTAACCTAAAAGTGATCGGCATTTCCGACGAAGAGCTTTTTGCGCCCAAAGATTTGCGCATCGCGACGTCTGTCCACAACCCTATTTTGATCGGTATTCTTCAAAAAGGTTTGGATGCGATCGATCAGGAAGAGCGCAACCGTATCGTCAATCTTTGGGTCAATACGAACGTTGAAAAAATTATGAATTGGAATTTGCTGTTTAAAATTCTGTTTTTCTTTTTCTTGATTTTAGCAGGAACGCTTTTTTGGACATGGCGTGTCAAGCGGATTCAAAAAGAGCTCGCCGATTCTAATTTTTTAATGCACAATCTCTTAAACGCCATCCCCAATCCTCTTTTTTACAAAGATGCAAACGGTGTTTTTTTAGGATTTAACCAAGCATACGAAGAGGCTTTCGGTATCGATTCTACACGTTTTATCGGGAAAACCGTTTTAGAATTAGACTACTTACCGCCGGAAGATCGCCTAAAATACCATCAAGAGGATATGCGCGTCATTCAACACACACTTTCGTTAAAGCGTGAACAGGATATGGTTTTTCACGACGGAGCCGTGCACCATACGCTCTATTCGGTAAACGGTTTTAAAACCTTAAAGGGAAAACCGGGCGGATTAATCGGCATTTTTGCCGATATTTCGCATCAAAAAAAGATTCAGCACGAACTTGAAATTTCCCGTCACGAAGTCGAAGAGAGTCATAAAGCGATGAAAGATTCGATTGAATATGCCTCCTTGATCCAGCACTCTTTACTGCCGAACCATACGCTTTTACACCGTTTTTTTTCCGATTATTGCTTGCTTTGGCAACCCAAAGACATCGTCGGCGGCGATATTTATTGTATGGAAGAGTTTGACGACGGCAACACCTTGCTCGTGATGATGATGGATTGCACCGGTCACGGCGTTGCGGGAGCTTTTGTGACCATGCTCGTCAAAGCCGTCGAACGACAGATTATCGCTACGATCCGTCACCAACACGAACGCATCAGTCCGGCCAAAATCCTTGGTATTTTCAATCAAAGTATCAAGCATCTTTTAAATCAACACGATGCGTCGGCTATCAATAATGCTGGGTTTGACGGTGCCGTTCTTCTTTACGACAAAATCAATGCATGCATCACGTTTGCCGGTGCATGTTTACCGCTTTTTTGCCTTCAAACCGACGGTACTTTGAGCATCCTTCAAGGCAATAAGCACTCCGTAGGCTACAAACAGTCGCAAACCGAATACGTTTTCCGCGAACACGTATTATCCGTCGAACAAGGCATGCGTTTTTATATCACAAGTGACGGCTTTTGGGATCAAAACGGCGGTGAAAAAGGCTTTCCTTTCGGCAAAAGTAGATTTACGGACCTACTCAAAAAGCACTATCAAGAGCCGTTTGCCGATCAAGAAGAAATTTTTATTAAGACCTTGCATGCGTATCAAGGAACCGAAATACGAAGCGACGATATTATGCTTATCGGCTTGAAAATCTAATCCATCAAACAGAGGAAAAACGGCAACGTTTTAAACACGATCTTCATCAAAAGCAAAAAGGAGCGTCTGCGATGATAGACATCAACACCGTTAAAAAATTAATCGAAAAAGACGGCATCGTCTTTTTAGCGTACGGCGGTTTTTTATCGCAAACGCTGATTGCCGGCATGACGGAAGCTTTGGAAAAAGAGGCGAAAGAGAGTGATTTGGGGATGAACGAGTCGACGAATATTTTTACGATTTTTATCGAATTGGCGCAAAATATGATGAACTACTCCAAATCCAAAAACGAACAAGCCTCCTCCCATAAGTCCGAGGGCTTGATTCTTGTAGGCAAACGCCCCAAACAAAAGCACTATTACGTCTTAAGTCAAAATATCATCACACTTGAAGATAAAGAGAGGATATTGCCCAAGCTTTCCGAACTCGTTTTGATGAATAAAGAGACGATTAAACAGCGTTACAGAGAGCTTCGAAAAAGCGGTAGCGAAGCGCATCATAAAGGCGGGGGTATCGGGTTTTACGAAATTGCCAAACGAAGCGATAAACTCTCCTACGAGTTTGAACAAATTAGTGAAAAAAGGTATTATTTCCGCATGAAAGCTATTATTAAAACACAAGGGAAGGCATTGATATGAAGAATTTAAAAGTTGAAGCCACGCAATATACTCCTGAAATTTCGTTGGAGACTTATGGGGAAATTAACATTAAAGGCAAATCTTACCCTGAAAATACGTTTGAGTTTTACATGCCGATTTTGCATTGGCTCCGAACGTATTTTACCGAGCCAAACGCTCCTCATTCGTTGACCGTCAATGTCGAAATTACCTATTTTAATTCCAGTAGCTCCAAACTCTTCTTCGATTTTTTCGATATTTTAGATGCCAATAAAGAAAATTTCAATATCACCGTCAATTGGATTTTTGATCGCGAAAACGATAGTGCCAAAGAGGCGGGCGAAGATTTTATCGAAGATTTTACCGATCTTACGATTCATCTTATGGCAAAATAGAGGCGCAATATGGAACATGAAGTGATTAAAAACCCTTTGATCGTCGAATTGGAACTCTTACGCGTCAATTTCGATAGAACAACGGAAAAACTGATTAAAGATATTCAACGTCATGAAAAAATTATGACCAAAGCCGATAAGCGTCAAAAGCAAGAATACGACGAGCTCCAGCGTAAATTTGCCGAAGTGGAAGCCTTGCAACAAGAGATTGAAGAGACACAAAAAGAGGTTATTTTTACGATGGGTTCGATCGGCGAAAGCCGTAGCAAAAAGACGGGAAACCATGTGCGTCGCGTTGCCGAATACTCAAAGTTGATTGCCTTGCATTACGGGCTTTGCGAACACGATGCCGAGATGCTCAAACAAGCAAGTCCGATGCACGATATAGGCAAAGTCGCCATTCCGGACGCCATCTTAAATAAACCGGGCAAACTCACGCCCGAAGAGTTTGAAATCATGAAAAAACATACGGAGCTTGGCTATGACATGTTAAAACATTCGCATCGTCCCCTCCTCCAAACGGCGGCAATCGTCGCCTACGAACACCATGAAAAATTTAACGGACAAGGGTATCCGCGCGGACTTAAAGGAGCCAATATTCATATTTACAGCCGTATTACCGCATTTGCCGATGTATTTGACGCTTTGGGAAACCAACGATGCTACAAACCGGCGTGGAAAGACGAAGCTATCTTTAACTTTTTTCATCAAGAACGAGGGGAACACTTCGATCCCAAAATCGTTGATATTTTTTTCAACCACTTGAGCGAATTTTTACACATCCGAGAGACGTTTAAAGACCCTATCGAATCGCTATAACGTTGCTTAAAGTTCGCGCGGCATTAGAAGTTTTTTATAATAGGTTTTGGTTAAATGCAAGGCGGCGATCGGGTTGTGACCGAGGACTCTGTCTTTGACGACCAGATACGTGATCGGAGCTTTGGCGTATTTGATAAAAAGAGAGTCGTGTCCGACGCACAATCCCATAATGACGTTTAAATCAGTTTTCGCTTTATTGACGTATTTGGCTTGCAAGACGGGGTTACACATCGGCTCAAACGTATTCGGGCGGATTTTTTGCGCTTCTTGGAGTCCGATTTCGATTTTATCGCGCGAGCCGACTTTACAGATCGCCATAAAAATGTCAAATCCGTTGATTTTTAAAATTTCGGCGAAAATTTGAGACTCATTGACCAAGCCTACACACGAAGCGATGCCTATTTTGCGTGCTCCGATGCGTCTCGCAAATGCCAGTATCTCTTCCACACGCGTCAGCGTTCCGTAGTATTTTCCTTCGATTTCCGCCGCGGCTAAAGCGATGGTGCGATCCATACCCTTTTCTTGGTAACATGCCAAAGAGGCGTCTAGCATCGACGTTTCGACGTTGCTCGTCAAGCAAAACTTGGGGTAACGACTCTCGTGTTTATGGCAATTAAGTGTTGCACATTCGGCGCAACTTAGCTCTTTTTCTTCCGTATGCATGGTGGTTATCCTTTTGACATGTAAAGGTATGTGCCGTAAAGGCTTAGGTAGACGCCGAGTAATTCTTTTAATCCTTGGCGTACGTGTACTCGTTCTTCTTCGTGAAAAATATTCTCTAAAAGTTTGACATGTAAGGTTTCGCCGAAAAGAACCAATCGCTCCGGCGTAAACGAGGAAGGCGCTTCTTTTCCCAAGGCAAAAAAGAGAGCCAACGCGCGATTGAGCGCCGTAACATAGGCAAGAAGATTCTCGTAAATGCTTTTCTCGACCGGTTCTAGTTGGGAAAGAAAGCATTCCAAAGAGAGGGCTAAAAAACTTTTCTTTTTTGGAAAGTTGGCATGCAAAAGCGTCGCGAAAAGGTTTTGTTTCGCTTCGCGTAACGCGGTAGGAATCGTAGCGTCCAACGCATCATCAAAGGCTTTAACGCTCGCTTCAAATCCCGAAGCATCGTGGAGCCCTTGATGCGACATTAACGTACGGATTTGCGTTTGCGTAAATTTCGTAGGAGTGTACAGCTCCAGCGAAGAGAGGGTTTGAAGTAAAAGAGCGTACAACGCTTTTTCGTCTTCGTTCGGACTTTTTGCCAAATATTCGAGTAAGTAAAGGATCTCTTTTTTCATGCTTCCATTCTGCCAAAGCCCGGCTGAAAAAGTGCTATAATGCCAACGCTTTTTAAGGAGGTTTTATGATTCATCTTTCGGCTTTTTTTGCGATTTACGTCAAATTTTTCTTTATTATGACGCCGTTTTTCGTAACGACGATCTTTTTATCGATGACCAAAGGCGTCGACGAAAGCGATAAAAGACGTCTTGCGATTAAAGTAACGTTTGCGATTGCTACGAGTTGTTTGATTATTCTTTTTTTCGGTAAATACATTTTTGAACTTTTCGGTATTACCCTTGATGCTTTTCGTATCGGTGCTGGGGCACTTTTATTTTTAACGGCGGTCGATCTCGTGCAAAAAGACATTAACGCCGAACCGACATGTAAAGCCGATATTTTAAAGCATGCGGTCGTCCCTTTGGCGATTCCCGTTACCGTAGGTCCCGGAACGGTGGGTGCGTTGATGGTTATGGGTGCGGATATCGAGAGCTTTGACGACATGTTACTCGGCTCAAGCGCGCTTTTGTGTGCCATCGGCAGTATCGGCGTTTTGCTCTATCTCTCGGGGCATATCGAACGTTTGATCGGTCGTGCCGGATTGATCGTCTTTAGCAAAGTTACCGGACTCGTTCTCGCCGCTCTTTCGGCACAACTGATTTTCACGGGCATCAAAAACTTTTTGCGTTAAAAAAGGTGCCCGATCTTTCGAAAGCCGATCACGTATAAAATACTTCCGACGCTAAAAACGCCCAAAAAGTAAGGGTACAATTCCAAAACGGGCGTTCCTCGAAAGAAAATACTCTCTGTTCCCTCGATGAAATAGCGAAGCGGAGACAATAAAGAGAGCGTTTGCAACCACGGATGCATCGCATAAATAGGCGTCCACGCTCCGCTTAAAAAGATAAGCGGAAGCATAATGACGACGGAGAGTTGTGCGACTTGCATCACGTCTTTGGCGACCGCCGCGACAAAAAGCCCGATGCCCGCTCCCGTAAACGCATAGAAAAACGCTAACACTAAAAAAGCGATAAAAGAGCCGTGAATGGGCGTGTCAAAGGCTCCGAAAATGACAAATCCGACCGAAATCACGATGCCGATCATCACGATAATGACTTGGGAAAACGATTTGGCGAGAATAATGCTTTTTGCGTCGACGGGCATTAAGAGCATAATATCCCACGTACCGTCTTCTTTCTCTTTCACAAAGACGACCGCCGTTAAGATGACCGAGAGCATTGTCGTAATCGACAAAAGCTCCGTTAATGCCATAAACGTTGCGTTATCGGCGTTTTCGTTGAAAAGTTTGTGCGTGACGAGCTCGACGCTAAAAGCGGTATCGGAAAAATTAAGCACGATGTTGCTCAAGTAACTCAGCGTCGTATACGCTTGAGACGCGGCGGTTGCGTCTAAAAGAACATTGAGCGTCGCGTGTTTGTTTTTACGAAACGTCCGCTCAAAATCTTCGTCGAAAATCAATCCTAAAATGATCTCTTTATCAAATACGGCTTGTGAAAGTGCTGATTGGGAACTAAACGCCACGGGAGGCAAAAATTCGGGTTCGTGGAAATAGTGTAAGAGCTTTTGGCTCAATCCGCCGCCGCTTTCGTCGACATAGCCGATCGCCACGTTGCGAGGTTTCAGTTCTATGCCGCTTCCTGCGATATAAACTTCCATCGTAAAAGCGTACAAAACGACGAGTACCAGCTGCCACGAACGAATGAAACGCACGAGTTCGCGTGCGACGACCGTCCAAAAGACCCTCATCGAAGCTCCTTTTTCAGTATCAAGCTTCCTAGCCCCATTAAGAAAAGCCCGTAAAAGGCCAAAATAAAGAGGTAAAGTTGCGTTTTTGCCGAAGCCAAGCCTTCGCCGACCAAAAAGACGTCGTATAAAATGTGGTTGTAATACATTACGGGAAAAATATGTGCTTCATAGCGCGAAAAACCGACCATCGAAGAGATTGGCATCAAAATACCCGAATATAAAAATCCCGGAATAATCGTCACGATCACCGTCAAAACAACCGCAACGATTTGCGTTCGCGTCACGATAGAGATGAGCATACCGATGGAAAGACTAATGACCAAATAAAGCTCCGAAGCGACCCAATAAAGCCAAAAACTCCCTCGAAACGGTACGTCGAACCAATACGTCGCCCATAAAAAGAGAATAAAGATATTGATCGAGTGGAGGAAAAAAACGGGAATTAGCTTGGCGGCGATAAACTCCGCTTTGGAGAGAGCGGAAGCGTAGAAGTTAAAGATCGTGCCTTTTTCTTTCTCTTTGACGATGAGCAATGCCGCTAAAATCGCCGGAGCGATTAATAAAACCAAACCGATCAATCCCGGGACGATCGCATCTTCGTCACGCATCGCTTGATTGAAAAGCGTTCGTTGGTTAATGGCTATCGTATGTGCATCGCGATCGAGCATACGCTCTTGGATAGCGGACGCCGCATTGAGAACGACGCCTTTGACGTAACTTTCGATCGTCGAGCCTCGCATCGGAAATGCCGTGTCGACGAAGACGCCGATTTGGATTTTTTGTCCGTGAAGCAGACGTTTTTCGAACGATTCGGGGATGATAATAACCACGTCGCTTTGCGCACGGTGGATGGCATCAAGTGCTTCGCTCTCCAAACGAAGCTCTTTTTGAACCGTAAAATATTTTGAGTGCGCAAATTTTTCGATCAATAAGCGTGAATAATGGCTTTGATCGTAATCGATAATCAAGGTACGCGCCCCCGTCACTTCCATGCGAATTCCGTAACCGAAAAGCACCAGTACCATCGTGGGCATCAAATAGACCATAATAATCAATCGGCTTCGTACGATTTCGCTCAGTTCTTTGAGAACGTAGGCCTTAACGACGGAGAGTTTCATCGAAAATACTCCAAAAATATCTCTTCAAAAGTATGCGCTTGAGGATGCTTGGCGTAAAAGCCTTCTATCGTATCGTCGGCGATTTTCGCTCCTTGGCGCATTAAAACGACGCGGTCGCAAAATTCCGCTTCGCTCATATAGTGCGTCGTAATCAAAATAGCGATTTTCCATTTTTCTTTCAAACACTTCAAAAGTTCCCAAAACTGCGCCCTAGCAATGGCATCGACACCCGAAGTCGGTTCGTCTAAAAACAAGATTACCGGTTCGTGTAAGAGTGCCGAAGCTAAGGAAAAACGCTGATTGATTCCCAAAGGAAGCTCCGGTGGCAAGGCGTTGAGATAGTTTTCAAAACCGAGCTCTTGCGCATAACGTTTGATGCGCTCTTTGGCCGTTTCACTCGGCAAACCGCGCATCGAAGCAAAATAGAGCAAATTTTCCTGTACGCTCATATCGTTATACAAGGCAAAATGTTGACTTACGTAGCCGATGGAAGCTTTAAGTGCTTGTCGATCTTGGGGTGTTTGAATCGTTTTACCTAAAAGTCGCAATTCGCCTCCGTCAATCGGATAGAGCCCTAAAAGCATCTTAATAAACGTCGTTTTTCCGGCACCGTTGGCTCCGAGCAGTCCTAAAATCTCACCTTTTTTTAGGGTAATATCAACGTTATCGTTGGCGACGAAAGTTCCGAAACGTTTGGTTAAACCTTTGGCATCCATTAAAACGTCGCCGTCAAAATCGCTCTTTTCTTTGTCGCTTAAAACGATCGGCGGCATCGTCTTGTCGTTTTTTAAGGCGTTAACGAAAAAAAGTGCCTCAAGCGTAGGCGTTTGCGTCGACTTGGATGCGAGCGGGGTAAGCGTGTAAAGGGTTTGTAAGGTTTTGATGCACGGTTCAACACAGGGGGTACCTGGGTCGTAACATAAAGATTCTACCGTTTGTAAAAGGGCTTCGGAAGTACCTTGCGCAATGATTTTTTGTTCGTCGAAAAGTAAGATTTTATCCATCTTCGCCGCTTCTTGCATGTACGCGGTACTGATCAAGCAAATCGTGCCTTCGCTTCGGCGTATCTCCTCAAGGATTTCCCATAATTCGATCCGGCTCAAAGGATCCACACCCGTTGTCGGTTCGTCCAAGAGCAATAGTTTCGGGCGATGTAAGAGCGTGCAGATTAAAGAGAGTTTTTGCATCATTCCGCCGCTGAGTTTCCCCGCTTGGCGGTCTTGAAATTTTTCCAAACCCGCCATTTGAAGCAAGCGTGTTTTATAGGTCTCAAAAGCCTCGTTTTGAACGAGATCGTGAATATCGGCAAAAAAACGTAGGTGCTCGCTCACGGTTAACATGTCGTATAAGACAAGTCCGATACCTTGGGGCATCAAGCCGATACGCGCTTTAAGCGGTTCGGCCTCTTTGCACGAACGGTAGGTATGATTGTCGAAAACGATTTCTCCCTTGCATGCAATGACGCCGGCGATTGCGTGAATCAAGGAGCTTTTCCCCGCGCCGTCCGCACCGATAAAACCGACAATTTCCCCCTCGTTCGCTTCAAAATTCGCATGCGCAATGCCCAAACGATTTTTATGAAAAACGCTTACGTCACGAACAACAAGTCGCATAAGGGCTCTTTATTCGGGAACGTTTTTGAGGTGAACCGGAAGCCCTTGCGCGTCCATGGAAACGACGCCGACCGCGGGCAATCCCATTTTAAGCGTCGGCTGAGGCTCTTTGGGCTTGACATGTAAAGCAAAAACGCGTTGAATTCGATCGCTCGGTACGCTGACTTCTTTGGGCGTAAACTCCGCGCGTTGCTCGATGCGAACGACGTTCGAGGCTATCGGTTTATCCGGAGTCGCATCCAAAAAAATGACCGCTTCATCTCCTACATGTAGCTTTCCGTTTTCTTTGGTATCGACAAAAATCTTCAAGTACAACGAGCGAGGGTCCAACAAGGTCGCCACCACGCTTCCCGCACCCACGACTTCGCCGACGTTGGCGATTTTTTCGACCACGACGCCGTCAATAGAAGAGCGTAACGTCATTTCGTTCAAGACGGCGTCGATTTGACGTTTGGAAGCCCTCAGCGCATCGATACTTTGGCGCATCGCCTGAAGCGTTTGTTGTTGGGCATTCGCTTTCGTATGCTCACTTGTCGCGACTTGAATCGCCAAAGACGTTTGCGCACGTTTTTGGTACAATGCGTCTAAGGTATTGTGAGCCGTTTTGTATTTTAAATCGGCAGTTTCGATTTGACGCTTTTCGATGAGGTTTTGTGCATAAAGGTTTTGAACCCGTTCCAAATCGCGTTTGTCTTGTTCAAGCGAGCGTATTTGCGATGCAATGCTTTTTTCAAGCTCTTCGTGCTGGTGTTTACGAATTTGAATCGTATCGTTTGCCTGACGCAATGTTTCGCTTATCGTCGTTTCCGCAACTTTCAGTTCCGTCTCTTTGGCATTGATTTGTGCTTCGATTTGATTTTTTTGCGCTTCGTACTCATCGCTTTTCAAAACGGCGATAACGTCGCCTCGATGCACGGCTTGTCCCTCTTCGATGTCGATACGTTCGATTCTTCCGGCATACTTGGCATTAAGATTGATTAAATCGCCGTCCATACGCCCCGATCCGAAGACGAGGTTGGGGGCGAGTGTTTGCGTGCGAAGTTTCATGAAAATGAATCCCGAAGCCCCGAGGAGCAAAAGAACGATCAAAACGCCTAAACGATACTGTTTGATTTTTTCCAACATAAGCACTCCTTCTTTCAACACACGTTTAATTATATAACAAAAAGGGTATAACTTTGCCTAATTAAGAGCAAATTAATCCAAGCAGTACTACCATTTTATCGATTCGTCCCTCATTTAAAGGAGTAATAATGCGATGGTTGTTTCTCTCGACAATGCTACCGGCATGGCTCTTTGCACAGACTTACGGCGAATTGCTGAGCCTTTTGGAGTCTAGCTTCCGCTACCAAAGCGCACAAGCACTTGAAAATGCTTCCGAAGCCTTGTATCAAGCCGCCAAAGGAAAAAATTTACCCTCGCTCGATGCGACTTTAAGTGCAATCGAATGGAACGATACGCCGACGATGACGCTCAATATGCCGCCTCCGTTTTCGAATATTACCGCACCGGTAGGTACACGCAGGCATCTTGAGGGCGCACTGGTGTTAACGTACCCTCTTTTTAGCGGATTTGCGATCTCCGCAACGATCGACAAAGCCAAATTGGAAAGCGAACAAGCCTCTTTAAAACGTTTCAATCTTAAACGCAACCTTGCCTTACAAACCACGGCTCTTTACAGTGCCGTTATTGCCGAAACCAAAGCGATCGTCGCGTTAAAAAGTTCTGAAAACGCCATCGAAAAAGCCTATTTAAAAGCCAAAGGTTACTACGAAAACGGACTTTTAGCCCAAAGCGAACTTTTTGCGATAGAGGCGAAAAAATACGATATTCACGCGCAACTCATTGATCGCCAAAACCTACGCGAACAGTACCTCAATCAACTGGGAACACTGTTAAATACGAAAATCGTCACGTTACACGACGAAACGTCGCTTGAGATGCACGCGCCGAGCGAAAATGAAGCATTAACGTTTGCGCTGGAAGAGCGCGAAGATATGAAAGCGATGCAAAAATCCGTCGACGTCGCGCATAAAAGCATCGAGCTTGCCCAAAGCAAATACTATCCAAACGTCGCTCTTGTCGGTGCGATTAAACATCAAGGCGATTCGTTGGCATTAAACGGCGACGGGTATACGAATGCCGATAAAAGTTATGCGGGAATGAGTATTTCGTGGAATCTTTTTAACGGTATGAGCGACCGCCAAACGCTTGAAGCGGCACGTGCGACGCAAATGTCCGCTTCTTTTGAGCTCGCAGCGTATAAAAGCGAGATTCAAACAGAAATTCAAAACGGTTTTTTGGAGTTTCATACGCTTGAAGCCAAACTGCAAAGTGCCAAAGAAGAACTTCGTGCAAGCGATACCTACACCGCCCTTTCGCAAGGACGTTTCGACAACCAACTCATCAGCGCGGACGAACTCTCCCGTGCGATCGCCTCACGTGCCGCCGTCGAAGCCAAAGTCGCTTCGTTGGAGAGTCAGCTCTTTAACCAAAAGGCTCGCTTATGGCTTTTGTGCGGTTGGAGCGTTTTTGAAACAAAAGTGCTTCCACGCTTATAACAAACCGACATACCGCAACGCAACGCACGTTTGGCTCAAAGCATCTTTTAGATGAAAAAGAGTAAGATGCACGAAACATTTTAAGAAAAAGATCATGGAAGCGGAACTACTCGATTTAATGCGCCAATACGGCTATATCATTCTCTTTTTTTGGAGTATATTGGAAGGCGAAAGCGGTCTGGTGATGGCGGGACTTTTTGTGCATACCGGCGATATGGCGTTGGTTTGGGCGATTACGACGGCGGGATTGGGTGCGTTTGTCGGCGATCAACTCTACTTTTATTTAGGGCGATTTAAAAAAGAGTACGTCATTCGCAAATTCGGTTCCCAAAAGCGCAAATTTGCCCTTGCGAAACTTTTACTACGCGAATACGGCGGATTTATCATCTTTATTCAACGCTATCTCTACGGCCTTCGCACGATTTTACCGCTTTGTATCGGACTTATGGGATATTCGCCGCGTTATTTTGCGATTTTAAACGGAATCTCCGCATTTTGCTGGAGTGCGATTATTATTGTGCCCGTCTGGTACTTCGGTGATACGATTTTATCGCTTATCGCCTACGCTAAAACACATTGGTACTTTTTCGTTCCCGTTATAATCCTCGGTATCGGATTTTTCATAGGTTTCGTTCGCCGACGTTCCGCTCGAAGCAAAGTCCTTAAATCTCGATCCCGAAGTAATGTTTGACGACGTAGCCGATACCAAAAGAGATTAAGGCGACACCGAACGTAATGTACGACATTTCGCGTACGCGTTTCCAAAATGCCAACTCTTTGGCGACGCTAATGTAAAAGTTATACGCGAAAATCGCCGCAAGTGCCGCACAAAACATCCAAAATATCGACATGTAAATTGTATTGAACAGAAAAAACGGCAACACGAGCAACGCCGTCGTGATAATATACGAAATGCCCGTATACAGCGAATACGTCATCGCGCTAATGTCTCCGTTTGGCGTCTCTTTCGACTCCAAATACGCCGATCCTGCCATCGAGAGCGAAGCGGCAATTCCCATGATAAGGCCGGTCACGCCTACGACGCTACTTTTTTCAAAGGCAAGGGCAAGACCGCTCAGCGTACCCGTGAGTTCGACGAGGGCATCGTTCATTCCCAACACGATCGCACCGGCATAGAGCAGTTTTTTGTCGTGAAGCATATCGATCAATTCGATTTCATGATGCATCTCTTGTTCGTAAATATCGTTAGCCTTAGGGTCGATTTCGATGAGCTCTTTGTAAAATTGTTTAGCACCCTCTTCGCGGTTTTCCAGAAATTTAAGCGTAAACGAAACACCGAGAATTTTGGAAAGTAAAAGGTAAAAAAGCACGACAAACGAGCGCGGTCGTAACTCTTTTTGCGTAAAAGAGCGAAGATAGGCATAATGCCCCTGCTCTTCTTTGGCGATTTTGCGAAAAATCTCTCGGTTGGCTTCGTGTTTTTCCGATCGAGCGAGCATACTGTAGATCGTATAATCGTCTATTTCGTTTTGTTGTTGTCTGAGTGCTTTTTGGGTATCGACGGTTTGTTTCATGATCTTTCTCCTGATGCGACATTATACTCAAGTCCGAATAAGAGAATGCGTATGATTTTTTTTGACATGTAAGGAAAAGGTTGTGCTATAATGTCACCTCTAAAACGCGGGTGTAACTCATCGGTAGAGTGTTAGCTTCCCAAGCTGAAAGTAGCGGGTTCGATTCCCGTCACCCGCTCCACGGTCTCTTAAAACCTTCCAAAGGTATTTTCGTGAAAGAAAAACTTCAAAAGATCGCCCGCCATCCCGTAACCAAAAAAGTCCTATCGGACATGAAACCCGAAAAATCTTTTTGGGGAATATTCGGCGTTTTTCTCTTTTTTATCGCCCCCGAAATCATCGCCTATTTTTGGGCATCGGATATTGTTCATTTTGCTCAAAACGGTTTAATGACGCATCCTTCCCTTATAGAGCGTTACACGGACGAACTGTTGATTAAGCTTTTTGAAGACGGTGTCAGTTATCTCAATCTTTGCGTCGGTATTGCTTTGTTTGTTTGGTTGTTTTTGTAAGCGCAGACCTTAACATGTAAGCATGAAAACGCCTACAAAAAGCAGAGAGCTCTTTAGAAAATTTTCTAAAGAGCTTAAGAGTTTAAAGGTTTTTTAATGCCTCGTCGGCGTATTTGATACCGAGTTCATACGCTTTTTTGTTTTCGGGATGAACTTTTTCGGGTACTTTGGAAAGCATGACTTCGCGGACGAGATCGTGAGGAAGCACCTTCGTCATTTCAACGGTAATCGCCAAGGCAACGACGGACTGCGTAATAACGTTTCCGACCTCTTCTTTGGCGATCGTAATCAACGGTATTTCGATGATTTTCCATTTTTGACGATCTTCTTCGCTCGTTTTAACGAGGTTGGGTTCGACGACAATAAGCCCGCCCTCTTTAACGCCGTTTTTAAATTGATTGAAACTAACTTGCGCCGTAGCGATCATGAATTCGATTTCGCCTTCATTGGCATACGGAAATAAAATTTCACTCTCATCCAACAAAATATCGACCTTCGTAGGCCCTCCGCGTACTTGAGAGGTATACGTCGACGCTTTAACGCCGTATCCGCCCTCTTTGATCTTCGCGACCGCCAAAATCTCTCCCGCTAAAATAACGCCTTGACCGCCGACGCCCACAAAACGTAATTGTCTTCTCATTCAAGGCTCCTTATAGCGCTACGGTTGTTTTATTTTGAGCGGCGTAAATGACTTTATCGTACGCTTCGCAATATTCGAGTTTGCCCTCTTCTTGCTTTAAAATGCCCGTCGGAAATTTACCCGCACGCTCTTCTTCGCTGAGAAGATCAAACTTGTTTTTTCCGACGATGCGGCTTTCGATCCATGCAAGATTTAAGACGGCCTCGCCCATTTTGTTTTTTCGCCCCAAGTTAATATGGCAATTGGAAAAGACGTCGAAGAACGAATACCCTTTGTGCGAAAAGCCGGCGACGAACATTTTTTCCAATTTTTGAGGATCGAGTACGGATTCTCGGGCAACAAAGGTCGCTCCGGCGGCATCTGCTAGCTTTGCCGCATCAAAACTCGGATCGACGTTACCGTAGTTTGCCGTCGACGTCCACATACCCTGCGGTGTCGTCGGGCTTGTTTGCGAGTTGGTTAAACCGTAAATAAAGTTATTGATCAAAATATGGTTCAAATCGATATTTCTTCGGCAGCCGTGAATCGTATGGTTACCGCCGATGGCCAAACCGTCGCCGTCGCCCGTAACGACGATAACGTGTTTTTCGGGATTGGCAAGTTTAATGCCTGTTGCGTACGCGATAGCACGACCGTGCGTCGTATGCACGGTATTGCAGTCGACATACGAACTAAAACGTCCGCTACAGCCGATTCCGGAGACGACGCACACATCGTCCATATTCCAACCCATTTTATCGATAGCGCGAATGACGGATTTTAAAATAACACCGTCGCCGCAACCCCAACACCAAAGTGTGGGCATTTTATCTACCCGTAAATATTTATCGTAATTAAACGCCATTAGAACATCTCCTTCACTTTTGCAACCATCTCCAAAGGCGCGATCGGACGACCGTTTGCTTTGTGCAGGGTCGCAAAGTCGTTTCGCTTCATAACGCGCTCGATTTCTTCGAGGTATTGTCCCATATTGAGCTCGGTTACCATGATTTTTGAAAAACGCTTACCGATTTCTTGCAATTTTGCTACCGGACTCGGCCAAAGCGTAATCGGTCTAAAAAGTCCCGCTTTGATGCCATCGTTTCGAAGTTTCATCACCGCCTCTTTTGCACCGCGGCTGATACTACCGTAAGCGATAATACAGACTTCGGCGTCTTCGAGCATAAACTCTTCGTATCGTACCAGATCGTCGGCTTTGGTTTTTATTTTATTGGTTAAACGTTCGATATTGTATTCACATATTTCGCCGTCTTCGGTCGGGAACCCTTTGTCTCCGTGATGCAATCCCGTAACGTGGTAACGGTAACCTTTAAAAAAAGGATTGAGTACGGCAGGCTCGGCGGGTGCGGCGGCATACGGTTTATATTCCGCAGGATCGCCCGTAAATTCGGCGCGTTTGATCACGCTTTTTTCGACATCCGCCAAATCGGGGAGAATCGCTTTACCGTGCATATGACCTAAGGTTTCGTCCAAAAGCACAAAGACGGGCGTCATATACTTTTCGGCGATGTTAAACGCGCGTATCGTTTCGGTATAGGCCTCTTCCAAACTTCCCGGACATAAAGCAATCGATGCGTAATCGCCGTGTGTAGGATACTTTGCTTGCCCGATGTCGGCTTGCGAAACGCGTGTCGGAAGACCCGTTGAAGGGCCGCCGCGCATAACGTTGACGATGACCAAAGGGATCTCTGCGATAAAACTATAACCGATTTGCTCCGCTTTGAGGGAGATTCCAGGACCCGAAGATGCGGTCATTGCTTTCGTTCCGCTCATAGAAGCGCCTAACGCGACGCAAATACCGCCGATTTCATCTTCCATTTGGATAAATTTACCCCCGACTCGGGGTAAAAGTTTGCTTAAATCTTCCGCAATTTCACTTGAAGGCGTAATAGGATAGCCTCCGAAAAATTTACATCCGCATTCAACCGCCGCTTTTGCTACCAGTGCATTTCCGCTTGAAATTACTTCTCTTGCCATCTTGCTTCCTTATGCACCAAGTTTTCTAAATTTATTTTTTTTGACCGCTTCGGCGCGCTCTTTGGCGGTTTCCGAAAGCTTCGCAAATTTAAATTCGCTTTTATCGGCGACGTAAATCGCAAAATCGGGACAATGTAATTCGCAATCCCGACATCCGATACAGGCTTCGGGCTCTACGACTTCTATCATCGAACCTAAGGTCGAATTGGGTGCTTGTACCATCGCTAAAACACCGGCCGGACACAGACTAACACAAATATCGCATGCTTTACACCTTGAGACGTTGACCCATACGGGCGTATTGCTCGGTGCAGTGATTAAACCCATCCTATCGTTCTCCTTTACTTAACATAATGCTTGTTTCAAAAAAAAGAGGAGACGGTTGCGATAAGACGACCGTACCTCATGGACGAAAATTTTATCATTTCAACACTTCGGCTATCTTTTTGCCTATTTCCGCCGGAGATTTCACGACATGTACGCCTGCTTTCTCCAATGCTTCCATCTTTTCGGCCGCCGTTCCGGAGCTTCCGCTCACGATCGCGCCGGCATGTCCCATACGTTTTCCTTTAGGTGCGCTTTGTCCGGCGATAAAAGCGACGACGGGTTTGGAAATATGCTCTTGGATAAAAGCCGCGGCTTGAATTTCAAGATCTCCGCCGATTTCGCCGATTAAGACGATCGCTTTTGTTTCGGGATCGGACTCAAACATCGCCAATAGCTGTTTGTACGATAGTCCGATAATCGGATCTCCGCCGATGCCGACCGCCGTCGTAATACCGTACCCTTCGTTACAGACTTGATTGGCTCCTTCATAGGTTAACGTTCCGGATTTACTGATCAACCCGACGCAGCCTTTTTTAAAAATGGCTCCGGGCATAATGCCGATTTTACACTCTTGCGCGGTAATAATTCCGGGACAGTTAGGCCCGATCGTCTTCATGCCTTTTTTGACGGCATATGCCTTAACGCGTTGCATATCGCGAACCGGAGAGCCTTCGGTAATAATCACGGCCAATTCGATACCTGCGTCGGCGGCTTCCATGACGGCATCGGCGACAAAGGCAGGCGGTACGAATACCATGCTGACCGTCGCACCTGTAGCACGAACGGCTTCGGAGACGGTATTGAAAACGGGTTTGCCTAAATGCTCGCTTCCCCCTTTTCCCGGAGTGACGCCTCCGACGATTTTCGTACCGTAGGAAAGGCATTGTTCCGCATGAAAACTGCCCTCTTTCCCGGTAAAACCTTGTACGATAACTTTCGTGTTTTTATCGATTAAAATACTCATGCGATCTCTCCTTTAGCGGCGGCAACGGCTTTCATCGCGCCTTCTAGAAGATCCGTCGCACTGATAATATTAGGTATATGGGCATTTTTAAGAATTTCGGCGGCCTCTTTAGCATTGGTGCCGTCCAAACGGACGATCACGGGAACGTGGACGTCAATGAGTTTCGTCGCTTCCAAAATACCGTTTGCAATACGGTCGCAACGTACGATACCGCCGAAAATATTGACGAAAATCGATTTGACGTTAGGGTCTTTGAGAATAATTTCAAATCCCTTAGCTACGGTTGAGGCATTGGCTCCGCCGCCGACGTCCAAAAAGTTTGCGGGGAATCCTCCGACGTAATGAATCGTATCCATCGTTCCCATCGCAAGCCCGGCACCGTTAACCATACACCCGACGTTACCGTCTAGCTTTACGTAGCTTAATCCAAATTCGGATGCTTCGCGTTCAATAGGATTTTCTTCGCTTAAATCGCGCATCACTTCGATTTCCGGATGGCGAAACAGCGCATTGTCGTCAAAACTCATTTTTCCGTCCAACGCAACGAATGTACCGCTTTTGGTTTTGACCAGAGGATTGATTTCGATGAGTTCGGCATCGTTTTCCATGTAGACTTTATACAGTGATGCGGCAAAGGCACTAAAAGAGGCTATGGCTTCTTTCTCCAACCCGAGTCCATAAGCAAGCTCGCGTCCGTGAAACGGCTGGAATCCGATAAACGGATCGACGGCAACTTTGATAATTTTTTCGGGAGATTCGGCGGCGACTTTTTCAATTTCCATACCGCCTTCACGCGATGCCATAATCACGGGCATTTCACGAGCGCGATCAAGAACGATTCCAAGATAAAGTTCATCGGCGATATCCACACCTTCTTCGATATACACTTTATGAACCACTTTACCCGCAGGTCCCGTTTGGTGCGTTACGAGCGTCATTCCCAAAATTTCGTTTGCGAGCGTTTTGACCTCTTCAAGACTGCGTGCCAATTTAACGCCACCGCCCAACCCTCGACCGCCCGCATGGATTTGCGCTTTGACGACCCATAGGGTGCCGCCTAATTTTTGTGCGTTAGCAACCGCCTCGTCTGTCGTACAGGCAACATGTCCGTTTGGAGTAGGAACATTGTATCGTTTAAAAATCTCTTTCGCTTGATACTCGTGAATATTCATAAAACCTCCATTTTGCTTTCATTTTTTCGTTTCTTGGGTATGACTCTAATGTGAATCTAACACCTTAGTCAATTAAAATATCAACTATATCTTTTTTTTGCTACAGATTTAAGTTTAGCTTATCCGTAGACTACAGGGTTTTTGTGAAAAAATTACTCTTATGGAGCGTTTGAATCAAGCTATCGACGGAAGCAACGCTTTTGGCGAATTGACTTTTTTCATCGGCGTTTAACGGTAATTCGAGAACTTTTTCCATACCGTTGGCACCGAGTACGACGGGCACGCCGTTCACCGTATCGTTGTATCCGTATTCTCCCTCCAATAAAACGGCACACGGAAAAATGGCACGCGAATCGTTTAAAATCGCTTCGATCATTTTAACCGTAGAGTTGGCGGGAGCGTAATATGCGGACGTTCCCATATATTCGACGATTTCTGCGCCGCCGTAACGTGTTTGCGTAATAATTTCGTCAATCTCTTCTGCCGTTAAAAGATCGGTTAGCGCAACACCGTTGACCGAAGAGTAACGCGGAAGAGGAACCATATCGTCTCCGTGTCCTCCCATGACGCTGGCGGTAACTTGTCCGTAACCGAATCCGAGTTTTTGGGAGATAAACGTTTCCATTCGGGAACTGTCCAAAATACCTGCCATACCGAGAACTTGATTGCGCGGGTATTCGCCGACTTTGAGTGCCGTATAGACCATGGCATCTAGAGGATTTGAGACCATGATAACGACGGCTTGAGGTGCGTATTCGCGTACTTTTTCGATAATTTCACGCGTAATAGCGGCGTTAATCATCAAAAGATCGTCTCGACTCATACCCGGTTTTCGTGGACTTCCCGCCGTAACGACGACGATATTGCTACCGACGATGGCGTCGTATTCGGCAGAACTGTAGATTTGCGTGTAACTGCCTTCCGGACTGGTTGCTTGTAAAATATCGATCGCTTTACCTTGCGCCATATCGTTGTCGCGGTCGATCATCACGATTTCACGACAATATTTTCGCATCGCAAGCCAATAGCAAACGGTAGCACCGACATTTCCCGTGCCGATAATGGAAACTTTTTTACTGTGTGACAAACGCTATCCTTCTAAAGTGTTGTAAATAATGAAAACGTCTTACGCATTAAGCGTTTCAAGTGCGCGATTCAACGTGGCACTCGGACGCATAGCGGCATTGGTTTTGTCAAAATCGGGTAAATAATAGCCTCCCATATCCACGGCTTTTCCTTGAACCGCATTGAGCTCGTGAACGATGAGTTCTTCATTTTGAGCAAGCGTTTGTGCCAAAGGTTGAAATGTTTTTGAAAGCGACATGTCAATCGTTTGTGCCGCCAATGCTTCTGCCCAATATAAGGTCAAATAAAAATGGCTTCCGCGATTGTCTAGCTCGCCTACTTTGGAAGAAGGCGATTTGTTGTTATCTAAAAATTTTCCGGTTGCCGCATCGAGCGTTTGTGCTAAAAGAGCCGCTTTGGGATTGTCGGTAACATGGCTTAAATGTTCCAAAGATGCCGTGAGTGCCATAAATTCGCCTAAAGAGTCCCAACGCAAGTGGTTTTCTTCGACAAATTGCTGTACGTGCTTAGGAGCCGATCCTCCCGCACCCGTTTCAAACAAACCGCCGCCGTTCATCAACGGAACGATGGAAAGCATCTTAGCCGAAGTGCCCACCTCTAAAATCGGAAATAAGTCGGTTAAATAATCGCGCAACACGTTCCCCGTTACCGCAATCGTATCTTGACCTTTGACGATACGCTCCAAAGAGGTACGGATGGCTTGCTCGGGCGGCATAATGTGAATATCGAGTCCGGTTAAATCGTACTCTTTAAGGTACTTTTCGACTTTTTGAATCATTAAAGCATCATGAGCGCGCTCTGAGTCAAGCCAAAAAATTGCCGGTGTTTGGCTTAATCGCGCACGGTTGATCGCCAATTTGACCCAATCGCGAATCGGAGCGTCTTTGGCTTGACAACCGCGGTAAATATCGCCTTTTTCGACCGAATGTTCGAGGTAGATTTGACCGCTTACGTTATCTACGACACGCACGATGCCTTCGTTTTGACACACAAAGGTTTTATCGTGAGAGCCGTATTCTTCGGCTTTTTGTGCCATTAAGCCCACATTGGGAACCGATCCCATAGTTCGCGGATCAAGCGCACCGTTTTGTTTACAAAACGCGATCGTCTCTTCATAAATGCGTGCGTAGCAACGATCGGGAATTAAAGCTTTGGTTTCATGGAGCTTTCCGTCTTTGCCCCACATTTTGCCCGATTCTCGGATGCATGCGGGCATTGAAGCGTCGATAATGACGTCGCTGGGAACGTGAAGATTCGTAATACCTTTGTCGGAATTTACCATCGCAATTTCAGGTCGTTTGGCATAGCACGCTTGAATATCGGCTTCGATAGCGGCTTTTTGTGCTTCGGGTAAAGAGGCTAATTTGACGTACAAATCGCCCAAGCCGTTGTTAGGATTAACGCCCAGTTCGTCAAAAAGAGCGGCATGTTTTTCGAAAACGTCTTTAAAAAATGTACGCAAAGCGTATCCGAACATAACGGGATCGCTGATTTTCATCATCGTCGCTTTTAAATGTAAAGAGAGCAGAAGATTGTTTGCTTTGGCATCGTTCATTTGCGCTTCGTAAAAAGCGGAGAGTTTTTTGGCACTCATAAACGTAGCGTCGAAAATCTCGTCTTTTTGCAGAGGCAAACTCTCTTTTAAGACGCTAACGCTTCCGTCTAATGCGACCAATTCGATGCGTACGGTCGTCGCTTCTTGCATTATCACGGATTTTTCGTTACCGTAAAAATCTCCTTCATGCATATAAGCCACTTCGGCGCGAGACTCTTTGGTCCATGCGCCCATACGATGCGGATGTTTGCGTGCATACTCTTTGACGCATAAAGGAGCGCGTCTGTCGGAGTTTCCCTCGCGTAATACGGGATTGACCGCACTACCTAAGACTTTAGCGTAGCGCGCTTTGATCTCTTTTTCGTTTTCGTTGGTCGGATTTTCGGGATAAGAAGGAATCTTAAAACCTTTATCTTGAAGCTCTTTAATCGCACTGAGCAGTTGCGGAAGCGATGCGCTGATATTGGGTAACTTAATAATATTGGCTTCGGGTTTGGCGGCAAGTTCTCCTAAATAGCTCAAATCGTCGTTTCGCTTTTGCGTTTCGTCCAGTCCTTCCGAAAAATTTGCCAAGATACGTCCCGCAAGCGAAATATCTCTGGTTTCGACGTCGATATTTGCCGTTTTGGCAAAGGCTTTCACGATCGGAAGGAGTGAATACGTCGCTAATGCCGGTGCTTCATCCACAATCGTATAAATCATTTTGCTTTGAGTGTGAGCCATTTAGGTACCCCTTTAAAACTAATTTTCGCTAATGCTATCACGTTATTAATTAAATTTATATCACTAGAGTTTTACAAAAACTCTAAACACGTCTTAAAAGCAAAGCTTTCAAGACTACGCTAACGCTGAGTTCTCCTCGGCGGAGTGCCCACACAACCCTTGGTGCTTTTATTTTTTGCAAAATGCGTTTTGCAAAAACTCTACTCTTTTTTTATATTTTCCAAATGCGTTTCATAATTTTGGGAAAAAGTATGCGTTCCGTTTTTATTTTTGACAAAATAGAGATAATTCGTTTGTTTTGGAAAAATAGCGGCAAAAATTGCTTCTTTGCTGACGCTGCAAATCGGTTGAGGCGGCAAACCTTTGTACATGTAAGTATTGTAAGGCGACGTATCTTCTCGGATACGTTGCGGCGTGATTTTCGTATGCGAGAATTGTCCGTAGTTGAGCGATCCGTCCATTTGGAGCTTCATCTCTTTTTTCAGTCGATTGTAGATGACTGACGAGACGAAAGGCATCTCTTCGTTATTGGCGGCTTCTTTTTGGATAATCGACGCGATGATAATAAATTTGAGCCATTTTTGCTCGTTAAATTCGCCGAAGATTTTCTCAAAAACGTCTTTATGGTAACGTTTGGCATGTGCAAACAAAAAATGGATCAACTGCGCTTCTTTAATACCGACGGGAATGTAATAGGTCTCCGGAACGATAAAACCGTCCGCATAAGGCGTGGCTTTGGCATATTCTTGTTGTAACGTTTCGTACGAGAGGTTAAACTCCAATGCCAATTGCGCCAATAAGAACTCTTTCGTTTCGCCCGGAATGTACGTAATAATTTTCAAAGGAGCTTTGGAATGGCTGAGTTTATACAGAAAATCGCCGCGCGTTAAAACGCTCTCTTGGATACTGACCCAACCGGCTTGCGGCTTGCCGATCAGATACAAAAGGTATTTATCGACGCGTGCGTGCAAATCAAAGTTTTTGTCAACCATATATGTTATAATTTGAGCAATCGAGCCCTGCGGGACAAATGCTACCGACGTAGAACTCATAGGTCTTGATAAGTGAAACAAAAGTGCATATATGATTATTAACGCGACGTCGCATACCATTAAAAAAATTTGGATTCTTTTTTTATTCATCGTTCTCTTTTTTGTTGCTTTTATCGCCACGCTGATGCATGGTCTTTTCATTGAGAGTTTACGTCTACCGAACGTAAAAATCGATCAATTATATATGAAACTAGATAAAAAATTGATTGTGAACATTCAAACGTTGACGATCGATAAATCAACGTCGGCGGATACCTCTTTGGAAGAAAGCGCGTTGATTCTTGAAAATTTTCCGTACCTCAATCAGTTTTTTAGCCATATCGATATTCAGACGATTGTTTACGACAACGAAACGTTTTCGCTTTTATACGATAAGGCCCTTTTCAGTTTGGAGAGCAAGCATTTAAACGTTAAAGCGCGTATGGAAGCGTTGGATAAACATCGCTTAACGATTTTTTTGGAAGAGGCTTTTTTAAAAGATTTCGCCTTACATGTCAACGGTATCTTTTTTGCCGATCTTTCCCGTTCCGAGTCAACGTTTGAGGGACATTTCGAGACTTTCGGCATTCAAGGCGAAGCTAAGATCGGACTTGAAAAAGACCTGCTTTCGTATCAACTTCAAAGCGAACCTTTTACGCATCGATCGCTAAGCAATTTGATGAATTTTTTGGTCACGCAAGTCGAACTCGAACCGATCGTGAAAGCATGGATTCATGAAAATATCGTTGCTAAAGAGTATCGTTTGACGCATTTAGAGGGGAAATTCGATTTAAAAACGCAAGAGTATTTTCCTTTAGAAATGAAAGGCGAAGCGATCGTTAGCGATGCCAATATTACGTTTGCCTCACATGTTACGCCGGCACATGCCGATGAAATAGGCATTCGACTTGATAAAGACACCTTGTTTTTTGCGCTTCGCAATCCGATTTACGAAGCCAAATCGCTTTCAAAAGCCGATATTCATATCTACAATTTGCTCACGAAAGGCACGGGAATCGTCGTTGATCTAGCGACCAAAGCACGCTTAGACGCTTCTATACATAAAATTTTACATACTTTCAAAATCGACGTACCTTTGGTACAAACATCGGGAACGACCGAGGCGTCGATCAAGCTGGATATTCGTTTTTTACCGTACGATCTCAATGCAACGGGACTCTTTAGACTTTCCCCTAGTACGTTTGAGCTCAGCGGACTTCCTATGTCGACGCGTTCGGGTAGCGTTGAACTCGATAATTTTAACGTAAAACTCAATCAAACCAACCTTCGGTATAAAAATCTTTTCGATATCGATACGACGGGACGCTTGGATACGAAAACGGGCGTATACGACGGAAAAGTCGATATTCATTCACTTTTGATAGATTTTAATGGAAATACCCTTCTTAATGCGAAAGAGATACGCGACCTAAACGGTTCGTTTCGCATCGACGACAATGCAACGACCTTAAGTTTACCTTCGCTTCAAACCGTGATGCGTTTCGGTAAAGCGACCAACCTTTTTGAAATGAGCGATCTTTCGCTCATACGTCCGCTTTCGCCTTTGATGCAAGAACACAATCTTTCGCAAGGAAACTTGAAACTTCAAACCGACGATTTTCAAAAATTTCGTGCCGATATTCTTTTGGACAACGTCGATTCCGTCTTAATCGAGAACAACCAAACACGCAGTCGCTTCGATATCGCATTTTCAACCGACGGCAAAGTCATCGATGCCTATACGAAAGATCGCAAACTCTCCGTTCACTACGACAAAGAGCTCGCGATACGCTTAAAAGATATCAACCTTTCCGTTCCCGAGGGCAATTCGACGTCGCAAATGCCGATAAAAACGACGATTTCGGGAGAAAATGCTTCGTTTCTCGATCAAAACCGAAGCGCGTTTCTTCTAAGCGATAGGTACACGCTCATTCTCTTTCTCGATCAAACCCAATTACGCTCGTCTTTAGGAAAATCGCTTTTCAATTACGATAAAAAACGCGATCGCTTAACGATCAACGCGACTGCGATGGATGATAATATGACCAATCGGCTTTTCAAAAAAAACTATTTTAAAGAAGGCAATTTTTCGCTCGATATTGAAGGCAAAGACGATAAACACATGCAAGGCACGTTTATCATGCACAAAACTTTGATTAAAGATTTAAAATTTTTCAATAACCTGATGGCAACGATTAATGCCGTCCCTTCTCTGCTCGTTTTTAACGATCCGAGCTTTAATAAAGAGGGGTATTTCGTCGAAAACGGATACATCGAATTTTCGCAAGAAGGCGAGAAGATGCTCATAAAAGAGCTGCAATTACGAGGAAACAACACCGATATTACCGGAGAAGGAACGGTTGATTTTACGGCCGGTACGCTTGATCTAAACCTTCAAATCAAAACCTTAAAAACGTTTAGCTCCGCCTTGGATAAAATACCGATCGTCGGCGGCATTATTTTAGGCGAAGACGGTAAGATTGCCACCAGAGTCAACGTAAAAGGCTCGATAGACGACCCGAAAGTAGAAACGCATCTTCTCATGGACACGATTAAAAGTCCGGTTAACGTGATTAAACGAACGCTCGAATTGCCTTTGGAACTTTTTAAATAAACGTCTTTAACAAGCGTAAAAGTTCCGGCACGTTTCGGGCGCGAAGCGAAGCTTCTTGGGCGGTTCCGTAGCCCCACTCCGCGAAAATAAAGTCGATTCCGGCATTTTTAGCGGCACCTTCGTCTTTCACGCTGTCGCCGATTAAAAGCGTATCGTTCGGTTTTGCGTCGACTTCACGCATTAAATACTGCACCATTAAAGGACTCGGTTTAGGCTCCAAGACGTTATTACCGCCGACGATTGCGCTAAAATATTCGGCTACATGTAAGGCTTCTAGCATACGGCGCGCAAAAAAATCGCTTGCGTTGGTTGCAATGCACAAATGCGCTTTAGCGTTTAGTTCATGCAACATCTCTTTGACGCCCGGATAAAGAACGCTGGTAATCGAGCTTTGCATATAATGTTCTTTAAACAATGCACGATGGTTTGGATCGTATTCGTCGGTACCGTAAAAAATCATCGGAAGATGTTGATCGGGCTGGTTAATATGATACTCTAACTCTTTTTTCCCGATAGGCGCAAGTCCGATGCTATCTCTTACAAAATTGACGCTTTGCGTCATAGCGGCACTCGAATCGATCAACGTACCGTCCATATCAAAAATAATGCATTTTTCTTTCATGTGATTTTAGTCTTGAATCCGTTGACCTAAGATCAAAAGGTCTTTATCGATCCCCTCGATCGTAGCGATGCGGCTTAGATTGCCCCACTCTTTGAAACCGATTTTCTTAAATAACGTCAAACTTGCGATATTTTCGGAAAAAATCAAGGCTAAAAGCGTTTTAATGCCGATAGATTTTGCACGCTCTATCGCTTCGCCGAGAAATTGCTGTCCGAGTTTTTTACCTTGAAAATTTTTATCGATGTAGATATTGATACGCGCCGTATCTTGGTAGGCTAACAAATTGGCGTAAAAGGGCTGAATACTAATCCACGCGATAATACGTCCGCAATACTCTTTAACGAGCATCGGACGTTGTGCCGTATGTGCGTAAAACCACTCCAGTTTTTCATCAATTCCGACCGTCTTGCTATCGGCGGTCGAAATGCCGTCTTTGATCGCTTCGTTGTAGATTTTAATAATTTCCGCCAAATCGTCGATGGTTGCTTCTCGTAGCGTTTGTAACATACAGGGCAATCCTTAAAGTTGAATCATCCCTGATTATACACAATGCTCTCTTAGTCTAGCTTTACTCCATTTCAAGGCGCATTAAAAGCATCTCTTCGCCGTCGATAATACTCACGTCGCGACTTTGACATGCAGGGCAGATGAGCTCATAATGTTCCAACGTAGACTCTTGCTTGCACTGCTCGCATCGTACGACGACGTCTTGCACATGTACCGCGAGTTGGGCATCGTGACAGATTGTTTGTTCTTTAAACGTATCGAAAGCCGTTTCTAAAAAGTGGATTTCGACGCCGCTTAATTTGCCGACTTTAATCTCTACTTTCGTAATTTTTGTTGCGCGGTTTTCGCGTGCGTTTTTCTCGCACAATTCCAAAAGCGCATTCACGATCGAGAACTCGTGCATTAGCAAATCCTCGGCAATAACTCACCTTTAGGCGGTTCTAAAAAGCGTTCTGAGCCCCACGGCGTTTGTAAAACGACTCTTCCTTCGAATCGATCGTCCACGTCGCCGATCAGAGCGCTTTTGGAGGTCTCTTCAAAGCGTTTGAGTACCTCTAATGCTTTAGCAACTTCGCTTTGCGGAAGTGCAATCAGCATCGTACCCTCATTCGCAAACTCGTAAGGCTCAAACCCTAAAAGTTCGCACATTCCTTTGACTTCGTTGGCGACGGGAATGTCTGCTTCCCTAACATGGATACCGACGTTTGACGTTTGCGCCCATTCGTTGAGTACCGCACTCACGCCCCCGCGCGTCGCATCGCGCAGTGCATGGATTTCAATGTCGGCGTCGATCAAAGCCTCTACACTTTTCCATAACGACGCACAATCGGTTTTTAAGTCGCTTTGTAATTCTAACTCTTCGCGCATCGCCAAAATACACGCTCCGTGGTTTCCGACTTCGTTCGTTACGATGATCGCATCGCCTTGGCGTAACGCATGCGCCGAAATACCCTCTTTAAGCACTTCTCCGACACCTGCGGTATTGATAAAAACACCGTCCACGCCGCCTTTGGGAACGACTTTGGTATCTCCGGCCACGATTTTAACGCCGCTTTTTGCCATTTCGTCGCGCATAGAAATGACGATTTCTTCAAGCTTTTCGTACTCAAATCCTTCTTCGATCATAAACGCACATGTTAGATATTTTGGACGCGCCCCCATCATAGAAAGGTCGTTGACGGTTCCGGCAATGGCTAATTTTCCGATATTGCCCCCTTTAAAAAAAAGCGGCGAAACGGTAAAAGAGTCGGTCGTAAAAGCGATTTTTTCGCTTTTCATCGTTAAAACAGCCGCATCTTCCATCCGTAATAAAATATCGTTTCCGAAATGTTTAAAAAAAAGGTTTTTAATCAGGCTTTGCGTCTCTTCGCCGCCGCCTCCGTGAGAAAGTAATATTTTTGCACTCACGCTTTTGCTCCTTTAAGGTTCAAATTGCCGTATTTAAAATATGCCGCACACGCCCCTTCACTTGAAACCATGCACGAGCCCATCGGATTGCTCGGAATACAGGCTTTTGCGAAGACTTTGCAGTCGTACGGCTTCGCGCGCCCTTTTAAGATATCGCCGCAAATACACATTTTATGGTCGTCTAACAACACTTTGGGAAGAATGTCGTCAAAAACGACTTCGGCATCCATCGCGGCATAGGCGGGTTTTAGCTTTAACGCACTGTGTGCAATGTCGCCGATGCCTCGCCATCTAAAATGGTCTCTTTTCTCAAAATAGATTTCCACCAAAGCTTGCGCTTTGAGGTTCCCTTCTTTGGAAACGGCTCTGGCATATTGGTTTTCCACTTCGGCTTTACCGTGATTGATTTGACGTACGATACGCAGTACCGATTCCATAACGTCGGTCGGTTCAAAGCCCGCTACGACGATTGGCGTATGATACGCTTTTGCGATCGGCTCGTAAATTTTATATCCCGTAATCACGCTAACATGTGAAGGTCCTAAAAACGCGTCGATATGAGCATCGCCGCCGCTCATAATCGCATCAACCGCTTCGGGGACGCTGACGTGATTGATATGAAAAAAGATGTTTTTCAGCCCTAAACGCAAAGCTTGTTCTAGGACGACCGCACTCATGGGCGTGGTCGTTTCAAACCCTATGGCAAAGAAAACGACGTTTTTATCGGGATTGTCTTGTGCAATCTTGATGACGTCCAAAGGCGAATAGAGCGAACGAATATCGCATCCATCCGCCCGTAACTTTTGTAAAGAGCTTTTGCTTCCGGGGACGCGTATCATATCGCCGAGCGTCGCTAAGATCGTGTTCGGCATGAGCGCTAACGCAATCGCGTGATCGATGCGCTCTTTGGGCATAATACACACGGGGCATCCCGGCCCGTGAACAAATTCGATATTATCCGGTAAGAGTTGAGGAAGTCCGTATTTCATAATCGTATGGGTATGTCCGCCGCATACTTCCATAATATTGATTTTGCGCGTACACTCTTTGCGAATGATCGCTGCCAACGCTTTCATATGGACGGGATCACGAAAACCTTCGATGAGATCGACTTCAGGCATAATGGCTGTTTCCTTCGTCTTCGTCGATTTCTCCGTTTTTCATCGCCTCCGCGATTTCGTTATACGCGGCAATGCTGTCTTCGGCCTCTTCTTTGCTGATCTTATTCATCGCAAATCCGACGTGGATTAAGACGTAATCGCCGACATGAACGGGTTCGCTAATCAAATCGAGCGTCACTTGGCGTCTAACGCCCAAGGTATCTACGGTTGCATAATTGTTTTCGTCGATTTCCACGACTTTAGAGGGAATGGATAGGCACATAACGACTACCTCAATGCTTTTTTCATTTTAAGGTAAGCAATCCATTGATCGATTCCTTTACCCGATTTGCTGTCGATTTCGATGACGTCGACTTTCGGGTTGAGTTTGCGTGCTTCACGAATCGCTTTTTCGATGCTAAAATCAAAATACGGCAATAAATCGCATTTCGTAATTAAAAAAAGATCGGCGTTTTTAAACATAACGGGGTATTTTGCCGGTTTGTCGTCGCCTTCGGGTACGGAAAGCAAGACGACGTTTAAATGCGATCCGACGTCGTAGCTGGCTGGGCAAACGAGATTACCCACATTTTCGATAAAGACGACGTCCAACCCTTCAACGGGAAGATGATGCAAAGCGTCATGAACCATAAAAGCATCGAGATGGCAAGCTTGTCCGGTCGTAATTTGATACGCGGGAGCTCCTTTGGCAACGATACGATCGGCGTCTTGATTGGTTTCCAAATCGCCTTCGATCACGCCGAGTTTGATCTCTTTCGCATCGATCGTCGCTTCCAAAAGCGTAGTTTTGCCGCTACCCGGACTGCTCATTAAATTGATCGCCAAAATACCGTGTTCTTCGAAATGCGCTCGATTGTGTGCCGCTTGCGTATCGTTGGCGTCTAAAATTTTCGTAATGACCGAAATCGTTTTGGCGTCGTTGAGTTGCGGATTGGCATGTAAATGTTCGTGCTTGTGCTCATGATCGTGAGAATGGGGATGGTCGTGATCGTGATGATCGTCGTGCGTATGCGCGTGGCTATGTTCGTGTCCGTCATGGCTGTGAGTATGCTCATGTGCGGACCATTGTGTCGGCGTAATGGAACAACCGCAATCTTTACACATAGAATATCCTTTTGAGTTTTTAGAAGATTATAGACTAATTCTTTAAATAGGAGCTAAAAAAAGAATTTTCTTAGTTGTTTTCAGGAAAAATATCGTTATGAAATCTTCCGAAAATCTTTCATGTATTTTTTGCGGCGACTCAAAGCTTTACCGCGTGAGTAAAACGCAATACCGCTGTGCGACATGCAAACGTACGTGGAGTGCCCAAAAAGCTCACAAAGAAGCTTTAATCATCGAGGCTTTCGTTGAGGGTTTAAGCATTAACGCCGCATCTTCTTTGTTGCGATTAAACTACGCAACCGTTCAAAAACGTTATGCGAGTTACCGCTCGTTTCTTGTTCAAAAAAGCGAAGCACGGTATCAACGTGCGGCTCTGTTTAACGAATACGACGAATATTATTATTTACCGACGTCCAAAAAGGGAAATTCCCGTTATATTTTCGATGCCGTCGGTATTTTAGGAATGCTCTGCGACGAAGGCGTTTACACGCTGTTATTGCCCGATCACTTTGAGTCTTTAAAACAAAACAGTTGTGACCTTGAGGAAAAAGAGGCTTACGCAAAATATCTTCAACACCATAAGATTGCACGCTTAGAAAGTTTCGATAGTCGATTGAGCCGTTTTTGGGGTTTTTTAGAGACGTTTATGCATCGTTTTAAAGGCGTCGATCATACCAATTTTATCTACTATCTCAAAGAAGCGGAGTTTAGATTTAACCACACGAAAGAAGAGCAACACCAAATATTAGGGCAAATAAATACATGTAAGCATCGATACGTAGAAAACAGCAAAAAATAAATGAGATGAGCGTGTCATTATGACATCTCATTGACACCGGCAAAGTTTAAGGTTTAGAATGTCGATTTGAAGGGGATTGAGGTGGTACCTGAGGCCGGACTCGAACCGGCACATGTCTCCATACTAGATTTTGAGTCTAGCGCGTCTACCAATTTCACCACTCAGGCACATTGAATTAAGAGTTCGAATTATACAAGAAAAAACTTAAATAACCGTAAAATCATAAAATATGGTTTACTCTAGTGCAATTAAAAGCCTAGAAGTCGATTTTTGGGGTTCCCTTTTTGGGTGTTGACGCCCAGTGCCATACTTTCGTACACCGCTTTGGATTTAAGGCCGTATTCGACTCGGTGTAGCTCGCTTTTTTCGTTGTACGCCATGCAGACGGGGACGGAGCGAATGTTAAAAAGCTCATGGATGCGAGGGGCTTCGTCAAGATTACATGTTAAAAAATCCACATGTAACACAGGGTTTTGTTCTACGCGCTTTACTCTTGCGTCGGCGATCTTGCATTGAGAACAGTGTGCGGTGTGTAAAAGCAGTAAAAAAGCGCGATGAGGTTGGCTCAGGCGTTCTAAAAGTTCGGTTTCGTTTAGGGCTTGCATTATTTTAAAAGATGCCCTACTCTTTTGACGTAGTAAACGCTCGCAAACGGTACGAAAAAATCCTTACATGTAAGGCTATCGACAACTGCATCGCATTCGCCGGTGTAGACTTCGATCGTGACGCCTTTGTCGACGAGCATGTGCAGTTTAGCTTCGTCCCATACGTAGTTTAAGAGCTCGTTGAGTTCTTCAAGCGAGCCTTGATGAAGATAAGGCGTCACATCAAACGCCGAAGGATAGACGGTGTTTTGTCTAAAATGACGTGTGTAAAGTGTGCTGTCTTTGGTAAAAAAGAGGGTTTGAAGCTTTTTAAACTTCGCGTCTTTGTGTTGAAAAAACGCGGGAGAAAAGAGTTGCAACGTGTCGATACGCGTTTGACATGTCAGGGTATACTCAAACGCTTTGATGGCTCCGTAGCTAAATCCGGCTACCGTGAAGTCGTTTTGAATGAGGTAAGGCTCAAAAAGAGCCTCTTCACCGTGAAAACAAAAACCGCTAAAGAACGTCATCGATAATGGCTTTTAACTCATTGCGAGAGATGCTTTCGTGCGTGTACAAGGTGTCGCTCACTTTGTCCAAAAGGCTATGCATCCCCTCTAAAAAACGTTCCAACTCTTTTTGGGCGGTTTCCAAGATTATCAGCACGTCGTTCTCGTTCGGCAAAAGTTTTTCGCCCATACCGTAAACTTCGACCATCTCCTTGGCGATTTCCAAAGCGCGGTTGAGGTCTTCGGTCGCATTGGTGTATTTTTCGTTGTAGGCAAGCTCCGTAGCGACCATTCCGGCAAGATAGACTTTCAATTTGCTGAGCATTTGCGTTTTAGATTCGATTTCGCGATCCATGTCTTTAATGCGGTCATTGACGATCGTCACTTTGTCGAAATCGATTTCAAACCAATACGCGCATACGGCTTTGGCGGCTTGGTAGCGTGCTTGAATTTTTTTCTCTTCGTTGGAAAAACTAAGGACTTTTTTCTTACCCATCAAGACTTTTTGGCGTACGGCGATAAAATCGCTCGTTTCAAGCGTTTGCGAACCTCTACGAAGTGCGTTGATCGCGGCTTCGTTGACCCATGTCGCAAGGGCTGCTCCGCTAAAACCCACGCTCATGTTTGCGAGTTCTTCAAGGTTGATTTCGCTCGGTTTGTTACGCAAGTACGTTTTTAAAATCTCCGTTCGGTCGTGTTTATCGGGAAGCGAAATAAAAATGCGTCGATCGAAGCGTCCCGAGCGAAGCAATGCTTCGTCGATCACTTCGATTTTATTGGTCGCGGCAATGACGATAACGCCGCTACTGTCTTCAAATCCGTCCATTTCGGTTAAAAGTTGATTGAGCGTCGCTTCTCTTTCGTCGTTACGCAACCCTCCTCTGGCTTTACCCACCGCATCGATTTCGTCGATAAAGATGATAGAAGGCGCGTGTGCCTTAGCTTGTGAAAAAAGCTCTTTGACTCTTTTGGCTCCCATGCCGACGTAGATTTGCACGAACGTTGCACCGCTTTGGTAAAAAAACGGTACGCTCGCCTCCCCCGCAACGGCTTTGGCGATCATCGTTTTGCCCACGCCCGGAGGTCCGACTAAGAGCACGCCTTTGGGAAGCGAAATGCCGTAGCGTTTGTATTTGGCGGGATTTTTTAAAAAATCGACGATCTCTTCGAGTTCTTCTTTGACGTCTTGAATGCCCGCGACGTCTTTAAAGCTTACGTGTGCGCGTACCGGACGAATGACGTTGCCTAAAAACGGATCGTAAGAGGCGTACGCTTTTTGAGCGTTTTCTTGTTCTTTTTTGGCATCTTCGGCGCGTTTTTTTCGTGCATACAGTAAGAGTGCCAACAGCCCTCCCAAGAGCAAAACAATAATCAGCATATCGTCGATGAGTGCATTGCTACGGGCAACTTCGACCGGAACTTTTTTGAGCAGTTCGCTCATGTCGATACCGTCTTTAATAATAACGAATTGGTCGTTGATGCCGTATAAAAAGACTTCGTCGTTGGCGACTTTGGCTTTTTGAATCGCACCGGAATTTAAAAGCGCGTTGTACGTCGGCAAATCGATGATTTTCGGCGTAATGCGCATATAGCCGAAAGCGAGTAAAACGATAAAAATGCTCAACGCCATAAACGACAGCATCAGTTTTTGCGACTTAAAAATTTGCATGATTGCACTCCCCTAAAATCTCGTACGATGCGACGTTGACCCACTCTTTCAGGACGTCGCGTTCACTTTGCAGGGTTACTTTATTGAAAAATTGATCGTAACCGATAAAAAGACCGTCTTTATACTCTTCAACCAAAACATCTAAAGCGACATGTCGGCGTGCTTGACGAAACGCGATATTTTTTGCGTGAACCAACGCTTCGATTTGCTTAAGGCGTTCTTTAGCGATATCGCCTTTGATCTCGGGTTTCATTAAAGCAGACGGCGTGCCGTCGCGCTTGGAGTAGGTAAAAGCGTGCAAGTGCGTTAACGGAAATTTTTCCAACGTGCGATACGCCTCTTGCCAAATCGCTTCGGTTTCTCCCGGATGTCCCGTGATAAAATCGGTTCCGAGCGCAAAGCCTTGCTCGCTCAGTTCGCAGAAAAGTTCCAAATCGTGCATAACGCGGTTGCGCCTTCGCATCAGCTCCAACATCGTCTCGGAAGTGTGTTGCAATGCAATATGCAAGTGTCGCTCCAACCACGGTTCACGTAAAATTTCGCGAAAACTCTCGTCGATTTGGATCGGCTCGATACTGCCTAAACGGATACGACGCACGCCGCGAATAGTGCCTAATCGCTGAACGAGTTTTCCTAAAGAACTTCCTTTGTCTTTACCGTAACTTCCGATATTCGTTCCCGTTAAGACGAATTCGCCGTATCCGTTGAGGGCTAACTTTCGTACTTGCTCGACAATGGTGTTTTCATCTTGACTGCGCGCGTTTCCGCGAACGAAAGGAATAATACAATAAGCACACCTGAAGTTGCACCCTTCTTGGATTTTGATAAATGCTTTGGTTTTGCCCGTGTATTCGTGTACGATGGTCTCATCCAGCGAGGTTAAATCGCCGATTTCGAAAAACGGACGGTCGTGTTTTAAAAGCGTGTTGATATGTGCTTTTTCCGAGTGTCCCATGACGCCGAAGACTTTTTTTTGCGCGAAAAGGCTTTCGCCTTTGCTCATCGCGCCGCATCCGGCGACGATCACTTTTTTGCCCTCTTTTGAAACGTGATTGATATAGTTTCGTACCCCACTGTCCGCGCCGTTGGTAACCGTACACGAGTTCACGACGACGATATCGGCGGCATGCTCGTCTTCCGTTAGCTCAAAATCGCACAAATTTGCCATCATGACTTGGGTATCGTAGATGTTGGTACGGCACCCGAACGTTTTAAAATAGACTTTTTTCATCTACGCTCTTTGGCGATTCGTGCGTCGGCATCGGTTTGTCCTGACGCGCAAGATTAACGTTTTGCGTTTGGTAAGCGATCGTAATATCCTCTTCTTTGTTATACGCATCGATGATTTCGCAGCCGATCGTGCCGCGAAGTGCCATTGCCGCGTATGAATTCGTCATATACCAGCAGTTGACGCAAAAGCCTTGTTCTTCGACAAACGCAAAGATTCGCGGCTCGACGTTGGTGTTTTTAAGGCTATACTGGTTGCGCAATAAATTGAGTTGCGTACGCGCGATGTCGGTGTAGCCTTTGGCATATTTTTTCGTAATTTCGCGCGCGATATGCACGGCTTTTTTGTGATTGGAATCAAACGTGATATAGATGTAGATACCGTCCCAAACGGTGCGCATTGTTCCGTGGGTGTAGTTGGAAATGACCGAGGTAAAAACCAAGTTGTTCGGCACGAAAAAGATACGACCGGAACGGATATTTTCTTTATAGCTGGTAAGCGTAATGTCTTCCAAAACCGTCATACGTAAAAGCGAAATATCGATAATATCGCCGACGTAAGGCAGTCCGTCTTTTTGAATCTTAATACGATCGCCGACGTGAAAACTTCCGCCGAAAACGATGACCATCCAGCCCAAGATGCTCATAAACCAGTCTTTCATAGCAATCGCGATACCCGCGGACGCAAATCCTAAAACGGTGACCAGATACGAAACGTTTTCGATGTAGGAAAAGAGTAAAATCAACAGAATCAACGTGACGTTCACAAAATTGATGATCTTATTGGCGGTATAAAAACGTTCGTTGTCTTTGACGTAGCGTTTGGCGATAAATTTCAATAAAAACGTTACGACGATGACGACGATAATAAAAATACCGATGTTAAAAGCACGCTTCATCTGTACGGTAATGTCTTGGGTCACCCGAATCGTCGCTTCTTCGACCTTTTTCACGTAAAGCGAGTAGCTCGTGCGTGCGATCTCTTGCGCGGAGGTAAAGGCGTTCAGCTCTTTTTGCGCTTCGTACAAGGCGTCTTCGTTGGTAATCATCGGCTCAATTTCGTACAAGGTCGCTAAAAGCGTCTCTTTTTCTTTGAGTTTTTCGACCAAAAAGTCCAAGCGTTCCAAGCGCGCTTTGTAGTCTAAACTCTCTTGTTTGATTTTTTTGATGTACGAGAGTGCCGAAAGAATGGCAAACGGGTTGGTCACTTTCGTGTAACTTTCCACGTCCGCCGCATCGACGAGTTTGCTAAAAGGCGAATTTTTAAACTCTTGTAAAAGCTCGATCTGCTTTTCCAAAGACTCTTGTTTGGTCAAGAGTTTTTCGTATTTTTCCAAAGAGGCTTTGTCTTTGGTGTTTTTAAATTTTTTCACTTCGGCATCGACGGTGGAGAGCTCTTCTAAAAGTTTTTGATACGTCAAGTAATTGCCGTAGCGTTTAAACCATAGATTGTCTTTGACCGCTTCGTCTATGAGGGTAATTTTTTGATGCAAGGCATCGATTTTGATGCCCTCTTCGAGTTTAGACGTAGCGTTTGCGTCGGCAAACAAAAAGGTACATGTTAAAAAAAAGCAACACAGTGTTTTAAACATGATCGCCCTTTAACGCACGCAGAACCGTTTCTTTGGGAATATCGTTGCGCATCGCGTAGTTCCCGATACCTTGGGGTAAGATAAATTTGATCGTATCGTTCGCACTTTTTTTATCTAAGAAAAACGCTTCGTAAAACGCTTCCGAAGAAGGAACGTCGTAGTGCGTCGGCAGGTCGTAACGCCTTAAAAGCGTTTGAATGCGAAGCGCGTCTTCTTGGCTTAAAAGATCCAGACTTTTGGCGAGCGTATTGGCCATAACCATGCCGATTGCTACGGCTTCGCCGTGCAAATAAACGCTATAAGCGGTTTGGTTTTCGATGACATGTGCGAACGTATGACCGTAATTCAGCACGGCACGAACGCCCTGCTCGGTTTCGTCTTGCGCAACGACGCGTGCTTTAATAGCGATGCTTTTGCGAATCGCTTCGGCAAGATTTTGGTCGACATGTAAGTCGTGTGTTTCGAGCCATGCAAAAAAATCACGATCGAACGTCACCGCCATTTTAACGATTTCAGCGACGCCTGCGGCAAATTCACGGTGCGGAAGCGTCTTTAAAAAGGCACTTTCACAGTACACCGCGCGCGGTTGCCAAAACGTTCCGATCAGGTTTTTGCCGTAATCGTTGTTGATACCCGTTTTCCCGCCCACGCTTGCATCCACTTGCGCCAAAAGCGTGGTCGGAATTTGAATAAAGTCGATGCCTCGTTGATAAATCGAAGCGGCAAAGCCCGTCATATCGCCGATCACGCCGCCGCCGAAGGCGATCAAAAGCGATTTGCGATCGAGCCTGTGTTCAAAGCAGGCGTTTAAAATGCAATGAAGGCTTTCAAAATTTTTATACTGTTCTCCGTCCGGTAAAATGACTGTGTGCAACGTTTTGACATGTAAGCGTGCTTTGAGGGTTTCAAGGTGCAAAGCGGCGACGGTCGTATTGGTCACGATCATGACTTTCGTATCGAAGCAAAGCGTTTGCAGTTCGTCGATGAAGACGGTGTAATCTTTCGAAGAAGCGGTTGGGTTAAAAACGACGTTGACGTGCATATTCGATCCAAATTTTTTATTTTATAGTATCTCAAAAAGGCATTAATTTGTATTAACCGGAATAAAAAGTTGATAATTATCCGCCAATTTAAAGTGCAGTTTATCCATATCGGTTGAAAAAATAGAGAGCATATTGGACTCTAAAATTTTATGGCTAAAAGGGAGAAATTGCAAAATATTGTCTCTGTTTTTCAGTTTGAAAAGAGGATTTTTTTCGCTTTGAATCATATCGACTTCACGACCGAAAATTTTGGAGAGGTTTTCAAAATGCTCGATTAAGCTATTTTTCGCTTCGGGATGATCGGGATTGTAGGTATAAAGCTTGATTTCCAAGGCCAGTTGCGTCGCGACGTCGAAAATCACGGAGGATTCTTGTTCGATTTCATGCGCGTCGTTGCTGAGGACGACGCCTTGATTGAGACTTGAAAAACCGCGTTTGCCCATTTTAAAAACGGGAAGTTTGGTTTTGTAGAGCGCTTTACGGTTGTGTTGAAAGAAACGATTCATCGTGACGATCAGTCCGATATCCATCGTTTCGGTATCCGCGCGGAGGACTTTACGCGGATTGGTTTCGTAATAATCGATCATCACGTTAATGTGCGTGCTATGGTAACTTTTGATTTTGTCCAACGATTTGCAGTAGGTCGGATGAATCACTTTGATATGCAGTTTGTTACTGTTGAGTTTAGAGTGCAATAACAATGCGTCGTTGAGCAAAGATTCCATCTCTTTATCGTTCATCTCGAGCATATCGACCAAGCAGTAGATGCTACTTCCAAACGGCGATGGAAACTGCCCGAGCTCGCGTTTGATACTTCGAAAAACGCTTTGAAGCACTTTAGGATCGCCGACTAAGAGAATGAGATCATTGGGTAAAAGCATCAACGTCGGTCGCGGAAGCAACAAAGAGTTGGCGCGATAGACCGCGGCGATTTTCCATTTGCTTTGCTCAATGGACGCTAAATGGCGGTACGCGTACGAGCTTCCGACCGGAATGGAGACTTCCATAATTTCGCCGATACCCAAACCGATATTTTGCGCCATAATGGGCATATTGGGGAGGTGATCGGTAAAACGAGAAGCTAAAATTTCTCTGGAATTGACCATAAAAAGGCGTTTATCTTCCAGTTGAAGACCCCAACGGTCCATCAAAACGATGCGTACTTTATTATCGATACGTCGAATATTTTTATACGTTGCCGTGACGTCGATTTCGTTGGAGAGTAAAATCATAATTTGAAAAAATTGTTCGTTTAAGACGACGGCCAACTTTTCGTAGCTGGTCGGATCAAACTCGAAAAATTTAAAATTTTCGGGGCGACGTTTGGGCAGCGTCTCTTCTTTATACGTGATAATCGTATAGCTATTTTCGCCGGCTTCTGTTTCCATAACCTTTTCTAAAAATTGTTTTGCTAGAATGCCATCAGCGATGATAAGGATTTTTTTCATACGAGCTCCCTAAATTATGAGAGGATATTATAACGGATATGAAATTTCAGATAGATAAAACCGACGGAAATGCGCGCGCATGTACGATTCAAACGGCGCACAGCACGATTCAAACGCCTATCTTTATGCCGGTCGGAACGGTCGGAAGCGTGAAGAGTTTGGATGCGAAAGACGTGATGGAAGAAGTCGGAGCGAAGATTATTTTAGGCAATACCTACCACTTGTATTTGCGCCCCGGAGACGAAACGATTCGTCATTTCGGCGGATTGCACGGCTTTACGAAGTTTCCGTATAGCTTTTTGACCGATAGCGGCGGCTTTCAAGCCTTTAGTCTCAGCGACATTTCCAAAGCCGATCAAAACGGCATTACGTTTAAAAGCCACATTGACGGCTCGACGCACTATTTTACGCCCGAGAAAGTCTTGGACATTCAGTACAACTTCAATTCCGATATTATGATGATTTTGGACGACCTTGTAGCCCTTCCTGCTACCAAAGAGCGTATTGCGCTTTCGATTCAACGAACGACGGATTGGGCGAAACGGGCTATTGCGTATCATTTGCGCAAAAAAGCCGAGGGGATCGGCACGCATCAAAATATTTTCGCGATCATTCAAGGCGGTACCGATCAAGAGTTTCGCCGCATCAGCGCGAACGAATTATGCGAGCTTCCTTTTGACGGTTTTGCGATCGGAGGGCTTAGCGTGGGAGAAGCCAACCGCGAAATGTACGATACGGTCGAATTCGTAACACCGCTCATGCCGACGCATAAGCCGCGGTATTTGATGGGCGTGGGAACACCCGAGGATTTGGTCGAAAACGTCGAACGCGGCGTGGATATGTTTGATTGCGTTATGCCGACCCGCAATGCGCGAAACGGCTCTTTATTCACCTCTTTCGGAAAAATCAGCATTAAAAACGCCAAGTTCGCTTTGGACGAAAGTCCGATCGATCCCGAATGCGACTGCTTAACATGTAAGCACTATTCAAGAGGCTATTTGCACCACTTGTATCGTGCGAAAGAGTTAACGTATTTTCGGTTGGCTTCGATTCATAACCTGCATTATTATTTGCACTTGATGGCACAAATGCGCGAAGCAATCTTACAAGGCTCCTTTGCGGCATTCAAAGCCGAGTTTTATCGCAAAAGAGGCAACTAAAATGCATGACGATGCGGCGGTTTAAGATGCAAACCCTTTACGAAAAAATCGATCGTTTTTACCTCTTGGACATCAAAAATCCGACGCATCCGTCGATGTTCGTCGAAGAAGCGGCGTACGATATTTTGATTGTGACGCTTCCGCATAAAGACAAAGAGCTCATCGTGAATGCCCATGCTTTTGTCTTCGACGATCGGCATTATTACCGTTACGATTCCGTGCAAAGCGTTTTTTTGGAGCTTCCTTCGATGGAAGAAGTGTATGTGTATCTCAACGAAAAGACAAACGAAACGATGAAACTTGTCGCTTCGATTCACGAGAGTATCGATTGGATGGAAGAGCGGCTTTACGAAAACAAACCGTTTACGGCATTTATGCATTATTGGTTAACGTATAAAAAAGATTTAGCGCGCATCGTGCGCCTTTTAACGTTAGCGACGGAAGTTTTGGAAACGTTCGTTCAACGTTATATCCAAGAAGAAGGCTTTTTGGCAACGCATTTTAACGATATTCACGAGCATTTAAGCCGTACCAATCGTTCCGCTTTATTGGCCATCGATAAACTGGGAAACCTGTACACCTTTTACACCAGTCGCAACAACGAGCGTATGAACAAAACGATCTATTTTTTAACGATTTTATCGGCGATTTTCTTACCGCTGAATTTGGTGGTCGGTTATTTTGGGATGAACACGCAAAATTTACCTTTTTCGACGATCGCTTCGGGATCGGAAAAGGTAACGGTTTTGCTGGGGCTTTGTGCCGGAGTGATGATCGGGCTGATCTTTTACTTACGTCGGAAATTATAAGCAGACGAGCTTTAGGATTCTTGCGAAGTCTCTTTAAGGTGTTTTTTCGGATAGTCGAAAAAGAGGATATGTCCGCTCTCTTCGGTGATCTCGTGAAAATGTTCGACGTCGAAACGAAGGCAAACGATCGCACAGGTCGGGATATTGCTTAAAATTGCGCCGCTAAGGCGTTCGCCGACTTCGGTAATCGTCGGGTTATGTCCGATGATGAACACGTCGTTGCAGTGATCGTCGATGGATTGAATCAACGAAAGATAGGTTTCAAAGGTACTGTCGTAAAGTTTTTTCGTATAGATAATCTTCTTTCTATTGAATTCGACGGCTTTAGCAAGCTCTTTTGCCGTTTTTTCCGAACGTTTGGCCGGGCTTGCGTAAATTGCGCAGGGCAAAACGTCGAACATCTTCAAACGTTTGCCCATAAAAAGAACGTCGCGCTTGCCTCTTGCGTTTAAAGGTCTTATAAAATCATCGAGCGTTTCGTCTTTCCAGCTGGATTTGGCATGGCGTATTAAATAAATTTTTTTCATCGTTTACCTCACACTTGGTACGTCATTATAACATCGTAATATGATATTAATATAAAAAATTCTGCGTGACCCATTGGCGTACCAAGCGTCGGGTAACCGCAAAAAAAGGTAATTCGCTTCGTAGGAAGATTTCCATTTTTTTGAGTGCGTAGGTGTCTAATTGCATGTCGTAAGCGAGCGTATTGAGCATTAAAAGCATTTGGGCTTTGGAGGTCGTATCAAAAGGTTCGTCGCCCTCTTCGTTAAAATAGCGTTTTTCATCGTATAGTTTGGGGTCGGATACGTAATCCAATTGTAAAGAATCGTCGTCAAGAGACTGAAGGTTCATGCATCACTCCTTTGGGCATCAGAAATGTTAAACAAAATGAAATCGTTGCCAAAAAAGCTCCGATTAAAAAAACGGCGGAAACGGAATAGGTCCAAATAATACCTAAACTAAAAGGCAATAAAACCGCCGAAATATGGTTGATCGTAAACCCGATACTCGAGGTAACGGCAATATCGCGTGCATCGGCAATTTTTTGAAAATAGGTTTTAAGTGCGATCGCGATCGTAAAAAAAAGATTGTCGATCACGTAAAGCCCTACCGCCATTTCAAGGGATTGTACCATAGCGTATAGGACAAAAATGAGCACGATGGAACCGTATTCGATTTTGAGCGAAAGATTTTCGCCGAAACGTTCGATGAGTTTTCCGACGTAAGGAGCGCAGAGCATATTTAAAATCGTGTTGACGATAAGTAAAAGAAGCATATTTTGGACGCTGAAATGAAAGCGCTCCACGAGCAAAAATCCCGCAAAAACGACCACGATTTGGCGTCTGGCTCCGGCTAAAAAGGTCAAAACGTAAAAAATCCAATATTTTCGACGTAAAAAAAGTCTGTTCTCTTGGATGACGTCGTCTTTAAAATGCGGAAAAACCCTCCATGCAAACAATGCGGCGGCAACGGTGATCGCACCGCTTAAAGCGTAAATCGCCGTATAACCGACGTTAGCGTATTGCATCAAAACGTATAAAAGTGCCAAGATACCTAAACCTATAAACGACCGGAGGGAAGAGAGTTTCCCTAAGAACGACGGTGCTTTGTTTTTGTCGATCCACTGTAAACTTAACGAGCTGTGTAAAGTTTCAAGATAATGAAATCCTACGGACATCACGATCGTCGTGACGTAAAGTCCGACGGTGGAAGGGAAAAAGCCTGTGAGCATCGTACCGATTCCTAACAGTGCCAATGAAAGATATGCCGCGCTTTGCTGGCGCAAAAAGATGAGAACAAAGACGATCGTAAATGCCAAAAGGCCGGGAACTTCGCGTAGGCTTTGAAGCAAACCGATTTTTTCGCCGTCGAAACGAACGACTTCTACGGCAAAATTGTTGAGCAAAGAGTTCCATGCGCTAAAGGCAACGGGAACGGCGGCGGCTAAAAGGTACAAAAGCCCCTCGCGTGAGGCGAGAAAAGGCGTTTTAACGTTCATAATTGAGACGATAACCGACGCCGCCTTGGTTTTCGATGGCTTCTTCGGGCAACTTTTTACGCAAGCGTTTAATGAGGGCTCGTATGTTTTCGGTCGTCGTGAGTTCTCCGCCCCAAACGTACTGCTCGATACGCTCGAACGTGATGTTCTTATCCAGATTTTTTGCAAAAAGATTGAGCAATAAAATCTCTTTTTTCGCCAGTTTTACCTCTTCGCCTCGGTTATCGAGCAATTTTTCATGCTCAACGCAATAGCTAAAGTTTTGGGCAAGGCGAATCGTATGGGCTTTGGGTTTGCACAGACGTTCGATTTTGGTCTCCAATTCGTACATGTAAAACGGTTTTTTGAGGTATTCGTCGCATCCTTTACAGTACGCCTCTTGAATCGTTTCGAGTTCGACGTTTGCGCTGATAATAATGGCGGGAGTTTCACCGTCCATACTGCGTATTTCTTTCAAAAGCGATAACCCGTCGATGCCCGGAACGTTAATATCCAAGATATAGCAGTCGTATCCGTTGTCGATCGCCTCAAGAGCTTTTTTGCCGTTATCGAAAAGATCGACGCGGTATTTTTTATCTTCGAACGCTTCAACGATGACGTTTGCCAAACGTTCGTTATCCTCGAGTACCAAGATTTTCATACGCTTCCTTTGTATTTTTGAACAACGATGCACAAGCGTGCGCCCTGCTCTTTTTGTTCTGCATAAATTTTTCCGCCCATTTTATCTTCGATAATCAGGCGAGCCATGTATAAACCAAAACCGTCGCCGTGTTCTTTGGTGCTCATAAACGGATTGAAGATCGTCTCCAACGTCTCTTGTTCGATTCCGCAACCGTCGTCTTCGATCGTGAGGTAAATCGACGTTTCGTCGCTTTTGAGCGTAATCAAAATCACGCCTTCGGTCGGAAGGGTTTCTCTTCGCTTTAGAATACTATCTTTTGCATTATTAACGATATTTAAAATACATTGTTTAAATTCATTAGGGTAGCCGAACGCTAAGAGTTTTTCCTGACATAAATCGTGAATCGTAATCGTAATGTAATTGTATTTAAGGTTGTGGTTAACGACTTCGAGCATCGTTTCGACGGCCTCTTTGACGTCAAAGGCACTTTGTCGGGTCGAGGGTTTGATGAACTGTCTAAAATCGTCAATGGTACGCGACATGTACTTAACTTGCGTCATAATGTCGTCGACGAATTTTTGCGTATCGGCTTCGTCAAGCACTTTTTTACGGCGTTTATAGATCAACTCCTGTGCAATTGCAGAGATTTCGACCAACGGCGTTTTCCACTGATGGGCAATACTGGCGATCATTTCTCCGACTTCGGACTGTTTCGAGCGTTGCACGACGAATTGTTCGTGGCGTTTGTGCTCGGTGTCGATCTTTTTCTTTTCGGTGATGTCGGTCATAATGGTAACAACGCCGGCTTCGAGGTTTTTTTCGTCGGTATAGTAGGTGCGCCTAATCGCAAAGGTTTTTTTCTCATGATGCGGAAATTGGATTTCGATTTCGGTGCTGTTAGGATTATTGAGCGGCACGTTTTGGATCTGATCGCAGATAGAGGGCATCACTTCTTGAATGTTACGTCCGACGATGTCCCATTTATCCCTACCAACGATTTCGCATAAAAGCTCGTTACATCCTAAAACGGTTCCGTCGTTGGCTTTCCAAAAAATGGCACTTTGAATGTTATTCAAAAGAACGTAGTCAAGCTTACTTTGCCTGAGTTGCTCTTTCTCCAAAGAGATGCGTTTGATAATGTTTAAGACGAGAATCGTCGTGAGCAAAAGGAGCAAGGGCATCAAAGTAAAAGCGTTCTCGACGAATTTTTGGTGTTTTTCGTAAAAACTTTCCACGCCGTTAATCACGACGGAAGGGCTTGGGATGTCGCTTGTCGAAAGACCGAATTTTTTCAATACGAGGTTATCGAAAAAATAGTTATTCGAAGGCGTGCTGACGGGAAGAGAGCTGATTTTTTTGCCGGAGATAATCTCAAAAGCCCTTTTAGCCGCCAAATAGCCCTGCTCGTAAGGATCGACCATATAGCCTCCGATGACGCCCTCGCCGACATGAATACGGTTGAGTGCAAATACGGGGTATTTGGAACGTTGGAAAAAAGATTGTAAGCGATGATAGGGAATATAGTTTCCGTACATGTCACGGTAAAAGCTGGTAAATAAGATGACGCTGTGTTTGGGTAATTTATCGATTTTTTCGTCAATGGTCTTAAAATCGATTTTATTGTCGAAAACGATGCGTACTTTATCTTGAAAGTGGCTCGACTCTTCGACGATTTGGTCTTTAATCACCAACGAAGAATAAGCATCGTCACTGATAATATAGACCATTTTCGTTGCGGGGAAAAGGGTTTGGATGAGCTCCAAGTTTTTGCGTATGTCTTTGTATTCGACGATTCCGGTGACGTATTGTTTGAGATACGGCGTAATGTCTTTGGGATTGAAATTTTCGACGCCGCAAAAGACAATCGGCGTATTGGGAAACAATTCACGATGGTATTTTAAAGCAAATTCATAGGCGTAGTTGTCGGCCGCAATGATTGCTTTATAGGTGCGATCGCGAAATTTTTTGCGGTAAAGGTCCAGCAATTCGTCGAAGTAGTTTTGCGATTCGATTTTTTTACTATCCATATATTGGGTCGTCAGTTCGTATTCGGGATGTTTTTTCATGACGTCTTCAACGCCGCTTGAGATTCCATCCGTCCATTTCAGCCCTTTATTATAGGAATGGAGCAATAAAATTTCGTTCCCGAATAAAAAAGAGCTATAAAAAAACAATCCAATTATTATTTTTAAGATATTCATAAGTTTCCAGCTATTTTTTTTACCATTTTAGCAAAAAAGTCTCATTTATATCTCTTTTCTACGCCTATAATTACGTCAGTCTTACTTATGAGATGTTGAGTAAAAATTATTTAATGGAGGTTTTACATGTCAAAACAAGCCATTTCAATGCTGGTTCCGGTATTGGTAATGTTGGTTGTTTGGTTTCTTCCGGCACCTGAAGGGTTAAGTGCGAACGCTTGGCACTTTATGGCTATTTTCTTGGGTGTCGTCGTAGGTCTCGTTTTAGAGCCCGTTCCGGCTGCTCTTGTGGGGCTTGTAGGCGTATGTTTGGTTGCCCTTATGGGTATTATCGATCCAAAGCCTGCCGAAGGTATCAAATGGGCACTTTCCGGTTTCTCTAACTCTATTATTTGGTTAATCTTTGCAGCTTTTATGTTTGCGGCGGGTTATCAAAAAACGGGACTCGGAAAGAGAATTTCTCTTATTATGGTTAAGTTTATGGGCAAAAGCTCACTCGGTCTTGGCTATGCGGTAGCGTTTGCCGACCTTTTGCTTGCTCCTTTTATGCCTTCCAATACGGCACGTAGCGGCGGTACGATTTTCCCTATCGCGATTAACATTCCTCAAATTTTCAACTCTCTCCCCGATAACGAGCCGCGCAAACTCGGTTCGTATATTACGTGGGTAGCGATGGCTGCGACATGCGTTACGAGTTCAATGTTCTTAACGGCTCTCGCACCGAACCTACTAGCCGTCGATTTGATCGCTAAAAGTGCTAAAGTCTCTATCGAATGGGGTGCTTGGGCAAAAGTGATGATTCCTTTGATGTTACCGCTTTTCCTATTGACTCCGTTGTTGGCGTATATCGTTTATCCTCCGACACAAAAACAATCTCCCGAAGCACCGATTTGGGCGGCAAACGAGCTTAAAAAAATGGGATCGATTACGTTTAAAGAGATCATGATGTTGCTCTTTGCGGTTCTTGCGCTTGTCCTTTGGATTTTCGGTAAAGAATTGAGCGTCGACGCTACGACTGCGGCCGTTTCCATCGTTGCTTTAATGGTCCTTTGCAAAGTTATCTCTTGGGAAGACGTTATCGGTAACAAAGGTGCTTGGAACGTTCTCGTATGGTTCTCCACGTTGGTTGCGCTTGCAGGCGGTTTGGGTAAAGTCGGTATCTTGAAATGGATCGGAACGATGGCGGAAAGTTCTTTAACGGGTCTTTCTCCGATGGCGTTAATGATCTCGATGATTATCGTATTTTTTATCCTTCACTATTTCTTTGCGAGCGTTACGGCACACGTTTCCGCGTTGGTTCCGGTTTTTGCATTGATCGCCGTTAAATTTATCGCGCCGGATCAATTGCCTGCGTTTATGATCTTACTTGCCGGTTCACTCGGTATCATGGGTATCATCACTCCGTACGGTACGGGTCCTTCTCCGATTTGGTACGGTGCAGGTTATATCTCTCAAGCCAGATGGTGGGCTTTGGGTGCGCTTTTTGCCGCGATCTACCTTGCCGTCTTGTTAGTAGGTGTTTTCCTTTTCGTTTAACGTATTAAAAGTACGCAACCCCGAAGCAATTCGGGGTGTGCATTTTTACGAATCTTTACATGTAAGGATTCGTAGAGGTGCCCTCCTTTTAAATGTAAACTCTAAATTAGCACCTCTACTTTACTTTTGGATACAATAGGGTTGATTAAATGGTTTGCGCAAGCGATTTGATCAGTTCTATTCAAAATCAAACTTTTTCGGAGATGAAAAATGAGAGAGATTAAGTACGAAGATATCGTCAAGAGCGTAAAGGATATGATCCTTTACAGTGCGACAAACTTGCCTAAAGATGCTTATAAAGCATTGCAAAGTGCCTACGACACGGAAAAAAGTGAAGTGTGTAGACAAGTCTTGAAGCAAATTTTAGAGAATGCGGATATTGCCGCGAATGAAGCGCGACCGCTTTGTCAAGACACCGGATTGGCCGTCTTTTTCGTCAAAGTCGGCGAAGACGTTAAAGTCGTCGGAGGCAGCTTGAAAAAAGCGATCAACGAAGGAACGGAGCAAGGCTATAAAGAGGGTTATTTACGTGCTTCTACCTGTCATTGGGATACGCGCGCAAACCTTAAAGACGAAGTCGGCTACAACCTTCCGGCGATCATTCACTTCGATATCGTCGAAGGCAATAAAATCGACATCGAATACGCAGCTAAAGGCGGCGGTTCCGAGAACGTCTCTCGCGCGACCGTATTTCCTCCCGCAAAAGGCAGAAAAGGTATTATCGAATACGTTAAACAAGTCATTTCCGATGCAGGTCCAAACCCGTGTCCTCCGCTTACAGTCGGTGTCGGTATCGGCGGTACGTTTGAAAAAGCCGTTATTTCTTCGAAACATGCGCTTTTTAGAGAGTTGGGAAGTAAAAATCCCGATCCGGTACTCGAATCCATGGAAGAAGAGTTGATGCATCTTCTCAATAACTTGGGTATCGGTGCTATGGGTATGGGCGGTACGCAAACGGTACTGGGCGTTCATATCGAAAAAAATCCTTGCCATATCGCAAGTTTACCCGTGAGCGTCAACGTTCAATGCCACAGCTCACGCCATATGCACATTACGCTATAAGAAGGAATTACAATGAGCAAAACTTATCATTTAACGGCACCGCTTAGCGAAGCAGACGTCATTCAACTTAAAGCAGGCGATATTGTTTATTTAACGGGCGTTGTTTACACGGCACGCGATGCGGCACATAAAAAATTGGTGGATCTTTTAGATGCGGGTCAAGCCCTTCCTTTCGATATGAACGGTGCGGTTATCTATTTCGTCGGACCGACTCCTCCCAAACCGGGCGATCCGATCGGAAGTGCAGGTCCTACAACTTCATACAGAATGGACTCTTATTCACCGCGCTTGATCAACGAGCAAGGGCTTAAAGGGATGATCGGAAAAGGTAAACGTAACCAAGACGTCATCGATGCATGTGTTAAATCCAAAGCGATTTATTTCGGTGCAACCGGCGGCGCGGGTGCTCTTCTTGCTCGTCAAATCAAAAAAGCGGAAGTTATCGCTTATCCGGAACTAGGTCCTGAAGCAATTCGCAGACTCGAAGTCGTCGATTTTCCTTTAACCGTTATTAACGACACATTTGGAGCCGATCTTTACAAAATGGGTCGCGCTCAATACGAAGTTTTCGAATAAACCCCTCTTCTTTACCTAATCACTTGCAAGAGGTACGCTTAAACGTGCCTCTTGTTTGAACGCTTCACGCTTTCAATTATACGCTTTCGTTGCCTTTTTGATCTCGAAAATAAGCTCTTTTTGGCGGTTGTACATGTAGCGAAGCAGATAGTCGTCGTAGGGTTTTGGAAGCTTATCAAGCATCACGACGATCTTGGTAAATTCGTCTTTTTGTAAAATGTAGGTTACTTTTGCCTCGATCTCCATGATAACGTATCCGTTGTCGCCCTCTTCGTTCGGAAGCGAAAAATTCAGACGGACTTTTTGGTTGAGCATCTCTTCTTCGCGAAACGATTTACTGACTTTCATCGCAATAGAATTCACGGAAATATCGATAATATCGCCTTGGGCAGAAGAACGATGGGCGTATTTGATGAGTACGGGAGTGCGAATGCTGGTTTGAACGCGCGTGTGTTGACGGTTGTTAGCACTGCTGGGCATAAATTTGAGGTTTCTAATGACGACGAAAGAACGCTTAATGTCGACCAACGAGACTTCCGCTTTGATGTCTTTGGGAAAATTGGGTGCTTGCAATACCGTCTCTTTTTCGATCTGCATCGCATATCCTTGGAGGTTTTCGCAACTCATTTGATAACTGTCTTCCGTGATTTTGAGGATATAAGCGTGCGTATTGATGCACAAACCTTTGTAGATATTTAACAGTTTGATCGGAATTTTGTTATTTACGCAATTGTGCATCAAATACCGAATCTGTTCTTGCTCTTCGATAACGTTTTCAAGGTATTCGAGCTCAAAATATTTGATCTTTTCAATATCTTGGGGCAAAAGCGTTTGGGTGTTAATCTTTTCGATATAGTCGATAACGACGTTCAAGTCGTCCGATTCGACGTGAAAGGCCGAAGAGAGAATGATCGGCGTGATTTTTTCGCTTGCCGTAGCGTAAATCAGCTCTTGTTGAAGGTGTTTTGTTTGTTCGCACGTATGCTCAAAAGTTCGATCTTCCCCCATCAAAATGTAAAGATTCGGACTCCATTGAATCAACTCTTGATTTTCTTCTTTGAGCTGAAACAATTTAAGCATTAGATTTTTAAAAGCATCGTAAAGCGTGGTGCTTTTGAACGTTCGACTGAGTTTATCGAGGTTGGAAATATTGATAAATACGAGCGAAACCGGCATTTTCGTAACGCTTTGTTGCGCAAGACGATCCTTAAGACGATCGATGAAATCAAAACGGTTTAAGACGGTTTGTGCGGGTTTGACGTCTTGGAGTTGATCGACGGGGATCAGCGTGATAATTTTTTCGTCGCTTTGATCAAACGCTTTGACGATACACGTATATTCCGCTTCTTTGTTGGAGGCGGTTTCGATGACGATGTTCCCTTGTACGTCTTCATGGCTGAGCAGAACCTCGCTTAATTCGACGTCTTCGTGAACCTTCGCTTCGATTTCCAAAAGATCGTTTGTTTCGTAAATTCTTTTTGCCTGTGCATTGGCATAGGTTAATTGAGCATTTTGAAAGACGAGAAACGGGAAAAAACGTTCGATCTTTTTTTCCAGTTCGATTTTTTGGTACATGTAGAGTTTATCGTCGAGTTTATTGGGATTTTTGGTAAAGATCGAGGCTAAAAGCGTCGCTTCGTTGTTGAGCGGTAAAACATCGGTAACGCCGAAGTGCAAAGCAAATTTCAGTAAGAGCCGATTTTCGACGTCTTGAGCGAAAAGATACGCGACGACGGGTTTGTACTGCGTAAAAATCCCGAGCAGGCGTTTGAGCTTCTCTTTGGAACTTTCGCCCAATTCGATAAAAAGAATGTCGTTGCGATCGCGATACGACAATAAGTCTAGATCGTAAGACGAAAACTTTGCATGAGGGATTAGAGCGGATTCAAGCACGCTTAAGCGTTTTTCGCCGAAATAAAGATGCGCGATACTCAAATAGCGCGTTTCAAATAAAAATTGCTCTAAGACCACTGCTTTCCTCACAATCTTAATGATGTCAATTCTACCAAAATTCATCGAAAATTCAATCATAAATGACTACAATAGATGCATCTTTTAAAAGGACATGGGTATGATGTACTATTTAGCCGTCGAAGGCAAACAAAAATTAAGCGGTTCGGTAACGATTTCAGGAGCGAAAAATGCCGCGTTGCCGTTGCTGGCATTAACGCTTCTTTCCAAACGAAAAATTAAAATATCCAATATCCCCGAAGTTGCCGACGTCAAAACGCTTTTACAATTGCTCGCCAATTTGGGCGCAACCTATGCGTTTGTTCAAAAAAACGTCGTGGACGTGGATGCGACGAGCGTTAATTCGGCGTGCGCCAATTACGATATCGTCCGCAAAATGCGCGCGTCTATTTTGACGCTTGGCCCTTTACTCGCGCGTTTCGGGCATTGCGAAGTTTCCTTGCCCGGAGGTTGCGCTATCGGTCAGCGTCCGATCGATTTGCATTTAAAAGCTTTAGAACGAATGGGTGCGGAAATCGAGATTAAACAAGGGTATGTTTTGGCCAAAGCGCCCAAAGGACTGAAGGGTGCGACGATCGTTTTCGATAAAGTGACGGTAACGGGTAGTGAAAATATCATTATGGCGGCGGCATTGGCGCACGGAACGACGATGCTCGTTAACGTGGCAAAAGAGCCTGAAGTCGTGCAATTATGCGAAGTCCTACGCGATGCGGGCGTGACGATTGAGGGCGTGGGAAGCTCAAAACTCATCATCGAAGGAAGCGGCGGCAAATTGCTCAATATCCCCGATTTTCGAGTCATTCCCGATCGTATCGAAGCGGGAACGTATTTGTGCGCCGGAGCGATTACCAAGTCCAAAATAACGCTCAAAAACGTCAATCCGAAGCATTTGGAAGCGGTGATTTTAAAATTGAAGCAGATGGGTTTTGAAATTGACGAGACGGAAGAGTCGTTGACAATCCACCCGAATGAAAAAATGATCGCATGCGACATCGAAACATCCGAATATCCGGGCTTTCCGACCGATTTGCAAGCACAATTTATGGCGTTGTGTACGCAGGCAAAAGGAACGAGCTTGATCGATGAACGGTTGTTTGAAAACCGTTTTATGCATGTGAGCGAACTCGCTCGTATGGGAGCCAATATTAAGCTCAAAGGTCACACCGCAACGGTCGAGGGAAAAATGAAACTCAATGCCGCGGATGTCATGGCGACCGACTTACGGGCAAGTTCGGCGTTAATTTTAGCCGCGCTCGTTGCCGAGGGTACGACGAAAATCCATCGTATTTACCATTTAGATCGCGGGTACGAAGATTTAGAGGGAAAATTTTCAAGACTCGGCGCCAATATCGAACGATTAGAGGAGTAAATTATGGCAAAGCAAAGCAGTATCGATTTTTTAAGTGCCGTTGAAAAAAGCCTTTCTTTGGCGACGCAAACGCCGCATTCGGAATGGGTCAGTATCTTTCAGGCTCTAGGACGTACCTTGGCACACGACATTACATGTCAAAAAAATCTTCCTTCGTATAACAATGCCGCTTTAGACGGTTTTGCGTTTCGTTTCGATAGTTTGAGTGAAAAAATGCGTATCAAACGAACGATTTTAGCCGGTGAAGTCGTGTCGGAATGCTTGGGCGAACACGAGTGTTATAAGATTATGACCGGAGCCAAAGTGCCCGACGACGCCGATACGATCATCCCGTTTGAAGAGTGTTTTGTTGAAGGCGACATGTGGATGAAGCCCCGCGCTAAAGTCGTCAAAGGCAATGCGTTGCGTCAAAAAGGCGAAGAAGCCGCTTTGGGTTCTTTGTTATTGAAAAAAGGTACGGTACTCACGTCTCGTGAAATGGCGGTTCTCGCTTCGCAAGGTATCAGCATGGTGTTGACGTATAAACAGCTGAATATTGCGGTTTTTTCAACCGGTAACGAGTTGAAAGCTCCGTGGGAAAGGGCCAATGAAGACGAAATTTACGATATTAACGCACTTTCTTTGATTTCACTTTTGGAAGAACACGGCTTTAAAGCTTCGTATTGCGGCGTTATTCCCGATAATTTAAGAACGGCGACGCGCTATTTTGCGGCGATGAAACATTACGACGTTTTGGTTACGAGCGGCGGCGTGAGTATGGGTGAGGCGGACTTTGTCGAGCGTGCGCTCAAAGCCAACGGTTTTGAGGCGGTTTTTAACGGAATCAATATCAAACCCGGAAAGCCGACGATGATGGGTATTATGGATCACACGATTATCGCGTCGATGCCGGGAAATCCTTTGGCGGCATATGTCAACGCGTTTGTGTTTTTAATTCCTTTGCTCAAAAAGCTTCAAGGGCAGACGAATTTTTACCATACGCGACTTACCGCCATCAATAAAACCTCTTTTACGATGAAATCCGGTCGCGTCAACTTTGTTTTAGGGTATCATAACGACGGCGTCTTTGAAGTGTACGGCAATAATAAATACGGATCGGGAATGGTTCGCCCTCTTCAAAATGCCAATGCGCTATGGATTAGCGATGAGACGGATTTACACGTTAATGCGGGAGATACGATTCGCATTACTTCACTTTTGTGAGATTAATTGTAAAAAATAATTTAATTTTCAGAAAAATAGTATAAAAAACTTGACCGTTTAACCTTTTTTTCGGTATATTGAACGAAAAATTTATCCAGAAATATCTAAAGGCTTGGTAATGTTTAAGAATTTAAAGATTTCTACAAAACTTCTCGTCATCTCTCTCGTAACGGTTTTCGGATTATCGCTGCTTTCGTATATCGGAATTAATGCCAGCTTGGTCGGTAAAAGTTCTTTGGAAACGATTTATGAAAAAAATGTGGTTCCTGATGCTGAAATTACGACCGCACGTACGACGTTTGAAATGATTTTAAACGATTTAATTCACGTCACCAGTGAATTTTTGCCGACGGGACAAGCCAGAGATCGCTTACCCAAAATCGAAACCGAAATGAATAGTTTTTTTGCTAAAGCCTTGAAGAGCGAATTTTACAACGATCCGACGCTCAAGCAAAATCTAAACGAAGCATACGAACGTTACTCTCAAAAGATCGCTCCGAAACTTCCAAAAATTCATGCGCTTTACGTTAAAGATCACCGAGAAGACATCGGCGATATGGCGGTTGAGATCGAAGAGGATTGTAAATATATCAGTCAACGTTTTCACAATATCTCTTCGTTTACCAATCAACGCGTCAAAGATATCAGCGTCGAAATCAGCGCAAAACTCAATCGCAATTTGTACATCGTCATCGCCGTTTCGGTCATTATTTTAGTCATTACGACGGGCTTGTTATTTTCCATTAGTCGCTATATCGTCAAACGTATCGGTCGTATCGGCGAGCATTTGTCCGAAATTAGCAAAGATTTGGCGTTAAATCGACCGATCGTTCCGTGTAATTACGATGAAATCGGAGAGATAAGCAGCAATCTCAATACGCTTTTGTCGACCTTGCAGCAAGCCTTACTCAAAGCCAAAACGACGATGTCCGGCAATTCGACGATCAACAAAAGCATGCAAACGTTTTCTCATCAAATTACCAACGTTGCAGAAGAGCAAGATCGCATCGTTGAAAACGTCAAAAAATTAACGGCGAAAATCAATCGCGAATTGCAAGAGTCCTGTGAAATTTCCGAGACGTCGGCCACGTATATGAAAGAAGACTACGCGATGCTCGATATGATGATCGAGACCTTGGACGAAATCGTCGAGAGTATCAATACCGTGAGTCGCGAAGAGCAAAATATTTCGACGCAAATGCACGATTTAGCGGAGCAAACGGCGCAGATTCGCTCGATTTTGGAAATGATTAAAGATATAGCCGATCAAACCAACCTTTTAGCCCTCAATGCCGCGATCGAAGCGGCGCGTGCGGGTGAACACGGACGCGGATTTGCGGTGGTTGCCGATGAAGTCCGCAAGCTTGCCGAACGTACGCAAAAATCGCTTTCGGAAATCGACGTGACGATTAGCGTCGTGGTTCAAAGCGTTTCGAGTGCGAGTGAAAACATCAAAGAAAACAGCCAAAAAGTGATCGATTTAAACGAAAATGCCATTAAAATTTCGTCGATGGCAAACGAAACCAAAGAAAAAACGGCGAAGAGTTTGGACATTACCAACGTCGCGTATAAAAAAGCCGTCGATATATCTAAAGAGATCGATGCGCTGACCAAAGGCGTCGAAGAAGCCAACGGCTTAGCGCACGAAAATAAACAAGTCGCCGATAATTTGCTTTCTATCTCTAACGACTTAAATCGTTCGACGGCGGAGCTTGAACAAGAGATCAATAGTTTTCAGGTTTAAACGCGCTTTAAAGCCCTTCACGGTCAAGTTGTGTTACAATTATCATGCTTTAACGGCGCAAAAATATGCGTTTTTGCGTTAAAGAGCAGCAAAAACTATTGACATGAAGGGGCTTTTTTGATAGAATTCCGTCCGTTTTGCGGGAATAGCTCAGTGGTAGAGCACGACCTTGCCAAGGTCGGGGTCGCGAGTTCGAACCTCGTTTCCCGCTCCATTGTTATCTTTTTATGTTTTTCTTCCTTTCTCTTTTCCCAAACGATTTACATCGATAAAACTTATTGCGTCGATCAATCAGACGTGAGAGCCTCTTTTTTCGGTTACAAAGACGCCCATTCCAAAGACGACCCCGTGTTGGTCGAAATTCCTAAAGATCGTATGCAATACACCGTTATGAGCGGCGCGATTCTCTCCTTTTTTAACGACCGCAATATCAGCATCGTCGACACGAGCGAAGGCGTCGTCGTTTTTAAAAAAGAGTGCCGTTTAATGGGCAAAGCCGACGCGATCGAAGCCCTCTTCTTGAAAAAATTTCAAGCCGCAGCTCCATATGTACTGATCGAGAGCAAACCGCATATCGGAACGAAGGCCTCTTTACCGTCCGATTTTAAGCGATACGAACTTATCGATATTCTCTTAAGCGACAATACGCTTCGTAAAAACAGCGGCTCGTTCGTTGCACTTTTTAAAGTCGGCGACAAAGAGCGGAAGCTTTACTTCTCGTATGAAATGGACGCTAAAGCACGCGTATTTAAAGCGAAACGTAATTTGCTTAACGGTACAATCCTCGGCAACGATGATTTTGAAACGGTGCTCGTCGGATTAGACGCATTACCGAACCGCGCTATGCTCCGTGAAAACACGCAAACGTTAATGGTAAAAAGCACCGTCAAAGAGGGGCAAATTCTTACCGATTATCTCTTTGAACCCAAACGTCTCGTGACAAAAAAATCGGCTATTAAAGCAGTGTATAAAGACGAAAGTTTAAGCATCGAGGTTCAAGCAACCCTTTTAGATGACGGTGACGTAGGAGATATCGTGAGAATCAAAACCGAACAAGGTAAAATTTTAAACGCAAAAATCGTGTCCGCCAACGAAGCGGTCATTCTCGAATGAAACGCCTTATCATCGGTATCAGCGGTGCAAGCGGCGTGGAATTGGGCTTAGCCTTTTTAAAAGCGCTTCCTTCCGACATCGAGTCTTATGTGATTGTCTCCGATCACGCTAAAGTCGTTTTCGAAAAGGAACACGCGTCCATCCACCGCTTGGACGATACCGATATCGCAGCACCGAGTGCTTCGGGTTCGTTTCAATGCGACGCCATGGTTATTATTCCGTGCAGTATGAACACTTTGGCAAAAATTGCCTACGGTATCGCCGACAATCTTTTAACGCGCAGTGCAAGCGTTATGTTGAAAGAAAAACGACCGCTCTTATTGGCTCCGCGCGAAATGCCTTTTTCTGCTATCGCCTTGGAAAATATGCACAAACTCTCTGTGCTCGGAGTCCATATCGCACCGCCGGTTGCAGGCTATTATGCCGATGTCGATTCTTTGGAAAAGATGGAAAACTTTTTTATCGGTAAGTGGTTTGATCTTTTAGGCATCGAACATACGCTATTTAAACGATGGGAGGGAGCATAATGCGCGTTGCAATTTATCCGGGGACGTTTGATCCTATTACCAACGGCCATATGGACGTGATTAAGCGGGCGCGTAAACTTTTCGATAAAGTACTCGTCGCCGTAGCGTTTTCGGAAGAAAAACGTCCGATGTTCGACGTGCAAACGCGCGTCGAGATGGCACAAGCCGCCGTGAGCGATTTGGAAGACGTACATGTAGAAGCTTTTGACGGCTTGTTGGTACGTTTTTCCCAAGAAAAAAATATTCGCGTGATGATTCGAGGCCTTCGTGCCGTCAGCGACTTTGAGTTTGAATTGCAGATGGGTTACGCCAATGCGTCGCTCTGGAACGAAATCGAAACGGTCTATTTGATGCCGAGCCTGAAAAATGCGTTTATTAGCTCTTCCGTGGTTCGCTCTATCGCTAAACACGGCGGAAACGTATCGCATTTAATTCCCTCTTCCGTTTTACCTTTTGTCGAAAGAAAGCTCTTATGTATGTAATTTTTGAAGGGGTCGATACGACCGGAAAAAGCACGCAAGTGCGCCTTTTTGAACAAAAAAATCCCGATGTGCTCGCGACTAAAGAGCCCGGCGGTACGCCCTTAGGTATGAAGCTTCGCGAGATACTCTTAAACGGTGAGGCAAAAGCGTCGCTGTATGCGGAGTTGTTCTTATTTTTAGCCGATCGTGCGTTGCATTACGACACGGTCGTTCAACCGCATCGCGATCGACGCATCGTGATTAGCGATCGGGGATTTGTCTCGGGTATCGCCTACGCTTGCGCCAATCACGAAGAAATCGAGGGCGAATTCTTGCTTCAAATGAACCGTTTGGCCTTACACGGAACCTATCCCGATAAAATCGTTCTTTTTTTGACCGACGAAGCATTGATCCAAAAACGTTTAGGCGTAAAAGAAAACGATGCGATCGAAGAGCGAGGCGTAAGCTATTTGTTACGAATTCAAGCTATAATGCGCCGCATCGTTAAGAGCTTGCCGATACGCTATTTGGAAGTCGATGCAACGCAGAGCGTCGAAGCAATTTATCAACAGATTGAGGAATTTTTACATGATTAATGCATTACGCGGTATGAAAGATACGCTTTTCCCGCACAATGAAGTTTACATGTACGTGATCGATACATGTACCAAAATTGCCCGAAACTACGGTTTTTCGTTTATTGAAACGCCGATTTTGGAAGAGACGGCGTTGTTTAAACGCAGTGTGGGCGAAAGCAGCGACATCGTCGGTAAAGAGATGTACCAGTTTAGAGATAAAGGGGATAACGACGTCTGTTTGCGTCCTGAGGGAACGGCAGGCATCGTGAGGGCTTTTATTCAGGAAAAATACGACAAAGCGGGTCTTTCCAAACGCTTTTTTTACCATGGACCGATGTTTCGCTATGAGCGACCGCAAAAAGGACGACTTAGACAATTTCACCAATTCGGTGCGGAGAGTTTCGGCGAAGCGAACGTGAGAGAAGACGCGACGATTATTTTAATGATTAAAGCGATTTTCGAAGCCCTCGGTATCGGTTATACGTTAGAAATCAACTCCTTAGGCTGCCCCGCGTGTATGCCCGCTTATCGTACGCGTTTGGTCTCGTTTTTAGAAAGCGTCGAGGGATTGTGTGAAGATTGCGAACGAAGAAAAACGACCAATCCGATTCGCGTGCTTGATTGTAAAAACGAACATTGCCAAACGTTGCTTCAAAACGCACCGTTAATCGTTGATCATTTATGCCCTACATGTCAAAATGATTTTGAGACGTTGAAATCGATTTTAGATCGTTTCGGGATGGTGTATCGCGTCAATCCTAAGTTGGTACGCGGGCTTGATTATTACTCCAAAACGGCGTTTGAGTTCGTCAGTTCCGAGATCGGAGCGCAAAGCGCTATTGCCGGCGGAGGACGTTACGATCGTTTGGTGGAATTTTTAGACGGAAAACCTACTCCCGCGGTCGGTTTTGCGATGGGGATCGAGCGTTTAATGGATTTGGTCAAAATGCCCGAATCCAAACGTGAGGGATACTACATCGCCGCTTTATGCGACGAGGCGTTACCAAGCGTTTATACGTTGGTTCAGCAAAAACGCGCGATTGCGCAAGTGTTAACGAGTTACGAGCCCAAATCGCTTAAAAATCATCTCAAAGCCGCCGATAAATTTTATGTAAAATTTTGTGTATGTATCGGTGAAGACGAGCTGGCAAATCAAACGGTATGGGTGAAGGATTTAGAGAGTAAAGAAGAACGCATTATGCCTATCGAGAACTTTTAAGGAGCAAAACATTGGACTACGGTATTAAAACCTGGGGAAACGACAACTTTTTTATTGAAGACGGTAAAGTCAAGGTCAACACCGGATGTGAACCTTCACTCATCGAAATTATTCAAGAGATACGAAAAGACGGTATTCGAGGTCCTATTTTATTACGGTTTCCTCATTTGATTCAAAAACAGATTCGAATGATCTACAAAAGTTTTGCCGACGCTAAAAAAGAGTTTAACTACGAGGGAAATTTTAGCGCCGTTTATCCTTTGAAAGTCAATCAGTTCCCAAATTTCGTCAAAAACCTTGTCGCATTGGGACAAAAATACAATTACGGCTTGGAAGCGGGATCGAAAGCCGAGCTTATTTTGGCGATGGCGTATAACAATCCGCATGCGCCGATTACCGTTAACGGTTTTAAAGACAACGAGATGATCTCTTTGGGTTTTATCGCCGCGGAGATGGGGCATAATATTACGCTGACCATCGAGGGCTTGAACGAGCTTGAAAGCATTATCTCGATTACGAAAGATCGCTTCGGTTGCGTTCCCAATATCGGTCTTCGTATTCGTCTTCACAGTTCGGGAATCGGTATCTGGGCAAAAAGCGGCGGTATCAATTCCAAATTCGGCTTAACCTCTACCGAACTCTTAGAAGCGGTCAATATGATCCGCGATGCGAATCTCCTCGATAAATTTACGATGATTCACTTTCATATCGGCTCGCAAATCACCGACATTGCGCCTTTGAAAAAAGCCTTACGGGAAGCGGGTAATATTTATGCCGAGCTTTGCCGCATGGGTGCAACAAATCTTCGTGCGATCAATTTGGGCGGCGGTTTGGCGGTCGAGTATTCGCAACACAAAACGACTTTGCATAAAAACTATACTTTGGGCGAGTACGCCAACGACGTCGTGTATCTTTTAAAAGACATCGCAACGCAAAAAAACGTTCACGAACCGGATATTTTTATCGAGTCTGGACGTTTTGTCGCGGCTCACCATGCTGTTTTGGTTGCACCCGTTTTGGAGCTTTTTTCGCAAGAGTATACCGATCAAAAATTGCGTCTTAAAGACAAAAACCCTCCTCTCGTTCAGGAATTGTACGATCTTTTCAATACGATGAACCGTAAAAACGCTTTAGAGTTTCTTCACGACAGTATCGATCATATGGAATCTTTATTGACTTTGTTCGATTTGGGTTACATCGATCTTCAAGACCGTTCCAACACCGAAATTTTGGTTAACTTGATTATTAAAAAAGCGGTGGGACTCAGTGCCGATAAAAAATTGAGCGAAATTTTGGACATTCAAGATCGCGTTCAAGAACGCTATTTGGTCAACTTTTCCCTCTTTCAGAGTTTGCCCGATTTTTGGGGTATCGATCAGACGTTTCCGGTTATGCCTTTGGATCGTTTGGATGAAGTTCCGACGCGTTCGGCCTCGCTTTGGGACATTACCTGCGATAGCGACGGTGAAATCGGCTTTAGTACCGAAACGCCGCTGTTCTTGCATGACGTAGACGTTACGCAACGCGATTACTTTTTAGGATTTTTCTTGGTCGGTGCTTATCAAGAAGTTTTAGGCATGAAACACAATCTCTTTACGCATCCCACAGAGGCGACGATTCGCATCGACGACGACGGATACGAGATCGAAAATATCTTAGAGTCTCAAAGCATTAGCGATATTTTAGAGGATTTAGATTACGATATTAAAGAAGTCCAAGAAAACCTGAACGATCGTATCGAAGCTTCCGATATTATCAGCGAAAAAGAGAAAAAACATATTTTAGGCGAGATTTATCTCTTTTTGAACGATAACGGTTACTTGAAAACGATCAATAACGAGGATAATACGCAATGAGCGACATCTCTTTATGGCAAAAGATCAAGGAAGATTTTTCCCAACCCGTTTTGCACGATCCGGCACTCAATTCTAAAATAGAGCTTTTTTTCAACTATCCGGGCGTATGGGCATTAGCAAATTACCGTATTGCCCATGCCTTACATATCAAAGGTTTTCGTACCCTTGCGCGAGCGATTATGGGGATTTCCCAGATTATTACCAATATGGACATTCACCCCGCATGTACGATCGGCAGACGTGTCTTTTTCGATCACGCTTTCGGCGTGGTCGTCGGTGAAACGGCGGTGATCGGAGACGATGTTTTGATTTACCAGTGCGTCACGTTAGGCGGTGTGAGTTTAGAACGCGGCGTCAAACGCCATCCAACGGTCAAAAACGGTTCGGTTATCGGCTCGGGGGCTAAAATCTTAGGCGATATCACGATCGGCGAAAATTGCCGTATCGGCTCCAATTCGGTGGTCGTTAAGAGTATTCCGGACGACTCCACCGCCGTGGGCGTACCCGCACGCGTGATCGAAAAAGGGCGCGACAAAAGCCCGATGGCACATAATAAACTTCCCGATATTAACAAAGAGCTTTTTATTTATATGTTCAAACGTATTAAGATTTTAGAAGACGCTGTCTTGCAAAGTCATCACGATCAAAACGTGAAGGTCAAAGATGACGAATTGGAAGCCATTTACAAAAGCTACTTGGAATCGGTCAAAGAGTAGTACTTCTACCGTAAGAGGCGCACCCTTTCGCGCCTTTAACAACGGCATAAAAAGCATATCGCTATCGTCACGACGCATTGCATGATCACTCTGTAGAATATAGCCCCTTTTTTTATTATCGATCGTTGTTGAGAAGCGCTTTGTTTCGGAGGTGGAAGCTGAATTCGCGTTGGTGCGGGAACTTTCGTTCGTACTTCAAAACGTCGCATGGAATATCGTCTCTCAAAATCCGCCGCGGCAAGCATAAAAACGCCTGAACGTGTTAGGGAAATAGGGATTTTTTCGCTATAATCTCGACGATATTTTTTTAAGGGAACGTGCATGTTATCTAAACGAATTCAAGTATTGTCGCCCTCTTTAACCTTGGCGATTACTGCCTTGGCAAGAGATCTTAAAGCGCAGGGAAGAGATATTTTAAGCTTTTCGGCCGGTGAGCCCGATTTTGACACGCCTCAACGCGTTAAAGATGCCGCTATCGAAGCGATTCAAAAAGGTTGCTCCAAGTATACCGCCGTCGCGGGAACGCCCGAAGTTCTTAAAGCGATCGCAGGAAAGCTTAAACGCGAAAACAATCTTGAATACAAGCCCTCCGATATTGTGGTAAACGTGGGTGCAAAGCATTCGTTGTTCAATATTTTTCAAGCGATTCTCGATGAAAAAGATGAAGTGATTATTCCTTCGCCTTATTGGGTCACGTATCCCGAAATCGTCAAATACAGTAACGGAACGCCCGTTTTTATTGAAACCGATGAGGCAAGTTGCTTTAAAATTACGCCGGCGCAACTCAAATCCGCCATTACGCCTAAAACGAAAGTCTTGTTGCTAAACACGCCTTCCAATCCGACGGGTTCGGTTTACTCCAAAGAGGAGCTTCAAGCACTTGCAGACGTTTTGAAGGGTACGAAAATTCTTGTCGTTTCCGATGAAATGTATGAAAAGATTTTATTTGACGGACGTAAATTTACCTCCGTTGCGGCCATCAGCGAGGATATGTACCAACGAACGATTACCGTCAACGGTTTGAGCAAATCCGTCGCGATGCCCGGATGGCGTTTTGGCTACTTGGCATGTCCGATCAAAGAAATCGTCAACGCGATTGTCGATTTGCAAGGACAAAGCACGTCCAATATCAATTCTATTACCCAAAAAGCCGCTATTCCGGCACTTGAGGGTTTGGTGGACGACGACATTGAAACGATGCGCGTTGCGTTTGAAAAACGACGTAATTTGGCTTGCGAACTCTTTAGCAAGATTCCGCAACTCAGCGTCGTCAAACCCGAAGGCGCATTTTACCTCTACGTCAATACGAAAGCGGTCGAAAACGATTCGATGAAGTTTTGTTCTAAATTGCTTGAGAAAACGGGTGTGGCGGTAGTTCCTGGTATCGGATTCGGGATGGAAGGCTATTTTAGACTGTCGTTTGCAACCGATGATACGACCATCCGAAACGGTATCGCGCGTATTGCCGATTTTGTTCAACATTACGAACGATAATTTTCTTCCGGGGTGCTTAAAATAGCACCCTACTTTTAAAACTTCTCAAAAAATTCTCAAATTTTTGCTACAATCCCGACACGATTTTGACATGTAGCAAAGGAATACGATGAACAAGTACGTCATTACGCTCGCTAAAACCTGTTTAGGATGCAAAAAACCCTCCTGTCGTACGGGCTGTCCCGTGGGAACGCCTATTCCGGAGATGATTCGTCTGTTTTTGGCGGGTGAGATTAAAGAAGCGGGAAAAATGCTGTTTGAAAACAATCCGCTCTCTGTCATCTGTTCGATGGTCTGTCCGCATGAAAAGCATTGCGAAGGGCATTGTATCTTGAATAAAAAAGGTACGGCGGTGAGCGTAGGCAGTATCGAAAATTACATTTCCGATCTGTATATGAACGACCTTCAATTTGAAAAACCTCTTAAAAACGGCACGAAAGTCGCCATTATCGGAAGCGGACCTGCGGGAATCGCGTTGGCGATACTTCTGGGTATGAAAGGCTACGAGATCACGATGTACGACGCTCACGATAAAATCGGCGGCGTTCTTCGCTACGGTATTCCCGATTTTCGTCTGAATAAAGAGATCCTCGATACGATTGAAAACAAATTGCGTCAATTGGACGTGACGATACGCCCTAATATTACGGTCGGTAAAAACATCACGATCGCCGACTTGTTTCGCGACGATTTTAAAGCGGTCTTTATCGGTACGGGTGTGTGGTCTCCGAAAAAATTGGGGATTAAAGGTGAGAGTTTGGGACATGTTCATTTTGCGATCGATTATCTCAAAAATCCTTCCGTGTACCGTCTCGGTCATAAGGTCGTTGTTTTAGGTGCAGGTAACGTAGCAATGGACGTGGCGAGAACGGCGGTGCGACACGGAGCGCGTGACGTGATTATTATGTACCGCAAAGGGATGGAAGATATTCCCGCGTCCAACCATGAAGTTGAATGTGCCAAAATCGACGGCGTTAAATTCGAGCTGTACAAACAACCCGTTGAAATCAACGAACAAGGTGTGATCTATCAAGGTACGAACGAAAGCGTTGAAGCCGGAATGTTGGAAGCGGATTCGGTTTTGATCGCCATTAGTCAAAATCCAAAAGACAATATCGTACAAACGGCAAAACAGATCGAAGTGGACGGGAAAGGTCTCGTGATTACCGATGAAAGCGGTCGAACGACGATGCAAGGCGTTTTTGCTTCCGGAGACGTGGTAACGGGTGCGCGAACGGTTGTTGAAGCAGTAGCGTTTTCAAAACGCGTTGCTGTAGCGATTGAGGAGTATGTGGCGACGCTGTAGTCGCAAACGAAAAAAAGCTATACCGTCTAGACGGTATAGCGTGAGTAATTTTTACGAACGCGGTTGCGCTTCAAAACGCGCTTTGGCGTCTTTGAGTGCATTGATCAGTTCATCGAGATTTTCATAAGGAATGTGCGCTTTCCAATCCGGATCTTCGGTATTTTTCTTTAATGAAATGCCGATACTCACGACCGGAAACGATCCGTTGCCGTAAGGCTCTTCCAAATGTGAAACGGAGATGACGCCGTTTTTCGTACCTGCTAACGGAAATTTGGTTAATATCGTATTTTTTCCACCCATAATTATGAATTCCTTTTAAAAAATTGAGCGATTTTGGCCTGTTTTTTAAGCCAATCGCTTTGAAGCATCAATGGAAATCCGCCGTAGACTTTACCGCCTTCGATGGATTTGCTCACTCCGCCTCGTGCCGCGACGGTTGCGAAATCGCCGATTTCCAAATGACCTGCGGTTGCGCTTTGTCCGCCCATGACAACGTTTCGTCCTAACTTCGTCGATCCCGCCAAGCCGGTTTGCGCGACGATGATACAAAATTGACCGATTTCGCAATTGTGTCCGATGTGCACAAGGTTATCTATTTTTGTCCCTTTTTTGATAACCGTAGAGCCGAAAACCGCACGATCGATCGTGGAATTAGCGCCTATTTCGACGTTTTCTTCGATAATCAAGTTACCGTTATGGTAAATCTTGATGTGTTCGCCGGTTTTCGTATGCGCGTAACCGAAGCCGTCGCTCCCGACGACGACGCCGGCTTGAAGGATGGAGCCTGCTTTAATTACACAATCGTCGTAAACGACGACGTTAGGGTATATGACGACGTTTTGACCGACGGTGACGTTCGCTCCGATCGTTACGTTTGGCATAATGCGCGCGCCCGCTTCGATGACGCTTCCACTACCGACGACGACGTTTTGCTCGATCGATGCCGCGGGATCGATACGCGGAGCAACGGAAGTCTCAAAAACTTTTTTCGCGAAGTAGCGGCTCGCATATGCCATGCTCAAATAAGGATCGTCGCTCACGAGAGCTTCTACGTTCGAAGGTAAGGCTTCTAAATAGGCTTTGGGAAGGATGACAACGCCTGCTTGGGTATTTTTTAAGTCGTCGAGTAGCTTGGCGTCTTTAAAAAAAGCGATGTGCGAAGGCGTTGCCTCCTTGAGCGTTGCAAAAGAGGCAACATCAAAATCTCTGCCGGCGTAGTCTAATCCTAACGCTTGCGCAAGGAGGCTAATTTTCATTACAAGTCCATCGCTACCGAACCGCTGCGAACGATATCGGTCGGATTATATTTTTTAACGGCTTTCAAAAAACTGTCGATTCGATTGTAGTCGTCCGCAACCATTAAGACGATCGACTCTTCGCTGCTACTGGCGATCGTGCCGTTATAGGCTTTGAGCATGGCATCTAGACCGTTGAAATCTTCACTCAGAGGAATCTTAACCAATGCAAGCTCTTTTTCGACGAACTCGCCCGATTCGATGACTTTATAGGTCGGTATCAATTTATGAAGTTGTTTGACGATTTGCTCCAAAACGGCGGTACTGCCTGAGGTAACAATCGTCAAGCGCGACAAATTCGTTTTCGGAATAGGCGCTACCGTTAAAGAGTCGATGTTGTATCCGCGACCGGCAAATAAGCCTGAAATACGAGATAGTACGCCGTCTTCGTTGAGGACGATAACCGATAATACTCTTCTAATCGCATCCATGGGCTTACTCCTTATACTCTAACATCATATTGTAAAGCGTTCCGCCTGCCGGAACCATCGGTAAAACGTTTTCAAAGCGGTCGACTTGAACGTCGATCATACAAACACAACCGCTTTGCATTGCATCGCTTAAGGCTTGATCGAATTCCGCTTTGGTTTTGACTCTAAATCCGCGTCCGCCGAAACTCTCAACCAATTTAACAAAATCGGGTTGTACCGAAAGATCGGTTGAAGAGTAGCGTTTGTTATAGAAAAAAGTTTGCCATTGGCGAACCATTCCTAAAAATTGATTGTTCAAAATAATGTTGATAACGGCAATTTTATTTTCGACCGCGGTCATAAGCTCTTGAATATTCATCAAAATTGAGCCGTCTCCCGTGAAGTTAATGACCGTTTTGTTCGGTAATGCGACTTTAGCACCCATCGCCGCGGGCAAACCGTACCCCATCGTTCCTAAACCGCCGCTGCTAAGCCATTGTCTTGGATAGCTAAACGGGTAAAATTGCGCCGCCCACATTTGGTGTTGACCGACGTCGGTACAGATGACGGCTTTATCGCCGAGAAGTTCCCCTACGCGTTCAATCGCCCATTGCGGTTTAATGACGTCGTTGCTGTCTTCGTATCGGAGCGGATGAATTTCGTTGTAGCGTTTTAACAGTTCACGCCACGGTTTGTATTTATCGGCTTGTATTTGCTCTTTTGCCAGCGGGATCATCGCTTCGACGACGTTTTTAAGGTCTCCGACGATCGGATAATCGATCGGAACGATTTTCCCGATGCTGCTTGGGTCGATATCGACGTGAATGATTTTGGCATGTTTGGCAAATTCACTGAGTTTTCCAGTAACCCTATCGTCAAAACGAGGGCCAAAAGCGATCATCAAATCGGCTTCGCTCATCGCCATATTGGCGCAATAGCAACCGTGCATACCCAGCATTCCGAGTAATAAAGGATTTTCATCGCCCATAACGCCGCGTGCCATCAACGTTTCGACGGCGGGAATGCCGCAAATTTGTGCAAATTCGCGTACTTCGTTTGCCGCGTTGGAATTAATCGCACCGCCGCCGATGTATAAAACGGGACGCTTCGCCGCCGCAATCGCTTCGATCGCCTTTTTAATTTGACGAGGATTGCCTTTGTACGTCGGTTTGTAAGTTTGCATTTTAATTTCGCTAGGGTAGCTAAAATGTGCAATCTGTGCGGTCACGTCTTTGGGAATATCGACATGTACGGGACCGGGTCTGCCGCTTCGCGCGATATAAAACGCCTCTTTTAAAATACGCGACAAATCTTTGGCGTCTTTGACCAAATAGTTGTGTTTGACGCACGGGCGGCTGATACCGACCGCATCGATTTCTTGAAACGCGTCCGTACCGATCATACTAATGGGAACTTGTCCGCTAATGACGACCAGAGGAATCGAGTCCATATAAGCCGTTGCAAGACCCGTCACCGCGTTGGTAAAGCCAGGTCCGCTGGTCACAAACGCAACACCGACCTCGCCCGTTGCCCTTGCATAACCGTCTGCGGCATGAATCGCCGCTTGTTCGTGTCTCGTTAAAATATGTTTAAAATGGTTTTGTTTATAGACTTCATCGTAAACATTCATAATCGCACCGCCGGGATAGCCAAAGACGACGCTGACGTTCTCCTTCCGTAGTGCTTCTATAACCATCTGGGAACCGCTTAACTCCATGACCTCTCCTTTCATATTTTTTTTGGTTGCGACTTCGCGCTAAAATTCGCTTTTTGCAAAGCAAATTATTTTTACATGTCGGGGCAAAAGCCTCAACGCCGAGGTTGTACCGAGCGTCAAAGTTTGTTTCGTAACGAAGTCAAATTTTCCGCATACCGCTGTTTTTACATCTTCACGTAAAGCCCGAACACCTCTGTTGTATCGAGTGTTAAAGCTCGGTAAAAAAAGTGGGTTATTATAGCAAATAAAGATTAAAAGAGGCTATTTTCGGTACTTTGAATCATTAAATGGAAGAGGTGTTACAATTTGCTATAGCCACGCCTTCTCGAAGGCTATCGTCGATAACGATGCAGGTCGCAAACCCTAGTTTTTGCATAATGGTTTTAACGAGTAAAATTCCGGCGATCATGGAGTCACGGCGATTGGTTCCCGTAAAGCGCGTCGCTTCTTCGATAGGCATACGGCTTAAACGTACGAAAGCCTCTTCAAAATCGTTGACATGTAAAGACGTGCCGTTAATCGCGTTCGCATCGTAATGGGCATAATCCATACCTTGTTTGAAAGCGGCAACGGTCGTAGGCGTTCCGGCGGTCGCGATCAATTGACGGTAACGCGATACGACGGGTTGATGTTGCTCGACGAAAGGTTCGATGACCGATACGATGCGATCAATTTGCGATGCGTCGATTGAGGCATAGCGTTCGGTGGTCGTGACGATACCGAACGGAAAGCTTCGACTCTCTTTGCTCGTCGTGTTACAAAAAGTAATTTCCGTCGACCCGCCGCCTAGATCGAATAAAACATAACAAGACGCGTCGAATCCTTCTCGCGTTAAGGCGTGTTCAACCGCTAAAGAGGTCAATGCCGCCTCTTTTTCGCCTGAAATAATTTCAAAGCAAATCCCAAACGTTGTTTCGATACGACTAAGAATTTCACGCGCATTGGATGCCATACGCATCGCTTGCGTCGTTACCGCAAAGCAAGGTTCGTTTCGGAAGTCAAAATGTAACGAAGCTTCATGCAGTGCCGCAAAAAGGCGTTCTTGCGACTCTGGAGCAATCGCACGGTTGACATGTAAGTCTTTTGCCGTACGTACGATGCGTTCAAAGCATGCCGTTCTTCGGCGTGTTTGACAATCAAAACGTGCGATACGAAGCGTGTTTGAGCCTAAATCACATGCAATCATACGGCAAGAACTAACGTTTTTGAAAACCGAAAAGTTTCATTACAAGGGCAATAGCAAGACGAAGCACGCCGATCAACACATATGCAATGAAGGTATATAACAGCGGATGGTAGGGCATATCGTGCGCCATCAGACGAGAAAAATGCTCTAAAGGATGTGAAACCCACTGATTCATATGCATGCCTAAGGATAAGACGAAAAATATCACGACAAAAATGAAGAACTCTTTTTTCACGATGCCTCACTACGGGAGCTAAAATTTTTACAGATTGTAAGCAAAAAAGACTTAATAGAAGATTTAGAATAACGTTACATTATCGCTACAATCTTAGAAGATTATAAATAACTAAAATAATCAACTATAATATTACTAGCCAAGGAAAACTTTATATTGTTGGCAGTAGAATGGGGAGACATACAACAAAAAGGATGGTTAAATTATGAAGTCTGACAAAATCATCGAAGAGATTCTAGGTGAGATTGAAAAACACGAAGGTGTCCTTTCCCGTCGTGACGCTATGAAGCTATTGGCGGCGTCTCCTATTGCCGCAGGCGTTTTAGCAGGTACGACAACGACAACCGAAGCGTATGCTTCTTCCGATGCAAAGGGAAAAATCGTGATCGTCGGAGGCGGTCTTGCCGGTGTTGCTACGGCGGCAAAATTGACGAATAAACTGTCCAATCCCGACATTACGATTATCGAACCTAATCCGCATTCGGTTTCGTATCAACCGGGGCAAACATTGGTAGCAGCCGGCGTATGGCAAAAAAGCGATATTACGTATGATACCGCCAATTTTATTCCCAAAGGCACAAAATGGATTAAAGAGATGGTTGTCTCTTTCGATCCGGCAAATAACAAAGTCAAAACACAAAGCGGCATGGAAGTTGCGTACGACTATTTGGTCGTGGCAACGGGTTTGGTGCTTGACTTTGCTTCGATTAAAGGCTTAGAGGGCGAAATCATGTCTTCGGGCGACAATGAAATCGTTCGTAAAAAAGTGGGCAAAAACGGCGTCTACTCTATCTATTTTGCCGACGGTGCGGTCGATACGTATAAAGGTATTCAAGAATTGATCGCTAAAGCCAAAGCGCACACGGGAAGCGAAAAACTACAAGCCATTTTTACCGATCCCGCTACGGCAATTAAGTGCGGCGGTGCTCCCAAAAAGATTATGTATATTATCCACGATCTTTTAACCAAAGCCGGCGTACGCGATAAAGTCGAACTTACGTTTTGCCCGAGCGGCGATAAGATGTTCGGCGTGCCTGAATACAACGATGCTATTTTTGAACAATTTAAAAAACGCGGCTTTAAGTGGGAATTTAAAACCAATCTCGTCGCCATCGATACCGAGAAAAAAGTAGCGACGTTTGAATACAAATGGTTGGAAAAGGGCGAATACGACGAGGATTTGAAAGAGTATACGATGATTCCGATGTCTAAAAATATCGAGAAAAAATATGACTTTATCCACATTACGCCGCCTCAAAAAGCACCCGATCTTGTCGGTAAATCTCCGATCGGCTCTTCCAAAGGCTGGGTTCCCGTCGTTAAAGAGACTTTGCAACATGTAACCTATAAGAACGTTTTTGCTATCGGAGACGTTGCCGCTCTTCCCATGGCAAAAACCGGAGGAAGCGCGCGTAAAGAGTATGCCGTTTTAGTCGACAACTTGATTGCCGTTATGGAGAAAAAAGAGAAATTGCCGGCCGCATACGACGGTTATACCGTATGCCCGTTGATTACGAGCCTCGGTACGGTTATGCTTGCCGAATTTAACTGGACGGCAAAACCTACGCCTTCTTTCCCTCTCGATCCGACGCAAGAGCGATGGATTTGGTGGTTGTTGAAAGTGTATGCCCTTAAACCGATGACGATTTACGGCATGCTATCCGGTAGAGCTTAAAATAACGAACGAATAGAAAAAGGAATAACAGATGAAACAATTGACTTTACTATGTATGACGGTAGCAAGTTTGGCTTTGTTAAGCGGTTGCGGGGATAAACCAAAATCGGATGCGGCAAAGTATAAGTATTCCGCGGCGGAAGTTTATAAAGAGACGTGTTTACATTGCCACGGCAATAAGGGCGAAGGCAATCCAGAGAAAAAAGCTCCTGCGATTAACAAACAAAGCATCCAAGAGCTTGAGATGTCACTTTTTGACATCAAAAACGGCGGTTTAGGACAATCTACGGCAAGCGAGCACGAAGTGATGGAACATAATATGAAAAAATTAGCCGAAAAAGGTTATGATTACGACATTAAAGTGATGGCAAGTTACATTTTCAACACGTTTAATATCAGCAAGTAATGATCAACGGTACTTCTCGGCGACATGTGAGCCGAGAAGTCTCTGAAAGCGAAGAATGAACAAGCGACAAAATGAAGTTTTCGTATGGCCTTTGTGTACGCGCATTATTCATTGGATGATCGCACTCTCCTTTATCACCTCTTTTATCACGGCTTTTTTTCACTCGCTTTTTAAATGGCATTTAGCCTTCGGTTGGATTTTCGGAATTGTTTTGATTTATCGGCTCGTTTGGGGCATCGTCGGTCCAAATTATGCGACGTTCAAAACGTTTAAACTCTCTTTTGCGGAACTGCGATACTATTTTGTCGAAAAGGTCCAAAACCGGTGGCGCAAGATTCACGCCGGGCATAATGCCGCTTCCAGTTGGTTTACGATTATCGTGCTGTGCTTCGGTTTGGAAATCGTTCTAAGCGGGCTTTTACTGCAAGGAACGCAAGAAGCAAGCGGTCCGTTTTGCTTTTTTAACAACGATTTTTTTAAGGCATCGACGTTCCTGTTTTACGTGCATGAATACGGAGCGTATATTCTCGTTGCATGGGCGTTCATTCATATTTCAGGCGTTCTCGTGGAACAGTTTTACCATAAAACGAATATGGCGTTTGCAATGGTAACGGGCTATAAAAGAGCCGAGGGTGAAGATACCGTCGTCTCAATTTGGCACCATCTGTTTGCGTACAGCGTGATTGCGATTTCGATCGGTATGCTTTATACGATCGTTTACGACGAAAAGAGTTATTTGACGCATGAACGTTTTGCGAAAATCGACTATGCCGCCGAAAACGAGGCTTATGCGCAAAAATGCGGAAAATGCCACAAACCCTACCCTCCTTTTATGCTTCCGAGTGCTTCGTGGACGCTTTTAATGGACGGCTTATCGAACCATTTCGGCGAAGCGATTAGCGATCGCAATATTACCCAAAGCGAGCAAGAGAGCATTCGTGCGTATCTTGCAAGCCGTAGTGCCGAAACGTCCTCTCGCAAGTTGGCGTTTAAAACGCTGGATTCTTTGGGGACGATGCACCCGATTTCAATGAGTAAAGTTCCCTACTGGCGCGCGGCACATGAACATATCGACCGTAGTGTGTACAAACGTCCTTCGATCAAAGAGGCTTCCAACTGTTTCGCCTGTCACGAAGGGTTTGAGTTCGGTATTTTGGACAATACGCGTATTCATATTCCCCAATAGCGACCGTTTCGTAACGTCGCAATTTTTTTGAAACCCTATTTTGGTTATAATACAAAACGTTCCTAGCAACTGTCTGACGCGTCGTTGATGCAAGATTTTTACATGTAAGATGATGTAGCGTATTTTGTACCTGACGCGTAGGCTCGTTTTGAAACTAAAAACAAAGGATGCAGAATGCTTTTGGGTGTGAATATCGACCATATCGCCGTATTAAGGGAAGCGCGCAAGATCAACGATCCCGATCCTTTGGACGCGCTCTTTTTCGTTAAACGCTCCGGAGCCGATCAGATCACGATTCATCTTCGCGAAGATCGACGCCATATGAACGACGAAGATGCGCAAAAAATCATTTCACAATCGCAACTTCCCGTGAATTTAGAGTGTTCGATGAATGCTGAAATTCTTGAAAAAGTATTAGCCTTCTTGCCGCATCGAGCGACTTTGGTTCCCGAAAAACGCGAAGAAGTCACAACGGAGGGCGGCTTAGACGTTCTTGCGCATTTCGATGCTCTCAATCAGGCGATAAAGCGTTTGCATCAAGCGCAGATCGAAGTATCGCTTTTTATCGATCCTTCCGTGGAGATGATTGAAGCGGCGCACCGTTTAGGCGTTGAATGGGTTGAATTGCATACGGGTTTGTACGCCAATATTTATGCGATGTTGTACGCCAATTTGGCTCGAACGCCTCATGCGATTGCCGCGTTACAATTAGATCGAAAAACCTTACATGTGAAGTTGGAAGCATCTTTAAGCGAGCTTGAAAATGCCGCAAATTTAGCGCGCCGATTGGGGATGAAAGTCGCCGCGGGGCACGGTCTTAATTATCAAAACGTCAAGCCAATCGTCGCTATGCCCGCGATCGAAGAACTCAATATCGGACAGAGTATTATCGCGCGTTCCGTTTTTGTCGGCTTAGAATGCGCCATTAAAGAGATGTTAGGATTGGTCCGATGAAAAAACTTGCCATCAGCATCGGCGATCTTAACGGCGTCGGTTTGGAAATTGCGCTCAGAGCGCACCGAGAAATTACGAAAGTCTGTAAGCCGATTTATTGCATTAACGAAAACATGTTAGCATGGGGAAGTGCACTTTTAGGAATCGACGTACCCGAAGATTTCGAAATTCGCGATTGCGGAAAAGTTTTTGAAATTACCCCGGGCGTTTGTTGCGCTGATGCCGGAGAGAGTTCCTACGATTCGTTTATTACGGCGGTGGCATTAGCTAAAAGTAACGAAGTCGATGCGATCGTGACGCTGCCGATCAACAAAGAGGCATGGGAAAAAGCGGGCTTGGAATATAAAGGTCATACCGATGCCCTCAGTGATTTACTCGGATGCGAAGCGATCATGATGCTCGGATGCGAAGCGATGTTCGTCATTTTGTACACGCATCATATTCCGCTTCGCGATGTGCCGCACGAGATCAAAACGAAAAAGCTTAAACCGTTTTTACTCAAAATATACGAAGAACTCGGATGTGAACGTATTGCGGTTTTAGGGTTAAATCCGCATGCAGGAGATCACGGCGTTATCGGCGACGAAGATAGCGAAATCGAAAAAGCGATTCAAAAAGCCAACCATTTTTTAGAACGTGAAGTTTTCTTCGGTCCCATGGTTCCCGATACCGCTTTTTCAATCGCCAATCGTGAAAAATTTAAGTATTTCGTTTGCATGTACCACGACCAAGGCTTGATTCCTCTCAAAACGCTCTATTTTGAAGAGAGTATCAACGTGAGCCTCAATGCGGGCATTATACGAACGTCGGTCGATCACGGAACCGCTTTTGATATTGCCTATAAAAACGCTCAAGAACTTTCAACGCTCAGTTACGTCAATGCCGTTCACGAAGCGTTGAAGCTGACCGGTACTAAAGTCTTATTGACCTTTTAGGCTTTTGCGGCAAAACAGAGGATGACTTCATACGTTTTGCCGTTTTTGTTCACGGTGTGCGCTTGGACGAAACTCGGTTTTTCAAAGCCGTTTTCGGTGAAAAAACGCACCCACTCTTCCCTTGAAAATCCGAAATGGTATACGCCCGTGTTGTCCGAGTGAAAACTTCCGTCCTCTTTGTCCAAATCGGCAATCGCTAAGAGCCCTTTGTTTGAGAGGATACGGGAAAACTTTTGAATAAGGCGCGAAGGCTCTTCGATATGGTGAAACGCCATGGCACTTACGATACGATCAAATCGCCAAGCACCGAAATTTGCATCTGCGTCCAACGCCAAGGTTTCAACGTGCGACAATCCGCTTTCATCGGCTTTACGTTGAAATTGTTCCAACATCGCGCTTGAAAGATCCGCGCCGACGAGTTTGCCGACCAAAGGAGCGATGTTGAGTCCCACAAGTCCGGTGCCGCAACCAAAGTCCAAAACACAGTCGTCTTTTGAAAACGAAACGGATTTCAAGATCGCATCGGTAATATTTTTAGCAAGGCTTAAACGCATATCGTTTTGATCCCATTTTTGTGCTACGGCATCAAAGCGTTGTTTCGTGTCCGTCATACGTTCTCCAGATATAATATTTTTGCGGGTTTGAGGCGTTAAACGTACCACGTAGACCCTGCGGCGTCATCGTGTAGATTGTATCGACGATGGATTCGAGGAACTCTCTGTGATGCGAAACGATGATGATGCTTTTATCGATTTTGCGTAAAATCGAAACGAGCTTTTGTTGCATGGCATTGTCCAAACCGTTGGTCGGTTCGTCTAAAAGCATGAGTTTGGGTTCGGCGATTAAGACGCCGGCAAGGGCTACTAATTTTTTTTCGCCTCCGGAGAGATGATAGACCACTTTCTTCGCCAAATGCGAAATGCCTAAATCCTGAAGCATCATGGCGGTTTTGAGTGCGGCTTCTTCCTTGGGTATGCCTTGGGCAAGGAGGCTAAACGCGACGTCATCCTCGACGATAGGCGCTAAAAACTGATTGTCGGAGTCTTGAAAAAGATAGCCGATCATCGTGCGCACGGTTTTAAAATCGTCCAAAGAGCGCATCGGTCGGTGAAACAGTTCCAACAGTCCGCTTTGCGGTAAAGACAATCCGGCGATCATCTCCAAAAGCGTCGTTTTACCGCAACCGTTAGGTCCGATAATCGCAATTTTCTCTTTATGCGAAAGGTTTAACGTGATGCCGGTATAGAGCGTCACGCCGTTACGTGCGGCGGAAATATTTTTCATCGTTAGCGAACAACTCATAAGATATACCCTTGATGCCAAAAAAGTGAGATAAGCGTCAATAACGTCGCGATCGCGTCGTTGGAGCTTAAGCTTTGACGACGGCTTAAGGTGTAAATTTCACCTTGAAATCCTCGAAGCAGCATCGCTTTTTGCAAAGCGACCGATCGTTCTAAAGCTTTGATCACCAGCGTGCCGATAAATCCCGCCAGCGTTTTATACGATAACAGATCGGTTTTGGGCGTAAAACCGCGAATGCGTAACGTATTTTTAAAGAGCTCGAGCTCATGGCGAATTAGAAAAATCGATTTACTCGTAAAGAAAAAGAGCGTCGTTATTTTATGCGGTAAGGCGAGGCGTTGCATCGCAATCGCGATCGTAAATTCGTTACAGCCGTGAAAGAGCAGTAAAATACAAAGCAACATCAGGTTGGAGCGAAGGAGCATCAATCCCGCAAGATGCTCTTGGTGTTGCCAATAAAGCGTAAGCGCAATGAAAACGATCAGCGTATTGAGCATGACAAGACGTTTGAAAATAATCAGCAAAAAGCGTCGTTTGAGCCATGCCAAAAAAAACAAGATCAGTGACATCGAAACGTACATGTGCGTTTGAAGTGCGATCGTACAACCGTATACGAGGGCTAAAAGCAAGGCGACGCAAGGCGTTATCGACGGGCGGGACGTTTGATCCAAAAGAGTGCTCCAAAGAAAAAGACAATTATAGCCAATCCTAAGGCGACTTTGCCCAAAGGCGTATCGGAAGGCAAAGTTTTGAGCTCTTCTTTCGTGTGGGATTTTGCTTCGTAGTCTAACGTCGCTTGATGTCCCATGCCGCCTTCAACGGTAATTTTGAAATGCGGCGCAGGCAACTTGATGGAGGCTTTGCCTTCATCGTCGGTTTGAAAGCGCGCCAATTCTTTGTCTTGAAAATCTTGAAGCAGGATCGTGCATTGTTTACACGGAGCGGATTTGGTAAAGTAGCTTTGAACGTATAAACTCCCCTCCTCGTCGTATGCGAAAAGATTGATTTTATGTGCGTACAAAGTCGAAATGCTTAAAAAAGCGATGATTATAAAACGAACTATCATGCGACCTCCAACCATGCGGGTGCGACTTTTTCGATAAACCGAAGCGCAAAAAGCGTGATGACGCCTTCGATGAACATCACGGGAAGGTGTGCTAAAAACGCCAATTGTGCGGCACTGACGAACGCTTCGCCGTTTAGGGCTAAGGTAAGCGAGAGCAAGAACGCCGATAAGCCTAAGGGAACAAAGCCGACGCAAAACCATAAGGCGGTTTTTTTCCAAAGCGTATGCGGGTGCAAGCGAAAGAGAAAATACCCTGCAAGCGTCGGAAACGCAAGGTTAAACACGTTTACGCCGAGCGTCGTAAGTCCGCCGTAGCCGAATAAAATTCCTTGCAAGAAGAGCGCGACGAAAATTGCCACAAAAGCGCGTGGACCTAACAGTGCGCCGACGATACCGCCTAAAACCAAGTGAACCGACGTCGGGCCTAAGGGAATATGAATAAACGACGCTAAGAAAAAGAGTGCGGATAAAACGGCGGTCTTGGGAATCTCTTCGTTTTTAAGCGTTTTAAACGCGTAAAAAACCAGTGCCGTCGAAAGAACGGCACCTCCGATCAGAATTTCGGGGCGTAATACCCCTTCGCTAATATGCATTAGTGAATCTTTTCGGTTTTAAGCCATAAAACGGCACCCAATTCTACCGGATAACTTTTACCCTCGTGTTTGATCTTTTCGTCGTCGTCGATCAAAGCGGCAAATCCCCACCAACCCTCAAGCGGTAAAGCCACATGAAAAACACCGTTATTATCGGCTTTGACGACTTGCGTTACGTACATGTCGTTGGGGGTTTTGAGCCCTTTCGTGTTGTAGTATTCGATTTCGATTTCGGCATTAGGAACGGGTTTACCTTTGTAGAGCACTTTGGCACTAAAAAGATTTCCGGCATAAAGCGAGTAAGGGCGTGAAAGCGGAATGATTTCGGCTTTGAGTCCGATGGGTTTATCCCAACCTTCGCCTGAATTAAACGCATCGACGATTGTTTTCGTTTGATGGCGAATAAACTTGTCTTCCGCAGGTTCGAAGTACGGCATCGGATCGACGTAAAATTGGTACACGCCGGGTTCTTTGATCGTATATTCGCTTTTCCACGTCGTTATTTTGTTGTTTTCGACCGATTGGAGATTGTTTAGAAGCGATGTTTTTTTACCTTCAAAGAAGACGCCCGCTTCTTTAGGTTTTTGCATGTTCATCGGTTGTTGTTCAAACGGGTGCGTAAACTCGTATTGAATCAAAACTTTCGGATTTTTTTGTTCGACGACCGATTGGTCGGTCATAACCGTTTGAAAGTGAGCCAAAAGCGACGTTGCGCAAACCAATGATGCCAATAATATTTTCATACGAATGCTCCTCATAAATAATACTTGAATTAATTCGATATTATTGTCGCATTTATGACGTAAAAAAGGGCTTAAAGCGTTTCGCGAAGGTTTAAGAGTGAAGCGATGCATGACGCTTCGTTTGCATTGTCGAAAAAAAAGCTTACATGTAAAGGTTTTTGATAGACCAAATCGTAATAATCGCGCAGTAAGAAGGTAACGACGCTTTGTAAATCACGACGTTCGTACGCATCGATAATCGCCTCTTTAACGCTTTTGCGAATGTACGGCGCGATAATCGCCATTGCACGGTAAAAAAATTCCGGCGTTACGTTTTGGTAGTAGTGCAAGATGCGTTTCGTACGCATCTCAAAGGGTGCGGTAATTTCGACTCGAACGCCTGTTTGAATGTTTTGATACACGCGCGCGGGAATCGTGACTTTTCCAAGACGCTTGCTCTCGGCTTCCACAAAGATACTCTGATCGGGTTTTAAAGAGTAAAGAGCGTTAAAGAGGCTGTTTTCAAACATCTTTTGGCTCGGTTGCGCTCCGCAGACCGCGCCGAAACTCGAACCTAAATGATTGGCGAATCCTTCGATATCGAGCGAAGGCGAGAGTCGTTTGAGCAACTCGGTTTTGCCGCAACCCGTTTTTCCTCCGAGGACGATAAAACGTCGGTGAGGCAATTGCTCGAAAAACGTTAGTACGTACGCGCGATAACGTTTATAACCGCCTTCCAAACGATAGACTTGATAACCGATATGCGACAATATAATGGCGATCGAACTGGATCTTAGCCCTCCTCTAGCACAATAAATGCCGATCTTCGAGCCTATGGGATAGTGTTTTGCGATCGTTTGAAGGTCTGCGGCAACGTTTTCGCAGATGTAACGCGCGCCTAAAATCTTGGCTTCGTTGCGCGATCGTTGTTTGTAAATCGTACCGACTTCTTGGTGTTGTGCATCGCTTAGCGCATAAAAGTTTTGTGCGCCTACGATGCAAGATTCGCTAAATTCTTTGGGGCTACGAGCGTCGATCAGAAGATCCAACGCTTCGCGAGACGCTAGAAACGTTTCGACGTCGCATTCTTTTAACATGAAAAATACGTCGGAATCAGCGCGTGAAGTGTGTGATACAAGGCGTCAAAATCCGTACCGTAGACGCGGGTTTGCGCTATAGCGGTAATAAAATTGGTATCGCCGCTCCAACGCGGAAGAATATGGTAATGTACATGTTCGGCAATGCCGGCACCGCCGCTTTTACCCAAATTCATACCTAAATTGACACCGTGCGCTCCCAGCCCTTCTTTAAGCATTTTAACCGAACATTGCACCAGATGGGACATACGAAGCCACGTCGAAGACTCTAAAGATTCGATAGCGTCGGTATGAACGTGCGGTATAACCATAAAATGCCCCGGCGTGTACGGATAGCGGTTCATCACGACAAAGCAGAGTTCGTCGCGATAGAGAACGTGATGCGCTTCGTCCATTTCGGGATGTTCGCTAATACGGCAAAAAACACACCCCTCTTCTTTTTCCTTAAAATAAACGTCGCGCCACGGTGCGTACATGTAATCCATCAGTCGACCTTTTTGATCGCTGCCAATGCGGACGCGATATCGGGTTCGCGCATAAAGTATTCGCCGATCAAAAAAGCGTCCGCACCGACTTTGCTTAAATGCCGAATCGTCTCTTTATCGTTCAATCCGCTTTCCGCGACGATGATTTTGCCTTGCGGAATGAGCGGCATGAGCTTTTCGGTTAGGCTCATATCCATATCGAAAGTCTCTAAATTGCGATGGTTGATACCGATAATGTTCGCGCCCGCAAAAATCGCTTTGACCAAATCTTCTTTGTCGTGAATTTCGACTAAAACTTCCAATCCTAAACGAAACGCATACTCTAAGAGGTGTTTGAGCTCGGTTTTACTGAGCGCTTTGGCGATCAACAAAATAAAATCGGCACCGTAAACGAGCGCCTCGACGATCTGATACTCGTCTACGATAAAATCTTTTCGAAGCAACGGCGTCGGAACGTAACGGCGTATTTGCGTGAGGTATTCTAAATCGCCCTTAAAATAGTGCGGCTCGGTTAAAACGGAAATCGCATCGGCTTTGCCTAACTCATACGCTTTTGCGATCTCAAGCGGATCGAAATCCTCTTTGATAATTCCTTTACTCGGGCTTGCTTTTTTCACTTCGGCGATAATGCGGTAAGGATTGTCGCTCGTGGCTTTAAGATACGGCTTAACGTCGCGCGGCATATAAGGATTAAACGCAAGGCTTCGCCCTAACCAATCGATCGTATACTTTTTTTTCTTTTTCTCCAAATCGTCTTTGGTACGCTTGATAATCTCGTCTAAAATCATGGTCGTTTCTCTTTGAGGCATTGTTTGATGGCATTAATGTGGCTTAACACTTCGGGTTCGGAGATGCTTTCGTCGAAATCTTTCATAATATCGTAGGCTTTTTGGCACTCTCCTAGCTTGTAGTATCCCCACGCTAAAGAGTCCAAATAGTAAGGCGAATCGGGTTCGAGTTTTAACGCCCTCTCCACCAAAGCGATTCCTTTTTTAACATCGATAGTATGATCGATCAATAAGTAGCCGTAGTAATTTAAGTAGACCGAATCGTTCAAAATAGCGGTTACTTCTTCAAATTTATGCATTATAGACTGTAAAACTTCGGGCGAAAGTGCGTTTTTATTGAGCTCATATTCATAAATTGCCATTTTACCGAGGTAGTCGATGTTTTTCGTATCGTCGTAGAGTTCTTCGGCAAGTTCGTAAGCGTTTTTAAATTTCTTTTGCGTTGCATAAATTTGGAGCAATAAATCTTCGTTAAACCGACTTTTTTCCAAAAAGGCGATCGCGCCTTTGATGTCTTTGGAATAGAGCATCAATTCGACGATTTTCTTGGCGATTTCTTCGTTTTGGTTCTCTTTATAGAGTTTTTTGTACGTTGCGATCAATCCGTTCACGTTACGATCGCGTCCGTAGATTTCAACGAGTTTGTAGCACACGTGTTGCCCGCATCCTTCCATGGACGCAAAGGTTTCAAGGTACGCCATGGCGTCGTCTTTACGGTCTAAAAAGCGGTACAACACTTCGACCATATTCATCAACAGCTCTTCGGAAGGTTCGAGTTTGTACGCACTTTCAAAGTATTTGAGCGCAACGTCGTAGTTTTTCATCTGCAAATACAAATTGGCGGCAATGCTTAAGTGTTGAACGGTCTTGTCGGTACCGATTAACGAAAGGATCTCTTTTTCCGCTTCTTCGTAGCGTTTTTCTTTGACGAGTTGACCGACATGTAAGCGTGTAAAGTTTTTCTCTTCGGGGTATTTTCGAAGTCCTTCGTCGATCAATGCGGCGGCATCTTGCGTTTGGAGAACAAACGCCAATCCCGCTTCTTCGGTCAAATAGTCTTTCTTTTGGCTCTGATCGTAAAGAACGTGGTATACTCTTTTAGCATTCGCATAATCGCCGCGTTGTTGATAATCAAGGGCTTGAAGAATAAGGTTATCCTCTTCTTCAAAGACTTTTTTGGTCGTTTCGGTGAAGACGACTTCTTTGGTGCTACATCCCACCAAAAGGAAAAAAACGACTATAAAGGAATAATACCGGGACATTCTGAAACTACCTCGTTCATGTTATCTTTAAAATGTTCCCAAAAAGGAAACGTTCGACACTGTTTGGGACGTACTTCGTAGATGCCGCATTGTTTGCGGTGCGAATCGAAAAAAATACACGCATACCCGCTTTCGTGAACGACCTCTTTGATCGTGAAACGATAGCGAATTTTGTTTAAATAGTTATTGATAAAAAGCGCTTTGCTCAAAGAAAGTTTTGCCGCGATCGCTTCGATCTCTTCTGTGCTGACCCAAATATAACCGCTTTCACCGATACAGCAGTTGCCCTGACACGTTTCGCACGCGCTAGGATCAAAAGCGTAGGGATAAGCATTGCAACGCATTAGTTCTGCCATGCTAAGCTCTTGGTTTGTGATTTTTCAAAAATATGTGCGACGCGAGGAGTAAACCGATCGTTCTCGTATAAAATAATCGGCGGACGTACTTTGCATAAAGTTTTAGAATTTTTACGCGCGCGAATCAAAACCAGCGAGGACTCTTTATCGTAGCTGGGGTGAACGAAACAGATCTCTTCGACGTTGAGCTTTGCTTTTTGTAACTCTTGCATGAGCATATCCAGTTGTTTGGCGTCGTAACAAAAGCAAAAATAGCCGCGGTTGCTCAAGTTTTTCGTGACTTTATGCGCCAATGCTCCAAACGGTAAGGCACTGCCGTGACGACTCAAAAAAAGTGACTCGTTTTGGCTTTTCACGACGCCTTGATGGTAAAAAGGCGGGTTAGAGACGATCCAGTCGAATTTATCGCTAAACGACGTTTCCGTAAAATTGCCGTGTATGAAACCTACATGTAAAGAATTGAGCCCCGCATTGCGCTCGCTGAGAATCATATTCGCTTCTTGAATATCCAAAAGCGTCATTGACGTTTCAGGAAAATCGCGTTTGAGCAAAAGCCCTAAAATACCGCATCCGCATCCGACGTCCAGTATCGATCCTTTGGGGTGACATGCCGCGATAAAATCGTAAAGTAAGAGCGTATCGCTGTTGTAGCGATAGCCCGTTTCGTATTGGTAAAGTTGCATGCTTATCGGTACACCTTGATTAAAAACCCTTTGGATTTATCTTTTTCGACGTTGGAAAGCGCATAGCTGATCTTCGCGCCATCGCCCACAAACGTTTCAATGAGCTCTCCGCCCGCTTTGGCGCGTGCTTTTCCTAAGCCGATGTTGGCAAGGGAACTGATGCGATCAATTTCGCTGTCCTCGACGCCGACTTTTTTACTTTTAATCAGTTTTAACGAGGCAAATCCGCCGTTATCGACGATAGGTGCGACCTCAAAGAAATAAGTACCGTCGTATTTGCTTAAGAAGGCTTGCACGTTTTGTTTGCACTGCTCGGAAATGGCGTTGACACCCGTTCCCATATCGGTACACATAATCGAATCGACGAAAACGGGCTTTTGTCCCTTGCCGGCGGGTTTGTTCGGTGTTGACGTTGCGGCGGCCGTTTTAGGCGCGTTTTTCGTCGATTCGGACGCTTCGAGTAACGCCAACTTTTCGTTTAACGTTTTGAGCGACTGTTCGCTTGCCGCCAAACGTTTGCTCAGAGCGTCTTTTTCTTGAGTAAACGCCAATTCTTTTTGTTTGAGCTCTTTTTCCAAAGCGATACTTTTGAGCGTCTCTTGTTTTTGGTTGCCGTTGAGCGCACTTTCTTTCACTTTGAGCTCATTTTGAAGCGTTTTGGTCTCTTCAAGATGCTTAAACTCTTTTTGTTTCAGTTCTTCTTTGAGTTTTTTAATCTCTTCTTCGCCGTTTTGTTGTACGGCACTTATCTTTTTAATCTCGTCTTTGCTCGCCGAAAGTTGCGTCTCTTTGGCTTTGAACGCTTTGTCTTTTTCTTTAAGGGCGTCTAGGTATTCGATCTCTTTGGCACGTAACGTATCTTTAAGATCGACCAATTGCGTGTTTTCGGTTGCACGGTTTTTCTCGGTTTGCGCCAGTTTGGCTTTGAGCTCTTCGATTTGCTTATTGCTTGCCTTGGTTGCGGAGTCTTCCATATCTTTGATTTTGACTTGAAGCGTTTTGAGCGCGCTTTCGTGGCGCGAATTTTCATCGCGAAGTGCTTGCATCTCAACCGCTTTGGTTTTAATCTCTTTCTCCAGTGTCGCAATTTTAAGCGTTTCGTCTTTTTTTGCCGCTGTCGCCGTTGCCTCTTTTGCGCGCAGATCGGCCTCTAGCGTTTGAATTTTAAGAAGGTAGGCTTCTTCTTTTTGTTTGGTTTCGCCGCGAAGCGTTTCCAGCGTGCTTTGGGCGGATTTGAGCGAAGTATCTTTGGCGTCTTGAGCTTTTTGCTGTTCAAGTTTAAACGCTACGAGTTGATTTTTCGCGTTTTGAAGTTCTTGGTCTTTGGCACTCATTTTTTGTTTCAACTCTTCGTTGGCGCGCGTAAGCTCTTCCGTATGGAACTGAACGCGATCATACGTCTCTTTTGCACTGGCTTTGTACTCGGCTAATTGTTTGTCGAGGTTTTCCGTTAAGGCTTTTTTAGAGGCTTCGAAGCTTGCGATTTTCTCGTTGAAAATTTTGTAGTTTTTATTATGGACTTTGTCGTTTTCGTCGACGCGACGTTTTACTTCGGCTTCGACGTTGAGTTTATCGTTGTTGAGTTTGGCAATTTTATCGTTGAGTTCTTGAATGACAATCTCTTTTTTTGCCAACTCCTCTTTATGTTTGAGCAAGCTGTCGTTCAAACTTTTTTCCATCGCTTGAGCGTTTTCTTCCAGTTTTTTATTGCCCGCGGTGAGTTCTTTGTTGAGCTTTTTCTCGTCTTCAAGATAGGTTTTAAACTTATTGAAATCTTTTTCATTCTCCAAAATTAAGGCATCTACGTGTTTTTGCGCACTTGCAAGTTCGGCGTTGAGACCTTTGATTTTCTCTTCTTGGACGGCTAATTTTTTAAGGCCCACTTGTTCTTGGTCACTCATTTCTTGGCGATTTTTTGCGATGAGCGTTTCGGTGTCGGCTTTGAGTTGTTCGATGGTTCTGACGTATTGGGCAATTTCGTCTTTATGTTTTTGATCCGCCGCAAGAAGGTTTTGGGTTTGCTTGCTTAAAAGCTCGTTTTTCTCTTTTGCCGCAAGATCGAGTTGGTTTTTCAGTTTATCGATTTCGTCTTGTTTGCGCATAAAGGCATTTTTCGCCGTATCGTTGTTGTTGGCGATTTGTTCGTTCAGAAGTGAAATTTGATCGTTCAGAAGTTTGATTTTTTCTTTATAGTCGCTCAGCTTGGCTTGTTCTTCTTCGCGCGCTTTTTGAATCTCTTTGCCCTTGCGCGTTTCGGCTTCAACGGCTTGGCTTTTTAATTCGTCGATTTGAGAACGCAATGCGTTGGCTTCCAGATTGGCTTTTTGCGCGATGACCACGTTTTCTTTTTGCAATTCGTTGATTTTCATCGTCAGATCGCTGATGTTACGATAATGCTGCTGTTCCGCCTCGTTGAGGCGTTCGGTATTTTTGCTTTGAAGTTCCGCTTTTTCGCTCTCGCGTTCGTTCTCTTGTTCGTCAAGTTTTTTAGCAAGTTCGTTTTTTTCATTCGTTATCAGTAAATTGTCGTGTTGTAAGAAAAGAAGCGTTTTTTGCAACTTGGCAATCAGGCGTTTCATATCTTGCGGCGTCACTTCCGACTCGGGAATAGGTTTTCCTTGCTCGTCGAGATAGGTGTCTTCTAAAAGATCGGAAGCCTCTTTGTTTTGTTCCAAAGTCGCTTCTTTATCGATATAGCGTTTTTGAACGTCTCTGGGTAAATCGCTAAATTTGACGTCGCTTTTACTAATGTATTTTTCGCCGAGTTCGTCAAACGAAACACCGTCGAAATGACCGAATTCGTAAGCGGAAAAACCGCCTACGACGATAATGACGCTTAAAAGAATGTTTAAACTTTGTGACGACGAAAGAGGGATTTTTGCCATTTCTATCCTTACATGTGAGACGAAGTTAAAATATGCGTTACGATATCGTGGGCGTGGTTGAGCGCAATGGCGATACTTCCGCCGCTTTTAACCGCGATGTCGCCGGCAAGGTAGAGCCCTTTGGTTTTCGTCTCGTAGTGCTCGTCAAACTCGGGTTTGCCTTCCGCATCGAAGGTAATACCGCATTTTTTAAGAAAATCGACCGGCGTCGTTCCGCCGATGGCATAGATGACGCGATCGTAAATCGTGTAGTAGCCGTCGGTAAAATTGACTTTAACCAAACCGTTTTCGTTTTCGATCGAGACGATATCCATACCCAAGCGCAAGCGCAGTTTCTCTTGACCGTTGTATTCGTTGATAAGGGTTAAATTGATGTCGTTGAGTCGGCTAAAAGTATCGCGACGGTAGTTCAGCGTGACGTTATTGGTTTTGGAGAGCTCGATTGCGTATTCGACCGCCGAATTGCCGCCGCCGACGATCAACAGTTTCTCTTTTTGCGAACATTTGTCGAGGTTGAAGTTGATGCGCTCTTTAAGCGAGATCGGAAGCGTATAGTCGGGTTTATTGGGCTTGCCCATCGTTCCGATGGCAACGATAACGTTTTTTGCACGGTAGCCGGCTTTGGACGTTACGACGTAGAATTGTCCGTTCTCTTTCGTGATGCTTTCGACTTCGCTGTTAAACGCCGTATCGATTTCGCCTTTATCGAGTAAGGAATCAAAATAGTTGAGCGTGCTCTCTTTCGTGCCGTCTCGAAAATCGATCGTCCCTTTGAGCTCGATCTCTTGTCCTTTGTAGTTCTTATCGACGCGTTTGTTGTCTTTGTAAAATTTGCGAATGGTTTGCGAATGGTTTTCGCCTTTTTCGATCATCAAGATGTTTTGAAGCCCTAAGGCTTTTGCTTCAACCGCCGCACCGATGCCTCCGGGGCCTCCTCCGATAATGACTAAATCGTATAACTGTACCATGATGTGTGTCGTCTCCCGTTTGTTTCTTCTTTATAACGTCCATTATACCCCGAGCTTACTTATGGCTTATTAAATATAAAAAGTGTAAAATCCCCGTAAATGCGATGATTAAGGAAAGAGAACCGTGCAAACTTTTTTAGAACATGCTAAAGCGGCAAGCAAGACGATCGCCACGCTTGATCCCCATACGAAAGTATCGGTATTGATGCAGATGGCGGATGCTCTGGAAAAAAATGTCGATACGATCCTTGCCGAAAACGAAAAAGATTTACAAGAGGCACGAAAAGCAAATTTAGCGAGTGCCTTGGTTGATCGATTGCTCTTAAACGCCAAGCGCATTGCGGATATGGCGCAGGCCATTCGCGAAATCGCGGCACTCAAAGAGCCGATCGGACGCGTTTTGGAAGGATGGGTCGTTCAAAGCGGGTTGCGCATTGAAAAAGTGAGTATTCCCATCGGCGTCATCGGTATTATTTACGAGAGCCGTCCGAACGTCACGAGCGATACGGCGGCATTGTGTTTCAAAAGCGGCAACGCATGCGTGCTCAAAGGCGGGAAAGAGGCATTGCACAGTAATCGGGCGATTGCCGCGCTTTTGCAAGCGGTGTTGCGAAACAACCGTTTACCCGAAGAAATTATTTCGCTCCTACCCGATGCTTCCCGTGAAGGCGTCGCAAAACTCATTAAAATGGATCGCTACGTTGATTTGATTATTCCGCGGGGCGGCGAAGCGTTGATTCGCTACGTCAGCGAAAACGCAACCGTTCCGGTCGTAAAACACGATAAAGGCGTTTGCCATACCTACGTCGACCGAGACGCCGATCACGAACGTGCCGTCGCAATCGTTTTAAATGCCAAATGCCAACGTCCCAGCGCATGCAACTCTCTTGAAACGCTTTTGGTACACGAAGCAATCGCCGAAACGTTTTTACCGCGGATGAAAGAGGCACTTGATCGCGCGGGAACGCACGTCAAAGGGTGCGAAAAAACACAAGAACTCTTACATGTAGAACGTGCGAGTGACGAAGATTATCATACCGAACACTTAAGCAACGCTTTAAACATCAAGATCGTTGCGAACGTCGATGCGGCAATTGCGCATATCGCGGCTTACGGCTCTTCGCATTCGGAGGCAATTTTGAGCGACAATTACAGCGTCGTTGAGCGTTTTTTAAACGAAGTAGACGCGGCGGCGGTGTACGCCAACGCTTCGACGCGTTTTACCGACGGCGGAGAATTCGGCTTCGGGGCGGAAGTGGGCATCAGTACCAATAAACTGCATGCGCGCGGTCCTATGGGTATTAACGATTTGACGACTTATAAATTTAAAGTTTACGGGCAAGGGCAAATTCGCGAATGAACCAAGAGGTGTTAGCGATTGAAGGCCTTTGCTTCGGTTATCCTCATGGACGGCTTTTGTACGAGGATTTTTGCTTAAGCGTGCATCGAGGTGAATGCGTTTCGATTTTGGGAGCGAGCGGAAGCGGGAAAAGCACGCTTTTCGAGCTCATTACCGGACACCTTAAACCGCTTAAAGGAAGCATCGTTGCCGCACCGCTTTCACAAATTTTTCAAGACCCTTACACGTCGTTTCACCCGACGTATAGCATTGAAAATCAAATCAAAGACGTCGCGTCGATGGAAGATTGCGAAGCGTTATTGCACGACTTGGACCTTGATGCGAACCTTTTAACGAAAAAACCGCATCAATTAAGCGGCGGTCAATTGCAACGATGCTCGATTTTACGTGCATTATTGATGAAGCCTCAACTGCTTTTAGCCGACGAGCCCTCTTCCGCGCTCGATAACGTTACGGGCTTACATGTGATGCAGTTGCTGATGCGTTTTTTAGATCGCGTGGGAATCGTACTTATTACGCACGATACGCATTTAGCCGCATGGTGTAGCGATAAAACGATTAAATTAACATAAAGTAAGGATTAAAACGGCATGCACGCTATGATAGATTGGATTGTTCAAACGGTTGGAGCTTTAGGGTATTTGGGTATTTTCGTGATGATGTTGATCGAAAGCAGTGTTTTTCCGCTTCCCAGCGAAGTTGTGATGATCCCGGCGGGCTATTTATGTGCTAAAGGCGAAATGAGTATGCCGGTCGTGATCGTGTTAGGAACGCTCGGAAGTATCGCCGGAGCTTTACTTAATTACTATTTGGCAGTCTTTTTGGGTCGAAAATTGATTTTAAAATACGGCCATTATCTCTTTTTTAGTGCCGAAAAGCTTGAAAAAGTCGAACGATTTTTCAAAACGCACGGTTCGTTTTCAACGTTTACGGGACGTCTGATCCCCGTTGTACGCCATTACATCTCGTTGCCCGCCGGATTGGCGCGTATGAATGTGGCACTTTTTTGCTTTTACACGGGATTGGGTGCCGGTATTTGGGTCACGATTTTGACGCTTTTGGGGTATTTCTTCGGTCAGAATCAAGCCCTTTTGGAAGAAAATTTGCATACGATAACGTGGAGTTTACTCGCTTTGATCGTCGTTAGTTCGCTCGTGTACGTCAAAGTATTTCGTACAAAAGAGAAAAAACGCGCTCGTAGTGCTATTGGCGCGCAATCACAAACGAAAAATCGTTAAGCGAATAACACAGCGTTTCTTGCGTCGTAAACGGGAAAGGATGCGAGATATGTCCCATAAATTCGGGAACGCTGAGTTGGTAGGTGTGATTTGGGTATTTTTGTTGTAAGATGACTTTGGCTCCGCCGATAATTTGGTTGGAAACCTCTTTGATTAAGTCGTCCAGATCGTCTTCGCACAGGCTATCTTCAAAAAGAAGGTTTTGTGCGATTTGGTTGAGGGTTTCTCGTTGAAATAAGAGATACCAAATATGCTCGGCTTCGTTTTCGTACAAAGAAACCGCGGCACCGTAAAAGTTGTCTGTTTCGAGTCGCCCTTGTCGTAAAGACGTCGATAAGATCGTGGAGCAAAAATTCTCAGCGGCAGAAAGAACGGCTTGTTTCATTTTTTGTCCAAAAATATTATTTTGTGAAACGATTATAATGCAAGCAATGTAAATTAAAGATTAAATAACAATCGATGCGCCAATGAGGCATATTCAAAGCTACATGTCAAAAATAAGGAACTCACGTGATGGAAAAAGAGATCAGTTTTGAAGCGTTTAGCCGTGCCGTAGAGACGTTGGGTCTTGTCGGAAAAACCGATAAAAAGACCGTTCGAAGCGTTTATCTGCTCTTATGCAAAGAGTTTCATCCCGATATGCCAACAGGCGATCACGCAAAATTTCAAGCCATTAACGATGCGTACACACTGGTGATGGATTATATGGAAGCCTATCGATTTGACTTTGACGAAGAGGAGTTTAAGCACCAATTCCCGCTTTATGACGCCAAAGCGGGAATATGGATGAACGAGCGTTAAGATTCTATCAGACGTTGGCGTGCCGCTTTGAGGGAATCGGCAATCAAAAAGGCAAGTTCAAGAGCTTGGTTCGCGTTGAGACGCGGGTCGCATTGGGTTTGGTAACGGCATGCAAGGTTCTCTTCGGTGATCTCTTGTGCGCCGCCGATGCACTCGGTGACATCTTGTCCCGTCATCTCCAAATGAACGCCGCCCGGAAACGTGCCCTCTTCTTCGTGAACTTTAAAAAAGCCTTTGACTTCGCGTAAGACTTCATCAAACGAACGCGTTTTGTAGTTATTGGAAGCTTTGATGGTATTTCCGTGCATCGGATCGATACTCCAAAGCACTTCTTTTCTCGCTGCTTTGACCGCGCGTACGAGTTTTGGGAATTCGGATTCGATTTTATCGGCACCCATACGAACGATAATGTTGATGCGTCCCGCTTCGTTTTCGGGGTTCAATTTTTCGATTAACGCCATCAGCTTTTCGGCCGTCATGCTAGGGCCTGCTTTAATACCGATAGGATTTTTAACGCCGGTTAAAAACTCGACATGTGCTTCGTCGACTTCTCTCGTTCGATCGCCGATCCACAGCATATGCGCCGAACAGTCGTACCAGTCTCCGGTTAAACTGTCTTGACGCGTGAGGGCTTCTTCGTAGTTGAGAAGCAAGGCTTCATGTGAGGTATAGACGACGGTTTCGTGAATGCTCGGCGTGCTAGTCGATGTGATACCGCATGCTTCCATAAACGCAAGCGTTTCGGAAATGCGCTCGCATAAATGTCGGTAGCGATCGCCCAAAGGACTCTCTTGGACAAAACCTAAGGTCCATTTATGTACTTGATGCAAGTCTGCCAAACCGCCGCGCGAAAAGGCGCGCAGTAAGTTCATTGTCGCCGCCGATTGGTTGTAGGCTTTGAGCATGCGTTTCGGGTTTGGTATACGCGCTTCTTCGGTAAATTCGATATCGTTGATAATATCGCCGCGATAACTCGGCAATTTGACGCCGTTCAACTCTTCGTAATCGCTTGAGCGGGGCTTGGCGAATTGTCCCGCGAGTCTTCCGACTTTAACGATCGGACACCCTCCGGCAAAGGTCAAAACGACCGCCATTTGAAGCAGAACTTTGAACATGTCGCGAATATTGACCGCATTAAATTCCGCAAAACTTTCGGCACAGTCGCCGCCTTGCAGTAAAAAAGCCTTGCCGTGTACGACGTCCGCCAAAGCGGATTTGAGTTGTCGCACTTCTCCGGCAAATACGAGCGGCGGATACTTACTTAGCTCTTCTTCGACATTTTTTAAAATCTCTTGATTAGCATAAGTCGGTTGTTGTTTGATCGGTTTGTTTCTCCAAGATGCACGCGTCCAAGAACTCATAAAAGACCCTTTAATGATTTTCTCTATTATAATGAGATTGGCTTTAAAGAGAATTGAAAAGTCCCGACGTTTTAGGACGTTTTAAACTGCCCTACGGTTTTGCTAAGCGAATTGACGTGATGCGTGACGCTGTCGCTAATCGTTCGTACGCGGCGGTTAAGGTGCGTTAACTCGTGCACTTCGTCACTAATCGCCTTTGCGTGAAGCATCGTATTTTTCGAATCTTCAAAAACGGCGTAAACGTCTTCTTTCATCGCCGAGATCACCTCTTTTTGGTCGTGCAAAATCGCATCGATACTTTGTAACGATTCGGTGGAGATCGCAACACCGTTGTCGACCGTACGATTGACGTTTTGCATACTCGAAAGCGCGTCTCCGACATTGTCGTTAATGTTATGCACGATGGCTTCGATACGTACGGTGGCTTTATCGGTCATGTCGGCTAGTTTGCGAACCTCTTCGGCGACGACCGCAAATCCGCGTCCTTGTTCGCCCGCACGACTGGCTTCTACCGCCGCATTGAGGGAGAGAAGATTGGTTTTGTCGGTAATGTCTTTGATGGTTTCGATCATCGACGAAACCTCGGCGACGTTTTGCTCCAGCGTAAAAATAATCTGCGTCGTTTCGTCTGCGATGGTTTTGATGTTGCCGATGGACGATTCTACTTTTCCGAGTTTTTCGGCGACATGTGCTTGCGTTTGGCTAATTTTAAGGCTCATCGCGTCGGCTTTAGTGACCGAATTTTGGATCGCGTTGTTTTGGGTTTGAATATGCGTCGCGATATTTTGAATGCTAACGCCGATTTGCTCGATTTTTTTGCCCGTTACGACGATCGTGTTGGTGAGATGTTTATTGAGATTGAGCAAATTGAGAAGCGAGCTTTTGGTTTTTTGTAAGATCGTATCGAAAATATCGATGACGCTGTTAATCCAAACGGCCGTACGTCGGTTCTCGTCTTTTGCAAATCGATTCAAATCTGCCCGTTGGGTAATATCGCCGTCACCTTCGACAAAACTTTGCAAGAGTGAACGTAAAGAGGCGTATGCATTAAAAAAATTAGACAGTTCGTTTTTGGTCATCCCTAAAATCATCGCTAAAGAAACCGTCGTAATGATGCCGATTTCTTGTAAGCGGGTTAAAAACGGCATAAACGTGAGTGTTGCATAATAGGCACTCGGAATGAAAAGACCGATGAGCAAAGCCATTCTAAAATAAAGTTTATGGCGAAATTGCATGATGTCGTATACTTCCAAAAGATCGCCCTCGCACATCATCCCCCACGTATCGAGGCTATAAGGAAGCGTTACGGTAATACCTTTGCCGATCACGGGAATGCCGCGATAATCGGAATACCCCGGATACGCACAACAGAGATTTGCTCCTTTTTTAACGGTGTTGGCTACGCCAAAGTGCAATGCTTTGGTCGCGGGGTCGTTAAAAACGATCTCAAATTCGGTATGTTTTTGAATCGAAATGATGCCTTGTTTTGTGTGCACGCCCTCTTTGAGGTTTTCACCGAAGCTAAACGTGTCGTCTTCAAAACGCGAGCGAGAAAGTGCCGTTCCGGTTTTAATGTTTTTATTAAAATAGGGTTTGATCATAAACAGATAGTTATCGCCGGATTCTTTAAAGATATGTCCCGCTTCGCGTTGAATAAGATCGCTGAGCGTATCGTTGGAAACACGTGCGACGAGAAGGCACTTTTCGTTTTGACATGTAACGTGTTTCATAAAAGCGAGCGTTACGCAATCGTGGAACGTCGAAGCCTTCGGTCTAAATAAAAGCGTATCTTCATCGACGTAAGGGCCGAAAAGCAGTTGCGAGGAGGCAAGCTGAACGTAATCGATTGCTTCGCAAAAAGCGGTTGCATCGTAACGATACTCTTTTAACGGACGTTGTATCGAGCTAAAAAGCATCGTTTTGGCACCGTTAAGGATGAAATATTCTAAAATCGTTTCGCTTAGCTTTTCTTGCTCTTTGAGGATACCGATGGGATCGCCTGCTTCTTGATCGAGAAGAATAGCGGTATTTTCGACTTCGCGCCATATTTCGTTTGCCCATTCGACCATAAGCCGTTTACGTGTTTGCGCAATACCTTCAAATGCGGTCTCTACGGCACTGAGCATTCCTTTATTGCACGTCCATTTCGACCAAATAGTCCCTTTATCTTTGAGTGAAAGCACGGTATTTTCCTTTATTGTTTTTGATTGTTTAATTTTTAATCATTTTCTTTTATTATAGAAAGACGTTTAACGATTGCTTTGATTCATAAACGCTTCCGACGGTTTTACGTCATTGAATCGCCTCAAAAAAAGTATCGTCTGTAAGCCCCTTCATATAGAGCATTGAAAGCTTTATATTTTAAAAAAAACAACGCAGAACTATACAAAAATAGCAATCTCGATGCAATGATAAAATTGATTAAAAAATAATCATAAGATTTCGAAAAAGCCTTTTTTCTTCAAGAATGTAGATTCTACACACCTTTTTCGACTGATTAATTTATAGGCAATTTTTTCGCCAAAAAAAATCTTTTGATGTTAAAATGGACGTACACCAATTCTCAAACGAAAGGAAAGAAATAATGGTTTTATCTCGTATCGCTAAAGTCTCTTTAGCAACCGTAACGATTTTGGGTTTAGGCGTCACGACACTTAGTGCCGATACGCTCAGTGAAGTACAAAAGCAAGGTTTTGTGAAGTGCGGCGTCGACGGCGGACTTCCGGGGTTTTCCGAAGTCGGTAGCGACGGTATTTACAGAGGAATCGACGTGGACGTATGCCGTGCCGTCGCCGCGGCAACACTTGGTGACGCCAAAAAGGTTAAATACGTCGCTTTGAACGCAAAAGAGAGATTAACCGCGCTTCAATCGGGCGAGATTGATATGCTTTCCCGTAATACGACATGGACGGAAACACGCGATACCTCTTTGGGTTTAAATTTCGCCGGCGTCAATTATTATGACGGACAAGGCTTTATGGTGACGAAAAAACTCGGCGTCAAAAGTGCCAAAGAGTTAGACGGTGCTTCGATTTGTCTTCAAACGGGAACGAC
>NZ_JSEC01000061.1:0-501 GCF_000789415.1 Sulfurospirillum sp. MES | reverse complement strand
AAATGCCGATACGATCCTTGCCGAAAACGAAAAAGATTTACAAGAGGCGCGTAAAGCAAATTTAGCGAGTGCTTTGGTTGATCGATTGCTCTTAAACGCCAAGCGTATTGCGGATATGGCGCAGGCCGTTCGCGAAATCGCGGCACTCAAAGAGCCGATCGGGCGTGTTTTGGAAGGATGGGTCGTTCAAAGCGGGTTGCGCATTGAAAAAGTGAGCATTCCCATCGGCGTCATCGGTATTATTTACGAGAGCCGTCCGAACGTCACGAGCGATACGGCGGCATTGTGTTTCAAAAGCGGTAACGCATGCGTGCTCAAAGGCGGAAAAGAGGCATTGTACAGTAATCGGGCGATTGCCGCGCTTTTGCAAGCGGTATTGCGAAACAACCGTTTGCCCGAAGAGATTATTTCGCTTCTACCGGATGCTTCCCGTGAGGGCGTCGCAAAACTCATTAAAATGGATCGCTACGTCGATTTGATTATTCCGCGGGGCGGCGAAGC
>NZ_JSEC01000060.1:0-502 GCF_000789415.1 Sulfurospirillum sp. MES | reverse complement strand
CCATTATCGGCGGCGCGAATAACCTTTTGGTAAGCCCTACGCCGCCCCCTTTGGCGATGCTTGGCAAGGCGTTTGATTTTATCCGTTTGGAAAGAAACGTCTTACATGTAGGCGGTGCGACGCCGAGCGGGAAAATCCTCTCGTTTGCCAAAAAGCATGATCTCTCAAGCTTTGAACTGATGCAAAAACTTCCAGGAACGCTTGGCGGGATGATCGCGATGAATGCGGGGCTTAAAGAGTGGGAAATTTTCAACAACCTCATCGCCATTCGCACCGAGCACGGCTGGGTGGAAAAATCACAGATAGAACACGGCTACCGCTTCGCTAAAATAGAAGGTGTCATCTACGAAGCCACCTTTACATGTCAAAACGGTTTTGATGAAAATCTGCTCTCCATGTTTAAAAAAATGCGTGACAATCAACCCAAAGAGCCCAGTGCCGGAAGCTGTTTTAAAAACCCCGTGGGACACTTTGCAGGCAAACTGATCGAAGAGGCAGGCTT
>NZ_JSEC01000006.1:0-95795 GCF_000789415.1 Sulfurospirillum sp. MES | reverse complement strand
TACAAATCCTCACCAATATAGCCAATATCAGTGATAACCTCAAGACGAATAAAGAATTACGCCAGATTATTGCTATTATCGGTGCTTACACTAAAAAAGAGCTTGGTTTTATGTGCGAAAGTTGAGTAAACTATTTAAAAAGTTCGCCCAATAGGAAAACTTTTGCTCAGACCGACACAAGATTTGTATTTAAACATAACGATGAAAACGATCATTTTAAATGCCTAAAACTCAGACCGACACAAGATTTGTATTTAAACTTTCTTCTTAGCTTAATATGTGCTAGTTCTTTTTCTCAGACCGACACAAGATTTGTATTTAAACATAAGCGGCGGTTTTGAGAATCAACATGCCTTGCAGCTCAGACCGACACAAGATTTGTATTTAAACGAGGGTGATTTAATTGATAGCGACTTACAAGCAAAAGCTCAGACCGACACAAGATTTGTATTTAAACATCAGCATTTTATGATGCATATTTTAGCCAAATCAAGCTCAGACCGACACAAGATTTGTATTTAAACCCAACTCTAACAATGTACAATCCGTTTATTTTTTCTCAGACCGACACAAGATTTGTATTTAAACGGAGTTGGCTCGTAATAATTGCCGTTTCCGTCGCCACTCAGACCGACACAAGATTTGTATTTAAACAACGATGAGGGTTTATCTTATCCATCGCTCAAAACGCTCAGACCGACACAAGATTTGTATTTAAACAGCAATACACCGCTTCTTAGCAACTCAGCCCCGCCTCTCAGACCGACACAAGATTTGTATTTAAACATATTTGATTTTGTAAGCTGTTTTTCTATTGGCTCCTCAGACCGACACAAGATTTGTATTTAAACCGACTATCTTTCAAAAAAACGTATTGAGAGGGCATTCTCAGACCGACACAAGATTTGTATTTAAACTTCTTGCTTTCGTGAGTGTTAAATCTATTGTTTACCTCAGACCGACACAAGATTTGTATTTAAACGCAGCCTTTAATTCTGCTTCTTTGGCTTCAATAACTCAGACCGACACAAGATTTGTATTTAAACATATACCCAACAAAATCTAAAAATGAATTAGATACTCAGACCGACACAAGATTTGTATTTAAACACGGTAAAAGCTTGTTTGATGGGATGGAATAATGGCACTCAGACCGACACAAGATTTGTATTTAAACTAAGGGGGGGATAAAGTCATTAGGGTGGACGAAATAGCTCAGACCGACACAAGATTTGTATTTAAACCAATAGGCAGAATTGAAAAATTTGAGCTAATCGCAGCTCAGACCGACACAAGATTTGTATTTAAACCGGGCGTTAAGCCTGACGGATGGTTTACGCCCCACTCAGACCGACACAAGATTTGTATTTAAACGAAGAAAACGAAGCACAATCAATACAACGACCAGTGCTCAGACCGACAAAGATTTGTATTTAAACAACTTAAGCGGTGCGGAAATTTATCAAAACGGGATAACTCAGACCGACACAAGATTTGTATTTAAACACTACTCCTACTGACAATAACAGTTCTGATGGTAATCTCAGACCGACACAAGATTTGTATTTAAACAAAAGCACGGTTTGGTCGTCAACTTCTTGGATAACCTCAGACCGACACAAGATTTGTATTTAAACACACAACATACAGTTATGTTTGTAAATGATGAACTACTCAGACCGACACAAGATTTGTATTTAAACGGATAAAGAGAAGCTAAAAAAGGTTGAAGTTCCTTAACTCAGACCGACACAAGATTTGTATTTAAACTGCTTTGCTTGGAAAAAGAAAAGCATCAGAAACGCCCTCAGACCGACACAAGATTTGTATTTAAACTTAATAAGTTCGTCGGCAATAATTTTAAAATCGGCTCTCAGACCGACACAAGATTTGTATTTAAACAGCGATGCAGGCGCAAGCAAAGCCAAGCAAAACGCCTCTCAGACCGACATAAGATTTGTATTTAAACGGGCACACCCATAGAGCTAAAGTAACTCAAAATCCTCAGACCGACACAAGATTTGTATTTAAACTTAAAAATACACTTTTCTTTTAAATACTTATCAACCTCAGACCGACACAAGATTTGTATTTAAACATTTGCTACAATGAGCGAAAAAGTAAAACGAACTGACTCAGACCGACACAAGATTTGTATTTAAACTCGTTAGGGTTTTTTGTCTCTTTGGCATTGGGCACCTCAGACCGACACAAGATTTGTATTTAAACAAAGTATCAAAAACATAAGGAGAAAGTTCAGGATTACTCAGACCGACACAAGATTTGTATTTAAACATGCGATTCATAGCGTCATTAATGGTTGAGGGAAGCTCAGACCGACACAAGATTTGTATTTAAACTTCTATAAAGGATATAAAACAAGCTACTCGCATAGCTCAGACCGACACAAGATTTGTATTTAAACAGGTCATATTGACGATGCAAACCAAAAAGCAGATGAGCTCAGACCGACACAAGATTTGTATTTAAACGTCTTTAACTGCTCATCGACCCTAATCATATCGGGCTCAGACCGACACAAGATTTGTATTTAAACTCAAAAAGCTATAGGTATCGCCCAGTTTAATGTGCCTCAGACCGACACAAGATTTGTATTTAAACGGGTTTGAAAAATTCGTGCGTGAAAAGATGCATTTCCTCAGACCGACACAAGATTTGTATTTAAACTACTCTCCGCGTTGGTACTCATTGATGGTGAAGTACTCAGACCGACACAAGATTTGTATTTAAACTCGCTCTTAAGACGTTATCTGTTCTTTTAACGATTCTCAGACCGACACAAGATTTGTATTTAAACAACTATATCGCTAACGTCTTCGTCTATTTACATAACTCAAACCGCTACTCGTGTTTGATGTACGCCTTTGATGTTTAAAAGCGGGTTTTCAAATCGAAAACGGCGGGTGCATTTTTGAAAAGTATTTATGGCTCAGGCTGGTGTTGCCTTCGGCTAAAGAGAGTAGATTTTCGATGAGGGTTTGCAGGGCTTGGATCTCTTCGAGTTGCACTTCTAAGATACGACGGTATTCTTCATTGGAACGTTCTCTTCTCAAGGCTATTTCGATCTCTCCTCTCATAATGGTCAGGGGTGTTCTAAGCTCGTGGGAGGCTTGGGTATTAAACGCTTTAATCGCGGTAAATGAATACTCCAATCGCTCTAGCATCGCGTTAAACGCGGTGGCGAGTCGGTTGATCTCATCGTCGTTTTCGTGCGTTACGATGCGCTGAGAAAGTTCTTTCGCGTTGATTGTTTGCATGTTGTGAAGCATCGCTTTAAGCGGTTTAAAATACCGACCGATCAAAAAATATCCGCCAAAACTTGAAAGCACAATGCTAAAAGGGCTCAACAGCCACACCGTGTTTAAAAAGTGCTCGATCGCCTCATGCGTTTGAATGACGCCTGAAATATTTTCGCGAAGATTGTGCTCGACATTGATGTAAAGCGCGTAATTGAAACCGGCTAAAATAAGGCTCTGAATCAATAAATACCACAACAGCAACTTCACTTTAATCGGCATGCTCTGCCTTTATAAGTCGAATAATAACGACTTCGCTGGGTGCTTTAAAACGAAAATCAAACCCCCAACTGCCATACCCTGTGGTAACAAAAATCTGCGTACGATTCTTTACATGTAAACCGTGAAGGTAGGGTTGAAAAAGCCTCACGATGTACCCAAACGGGTAAATTTGTCCGCCGTGCGTATGCCCGCTTAGTTGTAAGTCGATGGGGAAAGCGTGCGTCAAACGAATATCTTTTGGCTGATGGGCGAGTAAGATGGAAGGAATCTTTGCATCCAGCTCACTAAACAGCTTCTTTGGGTCTCGTTTGATGCCAAAATAGCGGCTAAACGCATCGCTGAGACCAACCAGTTGGAGCGCTTCATCACCACGTTTGAGAGTGATAATGCGGTTGTCTAAAAAGGTAAATCCCAGCATCTCAATCTCACGCGCTAACTCTTTACATGTAAACAAAAGATCGTGGTTGCCGCTCACAAAATAGACAGGGTGTTTGATGTGACTGAGACGTTCAAGTTGGGCGCGTATGCGTGCTGGATTGGCATCGAACAGATCGCCTGTGAGTGCGACCATGTCGATGTCCAGTTCGCCCAGTTTTGCAACCAAATGTTCAAGCGCAGGCAAGGGCGTTTTAGCGTTTACATGTAAATCGCTCAGATGCACCATCGTAAAATTTTCAAACGAGGAGGGTAGGTTTGTGATGCCAACCCTAAGACGTTTAAAATTCAGCCGTGTATACGCTTTTTCAAACATCCTTTTGCCTCTTAATTTTTCGCCAAAGTCAGGTCATAAGAGATGACAACTTCATCACGCACGCTTAAAAAAAGAAGGGTTGGAGGCTCGATGCCAAACTCACTCATCTTGATGCTAAAACCGCCTTTGAGTTTTAAAAGATCGTCTTGGTCGGTTATGTCGGCTTTAGTATTGATCTCTTTGGTCTGTTTATTGAGCGTGAGAATACCGATAAGGTGGTAGCCATCTGATTCTTTACTGACCTCTTTGAGTTTAAAAACCGTGCTTGGATGTTCTTTTACATGTAAAGCCTCATACATGTGCTCATCGCGTTTTTCATTTTCACTCTTAAAATTTAAAAGATCGAGTGAAATGTCGCCTTTAAGGGATTCTATGGCATCGTCCATACTGAGTTTTGCCTCAACTTGAGAGCTTTTTGGGTTGATATTGCTGTCTCCTAAAATTTCCGTTTGAGCGCCAATGGTGCCCTCTTTAAAACGGAGCTCTTTGGCATACATGCTACCGCAAAGCAGTGAAGCGCAAAGCAGTGAAAAGGCGATTTTAGTAAACATTGTTGATCCTTTTTTGAGAAGTTTGATATAGAAAGTTATAGATTTCGGCGCACAAAAGCACACAAATAAAGATAACACCAACATAGGTGTAGCCGCCAAGCGCGCTAAGGAGCCCGCCACCGCCTGCGATCCAACCGGTAAACACCATGATGACCCCAAGAAATCGTAAATTGCCAAACTTTGAAAGACGTTTAAGAATAACAAAGTTGTAGTACGAGATCACAAACGGATAGATCATACTTAACAGCACCGCTTCGCGCGCCGCGTAGAGCATGTAACTGAGTGCAAACAAAAACGCGATGATAAAGGAGTGATGCTCCTTTAGCGTGTCACGAAGCAAATAGGCTGAGCCCATTCCTACCAAGTGAAAGACTAAAATGATGTGCCATGTCTCCGCTCGCCAGATGGAGATGTCGCTCGTGCGTGAGAGTGTTTCAAACAGGTTAGAATCCAAATACGCCCAAATAGACATCGATAAAACCGCGTAAATGCTCAAACGCTCAGGCGCAATTTCGACGTCAAGATCTGGCAAACGGTGAATAAAAAAGCTACATGTAAACGCAATGAGTGAGAGCGCAATAGCAAGATTGCCCCGTAAAATAGGCTCATACGTAAAAAGAGCCGTAGCCAGTGCATAAGTAATGCCAAGCGCTATGGCAATTTCGGTGTAGCGACCTTTGGTAAATTTAATCAAAAGCGGTGCGCTCATACCCAAACTGACGCCAAGAGCACCTAAAACCACCAAATTTAACGAAGGGTAAAAGAGTGAACAGAGCGCTTGAAGCCCCACAAAAAAGATGATTTTTTTCTGGTCGGTATTGAGCCAGCCAAACGAACGGTACACCAGCAAACTTCCTAAAATTCCACCGAGCGGAAGGGTAAAGAAGGCTTGGATGTCGGAGTGAAACACTTCAATAATCCCTGTTTGTGCGATGAGCAAGTAGTAGCAAAACTCACTCGCAACAAAGAGAGTAAAAAGGGCATTAAACATACAGTCTCCTTTGTAATTGGGATGCAAACATAACGTAAATGGAAGCAAAAACAAGGTCATACACGGCGATCAGCATCGCTTCAATGCCCAACTGATGGGAAAGATAAAGTGATAAAAATATCGCAGAAACGGCGATACGGTTGAACGCGCTTATTTTGGCGAGAATGAGCGCGTAGGGTGGTTGTGTTAAACCAAAAAGATGCAAAATGCCAGTCGTTATCATAAACGCAAAGACGACATACTCGTACTTGCCTTCAAAGCCAAAGCCTAAAAGGGGATAGAGCGTCGCGGCAAAGGCAAATAAAAAGATGCCACCCAGTGCGTCGGAGAGAAAGCCTGTGAGATGATAGAGTCTAAGAGCGTCTAGTTTCTCAACATTCAGTCCAAACTCTGGGTAGAAAAAGCCAATGGTGACAAGGATGATAAAGAGACCGCAGAGCATTCGAATCGTCCACAAAAGATAAATGTCTGCTTGCAAAAAGCCCGCTTCCATCATGCCTGCTATGGAAAGTGCGATCAGCATCAGCGTAAAACCAAGTGTGTAAAAAATGCTAAACGAGTGTTGGTTGAGCTTTTTAAGGTAGGGCGAAACGACTGCCATTGCCATAAAAAAGATACCCACACCCATAGCAATATGTGCATGCGCTACAACGAGGTCATTGCGGTGAAATAACCAGCGAATGGAAGGGATAAACAAGATGTTTCCCTCTATGTCCACAAATAAAAACGAGTAGACTGAGATGGTCAAAAATGGGTTGTTTTTAAACGTAATGTTCGCATCTCTCAGCCATTTGATAAGCAAAGGCACAAAACAAAGCGTTAGGTACTGAAAAAACCACTCTTGGTTGTAGCTAAGATCACCGATAAAAATGCGGTGCGCAACCGAAGCAATGTAGCCAACTAAGGGAATAATCCACATCGCGTGGTATTTTGCCACAAACGTCTCTTTAGCATGCAGTTTAATGAGCAAGTAAAAAAGAGGAATCAGGGTAAAACTCATACCCAAAGTATTGTCTCCATGCGGTCCTTGAATGGTCTTTTCCACTTGCCCGATGACAGGATTCATAAGCACCAAAAGCGCTATGGGTGAGGCGATGACAAGGTATAACGAGACTTTGATCCACAACGGAATGACCTTGTAGACTTTAATGTAGTCATAGAGTGCCAAGATGTAAAAAACACCCGAAAAGGCAAGAATGAAGTTGAGCTCATATGCAAAGTCGTAAAAGACCAGACCTCGATGCACGCCTAAAAGAAGGCTGATAGTCATAAAGACCAAAAAGATGCACCAAAGGGTAAAGTAGATTTTGAGCTTTTCAAGCCCTTTTTCACTGTGGACATTCTCTTTTTCCATCAAAACAAACGGCAAAAACGAGAGCATCAACGGTACAAAACCATAAAGCATCAACGAGACATGCGCACTTCTAGCATTGACCGCTGAGAGCGTGGAAGAGGGCAGAAAGTAGCCCAAAAGGTTGAGCGAATACTCAAATCCAAAGGCTAAGCCAAGGACTAAAAAAAGTGAGCCTATCGCAAAGGCTTTTTGTATAAAACTAGAGAATTTTTCCATCGGTTACCTCGATAATTTTGTCTGCATACTGCGATACATTTCGGTCATGTGTCGCGATGATAAGGGTCGTGCCACTTTGGGAGAGCGATTTGAATAGCTCATAGATATTTTGCGAATTGTGTGAGTCTAAGTTGCCTGTGGGCTCATCGGCGAAGATGATTTTGGGTGTGTTAACAAGGGCACGCACGATGGCGGCACGTTGGCGTTGACCACCCGAAATCTCATCGGGGTATTTGCCTTTAATCGCTTCGATACCACATTGCTCAAAAAGCGTGTCGATGTAGGGGCTTTTTTTGTCAATAGCGGCAAGTTTAATGTTTTCCAAAACCGTTAAATACCCGATGAGGTAGTGAAACTGGAAGATAAACCCAATCTCTTTTTGACGAAATGCGTCGATGTCTGTAATCTGTGCGTAGGCTTTGCCTTCAAAGAAGAGTTCGCCAAGGGTAGGACGAAGCAGTGAGGAGAGAATGGAAAGCAGGGTTGATTTACCACCGCCACTTTCTCCAACAATGGCGATAAACTCACCTTTTTTTGCTGTAAAATCAACGTTGTCTAAGGCAAGATCGTGTTTGTAGTAGTGCGTAATGCCACGTGCTTCGAGTATCATAATGCACCCCTTTGAATCAGGATGATCGGATCGATCTTTGAAGCGCTATAGGCTGGAAGCAGTGCGCCTAAAAGCGCCATAAAAAGGGAGAAACCAAAGACAGTGACAATCGTCTCGAAGCTAAGCTCACCGTTCACATAGCCTTGAAACTTCTCAATGTGCGCGATCATAAACAGAAGTGCTTTGGAGAAAAGAAGAGCCGAGAGAAAGCCAACGCAGGTGATGATAAACGTCTCACCCACGACCATCGTTATGATGAAATGAGATGACTTACCGATGGCTCTTAAAATGCCAAACTCACTGCGACGTTCGTTAATCGTAATGCTGATGAGGCTCGCAATGCCAAGCAGTCCCATCAAAAACGCCACTGCACTAATGACATTGGAAGAGGTTTCGATGATCTTAAACTGATTGTAATTGTCCACAAATTCATGGGTGGTTTTCGCTTCGATGTCTGGGGTAAGCGCGTTGATATGCTCTATCAGCTTCTCCACATTCGTGTCTCGCTTGATGCTGACAAGCAAGATAGACGCGTCTTTGTTGAAAATGGCACTGGCATCCCAACGGTTTAAAACCGCCCCACCATCTTCAAAGCCAACACCGTTTTCAAAGATGCCTGAAACAGTAAATGTTTTATTTGAAATGGAGATAGATTTGGGTGCATGCAGGCGTGCGTTGATGTTTTTACCTAAAATGACTTCGCCTTTTTTTGGGTAAGCACCCTCCGTGAGCGCATAGGTTTTAAAGCGGTTTTCACTCACCCCGTAAATTGCAGCGATGGGAAGGTCATTGATAGGACTTGCCCCTAGAATGATCGCGTAAACCTCTTTCACCCCTGCAATCGTTTTGATGGTGTCGGCAAGAGACGCGTTCACATCGCTGAAAAAGGTATCGGCGATTTTAGCTTGCGTGACGATGATGTCGCCCTCGGTTTTGAGCATCGTGGAGTACATGCCGATGATACCCCGTGAAATCGAAGTGATCATAAAAATCGCCGTAATTGCAACGGTAATGCTTAGGTAAATGAGAAACGTTTTAAAGCGGTTACGATTCAGCGCTTTAAAGAAAAGTGAAATCAAAACGACCCCTTGTTTTATATTTGTGACAATTTTAGATAAATAAGATGAATTGAGTATGAATTACCTTTACATGTAAAAGAGTTAAAAGCTAGTTTGACGTACAATGAGGCAATTATGAAGATGAGGGCACGCCATGAAAATCATTGTGTTAGATACCGAAACCACGGGAATGTTTGAAAAAGATCGCATCTGTCAGCTCAGTTTTTTGGTGCTGAATGAAGAGTTTGAGATCGAAGAGGTGCATGACGCGCTGTGCAAGCCGCCTTTGCCCATCTCCTACGAAGCGATGGCGATTCACCACATTACCCATGAAATGGTTGAAGGCGAGCCTGCATGTGTTCAAACCAAAGCATACAAAAGGCTTCTAGAACTCAATTCGCCTGCGAACATCCTCGTCATTCAAAATGCTGCGTTTGACCTTAATATGCTTGCCAAAGAGGGTTTTGCTTCGCAGATGAATCTCATCGACACTTTTCGTATTTTGCGTGCGCTTTACCCCAACGATGGCTCGTTTAGCCTGCAATTTAAACGCTACCAATGGGGACTCTACAAAGAAGAAGAGGGCATCGCCCAAAAGCTTGGCATCACCATCAACGCACATGATGCTCTAGGCGATGTCATCGTACTCAAACACCTCTTTGAACGCCTGTGCGAAGACCACTCCATGCCAAAAATGATCTTACTGTGCTCCGAGCCAATCATCCTCAGCCACATTCCCTACGGCAAAAACAGAGGCAAAAAGTTCGTCGATGTCGCCAAAACCGATCGCCAAGACCTCCACTATATGCTAAATTCCAACGGACTCGACGAAGACATGAAAGCCTCCATACTCCACGCGCTAGAGAGCACCAAAGAGAGTGTGACCCTAACCATCGGCTTTGGCAAATACGCAGGCAAAACCCCTCTAGAAGTTCTAGAGCTTGATCGTAACTATCTTGTGTGGATGGTGACTAAGATGGATAATTTGAGTACGGAGCTGAAAGAGGCGATAGAAAAGGTTTTGGTTTCGTATCCGTAAGAATTCAAATTGTATTAGATTATTATCTATCATAGTAAAACCAATTTCCTTGATAGTTTGTTTCAAAATTTTCTTGAGAATCAAAAATGACTGAAAAGTTATTTTCGTTAAGATAACCAAATTCATCATATTGTTTTATAAGATTTAAATATTCTTTTGAATAAGTTATCAATAATCCTTGTGACTTAGCCTCTTCAACTTGTTTGTTAGTAAAAAAGAAGAATGTTACTGAACCAAACATGCGTCTAATTTGCCATAGGTGATCATCAGCTAGTTTACTTTTAAGGTTTTCTATCTCTGAATCCTTGATTTTTTCGTTTGCATCTTCTCGTGCAGTCGGTTCAAACGCGGCAAAACATACAAACAATCTTTCATCTTGATATTTATTCAAATTGTCTCTTTGTACAATTTGAATAAATTTATCAAAAATATTTTTTTGTTTTTCCTCAGAAAAGTTTAGGCGTAGTTCTTTGTCGTTAAAAGTATCACAGTCTTCTTCTGTTTCAAGAATCACTTGTAATCTAGGGCAATGATTATTGTGTATCAAGTGATCATAGATTATGTTAAGAACTTTAACTTTATAAAATGATTCAATCCAGTCAGATAACTCTTGAAAAGGAGCATTAAGTTTAATATTATCTCTTTTAATACGCTTAGTTTCTCTGTATTCGGTATCTAAATATTTCACTTTATTCCTTTGTTGAAGAATGTTGTATTAGTAAGAAAAGGAAAAAAAAGTATTGTAACTACTTTCTTATTCGACTTGTCTTACAAAACAAATGGAATAATTCTTTTCGTTTGCTGCCTATAGTTTCTATATTCACTAGACTGCACCATCCACAACGTCTCCTCTTTGTGGGCTTTCAAAAACAGCGTTATAACTAAAAGTACGTAGATAAAAAGACTCAGCAACGTAGGCTTAGAAACCACAACCCCAAGCATCATCACAAGGACGGAAAAATACATAGGATGCCTGATGTAGCGGTAGGCTCCTGTAGTGATAAGTGCGGCATTTTGTTTGATTTCGGGGGTGATGTTGAAGTTGTTAAGGGTGTTGTGTTTGAGTGCATAGATTCCAAAGGCACTGCCTATCAAGAAGGTGAGTAAGGCTAAGGTGCTGGGTGTGTACAAGCCGTGGTTTATGGCGAGGATTGTGATGAAGATGAATTGCAACGATACGAGAAGGTAATAGTAACTTTTTGAACTCATTGATTTTCCCTTTCAAAAATTTCCACCAAACTGCTCAAAAATACTTTTACATGTAAATCATTTTCTATTTCAATGCGCTCTTTTACTTCAAGAACAATGATGCGCATAGCTTCGACACATTCATCATAAAGCGCTAGCGCCTCATTGGTATTTAGCTCACAACTTTCTTTGCCAAAACGCAATAAAAACGCTTTGCTCCACCATTTTTTACTTCCCAAAAGATGCAAAGCAGGGATGTCTTTTTGAATGTAGAGTGTCGTACAGACGACATCATACGCGGGTGCAAGCCAGATATGTTGGATATTTTCATAGAGTACGCCAAAGTTTTTGAGGTGTGCATCGCCATTTTGTACCAGTGTGTTGATGACCATCATTTTAAAAAAATCTCTGAGTGCCTTTTTCTTGTGTTTAGGTGAGACAAAGGTTTTGATGCTTTTAGCGATATGCTCGTAGGAGCCTTCGTATTTTTCATCGGCTTGGCGTGCTTGAAGAACACACATATCTTCAAAGCCTAAGTAACTTCCATCGTCTTTGATGTCAAAACGCTTCATAATGAAAAGCTTGTTGTCATCGGAGAGGTAAAACTCAGGCACTTCGATGCCCGCTTTTTGCACAACTTTCATGCAATAAAATTCGTTGAGCGCTAAGTGTGGGTACTCATCGCCCCATGACTTGACGATGTACTCTTGCAGTGGTAAGGTGACTTTGTCGCGCACTTTGGCTAAGACTTTGGGTTGTACGCCACTCAGTGGTGAATTAAGAGCAAAACGGGCTACGAGTTCATCAAAGAGTGTTTCACTTTTGGGGTGCAAGAGTGCGTCTAAGCTGAGGGGTGCTTCTTCTTGCGTAGCATCTGCTTCGTATGTGAGCCTGCCTTTGATGCTGTGTGCCATAAGATGAAGGAGTCCGAAGTCATCGGTTTTGGTGATTTTTGAGAAATGTTTTTTAATGATGGAAAGCAGATAGCCCTCGGGTAAGTGCATCTCAAAAATGGGGTGGAGTTTTGGGTTTACATAACTCTTCGCTCGTACAGGCATACTGAGTGACACAAAAGCATCTTGATTATCGGTTGTGTAGTCAAAGATGTATTCGTTATTTTCAAGAAGGATAGTGCCTGCTTTTTCGCTAGAAACTTTTACATGTAAACTATCTTTCATCTCTTAGCTCCTCAAAAGTTGGGAAGGGAGATTTTTCTTTACATGTAAGCTCGTACCCTAAGTAGTTAAGGATGTGAAGTATCTTCTTTATGCCAACATCGGAACTTGTGCCGTTTTCAAGGGAACTGATGGTCGCGCGAGAAATAGAAAGATCACGAGAGAGTTGTTCTTGTGAGACTTTTTTCTCTTTACGAAGCTGTGCAACGTAGGCTCCAAACTCTTTTAAGTCCATGTTTTTCCTTGACTAATATTTTAGACATTTTATAACTTTAAAGTATAAATGTCAAATATATTAGTCAAATAAGTTTTACATGTAAACCCAAAAACCCTCTAACACACCAAACTAAAATGGTGCAACAGCGGGCATTTGGAAAAGAGGACGACGCCTTTTTCGGACTTGTTTTCGGAGACGATAAGGTTATCTTCGATGAGGTCGTTTAAGACGGCATTGATTTTGGCTTCGCTTGGGAAGATGTTGTAGCCGATGAGTTGTTTGTAAGCGTATTCTTTGGCTTGTTCGAACGTGTAGGCGCGTTTGTAGGTGCTCGGGAAGTAGTGGACGTTGTAGGCGATGGAGGCTTTTTCCAAGGCGTGCAAAAATGTTTTGACTTCAACGCTGGGATTGGCGTGGTATTCGGGTGCGTTGTGGGCGATCAGCAAAAGGTCGAGCAAAGAATTGTGACGGTACTTCTTCCAGCCGACAAAGATGCCAAGCGAGCGGGTTGCATTTAGCATCGCTTCAATGTCGCGTTGCGTGCTGAGGGCGGGCGTCATAGACGCAAGGACGATGTCGTAGGTTTCTTCGGACGTAAAGGCACCCCAATCGGCGTGTTGGAGCCTCACGGAGACTTCGGTATCGAGTGCTTCGCTTTTTTCATTGACGATTTTGAGCATATCGCACGAAAGATCAAGCGCGGTAACATGGGCTTTTTTGAGCGCAAGAGGAAGCGCAAACGTCCCCGTGCCGCATCCGATGTCTAAAAGCGAATAGCCCTCAAAACCGATGCCTTGATTTTCGATCCAGTTGAGAATATAGTCGGTGTCTTCGGAAAAATCGTTTTGTTGCAAAGCATGCTTGGAAGCACGGCTCCAAAGCGCTACATGTGAACTCATCGAGCATCCTTTTTATTTATATATTTAAAAATATAACGAAATTTCCTTTAAAAAAACTTCTGAGCCGCGACGCTACGCTTTACGCAACAATGCACGACTTCGTTACGCCTTTAACGTCAGTTCTTTTTGCGCGGCGTAAAGCAGTGTTTGAAAGTCGTCGAAGTAAGCGTATGCGCCTTGTTTTAACGTTTCTTGATCGTCGCGTGCGTAACGGTCGTACACAATGATCGCGTCGATGCCCGCATGGCGTGCGGCTTCGAGTCCGACGAGGGAATCTTCGATAATTAAACACTCCTCCGGCGTGACATTGAGCGTCTGCATGACGTGATGATGGACGTGCGGGTGCGGTTTGATGCGACTAACGCTTTCACGCCCGAGAATCATCGCAAAGGTTTCGGCAAAATCGACCTTTTGCATCATCTGAGAATTTTCGTACATGTACGTATGAAGATTGCTCTGAGAGGTTGTACTAGCGATGGCAAGCGTTAAGCCTTTTTCGCGAAGAAAATGCAACAGCGCAGGAGCGTCAGGCTTAAAATCGATAACGTTTTGAAGGTAGTGCTTGGCAATACGATACCGCATCGCGCGAATCTCTTCTTTCGAATAGCGCGCGTTATAGGCTTTTCGCAGCGCGTCGCAATACTCCAAATAAGCGTCTTGCGTATGGCTTAGAGCGTGTAAAAGCGAATCGCGTCGGTGCTGAATCGCACACTCGTTCGGTGCTTGTGCGCCCAAAGCATTGATGAGCTCCGTGTCGATGGCATTCCAAATACCGACCGAATCGATAAGCGTACCGTCCATATCAAAAATAACGACTTTTTTACCGTAAAACATGAGTGACTCTTTCAAAAATAACAAAGCATGAGCGTCGCTTTTGGCCAAGCCTTGCGAAGCATGTTTTGCGTTAATTAAGAATTTTAATGGAACGAAGTATAGCGTAGTTTGGAAAAGAGAAAAACGCTCGAATCGGGCAATTCGAGCGTTTGGTATTTCAAGTGGTTAGGTTTTCTAAAAAGGAGGTATTGTCTTGGTATCGAAAGTATAGAAAAAAAGATTAAACGTTTTGCTAACCTTTTTTAAACTATAAGTAAACAAGAACCGTTTTGACGCGTGTGACGATTCTTTAACATGTCAGTGTAAAATTTATCTTAAAAAATTTTATTATAAGATAAAATCAGATACTATTTTTTCGCCTTTTGTGATCAACGCTTGATGCAAACGAAACTTGTGATATAAAAGATAATAGCTATGAACGAGTATAACCCTTTAGAAATTTTATCGGATAAAAAGGTTCTGTGCGTTGAAGACGAAGAGATTATTTTAAACAATATCGTCGAATCTTTGGAGCTTTTTTTCGGTAAAGTCGTCGGCGTGAAAGACGGGCTTGAAGCCTTGGACGAGGCTTTGGGAAACATCTACGACGTCTTAATGCTCGACATCTCGATTCCGCATATCGACGGGCTTGAAGTCGTCAAAAAAATTCGTCAAGTGAATAAAAAAATTCCGATTATTATTCTTTCGGCGCACACCGAACAAGAGTACCTTTGGCGTGCGGTGGAACTCAAAATTACGCGTTATTTAACCAAGCCGTACGACAAAAACAGTCTTATCAAAGCATTGGAAGAAGTGGCGTTGGAGCTGGTGGATCATCGTCCGAGTTTTCAAATCAGCGCGGAATACACGTATGATTATTGCCGTAAAACTTTATCCTGTCGCAACGAGACGATCCACCTTTCCAAAAGTGAAAGCCGCCTGCTCGAATACTTTTTAAAACGACCTAATCAAACGATTACGTATGAACAGCTTTTTGAGTACATGTGGGAATTTGAACAGCCGAGCAAAGAAGCCCTCAAGTCGATCGTGAAAGAGTTGCGCAAAAAGATCGATAACGGATTTATCAAAAATTTGTACGGTGTCGGGTACGTGTGTGAGGTATAATTTTAAAATCATCATCGCGCTTTTTGTCGTGCTCTATGCGATTATTACACTTTTGTTTTTCAACTTTTACCGCGAACTTGCGATGAAAGACGCCAGACAAGAGGCGTTTTTCGTTTTGGATACGATGAATGCGATTCGCGACTACGTTTCCGTGGTACAACGTCCGCTTATCGAAGAACTCAAAGAAAAAAAGATGCTTGCGCGCGATTTTTTTGACCCGAGACTCCTCTCGTCAACCTACATTACGCGTTCGATTTACGATATACAGCGTTTAAAAAAGAACATCAACTACGATTATAAATTGGTCGCATACAATCCGCTCAATCCCGCACACGAGGGAAACGAGTTTGAAAATGAAATCCTAGACGACTTTAAAGAGGGCAAGTATCAGGAGTATTCACGGATTATTCACGAAAACAATGCACCGTATTTTTTCGTCGGATTGCCGATTCGCAATTCGGACACTTCGTGTATGCAATGCCATACGTCCAATAGCGCGCCCAAGCGTATGATTGAGCAGTACCACGTCATTCCCTCGTTTGATAGCAAAGTCGGCGACGTCATTGCGATGATTACGTTTAAAATCCCCGTTTTTAGTATTTTAACGTACCACGTTAAAGAGTTTATGGTGGGCGGAGCGGTGATGTTTATCGTCTTTGTCGTTTTCATTTTGTTTTTGTATAAAATCTACCGTAGCGAACTTCGCTTACAGGAAAAAAATAAAATGCTGATGATGAGCCAAAACCGTCTTGCGTCGATGGGAGAGATGATCGGCAATATTTCCCATCAATGGCGTCAGCCTTTGGCACAAGTCAGCTCGATCTTAATCAACCTCGAATTGCACAGCGAAAAGGACAAGTTAACCAAAGAAAAACTCACGCAAAAAATCAAAGAAGCCAGCGAACAGCTCTCGTTTATGTCGCATACGATCGACGATTTTAAAAACTTTTTTACACCGAGTACGACCAAACACGAATTTAGCGCGCAAGAGGTCGTCTCGCAAGCCAAAAGACTACTAAGTGCCTCGCTAGAGAAATACGCGATCGACGTTCAAGTCGAGATTCAAGACAATTTTATACGTCTAGGGTATCGAAACGAGATCGTTCAGGTTGTGATTAATATTATGAATAATGCTAAAGAGGCTTTTTTGGCGAACGTGCCCGAACGACAAGAGCGCATTATTCGTATTCGCGCTTTTCTTGCCGATACCATACCGATTCTTACGATTGAAAACAATGCCGGAAATATCGATGCAAGTTTGATCGGGACGATTTTCGATCCTTACGTGACGACGAAAGAATCCGGTAGCGGACTCGGGCTTTACATGAGCCGTATGATTGCCGAAAAAAACGGCGCAACCTTACGCGTGGACAATACGGATGATGGCGTTATCTTTACAATTATCTTTTAATTCTTCTATTTAACATACATTTAATACTTCCCCCTTTTCCCCCCTTTTTTAGTGTTACCATTTCTTTGAAGCATTTGTGCTGGTTAATGCTTTAATTGCTCAAAATCGTATGTGAAATTTCCACGATTCATACGCGAAAAAGAGCGGTTTAGGTTGGTCTGTTTCAAAGGAGGAAACATGAGAAATTGGGACAAAGTGTTACTGGGTTTATTCATGTGCACGAGTATCTTTGCCGTCGGTGCAACCAGTGCCGCCGCCATGGAAGGCATGCAGATGACTAAGGAAGCGCGCGAGATTATTGCTCACGCGAAGGGAACGAAAGAGAGCCGAGGCGTCATTTCGTTGCAAGATTATATTGTCGAAGAGCAAGCGATGTACGACTGGCTCTTTAAAAATCACCCCATTTTTACCAAATACGGCGGAAAAACGGTCGGTAAGATGGTCGTAGGCGATCGCGGTCACGAGTGGATCGAAGAGGGACACGGCGTCGATTTTTCCAAAAACTCTAAACGCAGCGGCGGTGAGGGTTTTAGTTCGATGATGTATCGGGTAGCGCGTAATTCAACGCTTGCGTATCCTAACAAATTCATCGGACCTGAAAAATGCGGCGAGTGCCATACTGCGCAATATGAAGCTTGGAGCAGATCACGACACTCGTCCACAATACGTTTTCCGGGCGAACACCCTGAGGTCAATAATAAATTGAACGATCCCGTTTTTGACAGCGACACGGCATCGATTTTACCGCAAGGTATCACACCCGACGTTATTTATTGTACCGTAGGACACCTTAGAACAAAAATGGGCTTCTTTGATGCATGGTTATTACGTGGAACATACCATGTCGAAGGCGGTTTACTCAAAAACGGTACGGGTCAAATCACGGCCGGAGCAAACCAATGGCAACGTACGTGGGCGTACAACCTAACGCCTGAAGTCGCGAAAAAGATTAAAAAATGGGTTCCCGAGTTCCCCGTAACGCTTCAAGAATACGGCGATAACGGCGGATACGTCAGAGGACTTGCTTCTTATGCGGCGAAGTATAAAAAAGAGATGTCGTTCCAAGCATCGACTTCGTATTGTGAAGTATGTCACCCTTGGAAATTCGATTTTAAAAACCAAGGCGAATTTTTTGCGGCTTTAGGTAATGCCAAAGAGCTTCAAAAACATACGATCTCCAAAGGCGTTTCATGTGAAGAGTGCCACGGAGCGGGCGGTCACTTAGAAGGCGGTTCGGGCTTATTGATCTCTAACTGCGAACGCTGTCACCAACGCTTTAGCTACAACCCCGATTTGATGAAAAGCAATCCGCTTAACGTCGGTAAACCCGACCTAGCGTTGAGCTCAAAATTCAAATCCATGGGACCTGGATGCGGAACCGAAGGTGCTCAATCGTACTTTACGGCGCACTACTTAAAAGGAATGCGTTGTTCTACATGTCACGATCCTCACGACGTTACGGGTGACGTTTCGGGCGAGAAAAACGTCAAAGGTACGAACTATAACGCCAACCAAGGTTATTTGAGTTCGTTCTATACGAAACCGAAACTCAAAAAAGAGTGTGCGGATTGCCATAAAGAGCAAGCGTATATTCACGCCAAATCCGATACGCACAGTAAAAACAGTTGTGCAACGTGCCATATGCCGTTCTTGATGAGTTGTGAAAACTTCTATGCGATCCAATTCCAAGATCAAGCGGGCTTTGATACGCAACGTCGTTCACACATCTGGAAAATCGAAGTCGATCCGAAAATGAAAACGATGGTTGCAAGCTCTGCCGCAACAGGACCTCGTGATACGAAAGATTGGCATTTCGATAGAAATAAAGACGGACGTAACTTTGTCGACTTGATGTGGGCGTGCGCTCGAACGACATGGGCGGATAAAGAGCAAGTCGAGGCAAAAGGATGTCATAGTCCGATTAACTCCGAATTAAAAGAGACCTTACACTTCAAAGACCAAAAACAAGTCTACGATGAAGTTATGGGCTGGCAAACACCGGTCAAAGACGAGTTTACGCAAGTTAAAGTCGGTATCCAAGGGCTTTATGCAATGCTTGAAGTCAAAAAATTGGCACCGTCTGATAAAGCACGCGTTTACGAGTTGATCGAAAAAGCGCAAGAAACCGTTGATTTAGTGGAAAAAGACGGTTCATGGGGCGTACACGGATTTAAATATACGAAACAAAGACTCGATGCAGCGGTTGAGTATATTAATGAAGCGCAACGCGTCATGAAAAAGAATCTCTAAGCAGGTGTCGCGTTAGCGACTTTATCATGGGCCAAGCTCGCTTGGCTCATGAATTTTTACGGTAAAAGGCATGATGATGAGTAGTAAAAAAATCTCTATTGGGTTGTTTGTATTTATTTGTTTGGTATCAAGGGGTTTTGCGGTTGAGCTCAAAACGGATGTTCAAAAAGAGTCGTACAGTATCGGCGTTTCGACGGGTTCTTATATTTCGAATCAACTCTTTGAACAATCCGAGCTCGGCGTTAAGGCAGATGTTGAAGCATTGATCGACGGTTTCGTCGATGCTTTAAAGAAAAAGCAAAAACTTTCAGACGAAGAGATTATTACGTATCTAAACAATCGAGCAGAGGGTTTAAATAAAATCAGCCAAGAGAGATTTAACCAAGAGCTCAATAAAAATTTAGAAGAGGGTAAAAAATACCTTGCAAACAATGCCAAGAACAAGAAAGTCGTTACCACGAAATCAGGCCTTCAGTACGAAATGTTAGCGGAAGGTAAAGGCGAGAAGCCTAAACCTGAAAGCATTGTGATGATCAATTATAAAGGAACGTTGCTCAACGGTACGGTGTTCGACGACACCTATGCGCGCAAAACGCCGGCTCACCTTTCGATGGTCAACGTCATCGACGGTTTACAAGAGGGTTTGATGTTGATGCGCGAGGGTGAAAAAGCCAAATTGGTTATTCCAAGTGAGCTTGCGTACGGTAATGCGGACGTTCAAGCCATTCCTGCCGGATCGACGGTCGTTTTTGAAGTCGAACTCGTCAAAGTGCTTAAACCGGGCGAATTGAACAATAGCGCAAAACCGCTCAGCGAAGAGACGAAGAAAGAGTTGACGACGACGGACAAAACACTCAAGAAACAGTAGAGGTTCGTAGTCACACAAAAAGGGGAGACGAGAATGGAACAAGATGAGAAAAGAAGAAATTTTCTAAAGTATTTAGGTGCGAGTTCCGTCGTAGTAGGCACCATCGGGCAAGGTGTCTTAGCGGAAGAACAAGCGCAAACGTCAAACGAAGGTAAGAAACCCCATTACGGGATGATTTTCGATCAAAACAAATGCGTCGGTTGTACCGAGTGCGAAGTCGCATGTCACAAAATCAACGCCGTGCCCGAAGGCCAAGCAAGGCTTTACGTGCAAAATAAAACCGATCCTGCGACGCCGATGGAAAAACGCTATGTACGCGTTTCGTGCCAACAATGCGAAGATGCGCCGTGCGTGAACGTATGTCCCACCAAAGCCTGTCATCGAGACGAGAAAACGGGCATCGTGACGATGAACGCCGACGATTGTATCGCATGTAAGTATTGTATCGTGGCGTGCCCGTACGACGTTCGTTTTATCAATCACGAAACCAAAGCGGCGGAGAACTGCAATTTTTGTTTCAATACGAATTTTGCGAAAAAACAAGACCCCGCATGCGTGCAATCGTGCAAGTATAAAGCATTGGTGTTCGGCAATCTGAACGATCCGGATTCGTACATCAACCAAATCTTACATGTCAAAGATGCGGTACGTATGAAACCGACGTTTGGAACCAAGCCGAGCTTGCGTTATATTCCCGTTGTGAAAGTAGGAGTTTAATCATGAACGAAGCCATAGAATTTACCGTCGGATTTTCCCACGGTGTGGAATGGGGCTGGCCGATCGGCGTCTATTTGTTATTGGCGGGAATCTCCGGAGGCGCGTTAATCGTCTCGTTGGTGCTTCGCTACTATCAACGCCAAAGCGTGGAAACGCCCTTACTCAAAGCCGCTTCGCTTGTTTCGTTTGTCACCATCGTTTTTGGAATGGTTTTCTTAGTGGGCGATTTGGAAAAACCGCTTTATTTTTGGAAAATCTTGATCAATTACAACTTTAAGTCGGTTATGTCGATCGGCGTTTTGGCGTTATGTCTGTACATACCGTTAACGTTTGTGTTGGTAGCGATCGTGTTTGAGGGATGGATAAAAGAGCATTTGGCGACAACGCCTTTGGGAAAACTCTTTTTTCTCTTTCCTCTTTTGAAAGCTTTGCGTCCGGCGGTCGAAGTGTTGGCGTTTATGTTCGCGATCGTCGTGTGTGCGTATACGGGATTTTTGATTTCGGTATTGGTTCGTTTTCCGCTCTTAAATACCGCGATTTTACCCGCCTTGTTCGTCGTCTCGGGTCTTTCTGCCGGAACGGCGTTTTCAAGCCTGATCGCTTCGTTTTTCTTTCAAGCCGACGCTCACGCGGGCGATATGAAAACCTTGCATACGATCGAGTGGCCCGTTATGGCGTTGGAGATGTTGCTTTTGTTTATGCTTTTCGTCTCTTTAATCGTCGGAACGAGCTTCGATAAACAAACGGCGGGTGCGTTTTTTCAAGGAGGCTACAGTGCGCTTTTCTGGTTCGGCGTCGTCGGAATCGGCTTTGGCGTACCTTTGGTGTTGAATTTTCTCTTAGGAAAAAGAGTCGCTCATAGCGCATTCGCGTTTTATCTAAGTGGCGCGGCAAGCGTGCTGGGAGTTTTATCGTTACGTCTTTTTATTTTATATGCCGGACAAACGTTTAGCGCATAAGGGGTTTTTATGGTGTGGATTGAAAAAGGGATGCGTTATTTTTTCTCCTACGGGGTCGTGCTACTGTTATTGGCGATTTTAGGTATCGGTGCAGGCGTTGCAACGTTTATCGAAAGCGCGTACGATACGCAAAGTGCTAAAATCGCCGTGTACGACGCGGCATGGTACGAAACGGTCATGGTGCTTTCATGCCTTTGCATGATCGGCTTGATGTATAAAACCCGTATGTGGAGACGAAAAGGTGCTTTTTTAATACACGCCGCTTTTGTCGTGATCTTAATCGGTGCGGGCTTGACGCGTTATTTCGGATACGAAGGGGTCATGCACGTTCGTGAGGGAAAGAGCGAAAACGAAATGCTCACGGTGACGTCGTACCTTCACGTCGAAACGCCTAAAGCTTCGTTTGAATATCCGCTCGCGTTAACGCAACTCGGATCGAACGATTTTACCTTTAAAGAGACGATCGAAGGAAAGCCTTTGGTCGTAACCTATAAAAATTACCGCTATAAAGCCAAAGGCGAATTGGCGACGCTTTGGGTCGACGTTCGTTACGGAAGCGAAATGCGCTCGGTAAAAATCGAAGGCGGTGCCGGTTGGATCGAAGAGCCGGTCACCGTTTCGTTTCAGGGGCTTGATGTTCATCTATCGTGGGGATCAAAAGTGCTGGTACTACCTTTTTCCATAGCCTTGCGCGACTTTCAGTTGGAACGCTATCCCGGTTCGATGAGTGCTTCTTCGTATGCGAGTGAAATCGATGTTTTAGACACCCACAAAAAGCCTGTGATGGCGTATCGCATTTTTATGAATCACCCTTTACATTACGAAGGGTATACCTTTTTTCAATCTTCGTACGATACGGATGAAAAAGGAACGGTTTTGGAGATCAATAAAGATCCCGGAAAGTGGCCGACGTATGCGGGATATTTTCTTTTAACGGCGGGATTTTTAATGAACTTTTTTACGCGCGGTAGCCGTTTTTTCAAATTAAGAGCTTATCTTAAAAACGCGCAATTGGTGTGGATAGCCCTTTTTGTAAGCTTTTTAGGCGTGGACGTGAGGGCAAATACGGCAGATTATAGTGCTTATTTGGAGCAAGTCCGCGTGAACAGCGCGGTGCATGCCGATAAGGATCTCAGCGAGCTTTTGGTGCAGGATATGCAAGGAAGAATGAAGCCTTTTAGCACCGAAGCGACCGAAATCGTCACGAAATTGACGACACAACGTTCTCTTTACGGTTTAAGTGCGGAACAGATGGTTTTAGCCATGAGCACGCGACCGGACATCTGGCAAGACATTGCGATCGTCAAGCTTTCCAACCGACAAATCAAAACACTGATCGGTATGAAAGAGGATCAAGAGTATGCCTCGTTTTCGCAGGTGTTCGACGAAAGCGGACGTTATAAACTAGCGCAAGCGATGAACGATGCCAACCAAAAAGCGCAATCCAAACGCGGTACGTTCGAAAACGACTTGATTAAATTCGACGAGAAACTCAATATCGCCTATTTGACGTTTAAAGGCGTTTTGTTCAAGTTTATCCCCCTACCGAACGATCCGGCGCACACATGGGTCGATCCTAGCGGTGCGTTAAACCATCCGAGCGTCTCTTCGGAAGTCAAAACGTTGATTAGCAACTATTTTGCGGGATTGCAAGAGGGCATCGAAACCAACCGTTGGGAGAAGGCGACGCAAGCACTTTACGGACTTAAAGCGCATCAAAGAGCGGAAGCTTCGGAGATTTTGCCAAGCGCAACGCGCGTGAAAGCCGAAGTGACGTACAACCGCTTAGGACTTTTTCAAAAGCTCGTCGGGTTTTACTTTATCGTCGGATTGTGGGCATTTGCGTTAGCGTTGGTTTACCTGTTTCGGGGGCAACGTTTGATCGTCTTGGAAAAAGCGACGATCGTGCTTTTTGCCCTCGGTTTTGGCGTGCACACCTTTGCGCTTGCCCTTCGCTGGTACGTCTCCGCGCATGCGCCTTGGAGCGATTCGTACGAATCGATGATATACATCGGCTGGTCGGCGGCACTGGCGGGCTTGGTCGTATTTCGACGCTCTATTTTATCGCTTTCGTCCGCCGCGATTTTAGCCGCAATCGTCATGTTGGTAGCGCATATGAGTTTCGTCAATCCGCAAATCACCAACTTGGTTCCCGTCTTAAAATCTTATTGGTTGAGCATTCACGTGTCGGTTATTACGGCGAGTTACGGCTTTTTGGGTTTGGGTACGCTTTTGGGCGCGGTTAGTTTGGTCTTGATGGCACTCAAACGCACTTCCAACGAAGAACGCATCAACGAGCAAATTCGTATGATCGGCGCGATCAATGAAATCAGCTTGATTATCGGACTTTCGATGTTGAGCGTCGGTAACTTTTTCGGCGGTATTTGGGCGAACGAATCATGGGGACGCTATTGGGGTTGGGACCCAAAAGAGACGTGGTCGTACGTTTCGATTATCGTCTATGCGTTGATTTTGCATTTACGTTTTGTGCCCAAACTCTCTTCGCTTTACGTCTTTTCGATTGCTTCGATCGTCGGTTTCGGCTCGATTTTGATGACGTATTTCGGCGTCAATTTCTATTTGACTGGCATGCATTCGTATGCCGCCTCCGGAGAGAGTCCTGCGATTCCCTCAGGCGTTTATTACGTTTTGGCGATCATCGTGTGCTTAGCGTTTGCGGCGTATCGCGGTCGCAAAGTACGTTTAGTTTAAGGAGTGAAAATGCTTTACATGTACCTTTTGGTGTTTCATATTATGGCGGTCATGTCGTGGATGGCGGTGATGTTTTACCAGCCGAGGCTTTACGTTTACCATCGAGAGCATAACGACAATGCAGGCTTTGTCTCGGTCGTGCAAATTCAAGAATACAAGCTCTATAAATACATCGGCTTACCTGCATTTTGGGCAAGCATCGTCAGCGGCGTATGGATGATCGCGCTCAACAATGTGCTTTTAGAGCAGTCGTGGATGCATCTAAAACTGCTCGTGCTGGTACTTTTAACGCTTTTTTCGTTTAGCATGGAGCATTACAGGCTCAAGCTTCAAGCACAACCGACGACGCGAAGCGGACAGTTTTTTAGAGCCTACAACGAAGTGCCGACGCTCTTGTCGATCCTGATCGTTACCTACGTGATTACCAAAGAGACGATGCCGCTTTTTTCCCTCGGCGTGATCGTGTTTTTCGGCTTCGTCATTTATAAAATCGCGACCTTAAAGGCTTGACATGTTAAAACGGTTTTCGTCTTATTTCGCGCAATCTATGATGCAATCCAAGCTCAAAGAAGCCCTTAAAATCCAAAGGCTCGACGCGCCCGTCACCTACGGCGTAGACGCGTCGAAACCCTATCTTCTGTACATGCACGTTCCTTTTTGTCACGATTTTTGCCCCTTTTGTTCGTTCCATAAATTTAAATACGACGCCCTAAACGCCAAAAGCTATTTTCGTTCGTTGCGCGAAGAGTTGTTCATTTTAAAACGCTTAGGGTTTTCCTTCGATCGCCTTTACATCGGCGGCGGTACGCCCTTCGTTGATCCCAAAGAGCTTTTTCAGACGATTCGTGTGGCAAAAGAGCTTTTTGATATCAAAGAAGTCTCCTGCGAAAGTTCGCCCGCTTCGATCGATCGTGAAAGAGTGTACGAAGCTAAAGGGCTGATCGATCGGCTTTCCATCGGCGTACAAACCTTTGACGATACGCTTTTAAAACGCATGGGGAGGTATGAGCGTTACGGCTCTTCCAAAGAGCTTCAACGCAAAATCGAATCGCTTCAAGGCATTTTGCCCACGATCAGTTTGGACTTGATCTTTAATTTTCCCGCCCAAAGCGAAGCGATGTTACGCGAAGATTTACGCATCGCCAAAGCCTTAGGAAGCGAACAAATCACGACGTATCCGCTGATGCGCTCTTCGTTAATGAAAGAGAGCATCAAAAATACGTTCGGAGAAGACGAGGGCATTAAAGAGTGGATGCTCTACCAAGCGATTCGCGACGAGATGAGTGAGTATAACCTCAATAACGCATGGGCGTTTGCCAAAGAAAAAAGTGCGTTAAGCGACGAATACGTCGTTCATTATCCCGAATACGTCGGGGTCGGAAGCGGCGCGTTTAGTGCATTTAACGACCGACTTTACGTGAACGCCTACTCTTTGAGCGAGTACCTTCAGTGTATCAAAGACCGACGCCATGCGATTATTGCGCAAACACCCGTTTTCTCGCCCAAACAGCAGGTTCAATATGCCTTTTTGCTGGAACTTTTTTCGCGAAGCCTCGATATGGAGCGTTTTAACGCGCGCTTTGGCATTTGCGTCGAAAAAATGTTTAGCATCGAGTTGTGGTGGTTGGAGTCCAACCATGCGATTCGCAAAGAAGGGGGCGTCATTTACACGACGCTTTTCGGCGATTACTTGTGTGCGACGATGATGAAAACGTTTTACAGCGGTATGGACCTCGTTCGTGCGTATTTGAGTAAAACGTTTTATCAAAATGCTTCATAAAACCAAAGGAGAAACCATGAAATACCGTGTAGCACTATTATTTTTAGCGGCGGCACTTTGCGCGCATGCCGGATTTATCAAAGAGGGTATCGAAGCAAAAGAGGGCGGAGATCATCAAAAATTGGTCGAAGTGTACGATCAAGCGTGCAAAGAGGGCAAGGCTTCGGGATGCTATAACTTGGGCGTCGTTTACGAACAAGGCGAAGGCAATGTCGCCAAAGACCTCAAAAAAGCGGCGTTGTTCTACGAAAAAGCCTGCGATCAAAATTTCAGTTCGGCATGTTACAACTTGGGGTTAATGTACGTTGAGGGCACCGCTCTCAAACAAGACCTCAAAAAAGCCAAAGCGTTGTACGAAAAAGCGTGTGCGGACGATGATGACAGCGCATGTAACAGTTTGGGACTTTTATATGCCAACGGTTCGGGCGTGACGCAAGACTATCAAAAAGCAAGCGAGCTTTACAAAAAAGCCTGCCAAAGCGAAAACCTTTTTGCCTGTAACAATTTGGGCTTTTTGTATGCCGAAGGACGCGGCGTAGCGCAAGATGCTAAAAAAGCGAGCGAATACTACCAAAAAGCGTGCGACGGTAACGTCAGTATGGGTTGCGACAACTTGGGGCTTTTATACGTATCGGGTCGCGGCGTGACGCAAGAGTATAAAAAAGCGTTCGGGTTTTACGAGAAGGCTTGTCAACTCGGGTATGACAAAGGGTGCAACAACTTAGGGATCTTGTATGCCGAGGGAAAAGGCGTCGCGCAAGACGACCAAAAAGCCAAAGCGTTGTTCCAACAAAGTTGCGACAAAGGTTTACAAGTCGGTTGCGATAACGTGCGCATTATCGATTCGCCGCATATGAAATAGACGAGCTATCAATGGTTAAGGAGAAAAAATGTTAAAACGTATTGCCGTGTTTCTTATCACATGTTTGACCTTTGTGTGGGCGATGGATATGTTCCAAAGCGTTCCGGAAGAAAAGGCGACCTTGGTTCAAAAGGGCGACGCAAAGCGTTATTGCCCCAATTGCGGTATGGATTTGGTGAAATTTTATAAAACGAGTTACGTTTATGAAGAGCATCAATACTGTTCGATTCACTGTTTGGTCGAAGCGACCAAAGGGGTGATTCCTCAAAAAGACGTTAAAGTCGCCGATACGAAAAACCTTGGATTGATCGATGCGTTCCAAGCGTTTATCGTTGTGGGCAGTTCCAAACCCGGAACAATGACGATGAACAGCCAATACGCTTTTGCGAGTGAAGAAGACGCAAAAGCCTTTCAAAGTGAAAACGGCGGTCGTATTGTGAAATTTGAAGAAGCGTATGCCGTTGCGCAAGAAGATTTTCCCAAAGATACGGCGATGATTAAGGCAAAACGCGAGCAAAACGTTTACGGTACGGGTGAAAAACTGTACCAAAACGCTTGCGAAACGATCGATGCCAATCGCTTCGCAACGATTGCCGAATTAAAAGTTTCGCTTGCCAAATCATGCCGACTCGAATCCGAAGGCCAGTACCAAGCGGTCGCGCTTTATTTGTGGGATCATAAAAACGTCGTCGCCGCACAAAGCGAAGAGAAAATCGTCGTTCCCAAAGACGCCAAATGTCCCGTATGCGGTATGTTCGTCGCCAAATACCCTCAATGGGCGGCGATGATCGAAACTTCGGAGAAAAACATCTATTTCGACGGCGTTAAAGATATGATGAAGTATCTCTTCGCGCAAAAAAAGAATTTCGAGAAAATCTACGTGAGCGATTATTATAAGTTGAAAAAAATCGACGCTCGAAAGGCTTTTTTCGTGATCGGAGCGAATGTTTACGGACCGATGGGTTCGGAGTTGATCCCGTTTGCGAACGAAAACGAAGCGAGTGCTTTTATGAAAGATCATAACGGAAAACGCGTGTTAAGCTTTAGCGACATCGACGAAAAGACGCTCAAAAGCCTATGAAAACTTTGCGCTTGACGACACTTTTTTTCGCGCTTGCCTATGCGGTCGTGCTGATACATTATGTCAGTTTCGATCATCGGGGAAAAGAAAAGAAGATCGAAGAGAGTGCGCTTCGCATGAAATACGTCGAGCCCTCTTTTTGCTTTAAAGAGACGGGGTATAAGGAGTTTGCGTATGTTCCGTAAAAACTTGATCGAATATGCCGTTATTTTACTCTTCAAAGATCGCGCCGATCATCTGTTTAGTTTTACTATTTTTACGTTTATCGTTTCGTTATTGAGTGCGGTACTGTTCGTCTCTGACGCGATTCGTTCTGATTTGGTCGATGCGGCGAAATTTGGTCCTGATATCGTCGTGGAAAACACTTTAGCCGGACGTGCGTTCAAACTCAACGAAGAGGACAGAGAAAGCATCGCCGATCTTGCGGGAGTCAGTGCCGTTGAGGGAGACGTCGAGGGGTACTACTACTTTTCGCAACAACGCGTTTGGTTTCACTTGATCGCCGATTCGAGCCTTTCGCTACGCGAAATGAGTGTCGGAGAGGGCGTCAAAGAAGCGATGAAAGCGTGGCACTACGACGATGCGTTTAACTTCTTTTCGACGGAAGGAAAAATCACGCTCAAAATGCTCAAAACGGAGTCGAAGCAGACAAATGTTCTCTCTAACGACGTGATTTTTATGCATCCGGCAAACGTTAGGGCGATTTTGGGCTTTAAGGTCGACGAATATTCCAAGCTTTTGGTCACGGTTCCCAATCCCAACGAAGTGGGGGACATTACGCTGAAAATCGTTCAGCTTCTTCCCACCGTTAAAGCAACGTCCAAAGAAGACATTCAAGCTAGCTATCGTCATCTTTTTTATTATAAGGGCGGGATTTTTATGATTTTGTATTGGGTCTGTATGGTCGCGTTTTTGATTTTGCTCAAAAACCAGATCAGCCTTGCGTACGGCGAAAAGAAAAAAGAGATCGCTATCTTGCGCAGTATCGGATACGCCATTAAAGATATTATCGCGTTGAAGTTTATCCAAAATACCGTCGTCGCCTTAAGTGCCTTTTTACTCGGCGTCTGGATAGCTTACATGTACGTTTTTATTTTCCAAGCTCCTTTGCTTCGAGCGATTTTTTTAGGCTCGCAATTGGGGCGTAGCGTTGAGTTTACCCCGATCGTGGATTTGAATCTGCTCTTTTTGCTTTTTGTCTTTAGCGTCATTCCTTTTCTAGCTTTCGTGATTATTCCTTCGTGGAAAATCGCCATTGCCGATATGAGCGAGGCGGTACGATGAAACAGATTAGGGTATCCAACGTCGATAAAATTTACAATTCAACCAAAGAAAACGCTTTTTATGCTTTGAAGCAGATCTCTTTTGAGATCGAAGCAGGGGAGATCGTGATCTTAAAAGGAGTCAGCGGAAGCGGTAAAAGTACGCTTTTATCGTTGATCGGAGGCTTAAGCAAACCCAGTTCCGGCGACATCATCGTCGAGGGCGAAGCCATCGCGAAACTTCCCGATCGACTTGCGTCTCTTTACCGTCACGGGCGTGTCGGTTTTATCTTTCAATCGTTCAATCTTTTAAACGGGTTAAACGTGTACCAAAACGTGATGGCACCTTTGATGTTAAGCGAATGGAGTGCTTCGCAAAGGGAGGAAAAAATAGACCGAGCCCTTCAAATCGCCAATATTGCGCATAAAAAAAAGCAAAAAGTTTCGGATTTGAGCGGCGGCGAAAAGCAGCGTTGCGCTATCGCGCGAGCCCTTGTGATGGACCCTCCTATTATTTTAGCGGACGAACCGACCGCCAATTTGGACACGCACAACAGCTTGATGTTCATCGAGATCTTAAAAACGTTTAAAGCAATGGGCAAAACGGTGCTGATCGCAACGCACGACGTTTTGTTCGAAGAATCGGACGTGATCGATCGATGCATTCGTATGAAAGACGGAGAAATAGTTTCATGAGTATCTTTTTATCGCATGAAATCGTCGTTTTTTTACTGATAGAGGTTATTTTGTTGGCGTTGATGAGCATCGCACAAGCCAATATCGTCGTCATTTTGCGCTACTGGGATTTTGAAGCGAGCAGCGCGCTTCAGTATCGTTTGGAGAAGAAAAACTACCTAATCAATACGATTTTATACTTTACGGTCGCGACGAAAATCATTCTTTTTCTCTTTTTCGTTCAGTCGTTAAATTCACTCTCCGGCGTCGTCCCCGGTGCGATGTGCTCGGCGGGCGTCGTGGGCGCGAACGTATACGGCAATCTTTTATTGTTGGTAAAGTTATGGCTGATTTTCGGTTTCGGGCTTTGGTTGATCGTCAACAAACTGGATTTAGCTGCGGCGGATTTTCCGTATTTGAGGCGCAAATATTGGCTCTATACGTTTTTGTTTGTCGGCGTCGCAGTGGAGTTTTTCTTGGAAATCGCCTATTTTGGAGACATCCCCTTAAACGTTCCGGTTTTTTGTTGTTCGGTCGTCTTTCAAGCTCCCAAACTGCCTTTTGGGTACACGCAAGAGTTTTTGGTCAGCTTGTTTTACGGCCTTTTTGTTGCGATCGCGGTTTTGAACGTTTTGAAAAACGCGATGGCAAGTTTTATCTGCAACGTGCTTTTTTTGTTCGTCGCTTATTACGCGATTACTTATTTTTTTGGGCTTTACGTTTATGAGATGCCCAATCACAAGTGTCCGTACTGTATGTTGCAAAAAGAGTATTACTATATCGGTTACGTGATTTGGGGTGCACTTTTTTTGGGAATCTTTTTTGGAACGATGCCGTTTTTGATTGAGTTGATGACAAAAAAACCTCACCTGAGACTCTTGAAGTTTTCGACGTTTTATTTGAGTCTAATGACGGCGGTGTGTACGTTTTACGTGGTACGTTACTACGTGATGACCGGAGTTTTCCTATGATGAAATCGTTGATAAGCCTGATCGTGTTTGCCTGCATCGCTTTTACGTTAATCAGCGCGGTCGATATGGGCGAGCAAAAAATATACGTGGTCAAAGGAAATCAGGCGAAAGAGCCTTTGGAAATCGTGTTTAACCGCTATTTTTGCTCTCAAGATAGGGTTGCGATTACGGAATATTTCAACACCGCGCAAGCGATCAGACCTAACGGCGACACCTACTTTTTTAACGACATCGGAAGCTTATTTTTATGGCTGGAACGTCAAGAAGAGAAGGACGAACTAACGCTTTTTGTCTATGCCCAAGATACCGAGCGTTACGTGCCCGCACGCAATGCATGGTATTCGCGTATCGAAGTGACGCCGATGGGATACGGTTTTGGGGCTTACGAATTTCAAATTTACGCTTTAGCCGATCACTATTTTGATGAAATGTATACGTGTGCGATTCGCGGAGAGACGTTATGGAATCCTATCGTTCGCCGTTTGTTGGTCGAAAATAAGCTCTAAAACGCTTTTATTTCATTTTTGCTTTGTACGCCTCGTCTAAAATACCCATAAACGTTTTAGGTTCGATATAGCCGGTATATGCATCGACGATTTCTTTGGAAGCGGGTTCTAAAATCGCATTCGCCGGAACGCTTTGTACGCGAAAAACGGGAGGCAAGCTTGGATCGTTGAGATTTTTGGAGACAAAAATAAAACGTTGATCGATTTGCTTGCGATAGAGGGCATCGTTAAAAATCTCTTTTTTCATTTTTTGGCAATACGGACAATTTTCACTCTCGATGTTCAACAAAATCAACTTCTTTTCTTTAAGCGCTTGGGCACTTTGCGTTTCCAAAAAATCCGCATGCAACACGACAAATCCGACGCTAGCAGCCAAAAGGCTTTTTAAAAGAAAATTCATGGTTGTTCCTTCGCTTATTTTGAACAAGGCTTCTTTCAAGGAGGGATGAAAGAAGCCTTAAAATGATAACGCGAAAAAAGGGGAAAAGAGGGGGATGGTGTTGGTGCTTGCTATGGAAAAACGAACGAAAAAATGCCTCAATGAATCTTAAATGTCAGTCGAAAGTTTGTTATTGCGTTTCCAAAAATGTGTAAAAAAAAATATGCTAAAAAAGCATATTTTTGTTTTAATAATTTTTGTTGACTTTGCTATTTTGGTGCTATACACTTTCTATATTATGGGGTAAACAACCAACCAAAAGGAGTATTTTATGGCTGATAAAATTTACAGAGTTAACATGTCAAATCTTAGTTTTAAGATTGAAGAGGTTCCCGCATCATGGATGGGATTAGGCGGACGCGGTCTTACTTCAACGATTGTTGCCGAAGAGGTCGATCCCGAGTGTCATCCTCTAGGACCCAATAACAAACTGGTTTTTGCTCCCGGCTTGCTTTCCGGTACGAGTGCTTCCAATAGCGGTCGTAACTCCTGTGGTGCGAAAAGCCCTTTAACCGGAGGTATCAAAGAATCCAACGTCGGCGGTACGAGTGCGGCTATTATGGCAAAACTCGGCGTCAAAGCCTTGATTATCGAAGGCTTGCCCAAAGATGAAGGGACTTTTTATCAATTACATGTTACCAAAGATTGTGTCGAATTTATTCCCGTCCCAGAACTCGTCGGTTTGGATAACTACGCCGTGTTGGATGCGATGGCGGCTAAATACGATAAAAAAGTAGCCGTTATGAGCATCGGACGTATCGGTGAGATGCGTATGAACATCGCCAATATTTCCGTCAAAGATCCCGGCGGAAAGCTTAGAAGCCACGGACGCGGCGGATTGGGTGCGGTTATGGGTTCTAAAAAGATCAAATGTATCACCGTCGATGCGGAAAACTATAAAGAAGTGACGATCGAGAATCCTGAAAAATTCAAAGAAGCGAGTAAAATCTTCACCAAAGCCTTGCAAGAAAATCCGATCAGCGGACAAGGCTTACCGGCATTCGGTACCAACGTTCTTGTCAATATTCTTAATGAAGCGGGCGGACTTCCGACGCGTAACTTTAGGGCCGGAACGTGGGAACATGCCGAGAAAATCTGCGGCGAGACGATGGCGGAAAACATCAAAGCCAGAGGCGGAAAAACGACCCACGGTTGTCATGCAGGCTGCGTTATTCAATGTTCTCAAGTCTATAACGATAAAGACGGCAATTATTTAACGTCGGGTTTTGAGTATGAGACCATCTGGGCTTTGGGTGCGCACTTAGGTATTCAAGACTTAGACTTAATCGCCAAAATGGACGGTTTGATGGACGATTTGGGTGTTGATTCGATTGAAACGTCCGTCATGTTGGGTCTTGCCGTCGATGCGGGAATCCTTGCTTACGGCGACGGCGCAAGAGCGTACGAATTGCTTTCACATGAAATCCCTACAGGAACGCCTCTGGGAAGAATCTTGGGTGCGGGAACGCATATTTTAGGTAAAGCATACGGGTTGGTGAGAGTTCCGACCGTTAAAGGTCAAGGTATTCCTGCGTACGAGCCAAGAGCGGTTAAAGGTCAAGGCATTACGTATGCGACGACGCCGATGGGTGCGGATCACACGGCAGGTTATGCGGTTGCGACCAACATTCTTAACAGCGGCGGACATGTCGATCCGCTTAAAAAAGAGGGTCAAGTCGAACTTGCGCGTAATCTCCAAATCGCTTCCGCGGCAGTCGATAGCACGGGTATGTGTATCTTCGTCGCTTTTGCCGCGCTTGATGACGCTAAATGTTTACCTTCGTTGATCGATATGATCAATGCACGTTTCGGTTGTTCTTTGACGATCGACGACGTGATGAATTTGGGTAAAACTATTCTCAAAAAAGAGCATGAGTTTAACATTAAAGCGGGATTCGGTAAAGCGGACGATCGTTTACCGGAATTTATGAAATACGAGACCTTGCCTCCTCACAACGTTACATGGGATTTTACGGGTGAAGAGATCGACGCGTTCTGGAATTTTTAATGCGCATCGTCGTTAAACTCTTTGCGCATTACCGAGAAGGACGATTTAAAGTGCAAGAGGGGGATTTCCCCCTCGGCACAACCGCCGCCAAGATCATTGCTTCTTTGGAGCTTGAAAAAACTTCTCCTTTAGGCGTATTGATGGTTAACGGCAGGCACGTATCGCCCGAGTATGTTTTACGTGAGGCGGACGAAATCGCTCTTTTCCCTAAAATAGGCGGAGGATGATGCGTATTATCTTGAATGCTTTCTCTTTTTTACGCGATACGTTACGCCTTCAAGGTATTGAACCTATTGAAGCACCAATGGAAATTACGCCGCCGTGCGACGTGCATACGCTCATCGCGACCTTAGGACTCAAACCAGAAGAGGTCGAAGCGGTTTTTATCAATCGCGTCGTTATGCCTAAAGAGACACTCTTAAAGGATAACGATCGCGTTGCCTTACTCCCGCCCGGCACACCGGGGTCGTATCGGCTGATGTTAGGCATTAAGGACGCTTAAGGCGCGTATGATTACTCTACAAAGAAGAACTATGGAACTCTTAGATTTTTTACATGTGAACCAAGAAGAGGGTTTTTTACCCTTGGCGATGACGCTCAAAGCGGCAAAAGAGTACGGTATGAGTTTTCGCGATGTCGAAATCGTAGCCATGAACGAGGGTATAATGCCGCTTCGTTACAAACGAAACGTTAAGAGTCTGTGCGTGCAAGAACAATTAACGCTGCTTCAATCCAACGTTCTGATCGTGGGATGCGGAGGGCTGGGCGGATTTGTCGCCGAATTGTTAACGCGTATCGGCGTGGGAAACATCCACTTATTTGACGGTGACGTTTTTGAGGAACACAACCTCAATCGTCAAATCGGGGCAACCGTACAAACGCTCGGAAAAAATAAAGCTCAAGTGCTCGCCGAACGGTTAATGCAGATCAATCCCTCTTTACATGTCAGCGCGTACCCCGAATTTTTTTCGTTAGATCACCATAGTGCCCTTCTAGAGACAATCCATGTGACGGTTGACGCTTTGGACGACCCGACGTTTAAAAAAGTGTTGGCGCGATGGACGTATGAACGTCATATGTCTTTTGTGCACGCCGCTATTGCGGGTATGACGTTAGAGTGTTCGACCAACCGATGTTTGGAAGAACTCTATCCGACAGAGGGCAAAGGTGCGGAAACGCTGTTGGGAAATCTTGCTTTTACCGTTGCATGTGCGGCAGCATTGCAAAGTGCGGAAGTCGTGAAACTCTTGCTCCATCGTCCGCATTTAGATCAAACGCTTTTTATGGACTTGAAAGAGTACGAGACGGTGCTCTTTTAAGCCTCGCGACCTAACACGAACCGAAGGTCAAAAAATCTGTTATTTAGGAAAAATCCAAGAGCTATTCAGGAAAATTTAACCTTTTGTAAACTATACTTTTTCATCCGCAAAAACTCTCAAAGTAATATGCTTAAATTGCATATTTAAGTAATATTTAAGTTTTGATACTACTCTTTTTTCTCCATTTTTCACCTAAGCAAATCTGTGGTACATTTTCTCAAAATCGGTAAACGGTTGTTTACTGAAATGGTATAACGCACCGTAAAAAAAGGGCAATGTTTCCACCAAGATTCCGTGCTTTCCCTTGTTTTCGGACTTTACGATCGTCGTTGACTAATTCGGACTAAATCGGTCTAGTTTTGTTGACTTTAAGAAATGGAGAACAAAAAGATGATAAACAAAGCATCGGTTAATCAAGCACGTTCGCTCTATTACGGCTTTTTGAGTAAAATGTTTGTTTTTACGATCGATAAAAATCGTTTTAAAGGCATTTTAGAAGCGATCAACGTGATGATTGCTAATCCCTTGGATGAAAATTCCGCCGAGGCCTTAAAAGAGCTCAAACAACTCTACCTTGAAGAGGGCGAAGGCGTGTTGATTCAAGAGTACGACGATATTTTTCACAACCCTTCGTATCGCGTTGTTCGCAATACGGCTTCGTATTATGACGAAGGCTTGGAGAGCGGTCGCAAACAACTCGAAGTTAAAAACTTTTTAGCCAAAACGCGTATTAGACGCGATGAAAAACACTTCAAAGAAAACGAAGATAGCGTTGGATTTATTTTGACGTTTATGCACGATATTATCGAGCTTATTCTCTCAAACCAACGTGAATACGACACCTTGGCGCATTGCCTCTTTACGGAAATTATCAATCCTTTTATCGACGAATTTATCGTGAACGTTTACGAACATCCTAAAGCACGAGCCTATAAAGCCGTAGCAATCGTGATGAATGCGTTTATCGCTTTTGAGCGTCTTTACTTCGAAGTGGCGCAACCGCCGTTTCGCGAGAAAAACCGCGTTGCCAGAGCGCAACCTCTAGAAGTCGTTTCGGGTGCCGAAGCAAGACGAAGGGCGGAAAACAAAGCCAAACGCGATGCGGACAAGGCAGCAAAAAAACTCACGTCTCACGCTTAGCGATCCTGAAGGGATTGCTCAAGAAAACGTCGGTTTTTTTGAGCAATCTCTTACATGTAACGTTTAACATGTCAAAGAGATGAACCCCACCAAAGGAGGTATTCTATGAACGAGAGTCGACGCGGTTTTGTGAAAAAAGCCGCACTTGCCGGTGCCGTTAGCACGCTCGGTATTGCAACGCTGCAAGCAAGTTCTTCCGCTTCAAAAGGTACAAACGGCGTTATTGTAGGTCACTCAAAGAAAAAAGAAGTGACGTACAAAAAAACACAAGCATGGGAAGATTATTATAAATCTGCCCATTAAGACAGGAGGATAGCGTAATGAAGAGTGAGACGCAACGTGCTCTAAGTACGACCGTCGGTAGAAGAAGTTTCCTCAAAATGGCGGCAATTGCCGGTACATTTGGCGCGACTTCAAGCTTCGCCGGAGAAAACGTCACCAGAGCGGCAACGGAAGAAGAAGTCAAAAATCCGTTTCCGGGAAGTAAAAAAGTAAAAACGATCTGTACGTCCTGTTCGGTAGGATGCGGCGTAATCGCAGAAGTTCAAAACGGCGTATGGGTGCGTCAAGAAGTTGCTCAAGATCACCCGATTAGCCTCGGCGGACACTGCTGTAAAGGTGCCGATATGATCGATATGGTCAGATCGGAAGTCCGTTTGAAATATCCGATGGTCAAAGAAAACGGCCAATGGAAACGCTTAAGTTGGGACGATGCGCTAAATCGCATTGCAAGCAAACTTAAAGAGCTTAAAAGTAAAGACGGTCCTGATGCGGTTCAGTTTTTAGGCTCGGCGAAAATGAGTAACGAGCAAGCCTATTATTTTAGAAAGTTTGCGGCATTTTTCGGCACGAACAATACCGATCACCAAGCAAGAATCTGACACTCTTCCACAGTCGCCGGTGTGGCGAATACATTTGGATACGGTGCGATGACGAATTCTCTTGGAGATATTCAAAAGTCAAAGGCCATTATCATTTTCGGTGCAAACCCTGCGGTCAACCACCCTGTCGGTTTTCAACACTTTTTAAAAGCGCAGGAGTTAAACAACTCTAAACTGATCGTTATTGATCCTCGTTTTACTAAAACGGCGGCGAAAGCGGATCTTTACGCACAAATTCGTCCCGGTACGGATATTCCGTTTATGTACGGTATGTTGAACATTATTTTCAAAAACGGTTGGGACGATAAAGAATACGTCGATGCACGTGTTTTCGGCATGGATAAAATCAGAGAAGAAGCGGCAAAATGGACGCCGGAAGTCGTTGCCGACGTTACGGGCGTTCCTGCGGATACGTTGATTCAAATTACGACGCTTTATGCTAAAAATCGTCCAGGAACGTTGATTTGGGCGATGGGATTGACGCAACATACAATCGGAACGTCCAATACCCGTATGGCTCCGATTCTTCAGTTAGCACTCGGAAATATGGGACGTGCCGGCGGCGGTACGAACATTCTTCGAGGTCACGATAACGTTCAAGGCGCAACCGATATGGGTTGTCTTGCCGATTCGCTTCCGGGATATTACGGTTTGGCGGCAGGTTCATGGAAATATTTTGCCAAGTCGTGGGGTGTCGATTACGATTATCTCGTTAAGCAGTTTAAAGATGCGTCGTGGATGGAGAAAAACGGTTTTTCACTCGCACGATGGTGGGCGGGCGTGCAAAACGTTAAATCCGACGAAAAAATCGAAAATGCGGGAACACCGCTGAAAGCACTTTTGGTTTTCGGAAACGGTATTACCTCCGTTGCGCAACAAGCCAAAATCAAAGAGGGTCTTGACAACCTCGATATGCTCGTACTTGCCGATCCGTTCGTGAATGAAGCGGCAATTTTGACCGACAAAAAAGACAATGTCTTTATTCTTCCTGCGGCAACGCAATTTGAAACGAGCGGCTTAGTCGTTGCAACCAACCGAAGTGCGCAATGGCGATACAAAGTCGTCGAGCCGATGTATGAGAGCAAGCCCGATCAAGAGATTATGTTTGAACTCGCCAAGCGTTTAGGTTTTTATGAGCAATATACCAAAGGTATGTTGATGCAAGAGACGAAAGACGGAAAACTTGAGACGATTTCGGGTAAAACGAACTTTACGTGGCCGGAAGATGCGACCAACGAAATCGCACGTATCATCAAAACCATCGGCTTAACAGGCTGGACGGCGGAGCGCGTGAAAAAGCATACCGACAACTGGCATATGTTCGATGAAGTAACGGGTGCGGGAATGGGACCGATGAAAGGCGAATTTTACGGACTTCCATGGCCGTGTTGGACGAAAACGCACGGCGGTTCTCCAAACCTTTACGATACAAGTATTCCCGTATCCGAGGGCGGTATGGGCTTTCGAAACAACTTCGGTTTGGAGAAAGACGGCGTAAACCTCTTGGCTGAGAAAGGCTCTTTCCCGAAAGGTTCTAAAATCGAAACGGGATACCCTGAAATCACGAAAGAAAATATCGAAAAAGTGCTCGGTATTACGCTAAGCGAAGAAGAAAAAGCGGCATGCGGTGCAAACTGGAAAGTCGATAACAGCGGTATTTTGGTTCAAAAATGTCTTGAAGCGGGCGTTTGCCCTTACGGTAATGCTAAAGCCAGAGCGATCGTCTGGAACTTCCCGGATCACATTCCGATGCACCGAGAGCCTCTACACTCTCCGCGTACCGACTTAGTCGCCAAATATCCGGCTTATCCGGACAAAGCGAACCACTTCCGCGTTATGACGAAGTATATCTCCGTCCAAAGCGCGCAAGACTACGCGAAAGAGTTCCCGATCAATATGGTCACGGGACGTTTGGTAACCATGAACGGTGCGGGTATCGAAAACCGTGCGTCGAAGTATATTGCAGCGTTAACGCCTGAGATGTTTTGCCATATCCATCCGGATTTAGCGTTGAAACACGGCATTAAAAATGGAACGATGATGTGGGTACACTCTCCGGAGGGTACGAAGATTAAAGTCAAAGCGAAGTATTCGTACAGCGTGCTTCCGGATATGGTCTTTATGCCGTTTCACTTTGCGGGTTACTTTCAAGGTACGGATCGAACGGGCAATTTCCCGGCAGGAACGAAACCGTATGCAAGCGGTGAGAGTGTTAACACCGTTACCAACTACGGTTACGACATCATCACTCAGATTCCTGAGACTAAAGGCGGCTTGTGCCGCATAGAGAAAGCGTAGGGGGTGGATGATGGAATACGCAAGAATGAAATTTTACTGTGATGAGCACCGATGTATCGAGTGCGACGGATGTTCGGTAGCGTGCGCGGAAGCGCATGAGCTGCCCGTAGGGATCGCAAGACGAAAAGTGATTACGATCAATGAAGGCATCCCCGGAAAAGAGTTTTCCACGTCGATTGCCTGCATGCACTGTACCGACGCACCGTGTGAGCAAGTCTGTCCGGTCGATTGTTTCTACATTCGTGAAGACGGCATCGTTTTACACGATAAAGAAAAATGTATCGGTTGCGGCTACTGCTTGTACGCATGTCCTTTCGGCGCACCGCAATTTCCGCGTGAAGGGATTTTCGGGGCTAAAGGAGCGATGGATAAATGTACCATGTGTGCCGGAGGACCTTTAGAGACAAACTCCGAAAAAGAGCGACATCTTTACGGTCAAAATAGAATCGCTGAGGGAAAAGTACCCGTATGCGCGGCGATGTGTTCTACCAAAGCACTTTTGGTCGGAGACTCCGAATCGGTGTCTGCCATTATCCGAACCCGTGTCTCCTCCCGCGCAAAAGGCGCAAGCAATCCGTTGGTATGGGATAAGGCGTATAAAAACCAATGAAAGGAGCCGCAATGAAAAAATACCTTTACATGTTCATTGCGACCCTAGCGTTGGCATCGGCGGCATTTGCCGTCGATAGCCAAATATGGGGTGAGATGCGCATACAAAATATCTTAGGATACGGACAAGAAGAGAGCTTGAAATTAGGCCCCTTGTTTACCATGCTCCAACATCACTACTTTGCATGGATATTCTTAGGCATCTTAATCGGCGTACCGGGAGCTTTTTTCCTGCATTATAAGATTATAGGGCCTAAAGTGTTTCCGCACAGTGAAAAGAAATACTACGCCTTTAATCTGTATAACCGTATAATCCACCAAATCGCGGCGATTAGCTTTATCGTGATCGTCCCGACGGGATTCGTGATCGTTTTCGGCGACTTCTTCGGCGGAGGAATGTTTGTTAGATTTTGTAAAAATTTACACGGACTCTTTACGGTTCCTTTTACGATCGTCGTCATTCCGATGGCATTGATGTGGCTCAAAGAAGCTCTTTTTAACCTTGATGACGTTAAATGGTTTATGATCCTAGGAGGGTATCTCTCCAAAGAGAAAAAACCGATCCTTGCGGGAAAATTTAACGCGGGTCAAAAGATGTGGTATTGGGTAGCAATCCTTGGCGGTATTACGATGATTTTAAGCGGTGCGTTTATGTTTTTTCTTGACTTTAAAATGGAAATGCTCCATAATCTAACGGGCATGAGTCAAATCGACATGTTACGTGCCGCCGCGATTATCCATAACGTTATGGGTTTTGCGGTCGTTGCGCTCTTCATCACGCATGTTTACATGTCAATGTTTGCCATTAAAGGTGCGGTGCAAAGTATTATCACGGGTTACGTGGAAGAAGAGGAAGTGAAAATCCTCCACAGCACGTGGTATAAAAAGCTCAAAAATCAGGGTAAGTTCTAAAAAATAGCGTGTCATGTAGCGTACGATTAAGCTTCGTACGCTACACTTTTTTTGACGATAAATATGCGCTAAACGCATAACGAAGGAACGAATATGGAACCGATTTTTTCAACCAAAATTACTAAAATTAAAGGCAAAGAGGTCTTTGAGCGAGACGATACGCTGGTACGCGAAATTAAACTGGAACTTTTCGTCAATGAAAAGCGCGTGGGTGCGTTGATGGCAACACCCGTCGATCAAGAAGCGTTGGCAATCGGTTATTTGATGAGTGAAAACATTATCGAAAAATTTAGCGACGTCCTTTCGCTCAAGCTCCTAAACGACGGTATGCAAGTTCGTATCGAGGCTAAAGTCAATGAAGCAAACATTCACAAGCTCAACGCCGAAGGCGTGGTCATTAGCGGATGCGGTAAGAGTATGACCGCCAATATCGATCCCAAAGCCATCGAAGCGAAAGTGATCAAAAGCGATTTTTGCCTGAGTGCTCAAAAATTGAGTTACGAAATGAGCCGATTTTATACCGAATGTCCGTTGTACGAGCAAACGGGTTGCGTGCATACGGCAAAACTTTTTACCGATGAAAAGACCTATTTTATCGGCGAAGACATCGCCCAGCACAACACGATCGATAAAGTCGTCGGTAAAGCCGTGATGGCGGGTGTGGATACGCGCAATGCTTTTTTAATGGTTAGCGGCAGACTCTCTTCGGAAATGGTGGCAAAAGCGGTCATGCATCAAATTCCTATTTTAGCGTCACGTACCGCATCGACCTGTTTAGGTTTGATGATCGCCGAAAAATTCGGACTTACCTTAATCGGTTTTGTACGCGGCGATACGATGAACGTTTACCGCCATGCTCATCGTATCGTGATGGAGGAGGCATAAGCATGAATGAAATGGAAGCGTTGATTCGACAGTATTTGAACGAACACGGGAAGCTCGATTGCTCCGATGCGTATAAAATCGCCGCCAAGTTAAAATGTCCGATCCGCGAAGTCGGCGATGCCGCCAAAGCTCTTGAAATACGTATCGATCGTTGCGAACTCGGACAGTTCGGTAAGATTGAAGGCGGCGTATTCGACGTCGAAGCACTCAATCGCTTGACGCCGCTTTTAGACGATAAAAATCGCGTGACATGTCAGGCCGCACGCGCGCAGGCTTCGGGTATCGGGTTGAAAAAAATTCGAGGAACGCTCAAGGAAAAAAATATCGACGTGACGTATTGTTCTTTGGGATGTTTTACCGAGAAAAGACGTCCGAGGCTTTACGTTAAAACCAAAACGTGGATTGAAAACGCCGAGGGCGAATTGCTTTTCGGCAAAGGGAAAACCGAAATTTTAGAGTTGATCGAGCAAGAAGGCTCTATCGCCAAGGCATCCGAAAAAATCGGTATGAACTATAAAAAAGCATGGACGCATATTAAGATTTTACAGAAAAACATTAACGACGTGATGGTTGAAACCAAACAAGGCGGCGGAGAAGACGCGGGTACGAAACTCACCCTCGTTGCCAAAGAGTATATGGACAACTACCGCAAACTCCAAGCGGACATCGAAAATTATGCAAACGAACGCTTTAAAGAGTTATTCTTAAGACCGAGAAATAAAAAAGAATTTAAAGATTAAAACAGTATCGGCTATTTTGTCGCTATACAAATAGGGTAAGATTTTCCGATACGCCTCGTGTGAGCGCGCGCTTCATTTGAAGCCCCTCGCGCAGTGTGATTATGCAAAAAATACATATTTTAAAAGGAGTTGTATATGAAAAAAATATGGTTACTCAGTGCCTTAGCGGCGTCGTTTTTGTTGGCAAAAGAGCCTATCGTCGTTTTACATGCCGGAAGCCTTTCGGTGCCGTTTGCGGAGATCGAAAAAGTGTTTGAAGAAAAATACCCGCAGTATGACGTGCAAAGAGAACCCAGCGGCAGTATCGCCGCAGCGCGTAAAGTAACCGATCTTGGACGTGCGGCGGACGTTATGGGCAGTGCCGACTATCAAGTGATCGATGCGATGCTAATCCCTAATAATGCCAAATTTAACGCGCAGTTTGCGACCAACGAAATGGTTTTAGCCTATACCGACAAATCAAAATTTGCCAAAGAGATTAACGATAAGAACTGGACGGATATTTTTATGAAAGAGGGTGTTGTCGTGGGACATTCAAACCCAAATCTCGATCCATGCGGCTATCGCTCGATGTTGGTAACGATGTTGGCGGAAAAATACTATGTCAAACCCGGTTTGTATCAAGCGCTTTTTAATTACGGCGACCATTACGAAGTCGGAGAAGAAAACCCTAAAAAAGTCGTCGTTCGACCGAAAGAGACCGATCTTTTAGGTCTTTTGGAAGCAGGGCAATACGACTATTTGTTTATTTATAAATCCGTAGCCGATCAACATCACCTCAAATACGTTACGCTCCCAGAAGCTATTTCGCTCAAAAGCGCTAAATACGATAACGTCTATTCCGAAGTATCGTTTAATATCGACGGTAAAAAACCTGGCGAAGTCGAGAAGCAAGTCGGTGCGCCGATGGTGTACGGTTTGAGTATTTTTGAAAATGCTAAATCTCCTGCCAATAAAGCGGGTGCGGTGGCATTTGTCAACTTTATTTTGAGTCCTGAGGGACAGGCGATCATGAAGAAAAACGGTCAAGATGCGATGAATCCGCCGATTATTACGGGCGATGCCTCTATTTTAGGAAAAAAATGAGTTATCTCTCCTTGCAAGCCCTTACATGTAAAGTAGGGGCGTTCGATTTAAAAGACATTAGCTTCGACGTCGGCGAGGGCGAATACTTTGTGATTTTGGGGCATTCGGGTGCGGGTAAAACGGTTATTTTAGAATCGATTGCCGGCTTACACCAAGTCGGCGGCAAGTTAATTTTTAATAACGAAGAGATCATGCACAAAGTTCCCGAAGAGCGTTCGATCGGATTTGTCTACCAAGACTTTGCGCTTTTCCCCAATTTAAGCGTACGTGAAAATATCCGTTTTGCCGGACGTTATAAGACGATCGAAGACGCCGAGAGCTTGTTTGAAGATTTGGTTGAATTTTTAGGATTGGAAAAATTGCTGGAACGTCGCATCGACAATCTCTCCGGCGGCGAAAAACAACGTATCGCCATTGCCAGAGCGATCTATGCGCGCCCCAAAATCTTACTGCTAGACGAACCGCTCAGCGCGATCGACCCGACGTTTCGAAATGCCATTATGAAATTTCTCAAAGACGTGCATCGTCGTTACGGCTTAACCACGCTACATGTCACGCACAATTTTCGAGAAGCGTCCTATTTGGCGGATCGTATCGCTATCGTAATGGACGGATGCGTCCAACAAGTCGGCTCCGCCAACGAAGTGCTTTCTCATCCGAGCTCGTTAAAAGTTGCCGAATTTTTAGGCTTTAAAAATATTTTTTCGACGACACTTATCGATGAAGACGCGAGCAAACTTTTTTCGATCGATCCGAACGACATTATGGTTTCCAAAGAAGATACGTTGACATGTGATTATCGTTTTAGCGGAACGTTGGACGAATGCATGGGCATCGTGGATCATTTTAAATTGTTTATTACGGTCGGAGAAGAGCAATTTTTCGTCAAAATCATCAAACGCGAACACGAAGGGTGTTCGATTCATCGGGGAGAAGCGATTTATATCGGATTTAATCGAAAGGATGTGTGTTACTTATGAGACGCTACTGGTTTACGACGTTCTTAGCACTGTTAGGGCTTGTGATGTTGCTGTTTTTAACCGTTCCTTTGTTTAAGATGCTGATCGGAAACGACGTTAAAACGCTTTTAAAGACGATTCAAGAAGCCGATGTCGCGGCTTCGGTATGGCTGACGATGAAAGTCTCTTTTTTCTCGACTCTCTTTGCGCTGTTCACCGGACTGCCTTTGGCGTATCTGATCGCGCGACACACTTTTTTCGGGCGTTCGTTTTTAGAAACCTTGATTGATATTCCGATTATGATTCCGCATACCGCGGCGGGAATTGCGTTGCTTGTGGCATTTGGAAGCGGTTTATGGGGCGATTTTTTCAACGCTTTGGGGATTCATTTTATCGGTACGGAAACGGGTATTATGATCGCGATGATGTTCCTCTCTTCCACGTTTTTGATTAACGGAGCCAAAGAGGGATTTAAAAAAGTGGACGTTAAGCTCGAAAAAGTTGCACGCACGCTTGGGGCAACGCCTCTGAAAGTCTTTTTTGCAATTTCTCTGCCCAATGCGAAAAAAGACATTGTTAACGGCTGTTTGATGATGTGGGGGAGAGGACTCGGAGAGTTCGGTGCCGTGGTGATTTTGGTTTACCATCCGATGACCGCGCCCGTTTTGATTTACGATCGTTTTACGAGTTTTGGACTCAGTTATTCCGCTCCGGTTGCCGGCGTGATGATCATTTTATCGATTTTGGTTTTCTTGAGCGTGCGATTTGTCAACAACCGATTGCGCTAAATCGATCGGTTTCGTCCAATAAAGTTGATCGGGATCGTAACCGATCGTCGGCAGATACGCCAAAATCGTTTGCTTATCGTGCGAGGAAAGCGTCGCGGTTCGAGAGAGTATCCACAAATAGCGTCTTGTAGGCTCGCCCACGACGCTATAGCGATACTCTTTATCGAGCATAACGATCCAATAATCACCGTAAAAAGGCCAAAAAAAGCTCACTTTTAGGCGACTGTTATTGCTCCCTTCTACCATTTTTGCTTCTCCTTTAGCTTCGCCGATGCGTTCGCCATTCGCATCGTAACATTGATTGAGTACCGATACGCTAGCGGCTTCTACGCGGTACTGGGCGGTCGCTCCGACGCACCCTTTTTCAAAACGGTTTTCATAGCGTGCTATTTCGATCCATTTTCCCGCGTAGCGTTCCAAATCGACCGAAGCAACGCTTGGAAGCGGTGGCGTATCGGGATGCGTTGCACATCCGCTCCAAAAGAGGCATGCGCCTAGTAAACCAATGGTAAGTGCGAAGGCGGCTTTGTTTTGAAATCGATGCGTAACCATGTCACTCTCCTAACGATCGTTTTTTCGATCGAATATAGGCGATTCTAACACGCTTTTTCTTGACGGAAGCTAAGGTAACCGTTTTAGATGCAATGCGTGCTATAATTCTCGCTTACATGTCATTTTAAAGGATTTCGTATGCCTACGATTAACTTAGACGAAAAATCGCCGCAAGAGCTTCGAAAACTGCTCGATACGGTCAAAACCAGCAATCTCGAGTACCGCGAAAAAGAAGAGTGGATCCAAAAAATTCAATCCAAACTGGGCGTCGTCACGCGCGATTCTAAAAGAGAAAAAGAGCTTTTAGCCCAAATCGAAGAGGGACAAGCCGACATCGACGATTTGCTTTAACGCTTAAACGCGTCATAGCCGATCGTTTGCTTCAATACCATGCGATGTTAGACGCTCTTCATCGTATGGTATTGAAAAAGTCTTCCTTTGTAGCGCGGTCATTCTTCTGCTTATCCTTGCGTTATAGCACCTTTTGTGCGTGAAAAAATACGAATTTTTCCTTACTTTTATTTGCCCAACTTAAGAGACCCATCACTCAAAAAAATAATTTTGGCATATTTTTCTTACGAGCGACCGAAAAGAGACCGCCAAAGGTATAAAATTAAGAAATAAAATTAAAAAAATTTTTATAATAAGTCAAAAGGAGCTCATTATGAAAGTAGCGTATTGGCTATCAAAAATATTGGCGGGATTGGCTTTGATCGTTTTAATGTACGGATTTGTCGTTCCTTCGGTAGGCTTTCACGGAACGTTGGAGCGTATCAAAGACGGTAAAGTCGGAGAGATTCCCGCTTACGTCTACCCGCTGTGGAATTTTTATCAAAAAGATCGGTATATCAGTATCAATACACCCCAAAAAGTACGAGGCGATCTTAAAAAAATGATAGAGATATCCGAAGAGATCGGTGTCCCGTCCATGCCGGTATGGAAATTTTCGCTTGAAGCCCCGAACTATCCCAAAGAAGCTTTCCCTTACGGGCTACCCGTCTTTATTCATTTTGATGGACTCAGCGGCGAGGTACACGAGATGAATACGATTAACCACTATGTCGGTATGGCGCATATGGAAAGAGGCGGCATTTACGAACGTGCGCTTGCTCCTTACGCTTTGATTATGCTGGCGCTGTTGCTTGCCTTATTTATGATTTACGATTATAAATGGATTGATTTTTTGATGGCGATTCCCGTACTCTTGCCTTTTTTGTTTATGGGAATTTACGGGTATTGGCTTTATTGGTTCGGGCATACGCTTCAAAGCGGTGCGATTACGATAAAACCGTTTATGCCTATACTGCTTGGAGACGGAAAAGTTGCTCAATTTACGACACATGCCTATCCCGTTATCGGTTTTTGGGCATTGGCGTTTATTAGCGCATTGTCTTTAACGGCTTGGATACTCAAAGTCAAAGCATGCAAATATCACGTCGAACGCAAAGCGACGCTTCTTCGCCATTTTTGGGCAGCATGGGTAGTGATAGCCGCCCTATCGGCAGGATTTTATACGTTAATGACGGATATGAACGTCAATACGTTGGCAAAAATTTCCGCTATCGTCGGTACGACGAAACCCCAACCCGTAACGGAAGTCATCGTTCAAACCCCCTCCGTGAAGACGCAAGAAGCGATCGAAAAAGAAAGAGAAGCCGAACAAAATAAACAAGCACTCAAAGTCAAAGCTCTAGAAAATCGAGCAGGTTCTCTTGGAAAGTTTAAAGTCAGCCAACTCTATAAAAGCAATTGTGCTCCCTGCCACGGCGTTAACGGCGAAGGGGCGATGGGAACAAAACTGCTTGGGCTAAAACAAGACGCGATGATGCAAACGTTATTGGACTATAAGCAACACCAAGAAGAGATGCACATTGCCGTGCTGGATCACATGTCAAAAGAAGAGATACAAAGCGTTATCGACGAGATTAGTCGGTTTGAAGCCAGATAAGTCGGGCTTATGAGAAAGGAGAAGTGATGAAAAAGTATGTATGGCTGATGTATAGCGTGATAGCAGTGTGGTTGTTTTTCACACAATCTATGGAGGCACAATCTAAATTTCAAGACGTGATGCAACAACGCGGGCTCTCCGAACAAGACGCGATTGCGGCGTTAAAAGTTTATCAGCCGAGCGGTAAGCATGATGAATACTACGTGTTTGCCAGCGGCGGACAATCGGGACAAGTGTTGGTTTACGGAGTACCTTCGATGCGGATATTGAAATATATCAGCGTTTTTACTCCCGAGCCGTGGCAAGGATACGGTTTTGATACGGATTCAAAAGAAATTTTACGCGAAGGCAATATCCGAGGTCGTGAAATTAATTGGGGCGATACGCACCATCCCGCACTTTCCGAAACCAACGGCGTGTATGACGGGCAATACCTTTTTATCAACGATAAAGCCAATGCGCGAATCGCCGTGATTAACTTGAAGTATTTCGAAACTTCGCAAATTGTCGTTAACCCTCTTTTTAAATCGGATCACGGCGGTGCATTCGTAACGCCCAATACCGAATATATTCTCGAATCGTGCCAGTATGCCGCACCTTTAACAAACGATTATTATCCGATGGAAGCGTATCAAGACACGTATCGAGGAGGCGTGACATTTTGGAAATTTAACAAAGAAAAAGGAAGAATTTTACCCGAACAATCGTTTACTCTGGAACTGCCTCCGTACATGCAAGACTTGACTGATGCCGGAAAAGGTATTTCGGAAGGGTGGGGATTTACCAATTCTTATAATTCCGAACTTTATACGGGAGGCATCGAAAAAGGGCTTCCTCCTTTTGAAGCCGGATGCAGTCGAAACGATACGGATTATTTACATGTCTATAACTGGAAAAAATTGGCAGAGCTTGCTAAAGATGCAAAAAACGTTAAAATCATTAATAATCACAAAGTCATTCCGATCGATATAGCGGTCAAAAACAATGCGCTTTTTTTAATTCCCGAAAATAAATCTCCGCACGGCGTCGACGTGAACCCAGACGGTCAATACATTATCGTTTCCGGAAAGCTCGATACGCATGCGTCTGTCTATGACTTTAAAAAAATTCTTCAACAAATAGACGCTAAAGAGTTCGTCGGTAAAGATGCGTACGGCATACCGATCCTTGATTTAAAGAAATCACTACACGGTCAACTGGAATTAGGATTGGGGCATCTTCATAACAGCTTCGGAAAAGAAGACGGTATTGTGTACAGCTCGCTATACGTCGACTCTCAAATCGTCAAATGGGACTATAAAAACTTGAAGATATACGATAGGGTCAATATTCATTACAATGTCGGTCACCTCGAAGCGATGGAGGGCAAATCCGCCGATCCGCAAGGAAAATATCTGATTGCTTTAAATAAATTGGCGATCGATAGATTTTTACCGGTAGGGCCGTTGCATCCACAAAATAATCAGCTCATCGACATCGGCGATAAGAAAATGGAACTCTTATACGACTTGCCGATACCTTTAGGCGAGCCGCATCAAGCCGCATCCATTCGCGCCAGTAAAATACACCCCGAAGTCAGATACCCTATGGGAACGAACCCGAAAACAAATCAGCCGCATATCGGTAAAACGCTTGCGGGAGAAGAGCATATCGTTCGTAAAGGAGATCATGTGTATGTTTATGCGACGATGGTACGTTCGCATATCAACCCAGAGCATATTACCGTCAACAAAGGGGATAAAATTACGATGTATATTACCAACGTCGAACGTGCCGAAGACGAAACACACGGCTTTACGATCGACCATCACGATATTCACGTCTCCGTCGAACCGGGCGAAACGGCGCAGATCGATTTTATTGCCGACATCGAAGGCGTTTTCCCTTACTATTGTACGGAATTTTGTTCGGCGTTGCATCTGGAAATGATGGGGTATTTTTTAGTCAAAGATCCGAAAAAAGAGTATGATTGGAGCCAAAAATCCAAAATCAAAAATCTTTCTCCGGCGGAACTGCAAGAAGAGTATCAAAAAATTACGGCGAATAACGAAGCGACTCAACGCGTCGTCGATGCTCTGTTTGCGTTTTTAAAAGAGAACCAAGCTTCAAAATATCCGACCGTAAATAACTTGCTCGAAGACGCAAAAGACCAATATGCGAAGATTCTTCCGGAGAAAGAGAAAGCGGCAAAAGCATTCAAGGAAAATAATTTGGAAAATGCGATTCTTTTTGAGAATATGGCATGGCAGTACATCATTAAAACCGCGGACTCGGCGATTAGAGCGAAAGATCTCTTGGTCAACACCTTGGCTTCTCCCAAATCTGCCGCCGCAAAACGGGGCGAGGGTGCTTTTAAAGAAGGCGGCTGTTCGGGATGCCATGTCGTCGGGAGAGTGAGTTCGGGACCTGACGTAACGGGCGTGTTAAAACGTCACAAAAATGCAGAACAATGGGTTGCCGAATATGTCAAAAATCCCGAGAGCAAATTTCAAGAGCCTTATATGAAAAAGCTGATCGAATTTTTCAATCTTAAAATGCCGAACCAAAATATGAACGATCAAGAGATCAAAGATATTATCGAGTATTTTAAATGGATAGACGAAAACGCCGATCTTTTTTAACATGTGATGTGCAAGGAGCGGCTTCTTGGCTCATTCACCCTCCTGCCCAACGATGTTGTAACGAGGCATGTAAGAGACGGCATGCCTCGATTTCTTTTGACATGTCATTATCACTTTACAGTGGCGTAAAAGAGTGCATTTTGTATAATAGACTTTGTTGAAGTTGAAGGGCTGATGCAAAAAGCCTGTGACAAAGCGATTTTTACCACAAAGGTTTATGAGCGATGAAGACACGGATTTATTACGACGATACCGATGCCGGAGGCGTTGTCTATCATGCAAATTATCTCACGTTGTGCGAACGTGCGCGTAGTGATCTTTTTTACGAACGGGGTATGAGTCCGGCGGTAAACGGCGGTCATTTCGTCGTGAAACATTTGGAAGCCGATTATCTCAAATCCGCGAAGCTCGGCGATCTTATCGAAGTGAAAAGCGAATTGGTCGAATTGAAAAATGCATCGTTGGTCTTAAAGCAAACGATATACAAAGAAGAAGCGGTGTTGTTCAGGATGGTTGCGACGTTGGCGTACGTCAAAGAAGGAAAACCCTCTCGTATCGATGAGGATACGAAAGCGTTTTTCCTAAGCCTCAAGGCGTAACACGAATAAATTCGTTACGTCCGGCTTGATAAAGCGATGTGTGATACGCCACTTGATTATCGATCATCGGTTCTTTAAACGCGCGAGCCACGCGTCCTTCAAAAAAGTTGGAGCAGACGAAATCCGCTCCGATAGATGTCGAATAGTTGACCCAATCGTACACGATGTCATGCCCAAACATTGCGTTGATCTCTTCAAGTCCGCTCGGCGCGCGCTGAATCGAGTTGGCGATGTAGAGGCGGTTACGATCTTCGTATTGCGTCAACGTGAGCAATAAGGGGTTGTAATTGATTTGCGATGAAAGCAGGGCGTAAGCTTGAATGTCGTTTGCGCGTAATTGCGATGCGATCAAGCTTGACGTGACGATCGGCGTATTGAGGTAAAACGAAGCGTTGTTTAAAGAGCCGTTTCCTTTAAACATTCCTTTAAAATTGGCTTTGGAGTTTTCGACGCGTTTCTCGTAAAAAACACGGCTGTTGTGTTGTCTAACAAGCGTATTGAGTTGTGAACTAAGCGCACTTCCGTCTTCAAAAGTCCCCACTTTTTCGTTGGCTTTTTCGGCAAGAAGCGCGATTTGTTTGTCGTAATCGATACCGCCGAAGACGATATTGGCGTTGGTGATCGATACGGCGGATTTATTGAGCGTCGGGATGAAAACCAAGGTATCGCGAACGTTGTTAGCGATGACGATCGCCCCCTCGTTCGTTACCGGCGCGATAATATAGCGGTAACCGCCCGCTTTGATCTCGTTCAACGCTTGAACGATCGAAGCTTCTCTTTCGTCTCCGGAATTAAAGACGTTCAAATCGAAATAGTAGTTTTTATACAACAGATACGACATGACGGAATTGACGGTTGAAATCGCGTATTTTTTGATGGTTTTTTGCGGAATTAAAACGGCAACTTTAATCATCGTACTATCGTCGTTTAAAGGTTTTGGCATCGGCGATGCGACGCTAAGCGTGCCTTCTTTTTCCTCGGAAGCTTCCGGTTGCGTCGGCGTCGTCGGAGTCGCTTCAACGCCGGTAGAAGGTGTTGGCGTTGCCATGGCCAAGGTCGTCGAGCTGATCGTCGTTTCGGCGTAAGGCGTCGCGGATTCTTGTTGCGGGGTCGCTTTGGGTTGTTGTTGTTGTTGGATTACTTTGCCGGTAATCGTCGGTGCGGCACCTTCCGAACCGGGATAGGTTACGGTGCTTTTTTGGTTGCCTTTTTGGGCGGACGCTACGTTGTAGGTTGAGGGTTTATAGGGTTGGGGCGTCGACTGGGTCGTCGTACAACCGGTTAAAAAAGCTACGAGAATCACTACGGTTGTCCAAAATCTCATAACATACTCCTTATTTTTAACAAATCGGCGAAAACCTCTTTCTTGGCACTGGGATTTCGCAATAAAAAGCTCGGATGAAACGTCGCAACAAGTTTCGCTTCTCCGAAATTTAGCACGGAGCCTCGCACGCGATCGATCGGCGTGTCGTATTCGCCCGTTAAATGGTGAAAGGCGGTCGAGCCTAAAGCCACGATGATCTGAGGCTTAATCGTTTGAATTTGTTGCATCACGTAGGGTTTGCAACATGCCACTTCTTCCGGCGTCGGAACGCGATTTTGCGGCGTTTTGCACTTTAAAATCGTCGTCACGTAAACCTCTTCTTTGGGAACGAGTAAAACGTTTTCGATCATTTTGGCAAGCAACTCACCGCTTTTTCCCGCGTAGAGCAAGCCCGTTTCATCTTCGTTCGCTCCGGGATTATCCCCGATGAACATCACTTTCGCCCTCAAATTTCCGGCTCCGAAAACGACGTTTTTTCGGCTTTTGGAAAGTGCGCATAAATGGCAATGCGCCACGTCGCGCTTAAGCTCTTCAAGCGTTTGAGGCAAGGAGGGCACGGACGCTAAAGGTCGGTATTCTTGAAAATACTCAAAGCCCATGGCACGGTATTGGTACAAGAGCTTTAAGAGTCGAATCTTTTCAATAGGTGTCATTCATATATGGTAGCCAAGGAGGAGTTAAAAACTCCTTATTCTACGTCGCAGTATTCCAGCGAAGTAAGCTTGGGACGTTTAAGCCCTCGGTTGCCGGCAATGTAGAGGTTTTTGAGGTGTTTGAGCTCTTTGATCGATTCGGGAAGCGAACTGAGGGCATTTTCCTCGACATCGAGTTCGTAGAGGTTTTCCAGCTTTCCGATGCATTCGGGCAGGCTTTTGAGGCGGTTAGCACTCAGATCGAGCGAGGTCAATTTTTGGAGTGAACAAAGCGAGTCGGGCACGCTCTCAAGTCGGTTGTTTTCTAAAGAGAGGATTTGCAAATCTTCGAGTTTGGAAAAATCGATATCGATCGAAGAGAGATTGTTGGACGCAAGGTTGAGTTTGACTAACATGTCATGCACTTCCAAGGCGGGCAAATCGCATAAAAGATTGCCTTCTAGAATCAGCGTTTCTAGTTCTTGGATTTCGCCGAGCGATTGCGGAAGTGCATGAAGTTTGTTGAAAGAAAGATCCAGATAATAAAGCGACTGCATTGAGCCGAACACTTCGGGCAAATGAGCGAAATAGTTGGTATCCAAACTGACATGTAAGAGTTTTTTGAGGTTTTTAAACGCGTCGTCCAAACGACTCAATCGGTTAACCGCTAAGGTTAAACGCGTCAAATTGCACAACTCGTAAAACCCCAAAGGAAGAGAGCTGAGTTGGTTGCCGTTGAGATTGAGGATGACCAAGGAAGAGAGGTCTCCGATTGCTTCGGGGAGGCTTTCTAAGAGGTTGTTTTCGCATTGGAGGTTACGCAAATTTTTAAGCCTACAAAGGCTCTCGGGCAGTTCGCTTAAGCGATTGCCCGAGAGCTTGAGAATGCTTAATTCTTGAAGTGCGCCGATGCTCTCCGGAAGGCTTTTGAGCTTTTTGCGACTCAAATCCAAGGTCGTAAGTCCCTCGAGTTTACTTAAATCGCGCGGTAGCGTATGTTCCAAACCTTGAGACTTGATCCATGCGGCAAAATCGCGAATTCCATCAGCCATCGTTTTCTCCTTCCGTTTCGTCGCGGCGATTGTTTTTTTGATCGATTAAAAAGGCAATCTCTTCATAATCGATTTCTCCGAATTCGACCATGTTGAAAAGGGCCATCAGCGGTCTTCGACAACAGGTTTGATTGCATTCGGTCACTAGTTTTTTGGCTTTTTTATACGGGAGCGTCGTCGATTTGAAAATGTCGACGGCGTCTTGGATCGTTTTTTGCCCGCATTCGCAAATGATTTTAGAGGCGTACTCGTGCATCGCTTTATCCGGCTTTATGTGCGTTGTAAAGTGCCTTAAGTTCTTTTTTGTTGAGGACTTTTTTACGCTCCGTAACCAATTCCCGTACGGTCGGTAAAATGCGATTGACGACTTCGTGTTCGGGTTCAACACCCATAGCGCGCAGATGATACACGAGGGTGGAGCTGCCCGAATGTTTGCCGATCGGATAGGTGCGTTTCATGCCCACGCTTTGCGGTGAGAAGGCTTCATAGGCTTGTTCGTGTTTGATCATGCCGTTGACGTGAATGCCCGATTCGTGCGAAAAGATGTTTTTCCCGACGATGGGCATGGTCGGCGAAATGGTCTGATGTGCGGCTTTTTGTACCAAAGAGACGACGTGATGAAGTGCTTTAGCGTCAACCGTACGCGCTTCTCCGAAAAGATGGGTTAGTGCCATGAGCGTTTGTTCGAAGCTGGCGTTTCCGGCGCGTTCGCCTAGCCCGATGACGGTCGTGTTGACGCTGATAGCTCCCGCTTCCAAGCCGCTGATCGCATTGGCGGTTGCCATCCCGAAATCGTTATGCGTGTGCATTTCGATCTCTAAAAGGTGAAGATCGCACAGTGCGAAAATATGCTCGTAAATCTGATGCGGACGCATAATACCGACCGTATCGCAGTAGCGAAACCGATCGGCTCCCTCTTGGGCGCCTAAGCTCATGACTTCTTTTAAAAAGCCCAGATCGGCACGCGAACTGTCTTCGCCGCCGATGCAGGTAAAAAGTCCCTCGGATCGACTGACATGTAAGACTTCTTCGAGGTTCTTTAAGAGGCGTGTTTTATCGCCTTTAAATTTTGCCTCGATCAAAATATCCGAAACCGGAATCGACAGATCGACCGCTTTCAGACCGCAGGCAAGGGAGGCTTCAAGGTCGCTCATCGTGGCGCGGTTCCAGCTCATAATGCGCAGCGGAAGATCGAGTGCCAAAATCTCTTTAATGTCGGCTTGTTCTTTTACGCCCATTGCCGGAATTCCGACCTCAAGTTCGTCTGCTCCGGCAAGGTATAATGCCGATGCGATGGCGATTTTCTCATCCGTATTGAAAGCGACGTAAGGGGCTTGTTCCCCGTCTCGAAGCGTCGTATCGTTGATAATCATAGCCGTATCCTTTGCTTCTTAAGAAGCGGTATAAAAGTGTTTTCGCGCACCTTTCAAAACGGAAATCTCGATGGGTTCGTCCGCAAAACTCTCATCGCATGTCAGCTGAATGCTATTGAGCTCTTTTTGCGGGCATTCGCCGATTTTTTGCGTGAGTAACAGATCACAATCTTGCAACGTTTGCTTGATCTCGTCGATCGGATACGTTCCGTCGCATCCTTCTTTACCCATGCAGTACGCTTTTTCGACTTTGCGGTGCATCAAAAACTTAATTGCTTTATCGCCCGCTTCGTAAATTAAAAACTCTTTCGCGCTTCCGAAATGATCGTTGATCAGCCCGTTTCCGCGTGTCGTCACGGCAATGAGTTTGGTCTCTCCCGTGGAGCTAAGCGCGTGCTTGTCAAGGGCTTCTTCTTGAAGCACGCGGCCGTTCGCCGCACGAAGCGCACGACGCCACGTTTCGATATTTTCGTGTGTCTTCATACGCTGATTGAGATTATAATGGTGGGAAAGTTCTTCAAAACTTTTCTCTACAAAACTCTCTTTAAAAAACTCGTCGCTTCGATCTTCGCCTAAAAGTCCGACCGCATCGGCACGGCACTGACGGCAATGACGCATCATTTTGACGTTAACGTCGCACGCTTCTTGTGCTTTCATCAACTGTTTGTGCGTTGCGCTCGGAACGCCGTCTAAGCCGAATTTCGTACCGAATTCCGGTTTGGAGATCAACGGCATAACGTTTTGAATAAAAACGCCGAGTTCTTTGACTTTTTTGGCGACCAAAGGAAGGTGCTCGTCGTTGATGCCCGGAATGAGGACGGAGTTGACTTTAACCAAAATACCGCGTTCAACGAGCATCTTAATGCCCAAAAGCTGCTTTTCAAGAAGCAGTTTTGCACCCTCGACGCCGCGGTGTTTTTTGTGTTCGTAAAACACCCACGGATAGATTTTTGCGCCGATTTCACCGCTTTCGTCGACGCTGTTTAACGTAACCGTCACGTGTTCAATGGTGTACTTAGCGATCTCATCGATATGTTTATGAATCATCAAACCGTTGGTGGAAAGACACAGTTTGATGTCCGGAGCATATTTTTTCAAAAGTGCAAAGGTCTCAAAGGTTTGTTTCGGATTGGCAAGACCGTCCCCCGGACCTGCGATGCCTACGACGCTTAGTTGTTGGATGAGTCCGCCTACATGTAAGACTTTTTTGACGGCTTCTTCGGGCTTAAGTTTGTAACTGGTCACGCCCGGACGACTTTCGTTGGAACAGTCGTATTTGCGGTTGCAGTAGTTGCATTGGATGTTACAAGCGGGAGCAACCGCTACGTGGATACGCGCATAATGTTGATGAGCGTCTTGAGAGTAACAAGGGTGGTTGTTAATCTTTTGTAAGATGCTCGCATGCAGCTCGTTTTGTGTATTGGTTGAGGATGAGCAAGAGCAACTCATGTGCGATCCTTTGAAGTGATTTTGTCTAAAAAGTGCACGAAGTGTTCCTTGGACGCGTCAATGCTTTTAAGGTTTCGTAGTTACTCGATGAGTGCATTTCATAAGCTATAAGCTTGGTTTTAAACGGTTGTTGGCAAAATAGCACCTTTCTTTGGTGTATAATGTTTACAATGAATTTTTGGGCGGTTAGGACGAATGCAAAAAAAAATTAAGATTCTTTTAGTGCAAAGCGATTGCGATGCCGCAAATCAAACGGTGCATTTTATGGAGAATGTCGGGTTTGAGGTCGACGTTTCGGAGACGGCGGTGGACGGGCTTTTAAAACTCTCGCTTCATGCTTACGACATGCTTTTGTTGGATTTAAGCCTGCCCGATTTTAGCGGTTTGGAAGTGATTAAACAGATCAACAACCAAAGTTCCATTCCGATTATCGTGTTAAGTGCCTATAACGACACCGCGATCAAAATACAGGCTTTTCGTTTCGGCGTGGACGATTATTTATGCAAGCCTTTCGTTTTGGAGGAGCTAGAAGTACGTATTTGGGCGATTTTAAAACGTTGTTCGCGCATCAAATTGGACGTCGCTAGAAAAAGTTTGGCGATCGATTACAATACGCAGACGATTTTATTTAACCAACAACCGCTCTCCTTGACCGCCATCGAATATAAAATTCTTGCTTTCCTCATAGAAAATAAAAATCGCGTGGTTTATCGTAACGTTTTAGCCATTCATCTCTCCTCTCTCAGTTCTCCTCAATCGTTAAATTACCATATCCAAAATATTCGCAAAAAGTTGGGAGATAACCCAAAAAAGCCGATTTATCTGATGACAGAATACGGAACGGGTTATAGGCTTGTCTTATAAATAGAGGTTTCTCTAACGATCCTCATAATGAGCTGATAATACACGAAGTTTTGTCCGCTATACTTCGTGTATCTAGCTTGGGGCATGCTAATGAATTTTTCTGATATTGAGGCGTTAAAAATACGCACTAAACCGCTTTTTCTTTTATACGCTGAAGATGACGAAGAAATTCGTTGTTCGATGTTGGATATTTTAAAAGATTTTTTTGAACACATCGACACGGCACAAGACGGAGAAGAGGCGTATCGACTCTTTCTTGAAGCAAGACGACCTTACGATTTGGTGATGAGCGATATCAAAATGCCGAAAATGAACGGTCTAGAGTTAATCGCTAACATACGCAAACACTCTCGCGACGTCGCAACGATCGTTACTTCCGCGTATAACGACAGCGAGTTCTTCATCGAAACGATTCGCTTAAACGTCAACGGCTATATTTTAAAACCCCTCGAACTCGACCAATTTTTTGAAACGCTTTCTTCCACCGTCGAGACGATCGTGATGAAGCAAGAGACCAAAGCTTACATGTACGGTTTGGAACAGACGATTTTGACGCAAAATCATGCGCTTGAAGAGCAACGTTACAGTGACCCTTTAACCAAACTTTCCAATAAAAACGCACTCGATTTAATGTTGAAAGAGATTTCCTCCGACGACGTACCGGCTCTTTTCCTGATTACGATCGATCAATTTAAAAATTACAATAAACTCTACGGTATGGAGATCGGCAACGATATCCTTAAAGCCTTTGCAGACGTTTTAAAAGAGGTGGCGCAGTCTCTTTTTTACAGCGCGTTTCGCATTGCGACCAACGAATTTGTGATGCTCTCGATCGATCAACAGCTCGATCCCGAAAAGATTTACGAAGACGTTCAAGCAACCTTGGAGGCCCTCGACGGTTTGGAGTTAAAAGTCGACGCGTTAAGCGAAAAAATCTTGATTCATATCTCGATGGGCGTGACGTTCGATCAGGAAAATCTTTTCAATAAAGCGTTTACCGCACTTGATTTTGCCAAGCAAACGGGAAAAAGTTTCGTCGTTTATACAAGCAATCTTGACGAAACCGAATCCTTATCGAACGATTTTTATTGGCAAGACGTCATTAACGACACGCTTAACCAAGACAACGTCGTTCCGTTCTTTCAGCCGATTTGCAATGCCGATAAGCGCATCGTCAAGTATGAGGCGTTGATTCGCATTCGCACGAAAGATAAATTTGGAGTGGAGCAATACGTCTCTCCGTACTATTTTCTCGATATTGCGCGCCGAACGAAACAGTATGACATGTTAAGTTTTTGTATGATCGAAAAAGTTCTCGAAAAAGCACAAGCCAACTTAGATCTTGATTTTTCGATCAATTTTAGTTTTCGGGATATGCTCAATAAAGAGATTCGCGATTGCGTGCGTGCGAAAATCATCGATTACCAAGAGAAGCATCAACGATTTAACTTGGTGTTTGAGGTTGTAGAAAGTGAAAAAATCGGAGATTTTAATACGATCAAGCATTTTTTAAAATACGTCAAGTATGAAAAAGCGCCTATTGCGATCGACGATTTTGGGACGGGGTATTCCAACTTTACCAACATTATGGAGATACATCCGGCTTACTTGAAAATCGACGGGAGCTTGATTAAAGACATCGATCACGATACCCAATCGTTTCAGTTGGTCAAAGCGATCGTCTCGTTTGCCAAAGCTTTGCAAATCAAAACGATTGCCGAGTTTGTGCATAACGAAGCGGTTTTCGATACGTTGATTCCCTTAGGTATCGACGAATTTCAAGGGTATTTTATCGGTAAGCCGCAACAAGAGCTGCTCAACTAACGCCTTGTTACGCCAGATCGATTTCGATCATTTTACCGTTTAAAATTTCGGCAAATTCGACGCCGTAACAAAAGCATCGTTGAAGCTCTTCTTCGGTAGGAATCAGCTTGATTTTCATCGGTTCTAGCGGAGGAACCCTGAGTTTGAGAGCTTTCAAGCGCGCAAGAATATGATCAATGGCTTCGCCGCTCCAGCCGTAAGAGCCGAACGCTCCGGCACTTTTACCTTGCTTATCCAAAAACATCAAACACGAAAGCAGATTCCAGACCGGTTTGGGCGCATCGGCGTTAATGGTCGGCGTTCCGATTAAAAATCCGTCGCTCTCTTCCAGAATCCGAATCATATTTTGCTCTTCGATAGACGCCAAATCGTAGATATTGGTTACGATGTTTTCCACGCTCTCCGCACCCTCGTAAATGGCTTGCGCCATCTCTTGCGTGTTTTTGTAGCTCGTCAAATAAAAAATCGAGAGAACTTTTTGCCCCTCTTTATGGCGTTCGAGCTTGGTGCTCCATTGACGGTATGCTTCGATATACGTGGAAGGATTTTCGCGAATGATCGGACCGTGAAGCGGCGCGATCGTTTGAATATCCAAGCGATCGTAGAGTTTAAGCGCACTTTTCACATAGCTTTGAAACGGGCGCATAATATGGTCGTAATAATATTCAAACGCATACCAAAAATCGCCCACTTTATCGTTAAAAAGGCGTCGATCGCAATAGTGCGCCCCGAAAACGTCGCCGCTAAAGAGCAGTTTGTCCTCTTCGACGTACGAACTCATCGTCTCGGGCCAATGCAAATAAGGCGTGCTCAAAAACGTTAAGGTTTTGTTTCCTAAACGCAGTTGTTTGTTGGTCCAGATCGTTTCAAAGTCGATATTTTCGCTTCCGGTAAGGGCTTTGAGCATCGTCGTGGCTTGCGGCGATATCAAGACTTTAGCATGCGGTGCGCGCGCAATGAGTTCGGGAAGTGCCCCCGAATGATCGGGCTCGATGTGATGAACGATGACGTAGCGAATCGCCGCATAATCGCATAAAGACTCGATGCGGTTAAAAAAAAGTTCCTGAAACTCTTTTTTGACGGTATCGACGATGATAACGCCTTGGCTGGTTTGAATCAAATAAGCGTTATAGCTCGAGCCGTTAGCGGTGTGCATCACGATGTCGAACGTTCGAATATCGGGATCGAGTACGCCTATGTAAAAAATATCCGGTGCGATTTCAAGAGGCAGAGGGTGCATGTAAAAACCTTTGCATCCACAAAGGAGGTTGCGTGTTTTTGAGCCGTAAAAGTGTGTTTAAAACATCCTCGATGGGTTCGTTCTCTTTTTCGCTTTTTAAAACAAAAATACCCGAGCCCTTGACCAAGAGCGAAGCACGCGGTCCGATATGGGAAGCACAGAGGATATTCGCATCTTCCAAACAGGCAATTTTATAGGCAAGTTTATCGCCTTCTTCGCTGTGTTCGTTCGGCGAAGGAAGCGTTTTTAAAAAGCTAAAAGAGTCGTTATGAAGTTCGTACATGTAAAAGCATTTGCACCATCCGAAATGGTCGTTGACATGGAGATTGTCCGTTGATGCAAATGCTATTTTCATCGTATTTCCTTACGCGTTAACGGGAACGTGCGCTTGGCGATCAGCGATAGAGATAGCTTCGCGATACGGTTTAGGGGAAACTTCGGGAAACATGATGCCGTTTTTCTTATGCTCGCGGATATTGTACAAACCGCTTTCGTGACCCGATACGTAGTACGCGTTAAATTCTGCCGTATAAGGCATATCCCAAACGATAGCTCCTTCTGTCGGACAGGCGTCTGCACATTTTGGCATCGTACCGTCGGCACATTCGATGCATTTTTCGGGCTTAACGTACGTTGTTTCGCCGTTGATAGGCGAATCGGATGCACTTACGATCGCGGTTGCGGGGCACTCGTCGATACAACTGTCGCAATTGATGCAAAGTTCGGTAATTTTGACTGCCATGATAGATCCTTTACATGTAAAATAGTGTCTCTCAAAAAACCTTTGTAAAAATCAACCCTGAGGCAAATAAGGGCATATTTGCATCAGGGTCGCGTTGAGTAAGGGTTTTTAAAGGTACACGCTTTCTACATTGCATAAGGTGTTCCTTTGGAGATAAAAAAGTCAAAGGAACACCTCTTGCAAATTAAGCTATATGGTAAATACGAAACTGATCAAGGATTTGTTAAACGAGAGTGCTTGTTCTCATAACAAAACCAAAAAAAGTAGCTGTGATAAACCCAAACCCGGAGCGACAAGCGGAGGGTGTGCGTTTGAAGGAGCGCAAATATCCCTCTTTCCTTATGCCGACGCCGTGCACCTCGTACACGGTCCGGACACCTGTCTTGGTGCTTCGTGGGAAACACGAGCAACGCTTACAAGCTATCAAGGCGAGAACAATACGCCTTTGGGATATTGCACGAACGTGACGACGCAAGACATCATTTTCGGCGGCGACAAGAAGCTAGCTTCGGCTTTGGCGTACATCGTAGAGCATAAAAAGCCTAAGGCGATTTTTGTCTACGAAACATGCGTTACGGCGATGATCGGGGACAACATCGACTATACATGTAAGGTTGCACAAGAGCAGTTCGGTCTTCCGATCGTTGCGGTGCATGCTCCCGGATTCGTCGGCAGTAAAAACCTTGGCTCAAGACTTGCCGGCGAAGCGGTTTTGGACGCACTCATCGGCACGAAAGAGCCTGAGACGATTCATCCTTACGGTATTAATTTGATCGGCGATTACAACGTGACGGGAGATATGTGGCAATACCGTCCGATTTTAGAGCGTATCGGCATTCACGTCGTTTCGACGCTTTCGGGTGACGGACGTATCGAGGCGATCCAACAAGCGCATACCGCCAAGCTCAACGTGATCGTCTGTGCGAAGTCGTTAGTGACCTTGTGCCGCAAGATGCAAGAGCGTTACGGTATTCCTTACGTGAGTGTTTCGTTTTACGGTAAGCGCGATACCTCCAACGCCATTCGCTCCATCGTCAACGCGTTTGGAGATGCGGATTTGTCGGCACGCGCCGAGCGGATTATCGCCGAAGAAGAGGCAAAGCTCGAGGAGCGTTTAGCTCCGTATCGATTGTTGCTTAAAGGGAAAAAAGCGATTTTAAATACCGGCGGCAACAAGTCGTGGTCGATCGCTTCGGCACTTCAAGACATCGGCATCGACGTGGTTGCGACGTCGATTCAAAAGGCGACCGAAGAAGACATCGCCATTGCCAAAGAGTACGTGCCGATCGTGTTTAAAAGTCCCGCAACCGAACAACCGCGTCTCATCGACGAACATAAGGTCGATATTTTATTAGCGGGCGGGCGTAGCCTTTATACGGCGATTAAGAAGCGCATCGCCTTTGTCGACGTCAATCAAGAGAAAAAAATGAGTTACGGAGCGTACGGCGGACTTGAAAATCTAGCACTCGACGTTTGTGCGGCGTTACGCAATCCCGTTTTTAAACTCGTCGGAACACAAGCACCGTGGGAAGCGGCTTAGGAGGATCATATGAGTACGGCATTTTCGTTGAAAGAGGCAAAAACAAACACGCTTAAACCCTTACATGTCAATCCGCTGAAGCTTTCGCAACCGATGGGTGCGACCTTGGCGTTTTTAGGGATCAAAAACTGTATGCCTTTAATGCACGGAGCGCAAGGGTGCGCTTCGTTTACGAAAGTGCTTTTTACGCGTCACTTTAACGACCCGATCGCGATTCAAACAACCGCGGTCAACGATATTAGCGCGGTGATCGACGGCGGGGAAAGGGGCATCTCCGAAGCGATCGAGAACATTACGAAAAAAACGACGCCCGATTTGGTCGGTCTTTTTACGACGGGAATGACCGAAACCAAAGGGGATGACATCAAAGGCGCAACGCTGCTTTTGAAGGAAAAGCAAAAAATCGTTTACGTACATACGCCCGATTTTGAAGGCGGATTGGAGAGCGGTTGGAGCTTAAGCGTTCAAAATATCATAACGCAACTCGTCGCACCTGCGAGCAAGGTAAAACAAGAGAAAGCCTTACTCGTCCCCAACGTCAATATGAGTCCGATCGAAGTCGAAAAACTCAAAGAAGCGATGGAAGAATTGGGATTTGACGTGTTTGCACTGCCTGATCTAAGCGATTCGCTTGATGGACATTTGGGCGTAAAACAAGGCTCTTTAAGCGGCGGCGGAATTTTAGTACACGACATCGAAGCACTCGGTGATTGCGGGCTTGTTGTCACGATAGGGCGTTCGGTTCGAAAATGCGGCGAGCTTTTTTTGGAGAAAAACGCGCAAACGAAACATGTGCATTTTGACACCTTAACGGGCTTGGAAGCCAGCGATCGCTTCTACGCCGAAATGTTGGCGTATCTTGGCATTCAAAGCGTTCCTAACCGTGTCAAGCGTTGGCGAGCGCGTTTGCAAGACGTTCTTTTGGATACCCATTTTGTTTTAGGCAAAAGCAAAGTGATCATCGCCGACGAACCCGATAGCGCATACGCTATCGCCAAAGCGTTGTTAGAAGTCGGCACTTCCGTTAAAGCCTTTATTGCGCAACGAAGCGAGATTCAAGAAGAGTTTACATGTGAAGTTTGCATCGGCGATTTTGAAGAGGTCGAAACGTCTTTGCCGCTTTCTGACATGTTGATTTCCAACTTCCACGGCGAACGTCTGGCCCATCGCTACCATAAAGCTTTGTTGATTCGAGGATTTCCCAACTATGAGCAAGTCGGCGTCGGGCTTCGCAACACTATTTTGTATGAGGGTAGTTGTACGTTTTTGTGCGAAGTCAACAATCTGTTAGTACATCATCAAGCGTCACAATAATTTACTTTACACAAGGGGTTTGAGTATGGTTCAAGAAGGAGACACGTCGCGTTACAATGCCTTTATCCCCGAGGTGGTTGCTTATCAAAAAGCACTCGATCAACTTTCCGAACGATGGAATTTACTCTCTTTACTAGGGCAAATGAGTAACATCGGTATGGATATTTCCGAAACACGACAAGCCTTTAGTTTACTTTCCGAACAACTTTTAGGACGACTGTGCGAAGAAACCGTTAAAAAACTTTCGACCGAAATGTGTTCCAAAGCGCAAGTCGCCATCGATATTTTGATACGCAATTTGTTCGAACGAACCGCAGACGTCGGTTTTTTGGCGACGGACGTTAGCTTATGCGATTTTGCGATGATGGACGCGCCCGCACAACGCGATGCGCTGGCTTCTATACAAGCACGGTTTGCCGAGTACATCGAAAAATACAGCGTTTACGACGACGTGCTCTTGTTTGATTTGGACGGTACGCTCATCGCTTCGACGCACGGCGAAAAATTAGGTAAGAAAATCGATCGGCGTTTTATCGATACGGCGTTGAACACGTCCAAAGAGTACGTTGAAAATTTCGGTATCTATCCCATCGTCAACGACAAAGAGAGTTTGATCTACTCCTACCGCGTCTGCGACGATCAGGGCAAACCTTTGGCGGTGCTGGGATTGGTGTTTAAATTTCAAGACGAAATGCACGTGATTATCTCTCCTTTGATCGATCATGAAACGTGGACGGATATTTTGCTCTTAGACGCTAAAAATCGCACGATTTACAGTAGTAACCCGTTTCATTACCCTTTGTGTACGCCGCACAAAACCGTTTTGAATCGAGTCGATACGGTACCCTTTTTAGCCCAAGAGTACGTTGTATGTACGAAGCAGACCAAAGGGTATCAGGGGTTTTTCGGTTTGGGATGGCAATCCCACGCGCTCATACCGCTTTTGTTTGCATTTTCCAAAAAACAAGCGCATTTGCCTTTTAGCGATGAACAGACAAAAATCATTAAAAACTCGTCGCTTTTTTCCGAAGAGTTCACGAATATCCCTTCCAAAGCCGAAGCGATTCAGCGCAAACTCGATATGACGATTTGGAACGGAAACGTGCAAATCGCCAATCAAAAAAGCGGCGATAATTCGTTTTCAAAATCGCTTCTCAACGAGATCTCGCGTACGGGCGCACAAACGAAAAAGACTTTTGAGGAGTCAATCGGCAATTTGAATTGGACGGTGGTGGCTTCGTATATTAACGATGCGGCGTTTCGTGCGACGTTGGCGATTGATATTATGGATCGCAACCTTTACGAGCGTGCCAACGATTGCCGTTGGTGGGCGCTCAGTCCCGTGTTTATTAAAGCCTTTAGCGCTAAGTATAAAGATTTTAGTACGATTAAAAAAGAGTTCGGACGCGAGATGAGCGATGTTCTTAGCACGATCAACGCACTTTACACCGTTTATGCGCACCTGCTTGTATACGATGCGCAAGGATGTGTTTTGGCGGTCAGTCAAGAAAAATACGCGCATTTCGTCGGGAAACGTATCGGTGCGCCTTATATCGCTCAAACCTTGGCGTTAAAAAGTTCTAAAGAGTATGTCGTCAGTGCCTTCGAACCCAGCGAACTGTACGAAGGCAAATACACGTATATCTATAATGCTCCAATCTTTATCGAAGGGCACAAAGAGGCATTGGGAGGCATTGCGATCGTTTTTGACGCTCAAGCGCAATTTGAGGCGATGTTGCATGACGTGATTGGCGAAGACGAACGCTCTTTCGCACTGTTTATCGAAGCTAAAACCCAAACGATCATCGCATCGACGTCGCCTAAAATGAACGTAGGCGAGCGTTGCCGTTTTTGCGACACGAACGAAAAAATCGTTTTAATCGACGATGATTATTACATTATCGGGAAATCGGCTTCGAAGGGGTATCGCGAGTATAAAGTCAGCGACGGATACGTCAACGACGTTTTTGCGGTCGTGTGTATTCGGATTGCACATAAAAACGCTTTGTCGCAAGAGGCAAAAAAAGTCCACGCAAAACATTATGCGTATCCTAAAGTCACGGCAAGCGAAAAAAGCGTCGATCTTTCGACGTTTTGGCTATACGGGAATTTGTACGCGATACAAAGCGAGCAGATCTACGCCGCGTTAGAAGGGCAAGATGTCACAAAAGTGATCGGTTCGGACGAAATCTACGTCGGTATGATTACGTGGAATAACAAAACGATCCCCGTTGCTTCGTTGGCGAAGTATTTTCAACACGAACGCAGTTACGATAAAGAAAAAAATTATATTATCGTTTTGAAAGGAAACGACGATCATCCTTTCGGATTGGTCATCGATGCGGTGTAAGACAGTCCCGAAGTGCCCATTCGTTGCATCGACGAGACGAACCAAGCGATGCTCGGGCAACATACCCTCACTAAAGCCATCGTCAAATCAGATGCCGGACAGGAAAAAGCGGAGATGCTTTCGATTTTAGACCCGCTGAAAATCGAGCGGTATTTACTGCTGGAAAAACAAGGAAGGTAGCATAGAAGCCGTGAGCTTCTATGCCAAAAAAGACTCAGGCAGGTTCTGCCGTCGTTGCGGCGGCGGCCGCCATCGTCGCTTTTTTCTTACTGCGTTCCATGGATTGAAGGACGAGGTATTGCTCGCCGAATTTGAGCATATTATCCATCTCGTCGTCGTACTCGGCGTAATGTCCTTCTTCGTCTAAGACCAGTTCTTCAAAGAGCTTTTTGGTCACGCTGTCGGCGTTATTGCCGCACTCGATCGCAAATTGGTTGTACATCGTTACCGCATCGTCTTCGCCTTGACGTGCAAATTCAAGCATTGCTTTGACGTCGGTAATTTGTTGAACCTCTTGGGCGGCTTTCATTTCGATGGTTCCTTTTAAGAAAAGCACGCGATCGGCTAAGCGTTCGATATGAAGCATTTCGGCAATCGCGATACGTTTAAAAAGGGTTGAAAGTAAGTCGTATCCTTGATCGTCACAATGAAAATGAAAAAACATGTACTGATGAACCGTGGCAAGCTCGTCGGCAATAGCGCGATTGAGCAACTCGATACTTTTATCTCGTTTCATACGTTCTCCTTAGAGGTTGGTGGGTTATATCTTACCATAAACTTGGCTAGAAACGCCTAAGAAGAACGCTGGGTTTGACATGTCAATAATCGTGCGGTACTCCTTTGATGTGCAACATAAAATGTTCCCTGTTGTCGACGTCGTCTAGCCATCCGTAATTGGCGTCGCTTTTATCGTCTAGCTCTTTAATATAGGGTTTGATGTCCAAAAGCGGCGTACCGTCAAAGACGTCGAGTCCCGATACGATGATTTTACGATCGATGACGTTAATCAGCTTTACGATACTAAGCCCGATAGGATTGGGGCGATTGGGCGTACGCGTGGCAAAAAGACCCAACTCTTTGTTTTTAAGCCAAGGCGGCGTAAAGCGCATTTTCGGTTTTTCGTGAAGCCGATCGATATAAAACAGAAGATAGATATATTTAAAACGCAACAACTCCTTAAGCCCGTCCGTATAGGCTTCGCAAAGATCGATATAAAATTCTCCGACGTCGTTTGAAACCGGTTGGTAAGGGGCATTGTTACGGTAGGGCGTGTGGATAACGCCGATCGGCTCAAAGCTTATCATAGAAAAACTCCTCATATTATTTTTGTTTAGTTTATCTTATCGGAACTAAATTTGTCTACGGAACACTTTTTGAAAATACATCCGTAAGTTTAAGGATAGGAGGAACACACCGATGGTTAAAGTAGCGTTTTTTACGAACGATTTGAAAAACATTGATGCACATTTCGGTTCAGGCGAGCAGTTTGCCGTTTACGACGTCGATGCAAACGGTTATAGTCTACACGGCGTTATTCCGACCGGTGAAGAGCGCACCGAGGGCAGAGTCGAGATGCTCGTTAACGAACATGTCGATATTATGTACTGTGTCGAGATCGGACCTGCGGCAGCGGCAAAAGTCGTCAACGGAAAGATTTTCCCTATCAAATATAAAACTGTCGTCAACATCGAAGACGAATTGGAAAAGCTCACCTCTATGATGGCGACCAATCCTCCTCCGTTTATCAAAAAAATTTTAGAAGCAAGGGCATAGGTTATGAACGAGCTTGAAAAATTGTTTATCGAAACGCTGATTTCACAAACCAGAGCACTCGATCAGTTCGGTACGTGGGCAAAAAAAAGCGATGAAGAGCTTTTGTGCGAAAAATACGTCAAAAGCAAAGAAGAGCTTAAAAATGTTCCCATCATTGCCGACATCGATGAGATGCAGATTCAAGATATTCGTCTCATTTTTCAAGCGATCGCTTTGGCGTTTGAGCTCAAAACGGGTGTCATGTGTTCGGTCGTGATGGAGATGAGTCACGAGGGTTTCGGTCGGGCGGTCGTCTTGGCGGATAAAATCGTCGTGACGAATAAATTTTTTAAAGATGCGCACCGTTATAGTTTTCGCACGTATGAAGACGTGGTCAAAGAAGGCGGTAAGATGCTTAAAAGCGCAATCGAAATTTACGAACAATACACTTTAAAAGTAGGATAAAACGATGGCAAATATCGGTATTTTTTACGCGAGTGCGGGCGGCAATACGACACAAATCGCCGAGGCGTTGAAAGAAGCGTTTGAGGTCGAAGACGATGCATGCGTTTTAATGGAAGACGACTTCGATAGCGTTGAGCAGTTCGAGGAATTCGATGTCCTTTTCTTCGGAAGTTCGACATGGGGACAAGGCGACGTTCACTTTAGCTGGGTCGACGCTCTTTTTGAAATTACTTCCGAAAATATCGACTTTAAAGGCAAAACGATGGCGTTTTTCGGTGCGGGCGATAGTAAGACGCACGGAGAACATTTTTGCAGCGCTTTGGGCAAGTTTTATCAGATTTTTTCCAAAGCGGGTGCAAAGGTTATCGGTTTTGTCGATGCTGGCGATTACGATTACGAGGCGAGTTTGGCGTGCGTGGGAGATAAATTTTGCGGTTTGGCTATTGACAATATCAATGAAGAGGACAAATCCGAAGAGCGTATCGAAACGTGGATAGCGCAACTTAAAAAAGAATTGGCGTAAAGGATACGACATGAGAACGCTGGAGCAATTTTATCAATTAAGAGCGGCAGAAGACTACTTTGATTTTTTTGCTATCGAGTATGACGAGCACATCGTTCACGTTAAGCGTTTTCACATTATGAAAGAGTACGGCACGTTGATTAAAAAGGGTTTTGAGTTTTACAAAGGCGATGAAAAATACTTGATGGATTTTTTGAAGTTTGCTTTGATGCGCGTTTATATGGACTATAAACACGGGCATTCCCCGAGTGCCGCGGAAGTGTGGGGTATGGCGGAAGACGGACATGCCAAAGGGTGTGCTTCGTGTACGACGTCTTCGCAAAAAGGAGGCAGTTGTGATTGTTGATCCAAGCGTCGTGTTACACGATACGGTTACCGCAAAGTTGTCGGGCAAAGACGAAGCCAAAGCAAAGTTTTTTCTCGGACAGAAAGTGAAATTGCTTGAAGACGTGAAAAATGACGGAACTTATCCGTACCTTCAAATCGGCGAAGTGATGATTCAAAAAGGCTCGATCGGTTATATCCGATCCGTCGGGGATTTTTTACAAGTCATACGCGTTTACGAAGTTCATTTTTTAGACGCCGAAGCGGTTGTCGAAGTGATCGGATGTAGGGAACACGAATTAGAGGCGATGGAGCCGTATCGCGATCTCGAAGCCGAAGAACATGCGTGGATGAGTGAGCATTATAAAAACAAATCTTAGTAAGGAGGAAGTGTTATGGCCAAAGTGATTTTTATGCATTTTGATGCGGAAAAAGACGGTATTTACGATGCCAAAATCGGCGAACCCGTCGTTCGTTTAGCGAAAGAAAAAGGGATTCCTATTACGTTTGATCCCAAAGATCATTCGACGTGTCTGATTAGCGTTGAGCATATCAGCGATGAGGAACCGACGAGTTATATGGAAGACGAAGAGCTCGACGAACTCGTCAAATTAGGTGCGATTAGCCAAGATGACGCCGATATTTGCCAACAATTTACCGTAAGCCCGAAAATTCGCATCGCTTCGATGATGATGATTAAGGGTGATGTTTTGATTAAACCATTTAAAAAGTAAAGGATCAACCATGACAACAAGAGTAGAAATCGTCAACGACTTTTTAGCCGTCAACGTTAAACCGGGTGCTACCATTCAAGACGTCGTAGAAGCAAGCGGAAGCGCATTGCCCTTTGGCTGTCGTGACGGTCAATGCGGAACGTGTGCCGTGGAGATCGTTCAAGGTATGGAGTTTTTATCGCCTAAAACCGACAAAGAGATCAAGGTTTTAAAAGAGATACTTGCAAGTACATGTACACCCAATACGCGCCTTTCATGCCAGATGAAAATCGAAAAGCCAAACGGCGTCGTTCGTATCAAATACTAATCCTTCTTTTCAAGAGTCGCTACGCATCCAAACATCCCGCGTAGCCTCTTTTTCCCCCGTGTCGAATCTCTGTTACATTTTTGTAAAATCTCTTTTAAAATGCATAAAAATTAATCAAGAAAAAAACGAAAATAGCTCATAAATAGGGCATACTTTTTGCATGAGAAGTATCAATCTAGAATTTAAACAAAAGCAGAGTCTCAACCTCTCGCTCAAACTTTGGCTCCCGTTGTTACAGCTACCTCTTCAAGAGTTAAGCACGCATCTCGAAACGCTTTCGTACGAAAATCCGTTTTTAGAGGTCAAACGCCCGTATGAGCATACGATGGGTGCTAGCAGTCACGGCATGGTAGAAGAGTTGGTGTTGAGCCATGAGTCTTTGCATGAAAAGATACTCGAACAAATTGTTCCGCCGCTTTTTCCCACACCCGTTTCGCAAAAAGTCGCCCACGAGATACTGTGCGACATCAATGAAGAGGGTTATTTTGACGGCGATATCGAACAAATCGCGATCACCTGTAACGTGTATAGCGACTATGTCGAGCGGATACGACAACGTTTTTCCAAAATCGAGCCTTATGGAGTCGGCGCTTTGGATGCGCATGAATCGTTCGTGTTTCAACTCGACGCAATGAGCGACGAGGTCGATGACGAGCTGTATCATTTGGTTTTAAAGATGATCGAACAGATGCACAAAGTCGATAAGTTTTCCAAACATCACCGTTTTGAAGAGGCAAGGGCGGTTTTAAAGAAATTTTCCAACCCTCCGGCATTGGAGTATCAAGCCACACCCAAGCAAATTATTCCCGATTTTTACGTGGAAGTGGATGAAGATATACGGCTTCGTATTAATAACGAATATTACCCCGACATCGTGATTCAAGAGCCTTTTTCGAGCAAAAACGACTCGATCAAGGACAAACTTAAAGAGGCACGCGACATCGTCAATCTTCTGGAACTACGCAAAAGTACGTTGTACAAAATCGTGCTTTTAATCGTCGAGAAGCAGCTCTCTTTTTTTGTCGGAGGCGAGCTTAGGCCGCTCAATATGAGTCATTTAGCCGATGAGCTCTCTTTCGCCGAATCGACGATTTCACGGGCAATTTCGAACAAATACGTCGAATCGAAACAGGGCATTTTCCCGCTAAAGTCGTTCTTTACCAACGCGGTAGCGACCAAAGAGCTCTCTTCTTCCGAGATCAAAAATTTTATTAACCAACAAATCGAATACGAAAACAAAGAAGAGCCTTTAACCGACGACGATTTACTCGAACGGATTGAAAAACGCTTCAACATCAAAATGGTCCGACGTACGATTACGAAATACCGAAAGCTGATGAACGTCGCATCGTCTAAAGAACGCAAAAAAATTTACAAGGTACAAGCATGAACCCCTATACGAAAGAAGAACGCTTAAAGATAGAAGCGACGGTCACGATCTTCTTGCAAGGTTACGCCAAAAATCGTTACTCCAAATACGTCATCGCCCCGCACGTTGCGGCAATGTCGATGCGCGAACGCCACTTGTACGAAGACATGGGTTTTAAAAACCGTGTGCAGATGGGCAAATACATGAAATGCCACTTTCCCAAACTCTTCGAGCTCAAACCCGCCGATAAACTCTGGAAAAAATTTATCTACGATTCGCTCGATCTTGTCGCCCCCGCATGCTTTACATGTAAAGATCAAACCAACTGCTTCGCCTGTCGATTGGTGGGGTAAAAATACCATGATTCGCTTCGCTTCAGAAAATGATTTGGAAGCGATCTTAGCGATTTACAACGATGCTATTTTAAATACCACTGCTGTTTACACGTACCACGCCAAGACCTTAGAAGAACGCCAACTTTGGTTTCGCAAAAAATGCGAAGAGGGTTATCCTCTGTGGGTCTACGAACACGAGGGAAACGTTGTCGGGTATGCCACCTATGGCTCGTTTAGAAGCAGTCCTGCTTACAAGTACACTATTGAACATTCCGTGTACGTTCACAAAGAGTTTCGCAAACACGGTTTTGGAAAAGCTTTACTTGAAACCATCATCGAAGATGCCAATGCCAAAGGATACGCTACCCTCGTAGCAGGCATTGATGCTGCCAATACCAAAAGTATTCATCTGCACGAAAAACTAGGCTTTCACTCCGCTGGCATTATCCACAAAGCAGGCTATAAATTTAGTCAATGGCTCGACTTAGCCTTTTACGAACTTCAACTAAATGGTCCCCAAAATCCTACAGAAGGGTGATTTTAGGCTTTACATGTAAAAAATGGGGCAATTAGTTAATTTCCACCTATCTTAAAAAAAGGATTATAAGCGATTTCCCACAAATGACCGTCAGGGTCTTTGAAGTAGCCGCTATAACCGCCCCAAAATACTTTTTGAGGTTGTTTGGTAGGTGTGGCTCCTGCTTGAATGGCTTCTTTAAACAGTGCATCCACTTCGGCTTCACTGCTTAGTACATGTGAAAGGGTAAAGCCATGAAAATGGCTTTCATCAAAGGCGATATTGGCATCTTCTGCCAACGCTTTTTTTTCGTACAGTGCTAGCCATGTTCCATTTAAAGTAAAAAAAGCGATATTCTCATCGTAGGGTTCCATTCGTGGAAAACCAAGTCCCGTTTGATAAAAGGCAATGGAAGCGTTCAAATCGCTTACTCCAAGGCTGATCATACTGATAAAAGGTTTCATGGACACTCCTTACATGTAAACATAAAAATATAATGGTACATAGTAGCATAGCAAGCGAAAATTACATGTAAAAGAAAAAGGAATTCACCGTTTCTTTTTGGTTATAATTTAGCAAAAAAGGAGTCATCATGAGATGGTTATTGCCTCTCCTTTTTTGGTCACTATCGCTTTTGGCAAATGATGACGCAACCCTTGCCAAACTCTTTGACGATTTTGGCGTCAAAGGTACGATGGTTATCGAATCACTTGATGGTAAAGAGTCGTTTGTTTATAATGAAGCGCGTGCTAAAATGCCGCTCTTGCCCGCATCTACGTTTAAAATTCCTAATACGCTTATCGCCCTAGAAGAAGGTGTCGTGAATGAAAAGAGCCTGATTGTTTGGGATAAAGTAAAACGAAGCATTCCCGCATGGAACCAAGACCAAACCTTAGAGAGTGCGTTTAAAACGTCGTGTGTTTGGTGTTACCAAAAGTTCGCGCGTCACATCGGCTTGGAAAAGTACGATAGTTACCTTAAAAAACTGCACTACGGCAACGAAAAAACGGGCAATGACGTCGAGCGTTTTTGGCTGGATGGCAAGCTTCGCATCAGCGCTTACGAGCAGAGTGCATTTTTGAAAAAACTTTACACAAACGATTTACCGTTTGCGCAAAAACATCTTGATTTTCTGAAAAAAATTATGATAGACGAGCAAGGAGCTAACTACACGGTTCGTGCGAAAACAGGCTGGGCGGTTCCCAAAGATGCCGAGCATCACGGTTGGTACGTGGGCTATGTGGAAAGTTCTAAAGGCGTTTACTTTTTTGCGACGAATTTACTCACTCCCTCAAGCGACGAATTGCCTTTACGCAAAAGTATTACCTTGGACGCATTGCGATACAAGAAGCTTTTGGAGTGATAAACGGCTTTACATGTCAATGTCTTTTTTGCTCTTCTACAAACGTTTGGAGTGCGTCGTAAGTCAACGGTTTAGCGTAAAAATAGCCTTGAAAACGATCGCACCCCAAATGTAGAAGCTTCTCTTCTTGCGCCTTGGTCTCTACACCTTCGGCTAAAATCGCCAATTCTAAATTTTTACCGATCGTGATGATATTTTGAACCATCTTTTCCGCGGTAACGTCCTCGATGAGGGTATCGATAAAACTCTTATCGATTTTGAGTTCATCGACAGGCAATTTACGCAAAATATTGAGCGACGAATAACCCGTACCGAAGTCGTCCATCGAGATGTACAGCCCCATTTCGCGTATTTTTTTTAGAAGCGGCAAAAGATAGTCGATGTCCTCGATAAACAGACTTTCCGTAATTTCAAGGCATATCGCAAGGTTGTCGAGCTTAGTTTTTTGGATTTCGCGCGTGAGCTTTTCAAGAAAGTTCACTTCCATAAATTGCTTAATCGAGATATTAATGGAGACTTGAAACCTTATGTCTAACGTCTCTTGAAAACGTTGCATCTCTTCGAGCGTTTTTTTCAAGATATAATCTCCCAATTTGGGCATCAAACCCGATGCTTCGGCGACCGGAATAAATTGATCGGGCGGAACGAGCCCCAATTCGGCATTTTGCCATCGCGCTAACGCCTCGACGCCGTACATAACGCCGTTTCTATCCATCTGCGGTTGATACGCGACGTAAAGCTCCCCTTTTTCCAATGCTTGGCGGAGCATATGTTCCATCATCACGCGATTGAGGTATCCTTCTTGCATCGAAGCGGCAAAAAGACGAACGCTATTTTTGTATTTTTTCGCCTCGTACATCGCAATGTCGGCGGCACGCAAAAGCATATCCACGCTTTGGGCGTGTTCAGGATACTTGGCGATACCGATGCTTGCACCTACCACAAAATTAAACTGTTTGATACGGTAAGGTTTGGAAATCTCTTGCATAATTTTTTCGGCTTGGGCTAAGAGTTCGTGATCGTCCGTTACGTAGCTTAAGAGAAGAAACTCGTCGCCGCCTTGTCGAATGGCGATGCTTTCGGGCGTCTTAACCTCTAAAAGCCGCCTTGAAAATTCGATGAGCAAGAGATCGCCGAAATGATGTCCGAAACTGTCGTTCACGTTTTTAAAATGGTCTAAATCAAGGTACAAAAGGCTAAAAGGCGGAGCGTTTTCGCCCATCCAATCGTGGATGTATTGTTGAAAGTAAGCGCGATTGGGCAGATGCGTAAGCGAATCGTGCGTGGCTTGGAACATTAAATCGGCACGGCGTTTGTTCTCCGCGTTCGAAATGATTTTAAAGAGAATAAACAAAACAACATGTACGCCGACAAAAAGAAGGATGTAGATGAAAAAATGGTTCATAAATTCGCGCGTAATTTGCGTTTCGTCAATATCGGAGAGAATCCATAATGCATAGCGGGGTTCGTACTTGAGCGCAAACTGGATATTCTCTCCCGTCACGTCGCGCGCATTTGCGGTGTAAATACGGCCGCTTGCTTTAATGTCGTCTTTGGAAACGGCGTATCGTTGCACGATTGCGTCCATCAATGCATTAAAAAACGTTTGGGGAAGAGGGTTTTCGTAAATTTCTTTAGAGATTTCGCGGCTTGCGGATTGAAATTGAACAAAATGATCGCGCTCTCGAATGAGCGTGACTTTATTGTAATCTCCAAGCGAAAGGTTCTCGGTGTAAATTTTAAACGCTCCTTCTATGCCGAGTCCGGCGGTCATAACGCCCATGATTTTACCCGAATCGTCCACAACGCTTTTGCGAATCGGAATGCCCCAGCGTCCGCTTGCCGCGATATAATAGGTTCTGCCTAAGATCATCGATTCTTGCGTGAGGGTATACTCGAACGACTCTTTCGTGAGAGGGTTTTGACGAAGATTGGGGAGTTTGGCTTTGTCAAATTTGGTATTGACGTAACGGTAATTGCCCTCGACATCGACAAAACCGAAGGCTACGACGGAGGGATTGAGCAAGAGCAATTCGTCTAAAATACGAGGATCTTTGTCTCTGAGAACTTGTTTGCCTAAAACATCGAGTATCATCTCTTGCGATAGAAGCAAAGAGTGCGTCGCGTTGCCGACGAGTTTTACGAGATTGATCTGATCTTCGGCGTAGTGTTCGCGAACGTTATCCCATTTGGCGTACGATACGACGCCTAAAAAGCCGATACCGCAAAGAAGAAGAATATAAAAAATCGTCCAAATGTTTTTTTGAATCAAGGCCATATTTTCTCCTTTATTCCTTAGCGATTATCTTAACATAAAAATGATCGACGGAAGTGACATTGTGAAAATGAAGCGGTAAATGCACGTAAAAAAGAGAGAATAGCTACAAAATCGATACCGCAAAGAAAAGAGTTCTTGTAGAACTCTTGAGAAAAAGAGGATTTCCTTCTTTGCGCTTTATTCGTTTTTGCGTTGTAAAAACGTTTCGATCTCTTGAATGGCTTGTTTGTTGGAGAGGCTAAATTTGATTTCGATGCGACGCGACGCGTCTTTGTCTTCGATGCCGTTTTTAAAGATACGGTCGCTGTAAGAGCGTCCGATGGCACTGACGTAACGTTGTAAAAGCGCGTTTTTACTTTCGTCCCACGAATAGATCAACGCCATAACCGCATAGGCTCTTTTTTGGGAAAGATCCAGATTGTGCATATAGGTACCGTCTGAGTCGGTATGCCCTTCGATCATAATGTGGTCGATGTTTTCACGTATGGACGCGTCGTTTAAAAGAACGTCCAAATAGGGTTGCAAGGTCTCTTTTAAGCGTGCTTTGGCTTCGGGTTTGATCTCGTAAGAGCCCACGTCGAAAAGAACGCCCGAGGGAAGTCGAATCGCTCCGCTATTGGGATCGATATCGATCTTCTTGCCCAATTTGTTTTTCAACTCCTGTACTACTTTGATGCGAAGTCCCGTCAGGTTTTTAATGCGCGCTTTGGTCAGATTCAAATCATCAACCAGTTGCTGATGCGCCGCGGTGCTTTCCAAGAGTTTTGCGCTCAAAAGAGCGAGTTCTCCCTCTTTGAGCTTCAACGTTTGCGTCGTCGTGCCCAGTTCCATTTGGCTGGCGACCAATTCGCCTTTGATTTCGTCGCGTGCCAGTTCGGTTTCCAAAAGAAGCTTTTTAAGGTTTTCGATCTCTTGGTCGCTTAATTGCAATTTCGCGTTGGATGCGTTCAAATCGGACTCTTTTTGCATCAACAACTCTTGGGCGATTTGCAATGAAGCACTGGTCGCGTTCATATCGGTTTTGAGGCGTAAAAAGTCTTGTTTTTGGCGTAAAAGCTCCTCTTGACTTTGACGTAAGACGCGCGTTTGCGCCTCAAGATCGTTTTTAATGCCCTTCAAATCCGTCTGAACGTAGACGTATTTGACGACGATCGCGCCGATGAGCAAAATAAAGACGAACAAAAGCCCTGCCATCAAGTCGGCGTAAGAGACCCAAAAGTTTTGATCCGAGCTTTTTGAAGGACGGTAGCGCATTATTTTAACGCATCCATTTTTTGAATGATCTCTTCGGTTTCGGCGTCGATCATTTTGAGGCTCTCTTTGAGCGATTCGACTTCCGCGTTAGGCTCGTTGGGATTGCGCGCCGCGGCGGATTCTTTGAGTACGCGTAAAAGCTCTTGATTGGTGGCGATCATCTCTTCGTGGTTCTCTGTCATTTTGACATGTAACGCCGTCGTATTTTCGTTAAAGCCCTCGATTTTGGCAAGCATTTGTTCGTGCAGTTCGATCAACCCTTTTTGCTTTTCTTGGGAACGCGCTAACGTGTCCATACCCTCTTTGATATGCTCGGAGACGCGTTTGACCGCACTGGCTTCCATGGTGAGCATTTCGTCGAAGAGTTCAAATTTTGATTCGATATTTTTACCCAAGCGCTCGAAAAAGTCGTTTGAGCTGAGACGTTCGAACATCAAGCCGATTTTTTCAAAATGTTGGAGGTTTTCTTTGAGGTAGGCTTGTTCGATCTCTTCTTTGGTCCAAAAAAGCGATGCGGTCGCTTCACGAATAATCTCAACGTCTCGATCGAAACGGCTGAGTCCTCGTTTTTCGAAGAAAATCCACCAAAGTGAGAGCAAAATACCGTAAATCGAGACGTAAAACGCCGTGCCCACGCCGCTTAGCAAAACGGAAATCTCTTGCTCCAAAGCACCCGCCGTTTGAGACGAAAAATCGGGAAGCGTCAACGCGATGGAGATAAACGTACCCAAAATTCCCATCGTCGGGAAAACGCCCGCGGCGATTGAAGCATAATTGTCGTTTCGAATGCGTTTAGCGTAAGCGTCCATAAACGTCTCGAACGTTGCGTTTGACTTTTCGGTTTCGCCGATACGCATAAGGTTTTTCGTCACGTACGCGTTGAGTTCGCTTTTGAGCTCGTTGCCGTAGCGGCGAAACGTGCATGCGCCGTACTCTCCGTTATGTTTGGCAAACACAAGCGACACGAAAAAGATCAGTCCGATCAAAACGATGCTGTGTATGCCGACATGGAAGTGAAGAACGTCCAAATACCCGAGAATAAAATAAAGATACGCCGCACTCGGTAGGGCGATTAAGCTTAAATACGTTCCGATGCCCGATGTCGGTTTGCGCTCTAGCGCACTTAAGTCTTGAAGCATTTCATCCATTCGTTCATTCATCATAGAGCCTTTGTGACAATTCAAACGTTCTTGCAGTATGACAAGAACATGCATTAAAGATGTCCTATTATAGCCTTATTTGTTATACGGAAAGTAAATATACGGGCTTTTTAATGCCGTTTTTACGATTAAAATACTACAATCTTTTTCGATACGGTGAGTGCTTTTTCTTTCTCTTGATACTTATACAATGTTTTCTAAAGGCGACAAATGAGCTCTTTAAACGATCACGGTACGCTTGAAATTTCAACGCTTCTCCAACAAAATCTCATGCACGCGCAAAGCGAGATAGCCTTACATGTCAAACGCTTTATACAAACCGACGAGCCGGAGAGTTTGCATCGTTATCGCATACACCTTCGTTTTAGCCGCTCTTTATGCCAAGAGTTCGGTTCGTTTTTGGAAAAAAAACGCCGCAAAGTCCTCATACAAACCCTTAAATTTTTGCAAAAAGAGACCAATGCCATGCGGGATTTGGATGTCTTTTTAGCGTGCATCGAGACGTATAAAAACCGCGTCGAAGCCGTTTCGCTTGCTGAACTCGAAGCGGTTGAAAACATTTTGCGCCAAGAACGACAAGACGCATACGATCGTTTTTGCGAACGCTACGAGCGCGAATCTGAGATGCTTTCATCGCTACAACGTTGCGTAGAAGATGCAAGCTTGTATCTCACTCCAACGCAAAAACATGCTTCACACCGTCTCGAAGCAATCGTTCGCGCCCGCGTGAAAAAGATCGCTAAGCTTTCGCAACACCTCGTGGCGGATGCTTCCAACGAACGTTTACATCAACTACGCCTACACTACAAAACCTTACGCTATACCTGCGACGCTCTTGGCTGGAAAGATTTTGCCAAGAGTTTGAAGCCGATGCAAACCGCCTTGGGAAACGTACAGGATAAACATGTGCAAATCAAACGTATCAAACGCTATAACGCGTTGCATCAAACCGAACTTCGAGAACTTTCGGCACTGCTGAAAGCGGATTTGCGTGAAGATAAACGTACATGTATCGCTACATGTAAAGCCGAAAATCTCAAAAAACGTTTTCGTCGCTTTCAACGATGCGATGAGGCACGATGAATCCTTTAAACTACGTAGAACACTATCCTCATAGCCTGCAACAACAAGTACAACGCCTCATCGACGAGGAAAAACTCGGTTTATACCTGCTAAAAAAGTACCCCACCACGCACGCGATCAGCGGCGATAAAGCCTTGTATGCCTACGTCATAGCGTTACGTTCGGAATTTCTTCGTAAAAGCGAACCGATCAGCCGCGTCTCGTACGACGGAAAGATCAGTGACATTAACGACGCACTTGGGCTGCATCGCACCACCATCAAAAACCACGGCGGACGCCTTCGAAGCAAAAGCGAAATCCGTATCGCAACGCTTTTCAAAACCGCACCGGAGCCTTTTTTAAAGATGATCTGCGTGCATGAATTAGCACACTTAAAAGAAAAAGTTCACAACAAAGCCTTTTATGCCCTGTGCGAAAAAATGGAGCCAAGTTACCATCAACTTGAGTTTGACGTCAGGCTTTACCTCACGCATTTAGATCAGTTTGGGAAGTTGTACTAGCCATTGTAGCAAATTTGTGCTACAATGGTGCTACAAAATAAAATAAGGAGAAAAAATGGCACTCGAAGCAACGATTAGAGCCAGATGTGACGCTGAATTGAAACAGTCCGCAGAAGCTATTTTTAAACAATTAGGCATTTCGACTTCTCAAGCGATTAATATGTTCTTAGCCAAAGTTAAAAGCGAAAATGGCATTCCTTTTGAGCTTAAAATTCCTAATGAAACAACGGCAAAAGCGATGCATGAAGCGCGCTTGGGCATCAATATGGAAACCGTCACACTTGAAGAGCTAAAAACAGAATTTGAAAGTCAAAAAAGTGCTCAGCATTAAGAGACATAAACAGTTTACGAAAGATTTTTTACATGTAAAAATGAGCGAAAAGCATTTTGCTAAATTTGTCGTTTATGTAACAAAACTCCTCCAATGTGAACCTTTACCTCCTGAAGCTTTAGATCATGCACTTGAAGGTAATTGGTCAGGGTTTAGAGAGTTTCATATCAGTGGTGATTTGTTGGTTGTCTACATGTTTGATGAGCAAACACTCAACCTTATACGACTTGGCTCGCATTCGGAATTGTTTAGTTGAAAATGTCTTTACATGTAAAATTACTCAATCAAAAACTTCCATGTAAAAAGGAAAAATCTCATTTTCTTTTTGATGCAAAGCTATCTCTTTAGAGATGGTTTTTTCAAGTTTATGATGATTTTTTGGATCATAAATAGCGATCAAATAAATAAGTCTTGAATACTCTGAACGTGAAAGATATTTATCGATCAGTTGCTCTTTGACATATTTTTTAGGATCATTGTCGTCTCTTTTACATTCAATTAAAACAGAGCACACTCCATTGCTAACGATAATATCGGGCTTATTTTCTTCATGTTTTTTTTCAACTGCAATTTCACGATGAATCACAAATGATTTTTGCTTTAATTTTTCATTGAGCATATAAGCGATTAATCTTTGAAAGTAAGATTCGATGCGAGGCTTTTTATGATAGTTTTGAATCAGCTCTTTGTCATAGTTCTTTTTAAGCTCTTTTACTAGAGCTTCATTTGGATGAATCGTATCTTTATAAAGAAGATTGACAATGCCATATCCTCCTTTGAAATCTTTTTGTATCTCTTCTAATGTTTCTAAAAGGAGATCTAATAAATCATCATCATTTTTGATTATTTCAGCATTTCGCTGGAAAAAACTTTGAATACATTTAATGTCAAAGTTTGTTTTTTCTGTGTTTATTCTTATTTGCCGAAGAGAGTAGTTTGCCATATCTCGTAAAGCTTCAATAGGACTTTTTACTAAATGAATAAATGCTTCTTCATCGCCTCTCTTTTTTAATTCCTGTTCAAGATGTGAAATAACTCTTTCCCAATTATCTTCTGCTTGAGGCGTATAGGATTCGCCTGATTTATGATAAGGTTTTGTGTCTAATAGGTTTTCATAATAAGCTTCAATCAGCTTTTGGCAATACTGTGCATCTATTTCGCTAATATCTTTTTTTTCATAACGACCTTGGTATTCATAAAATGCAGACAAGCATGATTTTAAAGTTTCATGGTTCTTTGAATACAAGGAGTTAAAAAAATACTCTAAAGCTTTGTTTATATCAATGCTCATCAATGCTTTTAAATATGCAAATAGATTGCATGGTTTTGCTTGATAGAGTGTTGTTAAGACTTCAAAGCCGTTTGTAGTCAATGTAATTAAAACAAGAAATTGTTCTTGGAGATGTTCATTGAGTTGATCAATATTTTTATCGAAAAAATTAATGATTGAATTTATAAAAGTATTAATCGCGTTAAAGTCAGGGTTCGTAAATGATTGAATCGTCTTTCGAATGTGCGAAACAATATAAAGACGATTATCTACATCTAAAAATAGATAGTCAAGATGTTGGTGCATTTTTTCGAGATAGTCTGTTTGAAAGCGATTGGATTGTGCCATAAAAAAGGGCGCACTCTCTTGATTGAAAGCATCTAATGTGTAATCAAACAGTTTTCCATAATCTTCTTTTGTTTGTATCACATTATCAAGTTTTTGTGTGAGATGAAGTTCTTCAAATAAAAAAGCCATTGCTTCAGAAAAATGATAGCGAGATGCTTCCTTAGCTTGAATTTTAAGATAAAGCTGATGTGTTTTAAACTCATCCTGTAATTTTTTGACAAAGATAGGATAATTTCCCTGCAAATCATTGATAAGGTTTTCACGAAGTTTCTCAAAATTGTCTTGATTCTTTTGGTTATTAAAAATAGCAAGCCAATATGTATCAATATCGCCAAGCCACATTTGATATTTTTGTTTTTGAGTATCGATGTGTTGTTGGCGTTTTGCCACGTTTTTTTGATACTCTTTTTGAGTTTTTATACGCTCTTTCTCTTCTTCTTTTTGCCATTGTTGGATGGTGGGATGTTGCTTCACTAACTCAATTTCATTGAGCGGTAGACGATTGATTAAACTTCGATAAGCTCTTAAATGAGTATCCAAAGGATAGGTTTTAAACAATGTTGGAAGTGATATGCTTTGTAATGCTTCTGGTGTGAAAAAACGTTCAAAAAGTTCTAAAATACGATGATACTTTTCAAATTCAGGGTGAAAATAGAGCGCAAAAATATCATCAAAAAATTCTTGTGATAGTTTTGTAAAACACGGTTCAGGTTGATAATAATAAACGTAACCCAATGTTTCTAATTTTTCTATAAAAAACCATTGCAGAAAATTTGAGTTGTGTCTTTTGCACTCTTCATAATGTTCTAAAAACCACTGTAAACATGCAAGTGGATACTCGTGGTGCCTGCGGCTGTTGCTTTTTTCTTGAAAAGCTTCAAAAAGTTGCATCACTAGCTTATATGAAAATAAACTTACCGTTGTATCGATACGATGAGGGTATTTAATGGTTTTAAACAATGGTATCAATCGTTTGAAATCAATTAGATTATAAAGTCTATCGATAAAAATTTGCAAATAATCATCAGAAATATTTTTCCATGCATTTTGTTTTTCCAATAAATCAAAAAGTTTTATAACACATCTGTCTTTGCAATAATAAGTTAAAAGTTGAGCAGGAAATTCTTGTTCTTTAGAATAATCAGGCAACCCTTTGAGTAAAAATTCTTCAATCTCAATACTGTCATTATTGGTCACGATATAGGAGAGATAATCAATCTGCTCATCGTTGAGTTGTGATGGCTGAAAATCTCGATAGAGTGTTTTTCTTATTGCATCAATAGATTTAAATTGTACGAGCGTTGTATGGTAAAGTTTGCTCCAATTTCCCCACAGTCTTGTTTTATCCTGCTGTAAAAGATTCATAATAGCCGTGAAGAGTTGGGCTTCTTGCACTTCATTTAATGTGGGATGTCTTCGTAAAATGAAAGGATCAATGTTAAGTATTTCATCGAAATAGCTTGTCTGAAAATTGGAATAAAAGACCATGACCTCTTCATAGGCTTCTAAAAAAGAGCCTTTGTTGGTTAGTAATTGCTTGATTTTACGAAAGGGTATTTTAGCTTTATGTAGGAATTGAGCACTTAAAAACTCTTGTATCGACTTATGAATGAAAGTTGTTTTAGTATTTTTTGTATCAAAGAGTTTGGTATTAAGAATGGCTTTTACTTCATTGGATGAAAAATTGGAAAGAATTGTGTCAGCTTCTTTCTTTTCAATTTCTACCTTATGAAGCAGTGTCATATAAATTGCAAGCGTTTGCACCGCTGATTTTGCATTAGCTGGTGAGATATTCTCTTTTTCATTTGCTTCATTGGTATATTCAAGTGGTTCATCGTTGTAATTGATGAGATTTTTTTCGATGGTTCTGTCATAAATCTCAAGCGAATTGTTGGGGAGTTCTTTTTTCGTATAGAGTTGAACCATACCGATAAGCATAAAGATATTTTGTAGAAAGCCTTGCAGATAATGGTTTGCAACAAAATTTTTAAATGAGGAATAATCATTAAGACCAAAGTGTGAGCAGATAAGGATTATTTCATCATCTCCTAAAGGGAGAAAATCAAATTTTTTCACCGAATCTTTTTCAAAAAGTGCTTCTAATCGTGTTGCAAAAGTTTCTCGCCATTCTAAAGAACGGCATGTAATGACAATTTTTTTGTCTTTATTTTTTTCAAGATTTTTGAGTAATGAAGCAATGAACCTTTCTTGAGATGTTGCTTCAAATAATCCTTCATCAATAGAGTCTAATAATAAAAATTTTTTATTTTCTAGATTCTCTTGGAAAAATTCATCTTTCATGTTTGCAAGTGAAAAATAAGCAGATGTATTAGGATGTTCATCATGAAAATATTTAAGTAAAAAGCTTTTCCCGCTCCCTGGCTCGCCGAGTAAAACAAGGACTTGAGTATTCTCATTAAGAAGATATTCAAGTGTAAAAGACTCATGAAAAGAGGAGTTTCTATCATCAATCTTACGAAGTTTTCTAGGAATAAAAAACATTGAGTATCCAATTTTTTAGTACATTATATTGTGAAATATATAAAAAAGTGTGTTCAAAATCTATAAACAACTTTTACATGTAAAGAGTTTGTATGAATGAAAACATAAAATAGTTTGAGAAAATGAAAATTTAATGACAATGCGCTAAACTTTTATTTCAAAATATCCTGAATAGGACACAACAATGACCTTTACTGAGCTTCCCATCTATATCATCGACGCTTTTACCGACACACTCTTTAAAGGCAATCAAGCCGCCGTTGTGCCGCTTGAGCATTGGCTACCAGAATCTATGATGCAAAGCATTGCGTCTGAAAACAACCTCTCGGAGACGGCTTTTTTTGTGAAAAATGCTGAGGGCGTTTTTGAGATTCGTTGGTTTTCGCCACTCAAAGAGATCGACTTTTGTGGGCATGCGACGTTGGCGAGTGCGTATGTCATTTTCAACCATTTGGGTCATCCGTTTTGCATCACGTTTTGGGCGAAAGCGGTCGGGAAGATAGAAGTCAATGCGCTTGAAAATGGTTTGATTGAGATGTGTTTTCCCAACCGTGAGCCTGAACGTGTGGACGATGTCCCTGAAGCGTTGCAAAATGGACTTTCCATCCAACCGCTTGAGTTTTACAAAAACCAACAAGCCTATTTTGCGGTGTATGACGATGAAAACGATGTGGCAAAAGTCGTGCCTGATCTTGAAAAACTAAAAACGCTTGCCCCTTTGGACGTTGTCGTGACCGCTCCACGCAAGACATATGACTTTGCGTCACGCTACTTTTGGCCTGCCAACGGCGGTGTGGAAGACCCTGTGACCGGTTCGATTCATGCAGGACTTGCACCGTTTTGGGCAAAGCGTTTAGGAAAAAGTGAACTAGTAGCGCTACAAGCGTCAAAACGTACGGGCGTGCTTTATTGTCGTGTTACGCAAGAGCGTGTTTTTGTCTCAGCTACGTGTGTTCCGTATTTACAAGGCTCGGTAACACTCAACGCTTAGCGTGATGGTTCAGTAGCAAGAGCGTTGAAACAGCAGAGACACCGATGCCCACGCCAATGTCCCATGTAAGTGTAGCGCCTTCAATCAAATAGAGTAAAAGAGCGATACTTGCCGGGTTGATGTAAACATACGCCATCACTTTTTTGGGACCGATGATGATGGAGGCTTTTTGTGTAAGATAGACCGTTAAAAGCGTTGCTCCGATGACAAGATAAAGCATATAAAAGAGCGCATTGCCTGTAATGCGTCCCCATTGAAGCGGTATGTCCATGATCATCAATGCGGTAAACATCCAAAGACTTCCACCCACAAGCGTCATAAATACCAACACTAGCACGTCATCCTCTTCGTGATGCAAAAATTTGGTCAAAATCGAATAAATAGCCATAAAAAGTACGGCACTCAAAAAGATAAAATCGCCTCTGTTGATTGAAAAATGAAGCAACAAAGAGAGCTCGCCCTTAAAAACGATAGTCACCGTTCCCACGATACCGCAAAGATAAATCAGCAATTGAAAAGGGCTGATGCGCTCTTTAAAGAAAAAGATGCACAAAATAGCCGTGACAAGCGGTACAAGCGTGTAAAGTGTGCCCGTATTGAGCGCTGTTGTTATCTCCAACGCTTTAAAAAAAGCGATGAAATAGAGTGAATAAAATAGGCTAATCATCATCGCTCTAGGAAATGTGTTTGTCAGTTTTTCTCGTTTCGTAGAGTTGAAAAAAATGAAAGGGCTCAGTAAAATAGACGCAAGAACAAAACGCAACAGTGCCAGCGAAATAGGGTGAATGAGCCCTGCAATTTTTTGGGATGCTATGAACGAGCCTGCGATGAGAAACGTGTTGAGTAAAACCAATAAATGCGCTTTGATCTCTTTTGGCATAAACGACCTTTGTATGAAATGGGCGCATCATAGTCTGTTTTGGAGCGATTCGTCATAGATAGCGGAGCACTCGGTATAAAACCTCAAAAGGAAGCGTCGTTTTCGAACACACACGATTTCCTTCGAAAAATAGAGTTTTTGTAAAATCCCTCATCTTTGGGATAGAACAAAAAGCCGACCTTGGCGTGCTTGTCAACAGCAGCGCAAGGTCGGTTACATGTTAAGGCTTTACATGTAAGAAAAAAACAGAACTATTTGCGTAAAAATTTATAGCCTAACGCAAGAATGATGAGCCAAACGGGGATGAGGAAAACCGACGTACGAATACCGTCGATGAAACACATCACGACTAAAATACCGATGAAAAACGCAAGGCAAAGATAATTTCCGTACGGAAACCACAACGCTTTAAATTTCGGAACGATTTTCTCTTTATTTTTCGCCAAGCGGAATTTTAGATGCGCGTAACTAATCATAAACCAATTGAGAACCAATGCCGAAACGACCAATGCCATGAGATAATTCAAAGCGTCTTCGGGCATAAAGTAGTTCAAAACGACGCACAGACCCGTAATGAGAGCCGAAAATAAAACGGCATTGACCGGTACGCCCGCGCGATTGGTTTTCATAAAGCGTTTGGGTGCGTTACCTTGTGCGGCAAGACCGTAGAGCATACGCGAATTGGAGTAAACTCCGCTATTGTAGACCGAAAGTGCGGCGGTAAGAACGATGGCGTTGAGAATGTGTGCAACAAAGTTTTGATCCAGACTGTGAAAGACCATCACAAAAGGCGTTACCTCTTTGGTCATTTTCATCCACGGCATTAACGAAAGTAAAACGACGAGCGCTCCGACGTAGAAGATTAAAATACGGTAAATGACCTGATTGGTCGCTTGGGGAATCGTACGGCTCGGATCGTCCGTTTCGGCTGCTGCGATACCGATCAGTTCGAGCCCGCCGAATGAGAACATAATAAACACCATCGCCATCGCAAAGCCTGAAAATCCGTGCGGCATAAAACCGCCCTCAAGTGCCCAAAGGTTGCTCAAATGTGCTTGTTCGCCGCCGTTGCCGCTGATAAGAAGGTAGGAACCAAAAGCGATCATCGCAATAATCGCGATCACTTTGATGATGGCAAACCAAAATTCAAATTCGCCGTAAAAACGTACGTTGGCAAGATTGACGAGGTTGATGATGACGAAAAAGAAGGCCGCGGACGCCCATGTCGGAACGTTGGGTAACCAAAAATGAATAAACGTTCCGATAGCGGTGAGTTCCGCCATACCGACTAAAACGTAAAGCATCCAGTAGTTCCAGCCCGAAGCAAAGCCGGCAAAGTGATGCCAATAAGTATTTGCAAAGTGGCTAAAAGAACCTGCTACCGGCTCTTCGACGATCATTTCGCCGAGTTGCCGCATAATCATAAACGCGATAAATCCGCCTAACGCATAGCCTAAAAGAACCGCCGGACCGGTCATTTGGACGGTGGTTGAAACGCCTAAGAACAGTCCCGTTCCGATCGCTCCGCCCAAGGCGATCAACTGAACGTGTCTGTTTTTGAGACCTCGACTCAGAGAGTTTTTGTGCATGTAGTTCCTTTCTCAATTAAAAGCGTATATTGTATCTTTTTTGAAGCAAAAGGAGGCTGACATCTGCTCAAAAAAGAAGTACAATTACGAAAATTATTTGAGGATGATATGACATGCGCTTTTGGATGGCTTTAGGATGTTTGGTTTCGCTTGTGTGTGCCCAGTCGGGTTTTAAGATAACGCCTGAACTTCTTGCGTCCGTGATGGCAAAAAGTATGGAGTCCAATCTCCCGCAAACGTTTAAGTACAAAGAGTTAAGGCTCGTCGTCCAACATGTCGATGTGGAAGGAAAACGGGTTTTGCTCGATGCGACGACGTCGCAGTCGAAAGAGATTCTTGACGAACTTTACAAATACAAAACCTTGCCGGACGATCTGAAACGACAGTGCAACGACTTTTCCAAAGTCTCCATGGTCGCTCAAGGCGTAGAGTACATGTTACGCGTTAAGGACGGGAAAAGAGGTATCGAAGTGATTTACGATAAAGAAGCTTGCGGCGAGAGTTTCGATCCGTCGCAGAAAATTTTCGTCGACGGATACAATCGCTACGGCTTGGATCGTTTCGGACATACGAAAAAAGAGAACGCAAAGCTCAAAAAAGCCTCTTAACGCACGCAGTTGCGTCCGGCGTTTTTGGCTTCGTACAGTTTTTTATCGGCACGCAGATACAAATCTTCAAAACTTTGCACTTCGGAGGTAATCGAAGCCACGCCGATACTGGCGGTAATGTTTAAAGGCTCGATTCCTTGCGCGTACGTGATACGCAATCGGCTTAAAGCGATACGCAAGTGTTCCATCTTCTCTTTCGCCTTTTCTTCGTTGACATGTAAGAGTAAAAATGCCAACTCTTCGCCGCCCAATCGCCCGACAATATCGGTATCGCGAACCTGAGAAACGCAATACTCTCCGAGTGTTTGCAGTACGACGTCGCCTACGGGATGTCCTAAGCTGTCGTTAATGTGTTTAAAGTGGTCGACGTCCAAAAGGGCGAATGCCAGATCGTAACCGTAACGTTTGGCGCGTACGAACTCTTTGTGAGCGCAGTTGAGAAAGTGACGGCGATTGTAAAGTTTGGTCAGCATGTCGGTTTGCGCAAGGTAGTGCAACTCCTCTTCCAAAAGCGTGCGTCTGTGAATCTCTTCTTTTAAAAGGGTCTGTTCCGCTAAAAGGGCTTCACGGTTGGCTTCGGACTCGTGTTGGTAGCGATGTCTGTAGTATTCGATCCAGCTGGTAATAAACGCGATCGCAAGATACGAAAAGCAAAAACGGATTTTAAACGCTAGATCGTACGCGTGATCGACGTGCGGAACCCATATGAAAAAGACCATGACGATCGCAAGCAATACGCAACTCCACATAAAACCGATACGATTTCCAAATAAAAAAATCGTTCCCAACGGATAGGTAAAAAGCCATAAAATCATCGAGGCGTCAAAATCGGCATGGTAGAGCAGATAAATCATCAAAACGGTAAAAATGACATTGGAGACAAAATACAAAAGGTACGTTTTACGGGTTTTGGCAATCAAAAAAAGCGTGGTGACGAGGTACGCCGAAAAGAGAACGATTAAAAACGTCAAGGCGTAATTGCGTACGGAGGCATGATACGCTCCGGCAATCAGCGTGATAGGAAGCATCATAAACGTTACCCACACGTAGTGGTTCAGCCTGACACGTTCTTCTTTATCGCTTACGGGCGATTTGACGACGATGAGATCGACAAGGTGTTGCATTTTTTTTGCCAAGGTTAACATGGAAGGAGTATCCCTTTGTATGTGAAAAAAGGGCGGATAGAGTCACCGCCCGATACGATGCGCTTAGGCTTCGCTTGCTTCTTTAAGTGCGGCTTGTACGTACATAGCACGTAATTTTTGAACCATGGGTCCCGGTTTTCCCGTACCGATCGGTTTTCCGTCGATTTCAACGATCGGAAGAACGAAAATCGTAGCACTTGCCATAAAAGCTTCATCGGCATGGATGGCTTCTTCGATGCTAAAAAGACGCTCTTCGACTTTGATGTTGTTCTCTTTGGTGTATTCCATCAAAAGTTTGCGACGAATGCTCGGTAAGATAGCGTTTGAAAGGGGACGCGTGATGATGACGCCGTCTTTAATGATAAACGCCGCGGAAGAAGTACCTTCCGTGACAAAACCGTCTTCGACCATCCAGCCCTCGTAAGCACCTTTTTGGTGGACTTCTTCTTTGGCAAGCACTTGTCCCAAAAGCGAGATGGATTTGATGTCGCGGCGTTTCCAACGAATATCGTTAACGCTTAAAACTTTAACCCCTTTTTCGGCGAGCGCGTTGTGAATGATCTCTTTTTTAAAGGTAAACGCCGTAAACGTCGTAGGCGTGTTCTCGGGAAAATAAAATTCTCTAGGGGCGACGCCGCGCGTAACTTGCATGTAAATTCCGCCTTCGACGACGTCGTTTTTCGCGATCAAGGTATTTAAAATCGTCATAACCTCATCATGCGAATAAGGCGCTTGAAGACCGATTTTGCGCATACTCCCGTCAAAACGCTCAAAAAAAGGCTCTTTGTCGATCACTTTGCCATTAATAACAGGAACCACTTCGTAGATACCGTCGCCAAAAAGATACCCACGATCAAAAATCGATACTTTCGCATCTTCCTCTTTACAAAAATCTCCGTTTAAAAAAACAATACTGCTCATTACAGACTCCAAAAAAAATAATACGACATTGTATCAAAAGGTTTCTTAGGCGGGTGTGCAATAAGTAGGCAGAAGGTCTTTTTTTGCTTGTTTGCTGTTTTATTTTTAAAGATTAAAGAGATATTATTTTTGGAGCGTTTGTGGTAGATTGGCTTAAAGTATAAAAAGTTAAAAGTTTAGCCCTGACCCCTAAAACTGTTTATTTACATGTAAAAGATTTATTATCTAGTTCCATAAAAGTAGCCTGTCCCCATTTATGTTCTAATGTGGCACCGATTTTTAAAAATCCTCTTCGATTGATTGTTTCTTGCATAACGTTCTCCTCTTACTTTTTCATATCGCTGGCATTTTTTTGCAAATACTGAGTCACTAACCACACATCGTCTTTTTGAATCGGTGTTCGATCTAGCATCGAGCGAAACGTAGATGGCCATTGATTGGCGGTAAAGTGATCGACGGCATTGAGCGTATGGCACATGGAGCAATTATCCGAGTAGAGTTTAGCGGCTCTCTCCATCATCGGCTGAAGCTCTTTTTCAAAATCCCCTTTAGTGGTGTACGCTTCAGCGGTAACGAGATTCCACTGATCTTTGCTTTCCACGATTTGCGTTACGGGCGTGATGTTTTTAGCAAAGGCTAAAGAAAAGATACGTGCTTTGTCGGTAAAATAAATCACGTTGGGCGCAGTTTTGTTTTGATACCCCGTGATCTTAAATTTGATTCGATCACCCTCTTGCGAAAGAATTTCGACCGCGTTAGTAGGAAGAAGTTTCCCCACGACTTTTCCGGATGTTGCGTCCAAATAAACGGGCTTTTCTTTCACGAAATAGACGACGTCGTTCGAAAAAAGCGCGCTTGACGCCAAGGCGATACCCGCGATTTGTTTCCACATAAAATACCTCCGTAGTAACTAAAATATTTGAAATCTAAGAAGGAGTATAAGCGATAAAAAAGGGAATTTGGTGGAAAAAAAATGGCGAAAAAACGGCGTTTAGAGCGGTAAATGCAGTTTGATCGAAAAGAGTGCTCCTTGATCGGTGTTTTCGACGTTGACGTAGCCTTACATGTTGTTCTCGATAATCGCTTTGGTCATATAAAGCCCGATACCCGTGCCTTGTTTAGCGTGTTTGGTCGTAAAATAGGGCTCAAAAATACGATCGATATTTTCAGGTGCGATGCCCCCGCCGTTGTCTTCGATACGAATGATCGTAAAGTGCTTACCCGTTTTAATGTTGATGCGAATGGAAGGCTCTAAAACACGTCGTTCGATTAAGACGTCTTTTGCGTTGGATAAAATATTTAAAACGGCATGGGCAAACTCGTTGGGATAGCCGATAATCAAACTGTCTTTGGCGGCGTAATCATAGCTGAGCGTGATGTTATGGTATTTGAGCGAAGCATTGATGATGGAGATGGCGTTATTGCATGCTTCCATAACGCTAAAACTTTCTTTATTTTTGGAGGGTTGAAAGAAGTTTTGAAAATCGTAAATCGTATTGGACATGTGTTCGGTGACGTCGCAACAGGTATGGATGTACGTGAGAAGCTTCTCTTGACTTAACGTGTCGTAACGCGCGACGGCTTCGACTTCCATCAAAATAGCGTTGATTTCGCTGATGGGCTGACGCCATTGGTGGGCGATATTGCCGAGCATATTGCCCATCGCGGCAAGTTTGGATTGTTGGACTAAAAGCTTTTCTTGATCGCTTCGTTGTTTGATCTCCGCTTGAATTTTTTGCTCCAAACTGTCCATCATTTCGTTCATGACGTCTTTAAGCGCGTTGAGTTCGTGGTAGTTGGAACTTAAACTCAATCGCTGACCGAATTTCCCCTCTTTGAGATGATTTACCGTTTGCGTCGCTTCTTGAATTAACAATCGATCTTGATTGAGCCTCTCTTGCACGCTTGCGACATGTTGGTTGATCGTTTGCGCCATTTTTCCGAGTTCGTCATTATGATCGAGCGTGATAAAAACCTGCTCGTCCGTTTTGGCGGGATTTTTCAAATAGCTAAAAAACTGTTGCAATCCGTGTTGAACTTTTTCGATCGACTCGACGATTTGCTTGACGATGACCGAGTCGAACAAGAAGCTGATCACGGCGATTAAAAAGAAACCGGCAATCAAATAATAATGGCTTTGAATCACGTTTTTTTCGGCATTGGAAAAGGTCGATTGCGAAGCTTCCAAACGATCTTCTTGCAAGGCTTTCAATGAATCGATGAGCGTGTAAAAAGCGTCTCTTTCCGCTGAAACGGCATTCATAAACGAGCCCTCGTCAAAGCTTTGCAGGGCGTAAGAGCGCGTCGTGAGCAAAAGTTCTTTGTAACGAATCCATTGTTCGGCTATCGGTTCGGGAGCTTGTTCGATCATCGTTTCAAGCTTGTTAAAAATGGGCATGAGCTTTTGATCCGCACGCTTTTTATAGTCGTCGTTGGGCGACATGACCATGGTTAGCATCGTTTCGCGTAACATAAAAAGCGGTTCGATGTAGTTGCTTTGCAGGTTTTGAACTTTTTTGAAGTCGGTAAAGACGTGATGAAGGTTGGCAAAGCCGCGTTGATTAATGTTCATCGAAAGAAGTGCCAGCGATAAAAGCGACACAAAGGCGATAATGCCCAAAATGAGAAATTTGGTGCGGATGCTGAGGTTATTCATCGGGTAAGACCTTTGTCGGTAAACGGTAACGTAAACGCTCTTGCGGCAGAGGCGACGAGCGAATCGACCAATGATAGGGTGTGAGTTTTGCTTCCCATAGACGCATAATCGCTACGCTTGAGGGGGTAAAATCGACTTCTTTATTGATGCCTACGACCATATTGGGAGAAGGAATGCTTAACATGTAAGCTTTTTCATACACATGTTTCAAAATAGTATCCATCAAGGGTAAAAAACGAGAATCGCTGTTTTCGAGCGTAAAGAGGGTTCGCATGTATGCATCAAGCGTGTCGTCTTTGTCGATAGCACACCATTGGTTGGGCGTGTAAAGCGTAAACAGGCTCGACCAAGGATGCCCGTACCAATCCTCATTTCCCCACAATAACAAGTCCCAATCGTACCGATGTTCGCGATTGGTTAAGAGTTGTTTGAAAACGTATTTTTCGTCGCTTGTAATATCGTAGCTTAACGTGACGCCGAAACGTTTAAGTTGGTATTCGATCCCTTTACAGATCGAGACAAAACGGTCTTGCGTGACGACTTTGAGATGAACGCCGTTTAAAATGCGTGCGATCTCCTCGTCGCTCATTCGCGCGGGCGGGTGTGACATGTAAGCATTCGAAAGTGCTTTGGCGGCGTACATGTTCGCCGAGATCGGAAAAGGAGAGGGAACGCCTTCGCCTTTGTATGCAAATTTGACGAGGTTTTCTTGGTTTAAAGCTTCATTCAGCGCTTGGCGTATACGAAGATCGTGCAAAGGCGTTTGGGGGTTCATCAGATTCATATGAAAACTCAGCGTCGTCGTCGAAGGAAGTGTGTATAATTTTGCGTATTTTGAATTGACGATCTCGGTTTTTTTATTCAGCGGGATAAAGGCAATGTCGATTTGACCTTCTTTATTGCTTAGTGCGTCGATCACGCGATCGATGGGCATACGCGTGTGAATCGTTAAAGTTTGGATATAGGGTTGCGATTTTTCAAAATAGTAAGGATTGGCTTTTAAAACAACCGTATCGCTTTGGGCTAACCCCGTTGCATACCCTTGCGTTAAAATATACGGTCCCGCACCGAAAGGCCCTACAAGAGCGGTATTTTCGGCAGTGATGCTTTTTGACCATTGATGGTGTCGGTAATACTCTTTGGTGTAAAAATTGATGCGTGCGAGATCGTGAAAAAGCATACCGTAAGGGGCATTGAGATGAATGCGAATACGGTACGCGTCTAGTTTTTCGACGGATTTGAGTTTGCGGTGAATGTCTGTGTAAGTAAAAGCACCTTGCAGAAAATGGTTAAAATTTTCAACGACGGCATCGGCATTCAAGGGTGTACCGTCTTGAAATTTCACGTCGTCTCTGAGCCAAAAATCATAGGTCAGATCATCGCGTTTTTCATGTTTACTCAACTTTCGCACATAGAAAATCGTAAATTTCCTATATAAAAAGTTTCCTCAGGGTTTATGAAACTTTACATTTTTTACTTTTTGAACACTTTGAGGAACAGAAAAAACTCATTTGGTGTTTTT
>NZ_JSEC01000059.1:0-502 GCF_000789415.1 Sulfurospirillum sp. MES | reverse complement strand
GGAAGAAGAGATCGAAGAGATCGAAACGTTATGCGCCGGTGTCACAAAGGGCGTTTTGATTTTGGGAGAAGACCTTTTTTACCATCCAAGAGCCGAGCAGATTGCACGTTTTGCGGGATTAATCGCCCGCCATACGCCGATAAAGCTTCAAATTTCGGGTACAACGCAACACGATTGGATCGTTGCGGAAGAGACGATGGTTGAAGAGGTGGAAGATATTGCTAGCTTTGACGGCGTCGTCGTGTACGAATGTCCGTGCATCGATGCGAAAGAAGAGCGTTTTTTAATCGGCTCTTCTCAATTTCAAGCGGCCGCCAAGGTTCAACACGACGAGGCGATTCACGTCGTTTTCGATCGTGAAACGTATCCTCGCGTTTTCGTACGCGACGAGCGTCTGAAAGGCGTCATCGCTTTATTGCCTTTAGTCAAAGCGAACAACGCTTATCCTTACCATGTAACAAAAATAGTGAAGTGAGAGTGCCATGAGCGAAGTAGTCATTAC
>NZ_JSEC01000058.1:0-530 GCF_000789415.1 Sulfurospirillum sp. MES | reverse complement strand
CCCTCTAACAACCCCGAAAAAATCATGCGCGCTTTTGCCCCGTTGATGGAGTATTTAAGTGCCGACACGAACGACACGTTTAAAATCGTCGTGACCAAAGATTACGATGAGCTCTTTTCACGCATCAAAGAAAAAAGTGTCGATTTTGCGTGGGTCAATACCAAAAGCTTTGTGCTTTTAAAAGAGAAAAATCCCTCGGTGCGCTACCTTGCGACCTATTTGGAACACTCCAAAAACGGGAAAATCACGCCGTATTATCAGTCCTTTATCGTCACCTTGAAAAGCTTACATGTCAACGCACTCGAAGAGGCAAAAGGCAAGCATTTTGCCTTTACCGACAAAGATTCGACCTCAGGCTATGCATACCCGATGCTGATGTTAGAAGAGCGTCACATCAACCCCTACACCTTTTTTCAAAAAGTCTTTTTTCTCAAGAAACATGACAAAGTGGTCGAAGCGCTCGTCAACCGCTCCATCGACGTGGGGTCAATGTCCGATGGCACTTACTACAATGCGCTAGAAAAGTATGG
>NZ_JSEC01000057.1:0-580 GCF_000789415.1 Sulfurospirillum sp. MES | reverse complement strand
AATCTCTTGGGCTAAAGCACGATTATGACGCGAAGGCAAAGAGCCGATCAAGAAAATAACGTCACAATCTTTACATGTCGTTGTAAAATGGGATAAATCGCTTTGACCTAAAGCGCTTAAAAATACTCTATTCACCGTTTGCGACCTTGACTTTTTTGATCACGATCGTCCAATCGGTCTCATTGAATTTCAACGAATTTAAAAGCGTCCAACCCGCTTCCTTAATCACGTCGGCACTCTTTTGTACCGCAGAAAAATCGCCGATTTCAAACATGAAGATAGAGACTTCGCCTTCATTCGTTTCATCGATAATTTCGAGCATTCGCCCGTAAAAATCATCTCCTAAATGACGTAAATCGTAACGTTGCATCCTCTCTCCTATCTGTCGATTTCACCGAAGACGATATTGGCGTTACCGATAATCGCCACTACGTCCGCTAAATACTCTCCTACGAGCATCTCTTGCAAAAGAGCCGTATGAAAAAAACTCGGCGCGCGAAGTTTTAAACGGTACGGATACGGGTCGCCTTGTGAATTGATATAAAAACCGAGTTCTCCTTTGGGCGATTCGGTCGGTACG
>NZ_JSEC01000056.1:0-582 GCF_000789415.1 Sulfurospirillum sp. MES | reverse complement strand
AAGCGCCCAAACAGAAGTGCTTCGCCCCCTTTAAGGCGTCCGACGACGAGTCCTTGTTTGGCGTATTCGACCAAAAGCGCGTTGATTTCGTCTTGACTTTTGGAGTGAAACCCTTTCTTTTTGCTCACGTCGACCACTTTACATGTAAGGGGAATGAGAGAGCGAATCTCCTCAGAAACCAGCGCGTCCACCAAAGCAACATCGAGCAGTTCAAAGGCGTTTAAGGCGTCTAACGTAAGGTTGCCCACATAGCCTGTGCCACAGCTGATGAGAAAAACTTTTCCCACACCCGCTTCAGCCATGCCGCGCAGTTTTTCGAGGTCACGGTCTGGTTTTTGACGTTCATTTTTAAGACGCTCAATCAGAGATGTGAGATCGCGCGGTAAAATTTTCTCGATTTTGTCACGAATGACTTGCGCCAACGTGGGCGAACTGCCACCACTGCTGACAGCGACTTGAATGTCCCCACGACGCGTCAACGCGCTGAAGTAAAAATCACACAGTTCGGGCACATCGACGACATTGAGCCAAAAGCGCAGGCGAGGCTTCAAAGCCACGAGACGGTTGGTTACCGCTTCATTG
>NZ_JSEC01000055.1:0-616 GCF_000789415.1 Sulfurospirillum sp. MES | reverse complement strand
AGTCAACGGAGTCATTACACTGGTCATGGGGATCACCACGCCTGCTATTGCCGTGAGGTGCGTTACGCTTAACTTCTGCCCGGCGGCGTTGTACACGTAGCTGGTGGTATTGCCGTTGGTGAACTGCAATCCGTCGGGCAAATTTAGCGAATTGTACGCAATATTCACTATCTTTTTGTTGTAATCTTTCTTCAGGTTGCCGTTGGCGTCGTAGGTATATTCCACGGCCACGTTGGCGCCGTCCATGAAATGGAAAGCGCCGGCATAGAGCGGGCCGGGTGTAACGGCATCGGTAATTTTGGTTACCTGGTTTCCATTGTAAGTATTGTAAGCGAGGTTATCTATCAATCCGAAGCCGGTGTCGGTCTTTCCCTTGCGTTGCAGGGTGAGGATATTGCCCGTTTTGTTGTAGGTAACCAGCTCGTCGTAGCGGTTTGGGTTAGAGGTAAGGGAAGTGCCCTCGCCGTAATTGGCAGTGGTAAGCCGGTCAAGGCCGTCATAGGTGAACTGGTATCCTCTTTCCACGGTTTCATCTCCCGCCTTCCACTTCATGGCGCTGATGTTGCCGTTGAAAGTGGTTGTAGTGGGTGTTACATCGTTTATGGCGGTATTGTAG
>NZ_JSEC01000054.1:0-627 GCF_000789415.1 Sulfurospirillum sp. MES | reverse complement strand
CACCGTATATCGCGATGAGCGTTAAAAACGGCAAACGCTACACGCTGATCAAAATCGAAGATAACGGCGGCGGCATCGCGGCGGAGCATATCGAGCGTATTTTCGAGCCTTATTTTACGACCAAACACGCCAAACAGGGTACTGGAATCGGGCTTTATATGACCAAGATGATTATCGAAAATAATATGAACGGCATCATTAACGTCAGCAATACTCAAGACGGCGCGCTTTTTACGATTAAGCTCAAACGGGAAAGTTAGCGATAGCTTGGACGCCGCCTTTGACGCAAAAAACTTGCTTTAATTTATGAGAGTTCTTTGCAGAACTCTTGACACGTCTTTAAAGCAAAGCTCTAAAGACTACGTTAACACTGCGTTTTCTTCGGCAGAAAGCCCACGCACCTTTGGTGCTTTTTCTTTTTGCAAAAGTCTATTTTAAAAATTAAGATTACCTCTTCTTTTTGGGCTTGATCTCATTTTTTTGCTATTTTTTTTTACTACGAGCCACTTGCAAATTCAACCAAGCAGCCAAGCCAATATCTTCTAAGCTCAATTTTCTAACTTTTTAAAAAACTGATTTTAGCCATTGCTTGTAATTTTACAGTTTTTTTGGCTGATTTACTTTAAT
>NZ_JSEC01000053.1:0-633 GCF_000789415.1 Sulfurospirillum sp. MES | reverse complement strand
CCTACGACCGTTGCCGCTTTCAAACAAGGTATGGATTATGCCCATTACGATGCAAACGCGATTAACGGCACTTCTTTACACGTTAACGATTTTGAAGAGGCTTTCGTACGTTTAAGCCGTATGCCTATCGAAGAAGCGACGCGCTTTACGGGAACCAATCGCCGTGACTCCATGATTGCCGGAATTTTACTCGTTAAAACCATTATGCAAAAACTAGGGTTTGCGACCTGCATCGTTATCGACGATAGCCTTCGAGAAGGCGTGGCTATAGCAAATTGTAACACCTCTTCCGTTTAATGATTCAAAGTACCGAAAATAGCCTCTTTTAATCTTTATTTGCTATAATAACCCACTTTTTTTACCGAGCTTTAACACCCGATACAACAGAGGTGTTTGGGCTTTACGTGAAGATGTAAGAATAGCGGTATGCGGAAAATTTGACTTCGTTACGAAACAAACTTTGACGCTCGGTACAACCTCGGCGTTGAGGCTTTTGCCCCGACATGTAAAAATAATTCGCTTTGAAAAAAGCGGATTTTAGCGCGAAGTCGCAACCAAAAAAAATATGAAAGGAGAGGTCATGGAGTTAAGCGGTTCCCAGATGGTTATAGAAGCACTACGGAAGGAGAACGT
>NZ_JSEC01000052.1:0-663 GCF_000789415.1 Sulfurospirillum sp. MES | reverse complement strand
GGCATCGAAGTTCAATACGAAAATGGGACGCGCCGAAAAGTGCAGTATGTGTTGGGAGCGACAAGAAGAGGGTAAAACGACCGCGTGCGTCCAATCGTGTCCGGTTCATGCGATCACGATCATCGATCTACACGATCCCAAATACAAAGAGCTTCGAAGCGATCCTATCGGTATCGACTATGCGATCGATGCGGAGACGAAACCTTCGACACGCTTTATCCATCCCTTTATGCCTAAAGAGATTTACCGACAACCTAAAGGATAAACGATGATACCGCTAAAGCTCAAAATCGCATGGTGTATGCTCTGGGCTTTACTCGGTTGCGCTTGGGGCAGTATGGGAGCCCCGAGCGTGTGTAGTTTCGGCGATCCGCAGTTTGGCGAATTGTCGCATCAGCACGTTGAAATCGAAGAGCCTGCTCAATACCGCGTCGGAGAGGAAAACTTCATTATAATAAAATTGGAAAAGCCCGATCTGCCCTCAGGCTACTTTGTCAATGTTCTGGTCGATACGCTCGAATCGCCTTCTTCTTTGCCGATCATGCAAGGATGGTATCCGAAAACGAGCATTCGCCCTTTAAGCGAAGGGCGGCACGTTATCGGCATACGCGTTAATTTGATTTATAAAAGCAGTTGAGGCGGAATTTTAGTTGCAAGTCTTGC
>NZ_JSEC01000051.1:0-736 GCF_000789415.1 Sulfurospirillum sp. MES | reverse complement strand
ATCGGTATCCTACGCCCGAGAGGTTCGTGATGAAATCCTTGGGCAGTTTTTTGCGTAAATTTCGCACCAAAGAACGAAGCGCGCTATCGGTCATCACGTCGTCTTGCCAGATATGCGACTGGAGCTCGTCGTACGTGACGATGCGTTGTTTATTGTGCAATAAAAGTTCTAAAAAAAGAGCCTCTTTTTTGTTGAGATGAATCATCTCGCCTTCAAACCGAAGTTCTTTATGATCAACGTCGTAAAAGTAACCGCACGGCAATTCATAGACGATCGCATGGTTTTTGCTAATACGTTTTAAACATCGCTGCAACGCTTCGAGCAATCCTTTGAGATTGACGGGTTTGACGATGTACTGCTCCAAATGAAGGTCGACGACTTTTAGCAAATACTCCTTATCCGTATGCGCCGAAATAATCACCAAAGGCGTCGTTTCGTCTTCGGCACGAATCTTCTCGACCAGCTCAATTCCGTTCATGACGGGCATCAGTACGTCGGTTATCACGATGTCGGGGCGTTCTTTTCGGTACAACTCCAAAGCGACTTTCCCGTTTTCCGCCTCCAACACCTCCTTGGCGTAATAGCGAAGCGATGCGGCGATATTTTTGCGTATACCGTCTTCGTCTTCGGCATACAAAATTCTGAGGGCTTTCAAATGCTCCAAAAAAAGCTTATCCACGTTTTTTTGCTCCTTCGCAAAGCTTCTTACTTGCGTGCGTTGAATTTTAGTGTCGTG
>NZ_JSEC01000050.1:0-765 GCF_000789415.1 Sulfurospirillum sp. MES | reverse complement strand
GCTATACCAACGTAAAACTTTACCAAGCCGGTGAACCTGAATGGAAAATGAAAAGTTACTTAGAAGTAGGAACGCCCGTAGCCCAAGCGGCATTTAAAAACGAAAGCGCACTCTTGATCGATGCACGACCCTACGCTAAATACCTTGCCGGAACTATTCCCGGAGCGATGCATATCCATGACGCCGATGTCGATAAATTTATCGGACGCTTGCCAAGCGATAAAACAACCTCGATTATTACCTTCTGTGAAGGATACGATTGCGCAAAATCACATAACTTGGCAAAAAAACTTGAAACCTTAGGCTACAAAAAAGTAAGCGTCTACGCCGGAGGATACCCGGAATGGAAAGAAGCGGGTAACCAAACAACCGCAGGCGGTGCTAAAAAAGTAGAAGCTAAAGCAGAAACACCTAAAAAAGATGCCTTCGTTGAAGGTATAAAATTAGGTGCCGATGAAGGAACCGTAGACGGTGAATGGTATAAAGCCCATATCATGGCAGGAACCGTACCGAGTAATGTCGCCATTATCGACGTGAGAAGCCCCTCCGAATACGCCAACGGACATATTAAAGGCGCGATCAATATCGAAGCGGGAAAATTAAGCGCACAAGAATTTGCGGCAAAATTACCTAAAGGAAAAGTCGTGATTCTGAATTGCTCCGCAGGCGGAAGATCGATGGAAGCCTTTTTGAAATTGCAAGGCGCAAAAATAGACGTGAGTAAGATATTCTATTTTGATGCCAATATTAAATGCGATAAATCAA
>NZ_JSEC01000005.1:0-154225 GCF_000789415.1 Sulfurospirillum sp. MES | reverse complement strand
GTCTTCAAACGGGAACGACGACCGAGTTGAACGTTGCGGACTATTTTAGAACCAACAAAATGAAATACAAACTTGTCTCCTACGATACCAACGATCAAGTCGTTAAAGCATATGAAAGCGGTCGTTGCGACGTTTTAACTTCCGATCAATCTCAACTTTACGGTTTGCGTATTAAATTGGCAAAACCGGACGAATCCATCGTTTTACCCGAAGTTATTTCCAAAGAGCCTTTAGGACCGGTTGTGCGTAAAGGGGACGGTCGATGGTTCGATATCGTTAGATGGTCGTTTTATGCCATGTTGACGGCGGAAGAGTCGGGCGTTACGAGTGCCAATGTCGATGCGATGCTTACATCCGACAATCCGGACGTGAAACGTCTTTTAGGTGCGGAAGGTCAGATGGGCGAAAACTTGGGACTTAAAAAAGATTTTGCTTACCAAATCATCAAACAAGTCGGTAATTACGGTGAATCGTTTGAGAGAACCGTCGGTCAAGGCTCTCCGCTTAAAATTCAAAGAGGCTACAATGCCCTATGGACAAACGGCGGTTTACAATACGCACCTCCTTTTAGATAAGAAGCGTTGGAATGTTTTTCACGAGAGCGGCACGTCCGCTCTCTTAACTTCTTAAACAAAGGACGTACATGTTAGCACTTTTGAGAAATCAAAAGATTCGAGGGATTATTTTTCAGCTTTTAACGGTAATCGGCTTGGTTGCTTTTTTGTGGTATATTGGTGCTAATACGGTTGCAAATATAGAACAAAGAGGCATTCAAACCGGTTTTGGATTTTTGGAAGGAACGGCGGGATTCGGTATTGATCAATCCCCGATTCCCTACACCGAAGAGGATACGCACGGCAGAGTTTTTATCGTAGGATTGTTAAATACGATGATTATTGCCGCCGTCGGTATCGTTTTTTCGACGATCGTCGGATTGTTGATCGGTATTTTAAGGCTTTCGAACAACTGGTTAATCGCTAAGCTCGCCAAAGCTTATATCGATTTTTTCCGTAATATTCCGCTTTTACTGCAAATTTTGTTTTGGTACAACGTCGTGTTGCGCGCTATGCCAAACCCCAAGCAAAGTTACAATTTCTTCGACACGATTTTTATCAACAACCGAGGACTTTACTTCCCGCAACCCGAATACAATACGACGTTTTTTGCGATTTTAATAAGTTTCGCGGTTGCCTTCACGTGTGTTTATCTTCTCAATCGATGGGCAAATCGCCGCAAAGAAGCCACGGGTAAAGATTTTTTCGTCTTACCTTGGGGTATCGCTCTTTTTCTTCTTTTTCCCGCCCTTGCTTATTGGATCGGCGGTGCGCAATTGCACTTTAGTTTTCCCGAACTTCGGGGTTTTAACTTTAAAGGAGGCAAAGTGCTTTCACCGGAATTTTTGGCGTTGGCGTTTGCGTTAACGATTTATACCGCAACGTTTATTGCCGAAGCGGTACGTTCAGGCATCGAAGCGGTCAGTCATGGACAAAAAGAAGCCGCCGCTTCGATGGGATTTAGCCCGTATCAGTCCCTCAAACTCGTTATTTTGCCTCAAGCCATTCGTATTGCGATTCCTCCCATTATCAACCAATACTTGAATTTAACGAAGAACTCTTCTTTGGCAACGGCAGTGGGTTATCCGGAGATCGTAACGGTTTTTGCGGGAACGTCGTTAAATCAAGTCGGACAAGCGATTGAAATTATTGCGATGACGATGTTAGTTTACCTTATTATTAGTTTGCTGGTTTCGGCGCTGCTTAACTGGTTTAACCATAAAATGAAGATCAAGGAGCGCTAAGATGGCGGTTTATTCCAAAAAAGAGACGCGCAAGGCTCCCTCTAACGTTAAAGGCTTAACGTTTTGGTTACGTGAAAATCTTTTTTCTTCTCCGTTTAACGTCGCATTAACGCTTTTAGGCGTGATGCTTTTGGTATGGGTGATTCCGCCGTTCGTTAAATGGGCGTATCTGGATGCGAATTTTGCGGGAAGTACGCGAGAAGATTGTACGGGCGGAGGAGCATGTTGGGTGTTCATTCGCATGAAAATCGATATGTTTATGTACGGGTTTTACCCTTCCGAATTTCGTTGGCGCGTCAATACGGTTTATGGGCTGTTTCTCGTATTGGTTGCGGCGTTTCGTTATCTCAAAAGCCCTGTACTCAAAATCGTATTGGCACATGTCTATTTTATCGCCGGTTTCCTTTTGGTTCACGGCGGTTTAGCAGGTTTAGAAGTCGTGCCGACCGATAAATGGGGCGGTTTGATGTTGACGATTATGGTGGCTGCCGTCGGTATCGTCTCGGCGTTTCCTTTGGGCGTTATTTTGGCGCTGGGACGTGCATCGCATTTACCGATTATTCGCAGCCTAAGCGTTACGTACATTGAATTTATCCGAGGCGTACCGCTCATTACGATTTTGTTTATGTCCTCGGTTATTTTGCCGCTTTTCTTCCCCGAGGGAATGAACTTCGATAAATTGTTGCGTGCACTGATCGGTATTGCGATGTTTGAAGCGGCGTATATCGCCGAAAATATCCGCGGCGGACTTCAATCGATTCCTAAAGGTCAATACGAAGCGGCGGATGCAATCGGTTTGTCGTATTGGCAAAAGATGTTTTTAGTCATTTTGCCGCAAGCGTTAAAAGTCGCCATTCCCAACCTTGTCGGCGTTTCGATTGCCCTTTTTCAAGATACGACGCTTGTTTTGATCATCGGTTTATTCGATTTGTTGGCGATGGTGCGTCTGAGTGCCGCCGATTCGTATTGGCTCGGCTACGAGACGGAAGGTTACGTATTCGTTACCTTTATCTTTTGGTTTTTCTGTTACATGATGTCGAATTTCAGCCAAAAGCTTGAAAAACGTTTTAATACGAATTTACGAAAATAGGACACTTTATGAAAGAGAGAAAAGAGATTATAGAGATTAAAAATCTCAATAAATGGTACGGCGATTTTCATGTCCTCAAAGAGGTCAATCTCACAGTAAAAACAGGTGAAATTATCGTGGTATGCGGACCTTCCGGATCGGGTAAATCGACGCTGATTCGCTGTATTAATTACTTAGAGCAATTTCAAGAAGGTAGCATTAGCGTTGAAGGTATCGATTTGGTCAACGACGTCAAAAAGATCAAAGCGATTCGCGAAGAAGTAGCGATGGTGTTTCAACACTTTAACCTCTTCCCGCATTTGACGATTTTAGACAATCTTACCTTGGCTCCGATTTGGGTCAAAAAGATGCCGCGCAAAGAGGCCGAAGCGATGGCGATGAAATATTTGGAGCGCGTGGGTATCGCCAATCAAGCGAATAAATACCCCAATCAACTCTCCGGCGGTCAGCAACAGCGCGTCGCAATCGCAAGAGCGTTATGTAAAAATCCGAAAATTATGCTTTTTGACGAACCGACTTCCGCACTTGACCCCGAAATGGTTGCCGAAGTTTTAGATGTTATGATAGAATTAGCCAAAGAAGATAAAACAATGGTGTGCGTGACGCATGAAATGGGTTTTGCTAAAAAAGTAGCCGACCGTATCATTTTTATGGACGCGGGACAAATCGTTGAAGAAAATACTCCCGAAGAGTTTTTCCAACATCCCGAATCTGAGCGTTTAAAACTCTTTTTAGAGCAAATCTTATCGCACTAATCATTGTTGACATGTAAGGATTGTGGTATGGAAGAGTTAATTCCCGTTTTAGTGATTGTCGGAGCGGTCGCTTTCGTGATGATCAAACAAATCGGTAACATTACCCAAAGGCTCGATCGCGTGCACGATGCGGACGCGTTTGAGCGTTATGCGAAGTTTTCGGCGATTATTCAAGAGCATGTGCGCGCGATGAAACAGAGTATCGACAGCTCAAAACAGGTAGCGTTAAGAACGTACATGTTAATCGACGAGAGCCAAGAAACGTACGCGTTGGAACAGCTCTCCGATATGATTCGCAAGCTCGTTTTTTTTGAAACGATGACGGCACGGCAAAAAAATCCTCAAGAGATTGAAGCGGAACTTTTTGAAATTTTAAACGCCTTGGAGCAGTTTTTAAAAACCTATTGTAAAGAGGGAGAGGCTCAAAGCGAAAAGCTTCGCGAGAGCCTCATGGTCGCCTACGAGGCACTCGCGAACGAAGAGGTTTAAACCTCTTCGATAAACGGATATTTCGCGTCGTTTAAGAGTTCGCGGATCATCGCTTGATGTTCCACGCCCTTGGTCTCCAACATAATCGTAATTTGCGCGTCGCCGTAAGAGAGTTTTGTTGAAAAACGATCGTAATCGATTTGAATAATATTGGCGTTGGCATTTTTAAATAAGTCCGTCAGACGCATCAGTGCGCCCGGTTTGTCGATCAACGTGATGACCAACTTCATTTTACGGTGCGATTTGATCAAACCTTTCTCGATAATGATCGATAGCACTTGTACGTCGATATTTCCGCCGCTTAAAACCGCGCCGATTTTGGTATGTTTGTCAAAGGCAAATTTTTTGTGCATAATTGCCGCAACGCTTGCCGCACCGCCGCCTTCAACGACCAATTTTTGTCGCTCCAATAAAAACAAAATTGCCGATGCAATCTCTTCGTCGTCTACCGTGACGACTTCATCGACGCACTCCAAAATATGCGCCAAATTGCTTTCGCTGACGTCGCGTACGGCGATGCCGTCGGCAATCGTTCGCACGCTTTTGGAATTGATCGCTTGTTTGGCATGGAACGATTCGCACATAGCGGGAGCTCCTGATGCATTGACGCCGATGACTTTGATTTTCGGATCGATCTGTTTGATCGCCGAGCTCATACCGCTAATCAGTCCGCCGCCGCCAATAGGAACGACGACGACGTCAAGGTCGTTGATTTCATCGATCATTTCCAGAGCAACCGTTCCTTGCCCCGCAATGACTTTTTCGTCTTCAAACGGGTGAATAAACGTCAAGCCGTGTTCGTTGGCGTACGTGAGCGCATACGCGTAGGCTTCGTCGTAGTTATCGCCTTGTAAGATCACTTCCGCACCCAAAGCTTTGGTTCCCGTGACTTTTAAAAGAGGCGTGGCTTCGGGCATTACGATCGTTGCTTGGATACCGAAAACCCGAGCACTGTAGGCAACGCCTTGTGCGTGATTGCCCGCACTCGCCGCAATAACGCCCTTTTTGCGTTCTTCTTTGGTTAATGAGGCGATTTTGTTGTACGCACCGCGAAGTTTATAAGCACCCGTAATTTGGAGATTTTCTTTTTTAAGATAGACGTTTGTTCCGACTTCTTCACTTAAAATCGGAGCTAAGGCACAAGGCGTGTTGGTCACGACGCCGGCTAATTGTCGTTTGGCTTTAACGATTTCACTAAGGGGTATCATAGGTGTAACCTTTCGTATTCTACTTTCGTACATTTATTTTGAACGGCGATTAATCCGTTTTCTTTTGCTTTTTGGCAGGCGGCATTATTAATAATGCCCAATTGCAACCATACGACTTTTACGTCGCCTCTTTGCAAGGCTTCATCGACGAGCGAATCGGCAATTTCGGGTTTACGAAACATATCGACCATCTCTACTTTTTCGGGAATGTCCAGAAGCGATCGATACACTTTTTCCCCTAAAATCGTCTCTTCCTTTGGATAAATCGGATAGATTTTAAAGCCTTTTTTTTGTAAATAACGTGCTACTTTATGACTGTCTTTATCGGGATCGGGAGAAAGGCCGATAATGGCAATGCTCTTGCACATCGAAAAAATATCTTTAATGCCCGCGTCATCGGGCATGCTAATGTTAGAAATGTCGCATTCCATTATTGCTCCTTTAAAAAAATTGAAGTGAGGAGTATAGCACACCCAAACTTTCTTAGCCTTTATCGAAAAAATTATGTTTGACGTATGTCGTCTGTTTTGCCATTTTTTTGTGCTATAATCCCCACGAAATTACATTTTGTATTATAAGGGAATATGATGTTTCTCGGGGAAATTAGTATTAAAACGAAAGGTTGGATTTTAGCACTTTCGACGGTCGGAGGGTTTACTGCAAATACGGTCTTGGTCTTTTTTTTACTGGAAGGAACGAATCGTACGATTTTAGTGACGGGTTCGATTTTGGGGATGATTTTTTTCTTCATCTTTACGCGCATTATGACCTTAAGTATTTCGCGTTCGATTGATGCGCTTTCTGCCGTTACGTTTGATTTGGCGCAAGGAAGCGGCGATTTAACGAAACGCATCACCGTAACGTCGCATGACGAAATTGCCGAACTTTCCGCCAATATCAATCACTTTATCGATAAAATCCATCAAACTGTTATCGCCGCAACCAAAGCGTCGCAAGAGAGCACTTCTACGGCCGATCGTTTTGCGCTCATCGCTCAAAATATTCATCAACGTATTGACGAAGAGCTCAGTTTTGCCCAAAAAACAAAAACTTTGGGCGATACAATGAAAGGCGTCTTGGAACAATCGACGCAAAGCTCGAAAGATACGAGTCGTGATATTTTAGCCGCCTCTTCAACGTTGAACGAAACGGCATGCGAGATACAACGTTTGGTCGAAGATATTCAAAAAGCTTCCGAAGTAGAGTCGGTCACGGTCGAGAGGCTCAATCAACTCAGTACCGACGCCAATCAGGTCAAAAACGTTTTAACGGTCATTTCCGACATTGCCGATCAAACCAATCTTTTAGCACTCAATGCCGCGATCGAAGCCGCACGCGCGGGCGAACACGGACGCGGTTTTGCCGTCGTCGCCGATGAAGTGCGAAACTTAGCCGAACGTACGCAAAAAAGTTTGAGTGAAATCAATACGACTATTAGTGTGATCGTGCAAAATATTATCGATGCCAGCGGTCAAATGAACGACAATTACGCCTTTATCGAAAAAATCGTCCATCACTCGGCACTGGCGCAGAGTCATATTGGCGAAGCCGAAGGCGTTATCAAAAAAGCATCGCTTGTCTCGTCTCAAGCATCCGAAGTATCGCAAAAACTCTCCAGCGATACGACGATGATCTTGGAAAACGTTACTTACATGTACGAAGTTTCGTTGAAAAACAGTACCGACGTACACGAGTTAAACGGTGCGTCCAAAAACCTTCTCGCGCAAGCCGGCGAACTTTCGCATAAACTCAACCAATTCCAAATCTAAAGTTACGAAATCGAGCGTCGTTTGAGAATGACGCCCGATTCGAGGTGTTCGGTATTGGGAAATTGGTCGAACAGGGCAAACCGTTTGATTTCGTACCGCAACGCTAAAATCTCCAAATCGCGTTTGAGCGTTTGCGGATTGCACGAAATATAAATAATATGCTCAAATTGCGAAATAAACGCAAGGCTTTTTTCGTCCATTCCCGAGCGCGGCGGATCGACGAAAACGTGACTAAAGCGATACGCATCCAAATCAAGATGTGCTAAGCGGTTGAACGTACGTTCGTGATTGAGTGCAGAGGTGAGCTCCTCGGCACTCATGCGCAAAAACGAGATCGTGTAAACGTCGTTCAATTCACAGTTGATCAGTGCCGATTTGATAGACGTTTTAGAGATTTCCGTCGCCAAAACCTTCTGAAATTTACTGGCCAAAGGAATCGTAAAGTTGCCGTAACCGCAATAAAGCTCCAACAGGTCTTCGCATTCGCTCATTTGCTCTAAAACCCAAGCGATCATCGCACGATTGATAGCGCGATTGGGTTGTGAAAACCCTCCTTCAAACACACGGTATCGATACATTCTTCCCGCTACGTCCAAACACTCTTCGGCAAAATCGCGGCTTAAAACGCGTTTGACGCCGCGCGAGCGACCGATGATACCGATACCGAATCGCTGCTCTAAGATTTTAGCCTCTTCATCCCATGCTACATGTAAAGGTTTGTGGTAAAGGAGCGTGACCAAAAGATGCTCCGACGTGCACAAAAACTCGATTGAAAAAATTTTTTCGCGCAGGATCGAAGAGCTTTCGATTGCCTTTAAAAGTTCGGGCATCAGCACAGCGATTTTTAGATCGACTTTAGGGCAAGCGTCGATGCAAAGCGTACTTTTTTTATCTGCCGCACCCATGGCGTATGAAAGCGTGTCGCCCTCTTTCCACAAGCGAAATTCCGCGCGTGATCGATAATGGCTATCTTGGGAAGGAAAAAAATCGAAAGAACCTTGATAGAGGGATTCGAACAAGGTCGTAATCGCCTCTTTTTTAGAGATTATTTGGTCTTCGTAATCTAAACGGTACAGCGTACAACTACCGCACTTCCCGAAATATGAGCACTCCATCGCATTCCTTTTATGTAATATTATATGTAAAATTTTATTTATTTCTAGCTTTTCTAAAATCACGTTTTGGCAAAGTATCCGCGCATCTTTGGTGCTTTTTATCTTTGACACGCCTTTGAAGCAAAGCTCCAAAAGCTACGTTAACACTGGGTTCTCCTCGGCGGAGTGCCCGCGCACCTTTGGTGCTTTTTTATCTTTAACACGCCTTTGAAGCAAAGCTCCAAAGACTACGTTAACACTGGGTTCTCCTCGGCGGAGTGCCCACGCACCTTTGGTGCTTATAGATTGTCGATATGTTTCGTTAGAGGATTAAGCTTGAAAACACGCCGATAATCGCGCCGAAAACGCCGCCCCATACGACCAGCCAACCCAAATGTTCTTTAATAAAATCTTGAACGATTTCTTTGACCATTCGCGGCGTCAGCTCATTAAGGCGTGCATCGACCATCTTTTCTATGGTGATTAACATGTCATCACTTAGTGATGAATTTTGTATTTTTTTAGATATTTTTTGTTGAAATACATCACTTTTAACGATTTCATTGAGCGAGATTTTGAGCTTTTCGTTAAACGGAGCACGCAGTCCTTCCAATGCGCTTGCTCCTCCGAACATCGCCAACATCCCGCCGAAAGAGGACTCCATGACGGTTTTACTGAGCGCGTCAAAGGCCAAAGAGGTGTCTATCTCATCGATGATAGAGCCAAGATCGAGCGTTTTTTCTTCGTGTGCAAAGAATGCGTCGAGTTGTGTTTTGGTAAAAAACTGTTCCATCATCAGGTTTTTAATTGATGCTTTAAAGGCTTCAAAACGTAATTCTATGACGCCGCTTCCGTAAAAAAAAGGTACTTTTTCAAAAAGCATATGAATGGCAATTTGATTGGTAATCGCGCCCGAAAGGGCAAAAAGTCCCGCTAAAAGTAGCCAATGCGCGAAGGGTTCGCTTAAAACGTAAGAGAGTGCTACCAATCCAAGGCTTATCAGATCGGTCATAAAGCTTTTATCGTATTTCATCGTTTCTCCTTTACACTGCGTTTGCATGTTTTAATTGTCGTTTGTTAACTTTAATCGTGTTCTCTTCACTTTCGTCTCGCGGTACGTAGTTGTTACGCAAAAAAGAAGGCATTTTGCGTCCGCGAACGGTCATAATATCTTCGATGAGCTGCGCTTTGATCCTTTCTTTTTCATAGCCTTGCTCTTCGCAAAGATAACGAAAAACCAATTCCGCCAAACGGTCCAAGGCAATCTGCCATGTAGATTCGGTTTGGGTGTAGAGCCATTCGCTAAAGGCGTAAAAGCCTTCAAACACCTTCCCCTCTTTCCATAAAAGCTCGCACGAGCGTTTAAAATTGCCGCTGTTATACACCATATCCCAAAAACGCGCAAATCGTTTCATTTTTTGCATCAGCGCAAACGGGATTAAATCGTTTTGCACAATATCGTACGGAGGTTTGTCCGAATAAACCATGCCGTAGATTTCGTCGTGACGCGAGAGCGTCGTACCGGAAAGTTTTTTTAAAATACCGATTTGAATTTCGCATTGCGTCAGGGCATGGAGTCGGTTTAAATTGCGCCCGAATCCCTCAATACTTTCTCCGGGTAACCCCACGATCAAATCGACATGTAAGTGTGCATGGGTTTCGTTCTGTAAGAAAGCGAGATTTTCTTCGATTTTTTCCACATTGAGGCGTCGATGAATATTTTGGGAAATGTTTGGATCGAGCGTTTGAATCCCGACTTCAAGCTGCAAAGTCGCCGGAGGAAACTGAGCGATTTTTTCACGAAGGGCTTTGGGAAAATGATCGGGAATGACCTCAAAATGGACAAAATATTCCTCTTTTTTGGAGAGAAAAAAGTCTAAAAGTTGCGTTGCGTTCTCAATACTTAAATTAAACGTTCGATCGATAAATTTGAAATTGCGCACGCCTCGTTGCCATAATTTTTCGAGCTCGCCTAAAAAGCGTTCCATCGGAATGTCGCGTACTTTTTTATCTGCCGAAGAGAGACAAAACTCACATGTAAAGGGACAACCGCGACTCGCTTCTACGTAACAGTAACGATGTTTGACGTCATGATCGCTGTAAAAATCGTACGGTAAAACAATCGTACTTAAATCGACCATCGGTGCTTTTATGAAACGTTCTTCGGGTAAATCGTCGTTTAAAAGCCTTCGGCACAATGCGTAAAAAGCATTTTCTCCTTCGCCTTGAATGATATAATCGGCTTTGGAAAAATCGACGCGATGCGGCAGATGTGACGCTTCGGGACCGCCTAAGATAATAAACGTCTTGGGCGATACTTTTTTCAAAAGTGCCGTCAGTTCTTGCACTTCAAGCGCATTCCAAATATACGCACCGATACCGACGATGCGCGGTTGATGTGCAAGTATGTGCTCCGCGACGTCCGCGACGCTTGTATTGATGACGCTCTCTAAAATCAAAGCTTGGGGTTGAAGTTCGCGTAAATTGGCGTACAAATAACGCATAGCAATCGACGTATGCGTGTAGCGGGCGTTAAAGGTCGTTAAAATAATTTCTTTCATGTGTACCGTTTATTTTTTTGTTTATTATAATAAAACTTTTTGGTTATTTTTGTTAAAATCCACATTCTAAAATGGATCGGGGTGTAGCGCAGCCTGGCTAGCGCGCTACCTTGGGGTGGTAGAGGTCGCGTGTTCGAATCACGTCACTCCGACCATTTTTCCCTTTTTTGATCCTTCCCTTCAACCATTTTTTACCGATACTGATCTCTGTATAAAATTAATAGATTTCTTGCAAAACTCATTTTGCAAGAAGGAAAAAACACCAAAGGTGCGTGGGCTTTCCGGCAAAGAAAATTTAGTGGTAATATATCAACGTAAGATTCTTAACGAAGTTTTTTATTGGTGGTCGAAGAGGTTCTTTATAACCTCTTCGAGAGCGTTTAGATTTTTTCGATGCGAACCGGAACGGCTTGGCGTGCGTTGGAACCGACGGCAAAATCGCTTAAGGTCGGCATATTCAAGCGCGTTATATCGCGTAAGCCTAATTTATTGATATTGACGCCGCTTCTTCTGGCGATGCGTCCTTGTTTGAGCACGCTATCGATCTTAACGTCGATCGCCCCTTCTCCCTCGCGTCCGCTACCGTGTTCGATGCCGATAGAAAGCGGATGGATGCCCTCTTTGACGCGGCAAATGCCCTCAATCGTTCCGTCAAGCGAGCGTACGCGTACCGCTTCGCCGTGCGCGATACCCAACTGTTGCGCCGTTTTTACGTTCAAATCGATGTAGGACGTGTAACGCGTATCGCGCAACGCTTCCAAAGCCGAAGTTGCCGAAGAGAGCACGTTGGACTTGTAGCTAAAGGCTAGAAACGGGTATTCGGGCGTATTGAATTTTAATTTTTCACCGTTAGCAAGACGCGGTGCATAATAACGCGGTACGCCGCTGTAACGCTCTCCCGTTAACGCATGATGCGACGTTCCTACGGTCTGGTTATAAACGGCAATCGCCTTGGTATAAGATTTGGTCATTTTATTGCCTTCGTATGCGCTACCTTTATCGGCAAAACGCCCTCCCCGACTCATGACGTAAGCAACCCTTTTCCAATTTTCGCCGCAAATACGTTTGAGCGACACTACATACTCTTCCAGTCCTGCCAAAGCAATCTCTTCGTCGCTAATTTCAGGTACGGGTGCGGCTCCGTCCATCGCGATGTTTTCAAAGGCTCTTAAATAAAAATCTTCGGGACGCTCAAGCGCAAATTTTGCATTGGCTCCGTTGATGGCGTTAGCACCGAATCCCGCTAAATTAAGCGATTTTCCCAATTCGATAAGAAAACTGTCCATCGAAATCGGTTCGCCGTTTTGCAGCTTTGCATTGGGCGAAGCGACGATTGGGTAACGTACATGTGAAGTTTTCGTCAGGTGTGCCGCCCACGGCGAAACGACGCCCCATGTTTCGTAAAGAACCGAATCGGGCACGATATAATCGGCGTAACGGCTGGTTTCATTGATAAACGGATCGATCGCAATAAAAAGCGGCACGGCTTTTTTGGGGTCTTTTAAAAGCGGGATCAAATGTTCCGCACCGCTTTGTCCGTACATAAAGTTCGAGCACCATGAGATTAACGCCCCCATTTTATACGGATAGGCACTAGCACTGCTATGAATCACTTCCGATTCGATCGCGTTGGTAAAAGGAAACCATGCATCTTTTGCCGGATAGGGATTTTCGCCTCGGGCAACTTTTTGTTTGTATTCGCTGCTGGTTTCATACGCTTTTCGAGCGCGATCCAAACGCGTACCGAAAGGCTTTTGTTTACCGGCATAGGCCAAAAGGTTGTAAACGGAACCGTTAAAATCTTTAAATTTACCGCCTCCCGTACTCATACCGCCTTTGTAATTTAAATTGCCCACCAACGCCCCTAACATCATCACGGCATACGTCGTGTAAAATCCGGTCGAATGCATCGTTCCGCCGTGACAATCGACGCCGACGCTGCGACCGTAAGAGGTAAATTCACGCGCCAAATGGACGATCGTTTGCTCATCGATACCGCTTTCTTGGGCGTAAAACGAGAGCGGATGCTCCAATGCCGCCTCTTTAAGAAGTAAAAAGGCACTTTTAACGCGGTATGTTTTCCCCTCAAGGCTCACGTCTCCCTCAAATGCGATATCGGCTTCTAGAACTTCCTCGGCGGATTTGAGTTTGGCATCTTTGGCATCGACAACATGGACGATTCCTTTGGAATCGACGAGAATTTTACCTTGGTTTTCGCCTTCTTGAACGACCAAATGCGACGCATTGGTAAAGCTGTAATCGTGTAAAGCTTTTTGCGACGTTTCGCTCGGAATCGCCAAGTACGCTTTCAAATAACGCTCTTCTTCGATAATGACGCGCATCATACCCATGACAAACGCCAAGTCTCCGGAAGGTTTGATCGGTAGCCAACGTGAGCGGTCGCTTGAGGCAATCGAGTCGCTGTTGGTTAAAATCGGCGTGACGACGACATAGCGAAGATTTCCTTCGCTTCGACCTTTTGCCAAGAGTTTGGCTTGACGCTTAAACGGATTGCCCGCTTGTGCCGGAGCCGTAGCGATGTTCAGCATAAATTGACAATGTTCGTAATCGGGCTTCATATGCGGATATGCGTTAAAATCGTCTAAATACGCCGCTTCGCCTGCTCGCATGGAAAGACCGCAGATCGAGGTGTGCCCCATAAAATTGACCGTACCGAAACTTTGCACGAAGCGATGTACGATAAAGTTTTGACGTCCCTCGTCCGCCGTGCCTAAAACGCACAATTTATTGGCTATCGGACCGTAATCGGGGTTGTTTTCGTCGATCAAGGTTTTCGTATCGGCGAATGCTTTGAGCCCGTCAACATAGCCTTCTTGGAAAAGATTACCGCCTTGCGTAATTTCACGAATCAACTGCTCGATCGAAATCGTTTGCCACTGATTGTCGCCGCGTTTACCGACGCGTTTTAGCGGTGCTGTGACGCGAAAAGGATCATTGAGTTTTTCATAAACCAGATTGCCTCTTGCACACGCGGTCGAGCGCATCTCCAAGCCTTTTTCTTTCCACGCGGAGGTTGCTTGAAAGCTTTCGCTTAAAGGAGTTTTGTATGCCAACCACGGATCGGAAGAGAGAAGACTGTACGGATTGCCGAAAACACGCTCGACGTGACCCGTTTTACGGTTGATTTTGACGCGAACCGAACAGTGGGTCGTACATCCGTTACAAATGCTCGGTTTCATGCTAAAATCGTTAGAGGGCGTAAAAGAACCTTTGACATGTAAGCCTTCGGTTTGAGGTGCGTTTCCGTAAATAGGATCGTTTGCTTTTTCGCCGCGTCTGGAAAGCGTAGCGACATGTTTGAGCGTATCGCTATAACCTCCAAGTGCCGCGCTTCCGGTGACGATGCTGGTTCCGATTAAAAATTTTCTGCGTGAACTTTCCATAATTATTGCTCCTTCGTATAATAATTCGCCATCTCTTTATCCCAAGGGAAAAGTGCCATAATCGCGGCAATTAAAGCGATGAGCAAACTCCAGTTGGACACCACGGAAAGAATGCTATCGAATCCAAAGACATGAGGATGGTATTCCAATAAGAAAGGCGTCGTTTTTCCGATGCTCTGACCGCCGATAACGGTGTTCCATCTAAAAATCCATACGCCGATTGCCGAGAGAACGCCCGCAAAAAGAACCCATTTGAGCGAGCGGGAGAAAAAGCGAATAAAACCGATTGCCATCGGTACAAAAAGACAAATAACGTAATCGACGATCAGGACTTCCCAAAAATTTTCGCCGAAAAAGAGTTTGAGGGCATATTTTTCTTCGTTATTGAACGTAATCGCAAAGGTCAGCCAAAAGAAGCGAATGACCAAATCGATGACGATAAACCATGCAAGCAATCGTGCCAAGCGTTGCATCATCGCATAATCGATACGTTTAAAATCGGTAAAAAATTTCTGAAAAATCGGTAGCAAAATAATGAGCAAGCCCGTACCCGAAACCATTGCGGAAGCTAAAAACAAAATAGGCATAATCGGCGTATGAAATAAAGGAATCGCGTGAACCGCACCTAAAATATAACCGGTGTATCCGTGTACGCTTAGTGCCAAAGGAATACCGATCGCTCCAAGTAAAACGCCTAAACGATGGTCTTTTTCTTCTTGTTCTTTCGTGTAGGCGACCCCTTTTTTCATCGTAAAATAAGGTCTATACAAGACGATTGCTTCGGCTAAAATTAAAAGCGGATATGCTATCAGCAACAAAACGCCCCATTTCATCGGAGAGGTCGGGAAGTTTTCCCATCCGTAAAAAAAGAAGTTGATAATGCGGCCGGGTTGACGTAAATCGTCGATAAGATTCATCGGTGCGGCAACGAGTAAAACAAAGGCCAAAAGCAGCGAGAAACCGGCAATAGGCTTATACTCTTTCATACCGAAAACATGCGCAAAACTCGAAATGATAAACGCCGCGGCGGAACTTCCGGTAAACCAAAAATAGTTCGGAATGTCGATACCCCAAGGTCGATCGGGCGTAATCGAGCTAATCGTATGCAATAGTGATCCAAAATCCATGTTATTCTCCTTTACTTGACCATTCTTTGTGCAAAGCACCCTCGCGTTTGCGTACCGCGTCGTCCAAAATTCCGTTTGAATACGGTAATGACTGGATTTCGCCGCTCAACGCAATGTAAAATACGCGCGGTTTCGTTCCGGAAGCGGGTTTTAAAACGGTGGCCGGAAACGTTGCAAGCAAGCGTGAGACGTGCGAAGAAGGATCGTTCAGATCACCGAAAACCCGTGCTCCGCCGACACAACTTTCCACGCATGCCGGAAGCAATCCGTGATCGACGCGATGCGCGCAAAGCGTGCATTTGTCGGCAACGTTGGAGATCGGATTGAAATAACGTTTATCGTAAGGACAGGCATTGATGCAGTATCCGCATCCCCAACAAATCTCGTTATCCACGACGACGATACCGTCTTTGCGGGCAAACGTCGCTCCGGTCGGGCAGACGCTTACGCACGAAGGCTCGGCACAATGGTTACACAGTTGCGGTAAAAACGCTTTCCTGACGCTTGGGTAACTTCCGAGTTCGTATTCGGGAACGTAGGTTCTAAATTTCTCTTTGGGGACTTTATTTTCACTTTTACACGCACTCGTGCAGGCTTGGCATCCGACGCATTTGCGAAGATCGATAACCATACCGAAGCGTTTACCCTCTTGCCCGACGTAACGGGCGTCTTTGGCGTCGCGACCGGGATTGGTAAGGCTTAATGCGTGTGCATGCGTTGATGCTAGCGTACTAACGCCGATCAAGCCCGTCGCTTTTTTGACGAACTCCCTTCTGCTCTTACTTGGCATAAAAACTCCTTTTGACAATTTCCAAAAGGTATGATAACGAGCAGTCGAGAGAAACTAGGGAGAAACGAAAAGTGAGGGATTAGAGAATGATTTCGAAGCAGGCTCCCTGATCGGTATTGAAGGCTTTGAGGCTTCCTTGAGCGTGTTGTTCGATAATGGTTTTACTCATGTAAAGACCGATGCCCGTACCGCTTTTGGCATGTTTGGTACTGACGTAAGGCTCGAAAATGCGCTCAATCGGTTCCATTTCGATTCCGCCGCCGTTATCGACGATGTGAATACAAATGTGACCGTCGATGCGTTGAAGCGTAATGCTAATATGCGGATCGTCGATCGCACGTTCGAGTAAAATGTCTTTGGCGTTACCGATAATATTTAAAACGACCTGTGCAAATTGACTTGGACATCCTTTGATCTCTAGGCGCTCTTGGGCTTCGAAAGTCAAGCGGATATGGTGGTTTTTGAGTGCCGAATCGATCAGATCGATAGCCTTTTGAATCGTGTCGTTGATGACGTAATCTTTTTTTTGGTTGTCGCTCATAAAAAAATTGCGAAAATCGTCAATGGTTTTTGACATGTAAGCGATAAGCTTCTCCGAACGCGCGATACGCTCTTCGAAAATATCGCGGCTTAGTTTATTTCTCTCCCATAAAAGTTGAAGGTTCATCAGTGTTGCCCCCAGCTCGCTTAAAGGTTGGCGCCACTGATGGGCAATATTGCCGATCATCTCTCCCATACTCGCCAAACGGCTTTGGTGCATTAACAGTTGTTCGTGATGCAAACGTTGTTCGATCTCTTGGTTAACGCGATCTTCAAGCGTGTGATTGAGGTGGCGCAAGCCCGCTTCGCTCTCTTCAAGCCGTTTGATTAAAACGTCAAATCCATAGTTTAAAATAACAAGCAATACGCCGATCATCGCAAGCGTAAGGAAAAACGCTTCATAGACGGCATCTAAAAGCTTTTGTTGCTGATCGCTAATATCTTGAAAGAAGAGAAGTTGCGCCAGATGATCGCCGATGAGCCCTTCGAGTTGAATGACGTGCGTGATGTACGTGCGGGTACGATTTTGTGAAATCGCCCCGTCTTGGAGGCTGATAGAGCGCAAATCGTTCTCTTTGGGCTCAAACGTTTCGCCTTTAAACAAAATATAGCCCTTAAGACCCGAAAACTCCTCGACTTCGTTTAAAAAATACTCCGGCGCAATCGCAAATTCCAACATTCCGACTAAAGCTTTGTCGACGTAAACCGGCACGATAATATGATACGCCGCATAATGTTTGGAGAAAAAAAATCCAAATTGAGGTTCGTTTGGAACGGCTCTTTTTTCGTCGATTTCACTTTGCTTAGGGTCTTTTCCGAGGTGTGCGATAAGATGACGGTTTTCATCGTAAAAACGGATACCGAGCAAAAACGGATTTTCCTGTTTTAAGACTTTCCATCGAAAACTTGAAAGCCCCGTGAGCTGTTCGACGTTTTTATGCACCAACGCGTCTTTAATGCCGTAAGAGTCGAGATTGGCATAGGCGCGATTGAGGTAAAACGTTGCGGTGCGCTCTAGCGTCGTTTGGTAGAGACTATGAATCTGTAACGCATAATCTTTGCGTGATTTTTCGATCGACTCTTTGACGTCGAGGTATCGCATCCATCCGAAAATCATCGCCATTGCCGCAAAAAGCAATAATACGAAGATCATCGTTTTGGTTTTCGTAGAAGGCGAGAGGCGTTTTTTAGCGTACGGCAAGTTTGTATCCGATACCGAAAATATTTTCGATCAAATCGTTCGGAAGTTTTTTACGCAGTTCTTTTACCAGTGCTTTTAAAGCCTCTTTATTACCGCCGTCACCCGCCCAAACCGCCTCTTCCAACATGTCATAAGAGAGAACGCGATTTTTTTGGCGCAAAAGGTATTCAAATAAAAGACGCTCTTTTTTCGTCAGTACGCTAGGCGTTTCGTTGACGTAAAGCGTACACGATTCGGGATTGTAAAAGACGCTTTCGTTGACTTTAATGACGTTACCCTCTCCCCATTCGTACATCCAATGCGCGCATGTTTTAAGTGCGTTTAAAAAGCTCTCTTTGGAAAAGGGTTTGAGAAGGTATGTGCAAATATTAAGTTCGATCGCTTCTAAAAAATAGCGTTGTTCGGCATACGCGCTCATAATAATCACGGGAACACGTTTATGGGATTCGCGAATCCTCCTTAGCAGTTCCAATCCGTTGCATTTAGGCATACAAATATCCAAAAGCAGTACGTCGGGACGGTGTTCGTAAAAAAGCTCTTCGGCTTCTTCGCCGTTGGACGCTTGAATCACGCGCTTGAAGAAAAGTTCCAAAGTTTGTGCGACGCTATGGCGTAAGCTCTCTTCGTCTTCGGCGTAAAGGATTGTTAAATGTTCGAATAAGCCGAGCGTATCGTACATGGTTTTATAAAACGGAGCGTTCGACGTCGATCGAATGGAAGCGCTTCTCGATCTCTTCGGGTAAGGCTTCGCGAATACCGATAACGGTGGCGTCAAAGACGACCGTTACGCCTGATAGCGGATGATTGGCATCTAAGACGACCTGATCGTCTCGAATCTCGCTGACCGTATAGACCATCATAATCTCTTCGTCGTCGTCCTCGCTGAAAACCATTTCAACTTGCTCTCCGATTTGTAAATCGTCTTCAAATTGTGAACGATCTTCTACTAAAACCAATTCGCCTTTATACTCTCCAAACGCCTCTTCGGGAAGCAGTTGCATATGCACGCTCTCTCCGATGCGTTTTCCCTCTAACGCCTGCTCGATTTTTACGAAAACTTCGTCGTATCCGCCGTGCAGATACACCAAAGGAGTCGCTCCGCTATCGAGAAGTTCGTGTTGGGTATTAAATAAAGTATAATCAAGCGTCACGACGCAATTTTTATGAACAGTCAAATCAATCCTTACATGTAAGAAAAATGAGCCGCCTTTTTAAAGACGGCTTGGCGTTTTTTTAGTGACCTAAAGCGAAATCTTCGATGAGATTAAAATTGAGGTATTTATAAACCTTTTCGGTTTTTCCCGCTAATTTTTTAGGCACTAAGCTCATGTACTCTTCGACGCTAGGGAGTCGCCCTAAAAGCGCGCATAAAGCGGCGAGTTCAGCGCTTCCTAAGTAGACTTTCGAGTTAGGACCCATACGGTTGTCGAAGTTTCGAGTCGAGGTCGAAAAAACGACGGCACCCTCGCGTACGTTGGCTTGGTTGCCCATACAAAGCGAACATCCCGGAATTTCGATACGCGCGCCCGCCGTTCCGAAAAGCGCGTAGTAACCCTCTTCCGTGAGTTGGTTTTTATCCATTTTCGTCGGAGGCGCGATCCACAAGGTCGTCGGTACTTTGCCCTCGCCTTGCAAGACTTCGCCGAGTGCTCGGTAGTGACCGATATTGGTCATACAGCTTCCGACGAAGACTTCGTCGATTTTTTTAGGGCGATTGTCGTCGGCTAAAATCTCGCTCAAAGTCGCCACATCGTCCGGATCGTTCGGACATGCCAAAATCGGTTCTTTGATCTCGTTAAGGTCGATTTCGATGACTTCGGCGTAGTGTGCGTCGGCATCGGCTTTGAGTAGTTTTGGCTCTTTGATCCATGCTTTCATTTTATCGGCACGACGTTGAAGCGTTTTGGCGTCTTGGTAACCGGCTTTGATCATGGCTTCTAAAAGCGTAATGTTGGATTGGAGGTATTCGACGACGCTTTCTTCGTCTAAAGCCACCGTACATGCCGCCGCACTTCTCTCCGCCGAAGCGTCGCTGAGCTCAAAGGCTTGTTCGACTTTGAGTTTGGGTAACCCTTCAATCTCTAAAATACGTCCCGCAAAAACGTTCTTTTTGTTTTTCTTCGGAACCGTGAGTAACCCTTTTTTAATCGCGTAATAGGGAATGGCATTGACAAGATCGCGTAGCGTAACGCCCGGTTGCATCTTTCCTTTAAAGCGTACTAACACCGATTCTGGCATATTAAGAGGCATGCTACCGGTAACCGCGGCAAAGGCTACAAGACCCGAGCCTGCCGGAAACGAAATGCCGATAGGAAAACGCGTATGACTGTCGCCGCCCGTTCCGACGGTATCGGGGAGAACCATACGATTTAGCCACGAGTGGATAACGCCGTCCCCCGCACGAAGGCTCACGCCGCTACGGGAAGTGATGAAATCGGGAAGCGTGTGGTGAAGTTTGACGTCGCTGGGTTTGGGGTAAGCGGCGGTATGACAGAAGCTTTGCATCACCAAATCGGCACTAAAACCAAGCGCGGCAAGCTCTTTAATCTCGTCCCTCGTCATCGGTCCGGTGGTATCTTGGGAACCAACGGTTAACGTTTGCGGTTCAACGTACATTCCGGCACGTACGCCTTTGACGCCGCAGGCGCGTCCGACCATTTTTTGTGCCAACGTGTACCCTACGCCTTGAAGTTCTTCAGGTTGCTCGGGTTTAGCGAAAATAGTCTCGGCACCCATGCCAAGACTTGCTCTGGCTTTTGCGGTCAGTCCTCGACCGATAATGAGCGGAATTCGACCGCCGGCTCGGTATTCGTCGGCTAAGGTATTGGGGGAGAGTTTAAACGTACCGACCGTTTTCCCTGCTTTTTCGACCTTGCCTAAAAGCGGATAGACATCGATAATATCGCCGGTTTCAAATGCGTCGACGTTGACTTCGATCGGAAGCGCACCGCTGTCTTCGGCGGTGTTAAAAAAAATAGGGGCAATGGTTGAGCCTAAAATAAGGCCGCTTGTTTTTTTATTGGGAACGCCCGCAATTTCTTTGCCCATCCACCATTGAATAGAGTTGATACCGGACTTTCGGCTACTTCCCGTTCCGACGACGTCACCCACGTAAGCGACCTCATAGCCTTTGGCTTTTAATTCGGTGATTTTTTCAAGTGCGCCCGGAAGTCGTTTGAGGAGCATCGCATTGGCATGCAAAGGAATATCGCTTCTCGTAAACGCTTCGCTTGCGGGACTTAAATCGTCCGTATTGGTTTCTCCCGCGACTTTTAATACCGCAACGGTCATTTTTTCGGGAAGAGCGGGTTTTGACGTAAACCACTGCGCATTTGCCCATGAAAGCATCACTTCTTTGGCATACGTATTGGTTTTGGAGAGTGTTTCAATGTCGTTAAAAGAGCCGTAGACGAGAATCGTGTTTTTAAGAGCGTTACAGGCGGCTTGCGCGACCTCTTTGTCCGAAGAGCTCAGTGCATCGACAAGCGGCTGAACGTTGTAGCCTCCGAGCATCGTGCCTAATAATTCAACCGCATAAACGGCGGAAATGGCCTTACATGTCACTTTTTTTTGAGCAACGTCGTTTAAAAATGCTGCCTTAACGTAAGCGGCTTCGTCAACGCCGGGCGGAACGCGATCGGCCAATAATGAGCGAAGAAACGCTTGATCGCCCTCTTCTTTTTTGAGTAATTCTACGACTTGAGCCGTTTTTTTTGCGTCAAGCGGTAAAGGAGGAACACCTAATTTTGCTCTTTCATTCACTTCAGCTTGATAGCTTTCAAAAAAATCCATTGTGATTGACTCCTTTAAAGTTGATTAAACGATAATTTCGCGCTGACCTTTGGCATTTTGAGCCGATAGAATTCCCATCGCCTCCAGTTGCTCGACGATCGTTGCGGCTCTATTATAGCCAATATTTAATCGTCTTTGAATATAAGAAATCGAGCTCTTTCTTTCATTAAGGACAATGGCTTTGGCATCTTCAAAAAGTTCGTCGAGTTCCCCGTTATCTTTGGATCCGGAAGCAGAAGAAAAACCCTCTTCGCTCTCTTTTAAAAAGCTTTCGTCATAGACGACGGGACGCTGTTTTTTGAGGTATTCGACCACTTTGTCGATTTCATCTTCGGTGGTATAGGGTGCATGCAAACGAATGAGTCCGGATGTGCCCGGAGGGGTGAAAAGCATGTCACCGTTTCCAAGAAGCGAATCGGCTCCCATAGCGTCTAAAATGACTTTTGAGTCGATTTTTTGCCCGACTTTAAAACTAATACGCGAAGGTAAGTTTGCTTTAATAAGACCCGTTACGACGTCCACTGACGGGCGTTGCGTCGCCACGACGATGTGAATACCGCTGGCTCGTGCCATTTGCGCCAAACGCGCGATGTAAAATTCGACGTCTTTACCGCTCGTCATCATCAAGTCTGCCAGCTCGTCGATAATAATGACAATATAAGGCATCGGCTCTAGCCCTAAACTTTTGGCTTTTTCGTTGTAGTTTTCGATGTTTTTCGTTTTGGAACGGCTCATAATCTGATAGCGTCGCTCCATTTCGGAGACCATATTGGCAAGAGCAACGATGGCTTGTTTCGGTTTGGTAATGACCGGCGTTAACAAATGCGGAATGTCGTTGTAAATCGAAAATTCGAGCATCTTAGGGTCGATCATCAAAAAGCGCAACGTATCGGGCGAATTGCGGTATAAAAGCGATAATAGCATCGCATTAATCCCCACACTCTTACCGCTTCCGGTCGTTCCGGCGATCAAAAGATGCGGCAATTTTTTAAGATCGGTTACAAAAGCATTGCCGACGATGTCTTTTCCTAAGGCAATCGTTAAAGGCGAAGCCGATTTTTTGAAGATATCGCTCTCTAAAATCTCTTTGAGGTAAATTGTTTCGATTTTCTGGTTCGGAACTTCGATACCCACGACGTCTTTACCGGGAACGGGTGCTTGAATACGAATCGTTTTAGCGCGAAGTGCCATCGCAAGGTCGTCTTGAAGCGTTAAAATACGCGAAACCTTGACATGCGGTGCGGGTTTGAATTCAAATGTCGTTACTACAGGACCCGAATAGGTACGAACGACATCGCCTTCAATTTTGAAGCGTCTGAGTTTTTCGAGTAAGTCTTGGATTTTTTGATCAATTTCGTTTTCATTGACATGAACCGCTTTGGTCGGAGGATTGGCTAAAAACGAAAGCGGCGGCAGCTTAAAATCTTTGGGTTTATCGACTTCGCCTTGATCGATTTGCGAAAGCAATTTTTTGTTTTCTTCGACTTCGCTCAAAATCTCGACTTTTGCGTTGGAACTTTTGAGCTTAACCAAACTTTTTTTCGGTTCGCTCTCTTCGGGGAAAAGCGGTTGAAGAATGGTAGGATTTTCTTCCGTCTCCTCATCGGCGGGTATTAACGTCTCTTGTTTTCGCACGGATTTGACTTTTTTCTCTTCGCGTTTGGGCTCTTCGGCGGGTTCTGCTTTATACTCTTTAACGCTTGTTTTCGTAAACGTAGGTTTAATCAAGGCGAAAAAATCGCTAATACTGGATTCGACTAAAAGTGTCATGGAGAGCATAAAAACGGCTAAGATAAAAATCCAAACGCCCATAATGCCGATAAATCCGATCAATAAATCAACGATAGAACGACCGAATAAACCGTTGTATTCATTATGAACGATAATCGACTGAGCCATTAAAAAAGCGAAAAAAAGAATGGCGGAGGCGACAAAAATACCGACGCTTCGTTCCGTTACTTTTCCTTCTTTGTAAAGCGTAAATGCCGGTAAAATGAGCATAAAAGGGTAGATAAACGCTAGATAGCCGAAAAAATGTTGATTTCCGTGCCCCAAATAAGCACCGAACCTTCCGACGACGGAAGCGTCCGGTAAAACGGTGGCAACGCCCAAATACAAAACAATCGCAATAAAAATAATAAAAAAAGTCTCTTTTAAGATAGTATATCCTTTACATGTAATCGTAATCCCCTCAAGCGATTCAAGCTTTCTAGGCTCGTAAGCGTCTCTCGTAGAATTTAAGCACTCTTAAGTATCGGTGCTCTAACGTCTTGTAAGCATGATATTACAAGACGTTTATTATAACAAATTATTACATGTAATCTAAAAGAGACAGCTTATTAATTTGCGAAAGTGTCGATAACATAGCTTGGTAGGAGGTATAAATCGCCTGATATTCCAAATAGGCTTCTGCCGTATCGACGCTAATCACGCTATTTTGAACCGTTTTGACATTGACCGTCAACATTTCGCTACGGGCATTGGCATCGGTCAGTGCATTCCCGAGCGCACCGATTTTCGTGTGTGCTTTGTTGACGTGATCTGCGATATGATCTATTTGAAGCAATGCATTTTGAATTCCCATCGCGCGAGGATCGTCCGAAGAAGCATCCATATAAAGATTGCCGGATCTTACGGCTTCAATCATTTCATCTAATTGTTTAAAAATATCTACGCTTGGGCTCTCTACGGTTACAGAATCGTTTGCCATAAAAGAGAGTGCCGTACTTCCGATGCCCGTAAAATCCGTCGCGCTTTTATCGTACATGGATAATGCAATTTTGGTCTCAGAAGATTTTTTATCGACGATATTTATTCTTCCTTTGTAATCCAAAGTCGCCTCAACGCTGTTTTTAGCCGTTGATAAAGCATAATTATATTCGGCGGTATTAGCATTAGCGATAGCATTATCGTAATCAATTGTCGCTTGAGCGATTTGAGCGGCTGAAGAAGTAGGATCGGCTTTAACGATTCCGGCATCGATCGCTTTTTGAATATACGCTTGTGTTTCAAGCGAAACACCGCTTTTGGCAATTGCGGCTTGTGCATCGCGGTTGGTCGTATCACCGGCTACGCCGAACGCAATGGCATTGTTAATGGCCGTTTGCGCATCGCTCGTTACGCCTTGTTTAGGAATATTGCCCGATGTAACCATACTTACAATATCCAAAAGTTGTTGATACGTCATGTCATCGGCTTTGGTTTTTGTATTGCTCAAATCTCCTTTACCGTTATAAATGGAGATAATTTCGTTTGGTTCGCTGCTATTGATGATCCCGTCGCCGTCTAAGTCAATCGAAAATGTCGTATCAGACGAGTCTAAATTGAGTGTTCCCGTACGGCTGATACCGTTTTTGTCCGTAAAATTCAAGACCAGTTGTTTACCGTTTAAGCTATCGACACCTGCAACGTCTACGAGTTTGGTTGAAGCGGTTGCAAAGTTATTGGTTGATTTAACGACTTGAGAAACGTTACCCGAAAGAAGGTTACCGTCTTTTTCAAAGCCTCTGCGTGCATAATTCATTGCATCGGGAAGCGCATTTCCGTGAGCCAATCCGTTGGACGCGTTTTTAGGAACAATCGAAACGACGTTTGTCGGTACTTTTATCATTCCCGAACCGAGCGTTGCCGTAGGTACGCCTCCGTAATATTCCGTATCGATGGCACTCATTAAGTCTTGTACCGTTTTACCGGCAATTGAAAAGGAGGTTGCTCCGAAATCGAGATGATCGACATCGGCAGGGAAAATATCTTTTAATGCCGTCGTCGTGCTGATCGTAGAGGTATCGACACCGCTTTGCGGGAAGCTGATACCGAAATTGCCGCCGCTAAGTACACTTGATCGCATCGTTAGATCGGGAGAAGAAAGCGACGTTGCGTAGTTGCTTTTGTTAAAAGCGATAATGTCGACGTTCGGATGCAAGGTTAAATTATCGATATTCATAATTTGCTCGGCATCACCCGTTTGTCCGGCGGTTGCGTTTCGATCGATTGCCCCGAACATATTCATTTCGAGCGTTTGATGACCGGTCATTAAATCTTTTACTTCAATTTGCCCGTGTGCGTTAAGACTCACGCTGACGACTTTATTGGTTGCCGTATTTCCGTATGCTTCGCCGATGCTATCAAGAAGATTCGATACTTTAGAACCCGTATCCATTTTAATGGTGTTTGAAAAAGTGGTACCGTTACTTTTACGACCGGAGAGATAAAAAACGGCTTTTCCGTCATCGGAAGCATTATTATTCGTATCGCCTACAAGATCGCGTATCGTGTCCTCTTGCGTAATGTACACTTCGCTTGCCGTTTCGTTTTGACTGTTTTGCGTCATCACGTCCGGATGCAATTTGGATTGGTTGAGCAATGCTACGTTACTTGATACGATTTTGCTGTAATCGCTGTCTTTTCCTAAGAAAAGCGATTGTCCGTTAATATTATAATCCAATTCGACGCCCGAACCGATTAATGCTTTTAAATTTTCATCGTTACCTTGGTAGTTGCCGTACGCATCGATAGGTTTTTGGTTCAAAGAGGAACCTGAAAACAAGAATTGACCGTTAATAGAGGTGTTGGCAAGACTTAAAAGTTGTTGTTTAATTCCGGTTAGATCGTTTGCCAATGCTTCGAGACTGGTCGTTGAATTCGTACTCGTGGAAGCTTGAACCAATTTTGCCTTAAACTGATCCAATGTACTGGAAAACGACGTCAGCGTCGTATCCGTATTGTTAGCAAAAGTTGCGGCTTTTGACGAAATAGCACTTGATTGCGTTAACGTGTCGATTTCTGTATTCAAACGCATCGCATCGATATAAATACCGGTATCTTCGTAGCTGTTTTGAATTTTCAATTTAGAGGCGATTTGTTGGTTAATATTATAAAGGCTCTCACTATTGGTGCGATAATTACGCAACGACGTGGAGTGTAATAAAGAATTCGTTATCCTCATAAATTATCCTTAATAAATGATCTTTCTTAGTGTAAGCAAATTTAATTCCTTGAGCAAAATATCGTCTCTTTGGGTATATTCTTTAACTTTTTAAGAAAAATTATTGTCTTTTTTTAAAAAAAATTGTACAATCCTCGCACAAACACTTTATTTTAAGGAATGGGCAATGAAAAAAGCGGAATTTATCCAAGCGGTCTCTGAGAAAGCGGGTCTTTCAAAGAAAGATAGTCAAAAAGCTGTTGATGCAGCATTAGAAGCGATTAGCGAAGCGCTTGTCGCCGGTAAAGAAGTTAGCTTTATCGGATTCGGTACGTTTAGTACGGCGACAAGAGCTGCTAGAAAAGCAAGAGTTCCCGGTACAAACAGAGTCGTCGATGTTGCTAAAACAACCGCCGTTAAATTTAAAGTCGGTAAAAAATTGAAAGACTCCGTCGCTTCCGCAAAATAATACTTTATATTCGATCAAAATCGTACGATCTTGTATCGTACGATTTCTCCTTACTTCAAATTACTTCAAAATTTATCACTTCATCAAAAAGTTTAATCCCATATAAATGACCGATCCGAGTAACGCCGTTACGGGTAAAGTAAAAACCCACGAAAGCACAATCACTTTAATCGTATTTTTCTGAACGCCGCCGTCGGGTTCTGCTACCATCGAGCCGGTCACGGCACTTGATAAAATGTGTGTCGTGCTAACGGGTGCATGTGCGAAGTTTGCAAGTAAAATCGTCAACATCGCCGTAGCTTGGGACACCGTTCCTTGCATATAATTGATCGGTTTTGAACCGATTTTTTCGCCGATGGTTAAAACGATACGTTGATAGCCGATCATCGTACCGATGCCAATTGCTAACGCTACGGCGATAATGACCCAATAAGGAGCGTATTCGATAGCCGAGACGATGTGTTTGCGTTGGGCTGCGATATAATCGGACTTATCTTTATCACTGAGCAGATAGATCTTCTCTGCTTGCGCAAAAAAGTTATCGGAGCATAAAATAGCCGTACGAACGCTCCATCGATCTTCGATCGAAAGTTCGGAATACGAATGCAAATGATCAAGCTTAGACGCGACTAAAGAGACGGTCTCGCCGACTTGATTGACGTTGCATTCGGCAATGGTGTTTTTGGTTTTTAACGCACTGATAAGCCTTTTTTCGCTGACGAGTTGTGCAAGGGAGTCTTGATTGTCTTGGTAGAAGCGCGCAAGGTTATTAGCGGCGTCTCGGGTTTGAATGATTTTGTAGTGATGCGAGTCCATATTGAGGGCATAATATTGCGGTAAAATACCGATTAAAATGATCATAATAAGACCGATGCCTTTTTGCCCGTCGTTCGAGCCGTGCGCAAAACTTACACCTGCCCCCGTGGCAACGATACCCGTTCGAGCCCAAAAGCTTGGATGTTTACGTTTTTCTTCTTGTTCGGGAGTTCTAAAAAGGCGTGGGTTATTAATGTATTTTCGAGACAGACGCATTAAAAGATAGGCAAATCCGAAACCTAAAAAGGGTGAAACCGCTAAGCCGGTTAAAACGGTATAAACGACTTTCCAGTTGACGCTATGCGAAATATCAAAGCCGTTCATAATGCCAAACGTGGCACTCACGCCGATAATGGCACCGATCAGTGAATGTGAACTGGAAACGGGAAGTGCGAAGTACCATGTACCGAAATTCCAAATGACCGCCGCAATTAAGAGCGAATAGACCATTGCCAGTGAAGCATTGGGATTGGACGTTACCATAATATCGACGGGCAAGAGATGCACGATCGAATACGCAACGCCGATACCACCCGTGATAACGCCTAGAAAATTCATCATTCCCGACATCACGACGGAGTATTTTGCTTTCATCGAATGGGTATAAATAATCATGGCTACGGCATTCGCGGTATCGTGAAAACCGTTAATCATCTCGTAAAAAAGCGCAATTCCAAGCGATAGAATCAATAAAGCGATCGTAATCGCACCGACACCGTTCAACGCATCCCAAAGTACAGACATCTCGTATCCTATAAATATTTCAATTCGATTACTTTACCAAACCAATCCCCTGATTTTGCTTTAAAACGCTTCTTTTATTTTCCTTGCAAAGACATTGTCGTTGTTTTACACGTGCTCGTTTGTGTGACACGAAAGACGTAGAAAAGAGGGTCGATCATTCAATCGCTTTACGTGCTGACGTAAGATTTATCGTAAAATGTTTGCATGGATAAATAGCGTATGCTTGGGGTCTAAAAAATTTCTGATCGTGTGAATAAAATCCGCTTTTGAGCTTCTAAAGTAAATGCATCTATTGAAATATAAATTTACATGTAAAAGGATGCGTGCCCTATTCCCTTCCTAATACTCTTACATGTAAAGATTTTGAAGTTGTAAAATGTTTATGTATAAAATAAAAAAAGTGTTGGAGAAAAGAAAAAACGCTCGAATCGGGCAATCCGAGCGTTGGTCTTAAAAATTGGTAGGTTCTACACAAAAAGGAGGTATGTGTCTTACATGTAAAAGTATAGACGCTTAGCTTAAACAAGAGATGAACCATTCATTAATGGAACCTAAACCTGTAAAAATTGTTCATATTCTTTACATGTAAAGCCTAATCAAGTTGTTTATACAATACCCAAGCGATCCATGTTGCGATGAGCCCTGTGCCAATGGCTGCGCTCAAAAAGACTTCGGGGATTTGCCATGAAGCATCGAGCAAAACCATCGTAAGTACCGCGCCAAGTACCATAAAAAGCGCATTTAAGATGTTATTGGCGGCGATGATGCGTGAGCGAAACGCGGGATCGCTTTGGCTTTGCATGATAGCGTAAAGAGGGACACTAAAGAGTCCGCCAAAAAGAGCGATGAGCGTTAGATCGATCAAGATATGCCAAAAGGTGCTGCTTGAAAAAAGGACTTCTACAGGCACAAAGCTTGAAGAGGTGAGCGCAAAGTCGATTCCAAAAAAAGTCATTCCCAAAGCACCCAGTATAATCAAGGAAGGGCGAATGGTATGGTGACTGAGTTTTTCACATAAGAAAGAGCCCACACCGATACCGACGGTAAAAAGACTAAGCAAGAGTGTTACGGTGGTCTCGTCGCCCTCTAAAACGATTTTGACGAACGCGGGAAATTGCGAAAGCAACAGTGCGCCGTAAAGCCAAAACCATGAAATGGCGATGATGGCGAGAAACACGGTCTTATTGGCATACGCCAGTTTCAGCGTTTGCGCCGTTTGAGAGAAGATGTTGTACGAAAGATTCATCTGCGCATTCAGTGAAGGTGCTGTGGGAATGTAGCGACTGCACACGTAGCCGATCAGCGCGATTGCCATACCCATCACACCGGCGATAATGCCGCCATATGTGGAAGCGGCGATCAGTCCACCGCCAAGCGTTCCAAGCAAAATGGCGCCAAACGTTCCAGACTCGACCAACGCGTTTGCCATCACCAGTTCATTTTCGCCCATATGTTGGGGGATGATGGCGTATTTGATGGGTCCAAAAAGCGTTGAGTGTAAGCCCATGCCAAAAACCACGACCAGCAGCAGACTAAACCAGTGCATGTAAAAACCAAGGGTGGCAATGCTCATCAACCCCAATTCCAAAAGCTTGACAAGGCGTGTTAAAGTAGCTTTGTCGTATTTGTCCGCCAGTGCTCCAGCCAGTCCTGAAAAGATGAAAAAAGGCAGAATGAAAATTGCCCCGATAAGCGGCGCTAAAATGCCTAAGGGCAAACTCGTCCAAGAAGCTGCGTGAAACGTCACCAAAATAGCGAGGGTATTTTTGAAGATATTGTCGTTAAACGCACCTAAAAACTGTACCGTAAACAACGGCGCGAACCGTTTGGTTTTCAAAAGGTAAAAAGCACTCATGCGATCTCGCTTGCCATGGATTTTAAGGTGACATAATCGGTCTTCCCTGTTCCCAAAAGCGGCAATGCTTCCACATGGACGATTTTACGAGGCACGGCAATTTCAGGGAAACCGTTGCTTTGAGCGCTTTTTTGCAACGCTTCACGACTTAGGTTTTTATCGGTCGTAAAGAGTACGATCGCTTCGCCTCTAGCGACATCGGGGATGGATGAGCTGGCATGCAAAAAGCCATTCGATGTTAATGTCGCTAGTTTTTCGACCGATTCTAGGGAGATCATCTCTCCGGCAATCTTGGCAAAGCGTTTAACACGCCCTTTGATCTGCACAAACCCAGATTCGTCGATGCTCACGATGTCGCCTGTGTTGTACCACCCCTCGCCTGCTTCGGACGTCGGCTTTTCCAAAACGCCCGGATTTTCAGCGCGTAAATAGCCACTCATCACATTTGCACCTTTTACATGTAAGATGCCGCCCTCCTCGATGCCTGGAACGGGAATCAGTTTATGCTCGATGCCCGGTAAGATCTGCCCGACTGTTCCTTTTTTGTACGCCATCGGCGTATTGACCGCGATCACAGGAGCCGTTTCAGTGGCACCGTACCCTTCAAAGATGCGCAAACCAAACTTCTCAAACCAAAGCTCACGCACGTTTTCAGCGAGCTTTTCAGCCCCAGCGATGACGTAGCGTACACGGTAAAAGTCGTACGGATGCGCATGACGTGCGTAGTTATGCAAAAACGTGCTTGTCCCTAGCAAAATCGTGCAAGAGCGATCATACGCGATCTCTGGAATGACACGGTAATGCAGTGGTGAAGGGTACATAAAAAGATGCATGCCTCGAAAGATCGGAAGCAGTGAGCCTGCTGTCAGACCAAAGGAGTGGAAAATCGGCAGGGCATTGAGCATTTTATCTTCGGTTGAAAAATCAACGATAGAGCTGATTTGAGCGATATTGGCAAGCAACGCTTCATGCGAGAGCACCACGCCTTTGGGTTTGCCTTCACTTCCAGAGGTAAATAAAATCACTGCTGTCTCTTTTTCATCTTGAGAGCTTGTGACAAGGCGTGGAAAGCGAATCGCATAAAGCATCAACCACAGTTTGTCAATCAAGCGCATAGTTGCTTTGAGCTCTTCAAGGTAGGCAATGCGCACACCTTTTAAGGCTTCTAATTTCGGAGCGAGTTTCGCTTGCTCCACAAAGGCTTGCGAGGTGACAATCGTTTTGATTTTTGCCGCGTCACACGCACTTTGCAAACCGTCCACGCCTGCTGTGAAATTGAGCATGGCAGGTACTCGTTTCATACCTGAGAGTCCTAAAACCAGTGCGAGTGAAGCAACCGCTGTTGGCATCAAAACGCCCACCGCTTCGTCTTTTTGAGTGATAGGACTTAGGAGTCGTCCCAAACCTAGCGCCATTTTAAGAAGCTGTGCATAAGTGTATTCGACCTGCTTGATGTCTTCGACGATGGCTTTGTTTTTGCCGTACGTTTCAATGGCATCCAAAAAAGTGCCGAAAAGATCATTGGCAGGACGTGCGTCAAACGAGCACTCTTGCATCAAACGTCGCATTGCTTCACCGGAGAGCAGACGTCTTTCATGCGATGTTCCCTCATGCGAAACAACGAGTTTGGTCGGCGTACAATAACGAAGCGAAATCTGCGGAAATAGTCTGTGCGGGTATGTCTTTGGCATGCGCGAAAGCTTACTAAACGTCGCCCCTTGAATGATGATCGGAACAACGGTTGCATTGGTTTTGACCGCAACAAAGGCACTACCTTCGTAAATCTTCATCAAACTGCCTGTCGTCGTAATGCGCCCTTCGGGAAAAATGACCACAGGACGTCCGCTCTCCACTAAGCGAATAATCGCCTTAATCGCCATCGGATTGGACGGATCGACGGTAAGATGATCGACGAGCATAAGAAAAAATCGTATAAAAGGGTTGTTGGCGATTTGCGTGTTGATGATAAATACCGGCGAAACGGGCAACATCGCGCCCAAAATCAACCCATCTAAAAACGATTGGTGGTTGGCGATGATGAGCATCGGCTCATGTTTATTGGCTGTAAAATGCCCATGAACACGTATTTTAAATAAAATACGTAAAATTATACGTAAAATTGTTTTGATCATATTTATTTCCCGTGTAGATAATCTAAAACGTTGTTAAACGTCGCTTCTAAAAGCGGTTTATTGACCCAAAACCAAACCTCTTTGCCGATCTTCTCACTTAAAAGCACTTCGGCTTGGTGAAGGATTTTGAGGTGATGCGAAACGGTAGTACGCGCCAAAGGTGACACTTCAGCGATTTGCCCTGCATTAAGACGTTCCCCATCTTCAAAGAGCAAAAGAATTTTTTGACGGTGTGCGTCGCCCAAAGCCATAAAAATGGCAGACATCGGTTTCCATTCAAGCGGTAAATCTTTGGCGTACTGTGTTTGCATCTTATATTCCTAAATGTTTAAGTTTATCGACATAATAATCTTTTTTGTCTTAAGAATTTCTTAGAAAACTTTGGGATTGGGCTTTACATGTAAAGCAAATAAAGCAAACTCAACCCCTCTTCTGCTCTTCCAAGTACGTTGCATAAAGGCTTAGACTCACGTGCATATATTTTGAAGCGACATATGCCGGTCGGATTTGGCGTAAACGTTCGTGTATCTGCTCTAATGAATAACCTTGATACATAAGCCATGCACCAATTGCTAGAATACTACGCGAAAGTCCTAAGGCACAATGCACGTAAACCCCCTCTTCTTTGTACTTTTCAATGAGTAAAACAACTTCATGAAGCACCTCGGTCGAGGGAATGGTCAAATCCAAAAAAGCAAACCTCGTTTGCGAGACAACACTTTGACGGCATTGATGCTCTAACGCTAAATTGACGATATGCTGAACCCCTACTTCTTTTAAATGCGCGTACTCTTTCGTATCGGGATGACGCCCGACATAAACGCGCTCTTGGACCTGTGCAAAAAGGGGCAATGTTCGTTTGTACCATCGCCACGACAGATGGGTACCTATAAAATAAGGCGCAAAAAGAGCCCATTGCCACCACGATGCCTGTACGTTTTTGCCAGCAATCAGCTCATTAAAACCAAATGCATAGGCAAGGCTCACCAAAAGCAAGGAAACAAAAATCCAAAGTAAAAACAATGAGTGCGCATAAAAGGCTCCTACTAAAAACACCAAAGCTCCACTGAGATAATAAAGCCCTACTTTTAAACTTCGCGGCGTCATAAAACGGTTTAAGAGTGGATTGCTTTTTTGAGAAGGAATCAATCCAATAGCGCACAAGCCCATTAAAACCCCCGTAGGCAAGTCGATAAAATGGTGCTGATAAACAAAAAGCGTCGATACGGCAATGAGCCAAAACCAAAGTGCCACACCGTACTTTACTAAACGGTTAACGAAATGCTCTCGCATCGAAGCCCACAATACAACGGCAAAGCTAATATGCAAGGAAGGAAGTTGGTTGTAGGGTAAATCTGCCAGCAAAAGATTAAACAAAAAACGGTATGAATCTGTTTGAGGCTTCGTAAAGGCACATTGCAACGGAAAAAATACAAAAATAAGAACCGAAGATACCACGATAAACAGAACCCGCAAAGAGAGAGTACGCAGTTCAAGCCTGGTTTGCGGGAGTAAAAAGGCAATACAAAACATCACGTCCGAGGACATATAAGGAATAATAAACGATGAAACAAAGGGGATTTGACGCTCCCATTCTCCATAAAAAGAGGAATGAGGAGCCGTCATATGCGCGTACTGATTGGCTGCGCCGTAAAGGATAAAAAAGAGCGCACCCATAAAGAGCGTCCACACAAAACGCTCTTTAAGTGTTGCGCAAGCCTCTAGTTTTGCATCAAACGCATACATGCTTAGGCATCTTTACATGTCAAGGTGGCAACCGAAACGGTAAAGATACCCCAATCATCGATTTTCATGGAATTTTTCTCAAATCCGCTCTGCGCAAAAAGGGTATCGAGTTCGTATTGGCTTCTACGACGCATGATCCACTGCTTTTGTTGGTGGTTACCTAAAACATAAGCGATTTGTTCAAGTTGTGGGTGCCATGGTTGACCCGTGTAAACCAAAAAAGAACCTTTTGGCATCATGGAAGTTACGCCGTCAATAGCGTTTTGAATGAGTGCATTATCTTCAAATAACTCAAACACGCCGGAGATAATGACAATATTGGGTTGATAAGAACGGTTCTCATACGTTTGTTTATCAAAGGCATCTGCTTGTTCATAGCGAATATTTTTCAAGGAAAACTCTTTCGCTAACGCTCTTCCTTGCTCAATGTTTTGCTCTTGATAATCCCGCACCAAGACTTCAATATCCGGATACTCTCGTGCCAACTCGATCAAATAGCGAGCCGGACCTCCTGCAATATCTAAAATCCGTACTTTTTCGCCTTGCGCACGTAAGTGCTCTATTTTTTCACGAATGGTGGCAATGGCATTGACTTTTCGTTGACGTATCCCTTTCCAGCCAATACTATTGAGATAATTTTTATCAATTATTTTCCCCAATGCCCCTTGACCGTTTGGCGTGTTTTTATAAATATAATCCAGTGTCACACCCGAATCAAACCCATAACGAAGCCCTATGCTCATCCCTTCGCTTAGCCTTCCAAAACGATGCAACATAAACCGCTGAAAGGCAAAAGAGCAATTTTGTAAAAACGGTATTTCTCCTTTGGCGATGGTGTCTTTTTCGAGCTGCGTTATCTTAATTAAATGCTCTTTTAACGAAACTTTCGGTGCGGCAAACGCTTCACGCATAAAAGCTCCAATGGCATCAAGGGCTATTTGAGCATTTTGCTCATACAAAACCCCATGGTAAAATCCTTCTAAAACCACAAAGCGTTTCAACGGCGATGAAAGCTTGTCGTAAAAAATCTTTTGAACCGAGCTCTCCACCACGTAATCTGCCGTAGCGGAGAGAACCAGTGTGGGTGTCACTATCAAAGATGCATCCTCTACGACTCTTTGCGCGGTATCTAGAAGCGTTACCAACTGCTTTGCCGGAATATTCGGCGTGATAAGCGGGTCTGTGTTGTAACGCTTTTGCTCTTCAGCATTGTGCGTGAGAAACTTCGCTTTGACATAAGACGTGATATTAAGACCCTCTTTAAAATGAAGCATCAACGCCAAAGCAGGTTTTGCCAAAGGAACGTAAAGTTTGATTTTAAAAGCAGGTGCAACCAATGCCATCCCCGCAATTTTAGGAGCAAAATCATGCACCCACGTCGAAGCAACAACACCTGCAACAGAGTTTGCAACTACAAAAATAGCTTCTTGCGTGATGTGCTCTTTTTCACACACAAATCGTACAAACGCATCCAAATCACGTACGAGATTCATAAACTCATACGTTGCACCTTCTTTGGTGTAACCATGCCCGCGATTGTCGTATGAAAAAATTTTGTAGCCCGCAAATATGGAAGAGCGCGCTATACTATCCAGCCTTTCAGAGTGTTCATGCCCGCGATGAAGCAGTAAAACAACTTTGCCGTTGGCTTCTTGGGTCGGTTCCCACTCTCGGTAAAACAGTTCCGCTTTATCAAAACTTCTAAATGTTCCGGTCTTCATACTTTATCCTTTTAAGGCTTTTTTATACTTGGGTTAAATTGTTTTGATTCACATCTTCCAATGCTTTAATACGACTCTCCAAACGCTCCGTTAAAGCGTGTGTCGTATCGTCTTCAATAAACAGTGGTTTATCGATAAAAATATCCATAATAAAAGGAACTAAAAGAGCTTCGCCTTTGGGTAAAACTTTTCCGGCACCATGGATATAGATGGGAATAATAGGCACGAAAGGAGCCATTTTCGCCAAATGTCCGATGCCGGATTTAAACTTTTCCATCTGCCCTGCTTCTCCGCGACTTCCTTCAGGAAATATAATCACGCTCTGCCCCTCTTCTAAAGCTTTTCGCACCGCTTCTAGGGGATGGGAATGCGTTTTAGCCACCGTGCGACTCAAAGCTATAATGCCGATAACATGCGTTGAAAACCACTTAATCCATCTATTTTTCATAAAATAATCTGCCGCAGCAACGGGCCGTAAAGCTCTAATACGTCGCATCGGAAAAAGACTCATCAGAACAAGCGTATCGATATGGCTGTTATGATTTGCAACAATGATGCACGGTATATCAAGCGGGAGATTTTCTCTGCCTCTTACATGTACGCCAAAAATAAACAACACAAGTGGACGAACGATAAACCCAAAAAAAAGCCATTTAAACATACGCTATCCTTAATAGTACAAATAATACGTATAGTGAAAAAACAGCGGTGCGGTGTAGGTTAAACTATCGATACGATCAAGTATTCCGCCATGCCCCGGTAAAAGATTGCCCGAATCTTTGACGCCGATGTCTCGTTTGACCATCGAAATGACCACATCACCGATAAAGCCGGCACTGCTGATAAGCATACCCGCAAAAAGTGCCTGTAACCACGTAAAAGGCGTTAAAAAAGAAAAAGCAACCCCTAATAAGCTGAGTGTGAAAAATGCCCCTAAAAACCCTTCAACCGTTTTATTGGGACTCACTTTTGGGATGATTTTATGCTTTCCAAGCGTTTTACCCCAAAGATACTGCAAAATGTCATTCAGCTCCGTTAAAAGAACCAAGTAGAGCACAAGCTCTTTTCCTCCGACATCATGACCGTTGAGTGTAGGTAAGGTCATCATATAAGCGATATGGCTTAGACCAAACACAAACATCATCAATCCCCATTGTACGCGACTCGTATGCTCCAAAAATCCTTTTGTATCGCCTATAAGCACTTGACGAAAAGGCAAAAGTAAAAAAAGATACACGGGTATCCAAATGATAAACATACCATACCACTGAATACCGGCAAACCAATACTGAATAACGATAGAAAGATACGCGTAAAAGATAATTCGCCTATCCGTTCTGCGCGTTGGAATCAGCGTGAAATACTCTTTCAATGCCAAATAGCTAATCAACGCAAAAAAGAACATCGCCACAGTCGTATGCAACATTGCTCCAACCACAAAAGCGAGCACGATAATCCACCACGATTGAACGCGATCTTTAAGCTCGGTTGAAGTACGAAAGAATACCCGAACAATGAGCGTTGCCAGTAAAAGCAACCCTAGAATAACACCGATGACTATCCCACTTTTACCGCTAAAAAGCATCGCTATAGAATCCATCATGCTAACCCTTTTTGACAACGTCTAAGCACGGTCCACGACGCTAAAATCGTAGCGATCATCAACACGCCGTTGACCCAAAGATAAGGCGTCACGCCAAGTCCCAACACCAACGCCGTACTTCCTATCACAAAGGCTCTATCACTCTTGCCCATTGGGCCATCATAACGACGCGTTTTTCCAATGACTGCTCCCAAGATACCTGCCGTTTCCGTCAAAATAGAGGCAATCACAAAAAGCGTCACCCACAAAGGTAAAACACCTTCTATCATGGCAAAAGGCAAGTAAAGTGCCGTATCAGAGAGTACATCGCCCATTTCATTAAGCATCGCACCGAGATCGCTTTTCATATCATGCTCTTTGGCTAACATCCCATCAATCGCATTCAGTGCCATCCGAACAAACAAAACTATAGGAAGCATCCATAAGGTCCACAAAGCCCCTTTCGTCAGAGCAATCAGCCCACCCCAAACAATGCTAAGACCTAAAGCGGCTAAGGTTATTTGATTGGCAGTCATACCCTTGTTTGCAAGAATTCGCACAATAGGGCGAAGCACGCTTTGAAAAGCAGGTTTTAAATCATAAATCGTTGGCATTTTCATTTTTCTATTCCTACGGTTTAGTATCAAAAAGCAGATCCATATCCTTACATGTCAAAGTATTGATCTACCATTCTCTTTTTTGTGATCTTCTTTTTGACATGTCAAGGTTATAAACCATTTTATATTACGAAAATTTTAACCTAAATTTCACACTTTTTACCTCTATAATATTTTTTGTATCAACTGCTCGTCAAAAAATTACGCTACATGTAAAATCTTCCGATAATTCGAATAAATAGGATGATTCGCAGGGAAATAGACCATCATCGCTTTAACGTAACGATCAAAGACATTTTTTTCCTGAGCGATGCAAAGGCGTTTTAAAACCGCTATGTCGTAACTGTTCCACACCGTTGTAAACGGTACGGGGTAGTCGCTTCCAAAGAGCAATTTAGGGTGTATGTCGCTTTGTGTGCTAAGATGGCGCAACGCCTTGGCACGCACGGGCGTTAGAAGCGCTGACACATCGGCGTAGAGATTATCATGCGTTTTGAGCATCTCAAGCAAGGTGAAATAGTCATCGTTAAAGCGTTTTGGGTTGGACGAGAGTGCTTTAAAGATGTGACGTGGCTCGTAAGAAGAAAGTGCCATGTGGGCACAAATGACCTTCACACCGACCTCTAAAGGTTGACGCACCATCTCGATGCTCTCGCAGGTTTTATACGAATGCACGCTACTCTCGCTTCCCACATGAATGATCAATGGCAGATCAAGAGCCGCAAGCTTCTCAAAATAGGGACGATACCGCGCTTCTCGCGTATCCACACCCCAATAATTTTGTAAAAATTTTGCCCCTTTAAAGCCTAAGGCGTGGTACTTTTCAATCAATTCCAGCGCATCGGGTCGTTTAGGATTGATGGAGAAAAAAGGGATAATGAGCTCTGGAAACTTCGCGTACAACACCGCCACATCCTCATTGCTTGCGCAGACGGTTTTGTCTTTATGTAAGATGTTCCCTTCATCATCGACCTTCGCATCGACGCCAAAAAGCACGATTTTTTCGATGTGTTCAGAGCTTTTCACCGAGTGCATCAGTGCGTCGGTGTAGGCTTTGTACGGCTCTTTCGCAAGGGCTTTGGCGTCGATACCGAAGCGTTTGGCAAAAAAGCGTAAAGCAACTTTATCGTAAAAGCGGTTGAAAGAGACATCACTGCTGAGTAGGTGAACATGGGTGTCGATTGTTTTCATTTCTATATTCCTAAAATCTTAAACATATTGGAATATTAATATCTCTTAGCTAAAAATATTCTTAAAAAGAAACACCGACATATCGATGTGTTTGTATGATGAAATCTAAGATTATTGAACTTTTTTATAAACCGTTTTATACCCGCCTGCTTCTGTGGAAATGGTCTCTTGATCGAGGATTTTATAGGCATTGCCTACTTTAATATCATCATCGAAAACGATCACTTTATCTGCTTGGATATCGTAACTCACCGGCGTCTTCGTACCGAAAAAAAGCATACTTTTACGATCAAACTGAATTTCTAAAATGCCCAGCTTTGTTTCGGCTCTCCACTTGCCGATTAAAGGATTGCGATGCGTTTCATCCCAATAAAATGTAACGCCCAATGCCAAAAAGAGCACGATAACGATACCCGAAAAAATCTGAAATACAGGCGTAGAAGGTTTTTTGGCGGGAACTTTCGACACTGTCCGAACACGCGAGGGTGTTTTTGCTTTACGAGAGACTGTTTTAGCGTTTGACATGCGAGGTTTTCGACTCTCTGGGCGCATCCGTTACCTTTTTAAAATGAGTTATCGACGCATTATAACATTCTTACATGTAAGGTTAAAAGCTTCTGCGTGTTATAATTTCTGAAAGCATTACTCTCAAAGGAAGATTTCGACTATGTTTTCAAAATTGATCAATCTTTTTAAAGTCAAAGAAGACGATACTTTAAATTTTATCAATCAAGAAGCGTTTCAAAAACCTTCAAAAAATCATCGATTTACCCAAGAAGAGGAAGACGCTTTTTTTGAGCATCTCGAAAAAGAAGATTTGGCGATTCAAGAAGAAAGCCCTTCTCCCAAAACGACACCGACGTCGCGTGAATCGACTTTAAAAAAAATGTATGCGTGTATGAAAGAACGCGATTGGAACCCGAAACACCATCCCAAAATCCTCATAGCTTTATCCGGAAGCGTTCTTTTAGCCGCTTTTATCGCATTTATGCTCCACGAAACACCCAATCCGCTTCTTGGAAAATGGCAGCCGATCAAAAAAACCAATATTTTCGCACCGACCGGAGAAATTGAGTTTCGGAAAGACCAACTCTTGGCCAACGGTGTAACGACGCCGATCGAGTATACGATAGAGTCCCAATACGTCGAAGTCGTCGACCTCAATACGAAAATGCGCATACCGTTTTACATCACCGGCGATAAGACGATCGAACTCAACCTTTTGGGCGTGAAAACGACGTATAAAAAAATCGATAAATAAAGCGGTTTTTTTAAAGTACCGCTTCAAAACTCAGTAACGTTTTGCCCTCTTTTTGAAGCAATAATACACCCTCTTCTATCTTATACGTTTGAGCTTTGGACAAAGCGTTTAAAAAGTCGCGTTCGTCTTGAAGTCTAGGGCACGCCATCATCGTGGAAGCTACCTTTTCAAAGCCGACGCGTTGAGAAGTTTCATCAAGCGTATACGTACCTAAAAGAATATTGCATCCGCCAAAACCCTGTAAGCGTCGATTTTCCAATTTTAAAATCAAATAGGCTTCACGTTCGCCCGTTAAGGCGATCACAGCTTTGCCTTCAACGCCGATCAGCTTCCAATGCACTTCTTGAATACGCGTCGGCAACAATTCCGTCTCGTCTTTGACGTCTATGTTTGCGGCTTCGGTTTGCTTGGTTTCTTCATGCTGAGCGGTAGGTGCAAGCTTGGGCGAAGAAGGCGTACAACCGCACACCATACATACGCCGATACCCAAAGCCGCAAGACGACAACATCGGTACATCAAATTCTCCTTCACATTTATTCTTTCGTTATTTCGCGAATCAGTTCATATTCGTTTTTGCGTAAAGACTCCAACAATACGCTAATCTCATCAGGTTGAACGCCCATTTGGCTGAGGGCTTCCGAACCCGTGCGAATGCTGCTTTCCAAAGTCTCGGCGATGACCCAACTTGCCCCCGCCATCAGCATTTTATCCATGGCTTTAATGTCGAGTGCTCGTGCCAAGACTTTAATATGCGGATAATTTTCTTTGATGTGTTTTACCACTTTAATCGCATTTAAACTATGATCAATCGAAACGATGAGCATAGACGCTTGATCAAGTTTGATCGTATTGAGAAGCCTCATGTCGGTAATATCGCCGAAAAAAACCGGAAACCCTTGTTTGCGCCCGTGCGCTACTTCGCTCGTGTTGACGTCAAACACCATAAATGGAATCTTACTACTCTTGAGCATTTGAGCGATCACTTTACCCGTACTTCCGTATCCGGCAATAACAACTTTATGCTCGATGCTCACACCGTCCGCATTGAGGTAAGAAAACGGCGAAACATTGGCCAGTTTATTGGCAAGCGAACATCCAAACGAATAGAGCACCGGCGTAAAAAGCATACTAATCGAAATCACGCCGATTCCGACGACGAAAAGTTGATCGTCGATAATGCCTAAAGCCTTTGCCGCGCCAAAGAGAACAAAACCGAATTCACCGCTTTGATTGAGCAAAAATGCCAATTTGATCGCAGCACTTTTCGTACCGCCGAAAGCAAGCACCAAAACAAAAATAACCAATGCCTTAAGTATCAAAATAACGCCGATATGTCCGCTAAACACCCACGGATCGTTCATGATGGCATTAAAATCGATCGACATTCCTACGGCGATGAAAAAAAGGCTCATGAGCATTCCTTTAAAAGGCTCAAGGCTCGATTCGATTTGAAAGCTGTAACGAGACGTGGAAAGGAACATTCCCATCAAAAAAGCACCGAGTGCCATCGAAAGTCCCGCATGGTCCATTAAGTATGCCGAAAGAACGACGCTGAGCATCGTTAAAAGTAAAAAAGCGTCTTTGTTGCGCTGTTTGGCGACTTTGTCCAAGGCTTTGGGAATAATATAGCGACCGAATACGACCAACAGTATGATCATAACGACAATATTTAAGATGGTTTCGATCCACGAAGTTTCGTCAACGGAAGGCTGATGTGAAGACAACAAGGGCAAAATCGCTAAAAGCGGAACGACGGCTAAATCTTGAAGCAATAAAATAGCAAAAGCGTTTTTACCGTGTTCGGTATTGAGTTTACCCTTTTCTTGTAATATTTGCATGACAAACGCCGTTGATGAGAGTGCCAACGTAAAACCTAAAAGCATCGCTACGCGGATATCTTCGACGAAAAGCTTCATGTACCATCCAAGAACAACGCCGGAGACGACGACTTGTAAAGAGCCCATACCGAAGACTTCTTTACGCATCGACCAAAGCTTTGTCGGTTGCATCTCCAATCCGATAATAAACAAAAGTAGCACAACGCCGAATTCCGTAAAGTGGCGTAGCGTTTCGACTTCACTCGTTACCGTAAACCCTCCCGTATGCGGACCGACGATAATACCGGCAAGCAACAATCCCAAAATAGAACCCAAACCGATACGCTTAGAAATCGTTACCATAATCGACGTTACCGCCAATAAAACCAATGAGGAGAGTAGGAAAAAATCCATACAGAGCCTTTAACGTTGGAGTTATAAAACTATTTCTTGCGCAATGTTCAAACCAAAACCCGCTAAGCCGACATAATCTTTATGCGGCGTAATAGAAATCAAATCAAGGCTTTCTATCCCCAGTTTTTTCAATATTTGTGCACCGATACCGAATTCTCTCAACTCTTGATTACTAGAATATTCGCTATCGACAAAAATAAAGACGCCGCCGTGCGTTTTCAAATACTCAATCGCCTTCAAGATACCGTGATACTTTTTTTCATTGGCCAGTAACTCGTTATCGGGTAAAATATGGTGAAATTTAACCGCAGATTTTTCCCCGACTTCGCCGAACATGTAGACAATATGATGGTTACCTTCATGATCGACCATATCGATTTTACGGGTTTGTACTCCGAAAAATTCGACGTTTGCCGAGAAAACCTCTCGAACCAGAGATTCCGATTGCATACGGTAAGCTACGATATCGGAAATATAAACGATATGAATACCGTGTTCTTGACAAAAAAGATCCAAATCGTCTCGTCGTGCCATATGTCCGTCTGCTTTCATCACTTCGCAGATCACCGCCGCTTCCCGAAGACCCGCTAAACGACAAAGATCAACCGAGCCTTCCGTATGCCCCGTTCGCACCAACGTGCCGCCCTTACGCGCAATCAACGGGAAAATATGCCCGGGACGAACCAACTCTTTAGGAGAACTCATCGTGTCGGCTAAAATCTTGATCGTTACGTCACGCTCGTATGCCGAAATACCCGTCGAACACACCCGCGCATCTACCGATACCGTAAATGCTGTCTCGTGCTGAGAGTCGTTATACTTGACCATCGGCGTGAGGTCTAAACGCGTGGCAATCTCGTCGTTCAGCGCGACGCAAATAAGCCCCCTAGCTTCCGAAGCCATAAAATTGACTTTCTCCGGTGTCGAGAACGTCGCGGCATAGACTAAATCCCCCTCGTTCTCCCGATCTTCATCGTCTACCATCATAACCATTTTACCGTTCTTAATATCTTCGATGGCTTGCTTGACTCTTTGAATAGGCATTTTCGCTCCAAAAGTGATTTTAAAAAAGTATAATCAAAAACCCTTGACAAACACATTAAAAGTGACTATAATTTCACCTCGTTTAAGGCATTGGGGTATAGCCAAGCGGTAAGGCAACTGGTTTTGGTCCAGTCATTTCAGGGGTTCGAATCCCTTTACCCCATCCACCTTTTACATTTTCCGTCGCGGGATAGAGCAGTTGGTAGCTCGTCGGGCTCATAACCCGAAGGTCGCTGGTTCAAGTCCGGCTCCCGCAACCATTCTTCCAAAACTACTCAACCAAAGTATTATCAATAAGCAAACTTTAGATTACCTCAAATTATTCTATTACATCTATCTACCATCTTTTTTTCTCTTTGTGCGTTATAATCTTCTATCAACGCGATAGCTTTTTGGACTCTGGCGATTCTTTTTTTTGTTTCAGCCCATGGGTGTTTAGCGGCCATCTCTTGATGAAATGTGAGCCATTTTTTGGCAGTGCTTAAAGCATCAAGTCCTTCGTTATCTTTTAATGTCGTATCAATCCCTTTGCTAAGCACATACTTTATCTCAAAAATTTGCGGGTCATACACGATATGATGCAATATAGTTTTACCCTCAGCATCGGTCACATTGATGGAAAATTTCCCAAAATTCAACAAAAGCTCTATCATTTCGGGATCTTTATAGTTAATAGAGTCTTTAGAGACATACTTAAAAATACGATGCTCATCCAAAGAAAAACGGGGGTACTTTTCCAAAAGGTACTGCACGATGGGCGCAAAATTGCCCTCTATCGCCATATCTAAAAGGTCACTACCTTTAAACCTAAGTGCATAGACATCTTTTGCGTTACATCCATCAAGTGCTGTGGCAAATCTTTTGAGATTAAGCGAATCTGCTGCAAAAATGAGTTCATTTGTCTCCATAATATCAACGCTTTTACAATCTTTATCACTACCATACGCTAAGATCAAACTTAAAAATATCATAATAAAAAATTTCATATTTATACTCTCTCCACGCTGATAACTTTACCTGTTTCGACACAGTACGCGCTAAGCTTTCCCATACCAAAACCCTCTTCATCTTCAACGTAACACCCCGTATCGATATTGGCAAAATGTTCTCTTATTTTAACACCGTTTTGTACGGGCGTATGTCCAAAGATATTGAAGATCTTCGTATCGTTATCGGGTTCTCTTCGGCTCGACATTGCCGTGCGGAAGAACGTATCGTACATAGCGTTCATATGTCGTATTCCCCACACCGTGCCGATAGGAGCATGCGAAACGACCACGGGTTTACCGGAAGCATGTATGACGGGAAATTCCAGATAAAGCGGCAATTTTTCCATCCAAGCGATATCTTCTTTAAACGCTTTTAGTGCCTCACGGTAGTTTTCAACTTTGGCAGGTTTGCCCTCTTTGAGTTGTACTAAGCCATACGAAAGCAGTGTCGCAACACCGCCGTTACTAAACCAGATGTTATGCAACGGCAAAGGAGTATCGTTTTCATACGCTTGAACGATGTTAAATCCATAGACACACATCGCTTCTTCATGGTTTCCCATCACGCATAAATGCCCACCGTCTTTGACAAACTTTACGACCTGAGCACTTTGTTTGCCTCTGTCCACCAGATCACCCACAAAAACGAGCGTTGCCTCCGTGGGTAACTCATCTACAAGGGTTTTTAAGGTCTCAAAATGTCCGTGAACATCACCGATGACGTAGTGCATATTTGCCTTTACATGTAAAGAGTATGTGTTACTATCTCATTTTGGATTAATTTTATCTATCTGCTCTTGTGCTATTTTGCCTTTAAAGAAAATAAACTGGCAGAGTCTATCTGTCCTACTCACACACCGAACATGGTGACGATAGCTCATATTGCTCTAAAAGTCGGCACCGGCATAGAAAACAACAGCCCATGCATCGGTGGTTTTGCCCGTATGCGTGTAAGAGAAGATCGATAATAGCCCGACTCCGCAGCTTCTCCTTCTGCGATTATAACGTTATTTTATCTTTTCCCCGTTATACAATGCGTTATTTTACTTTATTAGCTAAACTCCGTACACGCTTTTAAGCTCTAGTGTCACGCTTTCCATGCCAAATACAAAGTACATGTAATGATTTCATCGTCAAAATTCCCAGTTCAGCCTTACTGTTCAAACTTATTTTTGATAATTTTGTATGTTTTTTCATGGGCATAGCGTCTTGCAAATTCTATAGGTGTGTAACTGTTGGTCTCATAACGACGAAGCCCTATAGGCTTTTCAGCCACCTCAATGGGCTCATTTAAAAAGGTCTCGCATTCTTTACATGTAAAGAGTTGTTCGAGTGTTTGCGTGCAGTTAAATTTTATCGCCTCGATGTAGAGTTGTTTGAGCTCTTTGGCATCCATTGAGTCGTCCAAAAGAGACTTGGCTACGGTTTGAAGAGAAGCTAACTGTTGGTGAAGCGAAGATAAGAGTGTCTCTTTTTGGGCACTTTGCAAGTTTTGTTCTAAAAAGGAGACGATATGTTGCGCATTGAGCACCTCTTCTTGCGCGATACAACGCTGCTTTGTTAAGCGTTTTATATCTTCTTCAAGTGCCTTGGTTAAAAAGTCTTCAGATATTTCACACTTTTTTTCAAAAAAAAGCGCAAGCGTGGAGGGTTCTTCTTCATACATCTTGGTTACCAATGCTTCGGGTGTTTGCATACCTGCTATCTGTGTTGCACGCAGCACTTCATCGTTTTGAAGGGCTTGCAAGATCTTTTCATAGCGTTCTTGGTGCGCTTTAAGCGTTGCTAGAGACTCTTCGATGTTTTTGTGTACGGTATCGTTAAATGCCGCATCACTCTTTTTTTCATCGACAACGTCTTTAAGGCGTTTTGCTTGTTTGAGAAGATGCTCGTAGGTGCTTTTAGGCATAACGACGCTCGAAGTTTCCTTTTGTAAACTTCCCAAAGACATTTTTATAAATATAACGCGTGCAAGCTCCTCTTCACCTTGTTTGGTTTCTTCAGCACTGGGCTTAGAAACTTCCACTTTAGGGCTAGGAGAGACAAATAAGAGGTCTAATACGATTACCACGGCACCAAGCCCTAGTACAAATTTATAGAGGTCTGTCATTTATTTATCTTTTTTGTATTATTCGATGTGTTCAAATGCATCGATAAGCGTTTGGACATATTCTTGTTTATACGCTTTATGCACATATGAAAGATATTTCCGCCTATACTGCCACCCATTCTATAGCTACTTATTTCGAGTCTTGATGCAAATTTTCATTTCTTTGTGTGATGATTACTCTGTATCTCCAACACAAAGTACCTTATCTTTAATCATGCCGTTTTTTGCTATAATCCAAACTTATTTTAGCTATAGACAAGGACTTTACAATGCAAAATGCGTTGTTTGACGATTTAAAATCGATCAAAGAGAAGATGAATCAAGATGAAAAAATCAATCAAGAAAAGCTTATAGAAGCGCAAAAGCAAGAAAAGGAAAAAAAATTGCAAGCGCAATTTGAGACTTTTATGAAAACTTCAGGCGTTAAAAAACTCCACTGATTATGGCATTACACTCACGTATGATCGAATTTTCGACCTTAGAGACGTCTTGTTCTTACTTGGACGGATGTAAAACGCGTATGGAATACAAATACATCGAAAACGCGACTTCAGAACTCAATCAAGCTCTGGTTGAACGGGGTTGGAGACGTTTTGGACATTATTATTCCAGACCGCAATGCTCGCATTGCAAGGCATGTTTAAGCCTTCGTATCGATGTTCGAAATTATCAATTTTCACGTTCCGCAAAACGCGCTTTTAAAAAAGCCGAGGGGATTCGTTACGTGATTCAAGTGCCGAGTATTAGCAACGAACATCTGGAACTCTACGATAAATACCATCGTTTCATGGAACAAAAACGCGGTTGGCAATACTACTATCTCAAGCCGCAAAGCTACCATGAACTTTATGTCAGCGGTGCGCAGGATTTCGGTAAAGAGGTACTCTATTTTTACGAAGACAAATTGATCGGCGTCGATTTGATCGACTTTTTAGACGACGGAATCTCTTCGATTTACTTTTTTTACGATCCCGATTTTGCCCATCTTTCGCTGGGTCGCCTTTCGATTTACGAACAATTAATTTTGGCAAAAGAGTACGGTTTAGCGTGGATTTATTTAGGATATTACGTAGAAAACTGCCAAAGTTTAAAATACAAAGGAAACTATCGTCCTTATCAGATTCTTCAAGGAAACCCCAAAATAGACGAGGATGCTATCTGGCTTTAAAAATTGGAATCTTTTTTGCTTAAGATGCGTATCTGAATGCAACAAGGAGAGCTCGATGCACTGCTGCCTTACTCACGATATGCTTGCCGTTACGATTCAAGAAGATGCGAAGACATTTTATTTTCTACAAAATATCGCCGCTAAAAATTTCACAAAGAAAATCGGGCGCAAAGAAAAAATGATTATTTTTAAAGAACCCGAAGAGACGGTTCAGCGTCGTTATTTTCTAAAACTGATCTCTAAAATTTACTTGCGCGAGCATAATGATCAAACGCAAGCAAGCATCATTGAAAACGCTATCGATAAAAGCATCAAAATTTCACTTTTAAAACCCAATCAAGTCATTCAAAAAATGTCGATTCGCATCGCTATTGAAGACAATTATGCCGTTATTTTCGATTTGGGTTCGCACAATACGCTTTTTGCATCCTACTTAAAAAGCTATTTTAAAGATCACCTCGTCAGAATACGCCCTAAAAACGGGACGATTACGCTCTATCCCAATTCCGATCAAACCGCCATGCTTTTAGACAAACTTTTGGCGCAAAAGGAGCTTTTCGGCTCTTACGTCGAATTTCATTACGATCGAGCGCATTATGAAGCCTACACACGAACTCTGATGGCGAAAAAAATCCGCCGTAATCGTCACAATGCCCTCTTTTCGCTCTTGGAAGACTATTTCGGTATTTTAGGGTGCAAAATAGAAGATTCGTTCGAGATCGTTCGTAGTAACTACTTGGCATTAGTGAAAAAATACCATCCCGATAGTTGCGGACTTTACGACGGAGACTTACATGTCAAATACGTTGCAAAGTTTCAAGAGGTGCAAACGGCATACGAAATGGTCAAAATGCACTTTCAAAACTCCGAGCGTTGCATCGCCTAACGCGTTAACATGTAAAGTTTTTTACGTTCTGACGAACTGGCGATATTGAACTGTTGGCGGTATTTGGTAATCGTGCGACGCACCATTTTGATATTAAATTTCTCTTCAATCATCTCCAACAACTTAAGATCGCTCATCGGTTTTATGCGACTTTCGTTTTTAACCAACTCTAACATGTAGTCTTTAATGGCGCTATTGGAAATATCTTCGTCCAAGGCGGTCGCAAAAAATTGTTTTAATGCGATGACACCGCGACTGCATGAGAGATATTTACCGGCAATCGCACGCGAAATCGTCGAAGGATTTCGTCCCAAATCGTCCGCCAAATCTTTCAGTTTCATCGGTTTAATGGCTTTGCCGAAGAAAAAATCGTATTGGTATTCGACGATCATCAGACCGATTTTATACAGTGTGGCTTTACGCATTTCAAGCGCGTCGATCAGGTCTTTAGCATCTTTGATTTTCTGCGAAACGAAGCTGTGGCTTTCGTCCATACCTTCCGTATCGATGAGGATTTCGGGGTAATAGGCGTCGTTTAAGCGCACCTCAATCGCACCGTCGTTTGCATAGATAAAAATATCGGGAATAATCTCTCGTTCGTCTTCCAAAAAATCAATGGCGGGAGGGTTGCGAAAACGCTGAATAATGCTAAGCGCTTCATGAAACAAAGGCTCTTTACTCATGGATTCGATCGCTTCGAAATGGACGATGAGATTTTCAACGGCTTCGTAGAGCTCATTTTCAAGCGTAAGGTCTTGGAGTTGAAATAAAAACGCCTCTTTGACGTCAACCGCGCCGATTCCCAAAGGTTCAAGATAAGCAAAGCGTTGTCTGATTTTTTCGACTTCGGACATCGATACGTTCAATTTGTGTGCAATATCGTGTAGAGCCTGAGCTTCGAAATAGCCTTCACAATTGATATTTTCAATGATTTCATAAGCAATATTTTGCGATTTTTCCGTCGGAAAAAGCGGCGGATTGATCTGCTCGAACAAAGCCTCGTAGAGTGATTTTTTATAAAGCGTTAACGCTTCGATGGTATCCGAAACCGACGTTTTAGAGGCATGTTGAAAAAAGCTCTTTTTTTCGAACTTTTTTTCGGGAACTTCGCATCCGGATCGAATATGAATCAACGGATTTTCTTGCACGAACGGCTCGAGCGTTTCGGTTAAAGTATCAAGATTGGCTTGTAAAATGGGCAGCCAACCTCTCAGGGTTGAGGAGAATTTTTGTTTGGCGGTCTGTGTAGTGTTGACCCTAAGTTTCACTCCTCTCTCCTAAAATTAAAATCGAAAATCTTCGCCGAGATAATAGGTCTTCACCAGTTTATTTTGCGCCACTTCTTCACTACTGCCGCTGGCAAGGAGAGTTCCGTCTTTGATAACGTAAGCACGATCGCAAATTGCAAGCGTCTCTCGTACGTTGTGATCGGTAATCAAAACGCCGATATTGAGTTTTGCCAACTCTTCGACGATACTTTGAATATCCGCGACTGCCAAAGGGTCGACACCCGCAAAAGGTTCGTCCAAAAGCAAAAATTTGGGATGCAACACCAAAGAGCGAGCGATTTCGCATCGGCGTCGTTCACCGCCGCTAAGGCTCACGCCGTTACGTTTACGAATCGGTTCGATGTTTAAAAGATTTAAGAGTTCTTCGACGCGTTTGGCGGCCTCTTCTTTCTTGCTGTAAACGATCTCCGCAGCAAGCATAATATTTTCTTCCACGCTTAAATCTTTAAAAATACTCGATTCTTGCGGCAAGTAGCCGATACCTTGTTTGGCTCTGACATGTAAGGGAATATGCGTCACGTCTTGGTTATCGAAATAAACCGCACCCGAAGTCGGTTCTATCAGGCCGCAAATCATATAAAACATCGTCGTTTTTCCGGCTCCGTTAGGGCCTAAAAGTCCGACGACTTCGCCGCTTTTGACATCAAGGGAGACGCCTTTGATGATCGGCGTTTTTTTAATTACTTTTTCAAGTTTTTCTACTTTAAGCGTATGCATGTATGTTTACCTTATAGGTTCGTTGATCGTTTTTTTCTTCAATATCGAGCGTGCCGTAAGCAATGCCCAAGCGCCCTAACAGGGCTTCAAAATCCGACATGGCCCATTCGATCAGATGGTATCCGCGGCTATCGAGTTTTTCGATCAAACCGCTTTTGACGAATCCGTCCGTACCGCATTGGTAAATGTCGTAATGAAACAAACGGTTTTCATATTCGTGCAAAATGGAAAAGGTCGGCGAAGAGACGGGTTCGCGAATGCCTAAAACGGCGGCAAACGTTTGGACAAACGTCGTTTTTCCGCTTGCCAAACCGCCTCGAAGCAATAAAATCCCCTCTTCTCCCATTTGCTCCCTAATCGTTTGCGCCAGTGCCCTAAGCCCCGTCACGTCACATGTCGTTTCGTACGTCATACTAAATAGGAGAGTTTAATAATTTCGCCGAGCTTATCCCACGCTTGTTTGCTTGTAAGCGCCGCATCCATCATTTCGATACCTTCTTGAATATCTCTGGCTTTGGAATCGACGACCAAAGCGCATGCACCGTTTAGTAACACAACATCGCGCTTAGGACCTTTTTCTTCGTTTTTCAAAATAGCCCGCGTAATGTCAGCGTTATGGTCGCTATCGCCGCCTTGAATCGATTCCAAAGAGGCCGATTTGAAGCCGTAAGCTTGAGGATCGATTTCGCCTTGGCTTATTTGCGTATTTTCAATCATCATATAAAATGTAGGAGCAGACATCCCTACTTCGTCCAAGCCGTCATGCGAACTTAACACCATGCTCTTTTGCGTACCGAGTGCTTGTAAAGCTTTGCTAAAACGTTCGACGTAATCGACGTGAAAGACGCCGACAACTTGTTTTTGCGCATTCGCGGGATTGGCAAGCGGTCCTAACATGTTAAAAATCGTTCGATGCGGCAGTGAGCGGCGAATCGGCATAATGTGTTTCATACACGGATGATGGTTCATCGCAAACATAAAAACAAAACCGCACTCTTGAAGCATTTTAACCTGTTTTTCGGGCGTTAAATTTAAATTGAGCCCGAGCGATCTTAAAACATCGGCACTTCCCGATAAACTCGTTGCCGAACCGCTACCGTGCTTGGCGACTTTACACCCGAGCGCACTTAAAACGATAGAGGTCGTGGTTGATATATTGAACGTACCGCTTTTATCTCCTCCCGTTCCGACGATATCGATGATTTCAGTTTTTAAATCGTGTGGAATGTCGAGTTTAACGCTGTGTTCGCGCATCACTTTTGCCGCGGCGGCAATCTCTTCAAAGCTTTCTCCCCGATGGTAAAGCTCGACTAAAAAACGCGCGGCTTCTTCGCTTGAAAGCTGATTTTCAAACAACGCGTTAAACGCTTCGTATGCCTCTTGATAATTCATTTTAGTTCCCTTACGTAGTCGTTTTGTTGGGTTTTAGGTATGGTTTTGGTTTGCGGCAATTGCACGACTTCGTATCGAACGGAGCGTTCAAGATAAGCCACGGTGATAATATCGCCTACTTTAACGTCTTTAGCGGGTTTGGCCGTTACGCCGTTAATGCTGACGACGCCGTTTTTACACATATCTTCGGAAACGGCTCTTCGCTTCGTGATATTGACGCTGTTTAAAAATTTATCGATTCGCATCTTTCTTCCTTGATTTAACGTCCATTCTAGCAAAAGAATATTTAAATTTGGTTTTTGAGCTTGACCGCCAAATCGCCCCTAGAGCATAAGCAAAGTTTTTATAAAGTTGCGCTACTATCACGAAATTCTATCAATTTTATGAGGATTCATACGATGAAAAAAAATGTCAAAAAAGTGGTTTTAGCATACTCCGGCGGACTTGATACCAGTATTATTTTAAAATGGCTCCAAGACGAGTACCAATGTGAGGTCGTCACGTTTACCGCCGACATCGGTCAAGGCGAAGAGTTGGAACCAGCACGCAAAAAAGCGATCTCTTTGGGCATTAAACCCGAGAATATTTTTATCGAAGACCTAAAAGAAGAGTTTGTAAAAGATTACGTTTTCCCGATGTTTAGAGCCAACGCGATTTACGAAGGAGAGTATCTTTTGGGTACGTCTATCGCGCGACCTTTAATCGCAAAACGTCAAGCGCAAATCGCGGCAATGGTCGGAGCCGATGGCGTAAGCCACGGTGCAACAGGTAAAGGAAACGATCAAGTACGCTTCGAGATGGGGTATCTTAGTATGAATTCCGATCTTGTGATTATCGCTCCTTGGAGAGAATGGGATCTAAATTCACGCGAGAAATTATTGGCGTATGCCGAGAAAAACGGTATCAGCATTGAGAAAAAGCCGGGTAAATCGCCTTATTCGATGGATGCAAATTTATTGCATATCTCTTATGAAGGATTGGTGCTTGAAAATCCTGCCGCCGAACCGGAAGAAGACATGTGGCGATGGACGGTGAGCCCCGAAAAAGCGCCCGATCAATCCGAAGTGATTGAACTCACGTACGAAAAAGGCGATCCGGTTGCACTTAACGGCGAAAAGCTTTCTCCTGCAACGATGCTTTCTAAGCTCAATGCACTTGGCTGCAAACACGGCATCGGACGTATCGACATTGTTGAGAACCGCTTTGTGGGTATGAAAAGCCGAGGTTGCTACGAAACTCCGGGCGGTACGATTATGCTTCGTGCCCACAGAGCGATCGAGAGCATTACGTTAGACCGTGAAGCGGCGCATTTTAAAGACGAGTTGATGCCGCGCTACGCAAAAACGATTTACAACGGCTTTTGGTTTTCGCCCGAACGCGAAATGATGCAAGCGGCGATCGATAAATCGCAAGAAGGCGTCAACGGCACGGTAAGATTGAAACTTTACAAAGGTAACGTGTCGGTCATCGGCAGAGATTCTAAAACCAACAATCTCTTCAACGAAGCCTTTTGTACCTTTGAAGAAGATGAAGTTTACAACCAAAAAGATGCGGCAGGGTTTATTAAACTCAATGCGCTTCGTTTTATTATTAGCGGTAAAAATAGAAAAAAACAAGGAAATTAAGGCATTACAATGCCGATGATCCCCGAAAGATACGTCGATGAGTCAATTATATCTGCAAGAGATTGAGAGAAGCCACGAAATAAGTCCGGAAGAGTTACATGTACTTCTTCTAGCAAGGGCAAAGGGTCGTGTTTCGTTTTGGTTAATCGATGTTCGCGAGAAAAACGAGTATACGGCATCGAGTATTAAGGGAACCGACGGCGTGTTCCCGACCTCGACGCTACATACGCAACTCAATGCGATCTTTAAATTACAAGATCGTTTAGTGATTTTTTACTGCACGAATGCACGCCGAACCTTTCGTTTGATTCCGCGCCTCAAACGTATGGGTTTTACCAAAATAGCACACCTTAGCGGCGGAATTATCGAATACGGCGGAGAGAAATTGAAAAACGCTCCTCTGCCTTCTAGCATCAATCATAAGGAGACACTATGAAAGTTTTATTAATTAAAGACGTCAAAGATTTAGGAAAAAAAGGCGAAATTAAAGAGGTCAAAGACGGTTACGGTCAAAACTTCCTTATCGGCAAAGGGTTTGCCCTTTTAGCGACAAACGAAGTTATGCGCAAATACGAAGCGGAACAACGAAAAAAAGCTGCCGCACAAGAAGAAGAGATCGCTAACCTCAAAGCGATACAAGCGAAATTGGCAACGCTCAAACTGACCGTCAAACGTAAACTCGGGGCAAACGGTAGCCTTTTCGGTGCCGTTACCAAAGATGAAATTGCGCACGAACTTAAAACGCAACACGGTATTGAAATCGATAAAAAAACCGTCGAAATTGATCAAGCGATCAAAACGACGGGCAATTTCGACGTCAGCATCAAATTAGGACACGGCATTCACGCCCTCTTGTCCCTTATCATTATCGGAGAGTAAGATTAATGTTTGAAGCAACCACCATTCTTGCATGTCGAGGCGAAAACAAAGCGGTCATCGGCGGCGACGGACAAGTAACGTTCGGCAATACGGTGCTTAAAAACAACGCCACCAAAATTCGCAAACTCTACAACGGTAAAGTCTTAACGGGCTTTGCCGGAAGTACCGCCGACGCTTTCAACCTTTTTGACATGTTCGAAACGATTTTAGAGCAAAAAAAAGGCGACTTATACAAATCGGTGATCGAATTTTCCAAAGAGTGGCGCAAAGACAAGATGTTGCGTCGGCTGGAAGCGATGATGATCGTACTTGATTGCGATCATATTTTTATTTTAAGCGGTACCGGCGACGTGGTCGAGCCTGAAGACGGGAAAATCGCAGCAATCGGCAGCGGCGGAAACTATGCCATTGCGGCGGCTCGTGCTCTGGATAGGCATGCGAAACTCGATGAAGAGACCATCGTTCTTGAGAGCCTTAAAATCGCAAGCGAATTGTGCATCTACACCAACGATCGTATTAAAACGTTTGTTTTAGAAAAGAGTGCTTCATGAATTTAACCCCCAAACAAATTGTTGCCTATTTGGATGAGTACATTATCGGTCAAACCAACGCCAAAAAAGCCATCGCCATCGCCCTTCGCAATCGATACCGCAGGCTTTTACTCGAAGGCGATATGGTCGATGAAGTCATGCCGAAAAATATTCTTATGATCGGCTCTACGGGTGTAGGTAAAACCGAGATTGCGCGTAGAATGGCAAAAATGCTCTCTTTGCCTTTTGTTAAAGTGGAAGCTAGCAAATACACCGAAGTCGGTTTCGTCGGTCGAGACGTCGAATCGATGGTTCGCGACTTAATGATGGCTTCGATCAATCTAGTAAAAGCAGAGCATCGAGAGAAAAATCAAGAAACTATCGCCTTACATGTCGAAAAAATTATTATCGAAAAGCTACTTCCTCCGCTTCCCAAAGGCGTGAGCGAAGAAAAAAAAGGCGAATACGAAAGAAGCTTTGAAAAAATGCGCCAAAAGCTTCGCGACGGAGAATTGGACGAACTCAAAATCGAAATCGAACTTTCACAAGGCAATAACGATTTGGGCGACTCCTCCTTACCGCCGGAAATGGTCAAAGTGCAAGAGTCGTTTATTAAAATTTTAGGCACGGGACAAAGTTCGATCAAAAAAGAGATGAGCGTTAAAGATGCAAAAGAGGCACTCAAACTCGAAGCGAGCGAAAAATTACTCGATATGGAAGCGATTAAAAGCGAAGCAAGAGACCGAGCTCAAAACGGCGGTATTATTTTTATCGACGAAATCGATAAAATAGCCGTCAGCTCTTCACAATCGAACCGCAGCGATCCAAGCAAAGAAGGCGTTCAACGCGATTTATTACCCATTGTCGAAGGCAGCGACGTTACGACGAAATTCGGTACGATTAAAACCGACCACGTTCTTTTCATTTCGGCAGGTGCGTTTCACTTAAGTAAACCAAGCGATTTGATTCCCGAATTGCAAGGGCGATTTCCGCTACGTGTCGAGTTGAATGCCTTAAGCGAAGAGGTTCTTTACCAGATTTTAACGCAACCTAAAAATTCACTCCTTCGTCAATATCAAGCGTTACTCAAAACGGAAGGCGTCGAGTTGGTTTTTGAAGAAGATGCGATTCGTGCTATTGCGAAAATTGCGCAAACAACCAACGAAAGAACTGAAGATATCGGAGCTAGGAGATTGCATACCGTCATTGAAAAAGTATTGGAAGAGATCAGTTATAGTGCCGACGAACATCAAGGTGAGACCCTTTACGTCACAAAAGAGTTGGTACACCAAAAATTAGACGCTATCGTTGAGAACGAAGATAGCAGTCGCTATATTTTATAAAGTAGGATTATGATAGAACCTCTTAAAACAAAAGCCGGCTTTGTTGCCGTCGTCGGACGCCCCAATGCCGGTAAAAGCTCGCTACTCAACTGGCTTATCGGCGAAAAACTTGCCTTGGTTTCGCATAAAGCCAATGCAACGCGCAAGCGACTCAATATGATCGCCATGCATGAAAATGCTCAAATTATCTTTATCGATACGCCGGGTATCCACGAACAGGAACGACTCCTCAATCAATTTATGCTCGAAGAAGCCATGAAAGCAATGGGCGATTGCGATCTTATCTTGTTTCTCACGCCCGTTACCGATACTCTGCAACACTACGCAGATTTTTTAGCTTTAACCAAGCCTGACGTACCGCACATCGTTCTTTTAACCAAAACGGATACCGTTTCTCAAACGGTACTTTTGGATAAAATAACGCAATATCAAACCTATCAAGACAAATTTGCGGCCTTAATTCCCGTTTCCGTAAAAAAAGGAATCTCACAATCCTATCTTTTAGACACGATTAGTCGATTTATTCCGGAGCATCCTTACTTATACGATCCGGAAATATTGACGACGGAACGTTCTCGCGATATCTATAAAGAGCTGATTCGTGAAGCAATTTTTGAATATACGAGCGATGAAGTGCCCTACTTTTCAGATGTTTTAATCGATAAAGTCGAAGAAAAAGAGTCAATCGATCATATTTATGCTACTATTGTCGTCGATAAAAAGAGCCAAAAGGGTATTATTATCGGAAAAGAAGGGCAAACGCTCAAAAGAATCGGCTCTCATGCTCGTCGATTAATTGAAGAATTGTCACAAAAACGTCTCTTTTTGAAACTTGTCGTCGTTGTGAAACAAGGCTGGAGCCAAGATAAAGAATTATTGAAGAAAATAGGTTATATAGTAGAATAAAGTATCAATAACATATTATGATATAATTGTTGTACAATGATTAATTTTTAAAATAAAAGGGGTTTTAAAAATGTCCATACCAGAGGATAGACGTTACAGTTCGCAAATCGTCTCCATCGACCCTTCATCTCTTGTCTCATATGCGTATTCGAAAAATGAAATCAAACTGAACAAGCTTGAGAAAAGCGATAAAAATGCATTTTTTATCTCTTATCTTTACGCACGGGATATGATTAGCGCAACAATCGATATTAGTCGCAATATCCCCGATAGCGATCTTAAAGATGCTATCGAAATAAAAGTCTACGACGAGTTGGCACTAGACACATCCGTAGAATATACGATTACGTATAGCGAAACGGATTCCAAAGATACTAAAAATCGCTCATTTAACGTTTTTATCGTCGATGCCGCGTTAATTGACGCTAAATTATCCCCGATCAAAGAAAAAACACGCTATATCGATTACGTGACTCCGGCTCCCTTTTTAATCAAAGCCTTATACTCTAAAAATTTACTTGAACCGGACGGTACGCACTGTTTCGTTTATTTTCAAAAAAACGACGCTTTTTTAGCCATTTATAAAGGCGGCGAATATATTTATTCTAAATCTTTGCATTATTCTTTAAAAGAAATTAATGAAAAATTTTGTGAACTTATCGGCGAAAGAATCGATGAAGAAGACTTTTATAAGTTACTCGTCAATGAAGGACTTCGTGCAACCAACAGCCAACACCAACAAAGTCTCATGCAACTTTTCGGAGAAATATTCCTTTATATCAACGATGTTTTAGTTTTTTGTAAACGATCTTACAATATCGATTATATCGATAAAATTTTTCTAGGTTCAGAAATAGGAACATTTTCAGGAATTGACGAGTATGGAAGAAGTTATTTGGGATTGGAATCGTTTGAATTCAATTTTAGCATCGCTATCAATTCCAAAGAGTGGTATATCGATCAAATTCATATTCTGATGATGCTCAGTGCACAACTTTATTTTGACAACCACGACGATCGTCTTAACTTTTCGATTTTTAAACGTCCTCCTCCGCTAAAATACAGACCGGTAGGACAACTTTTAGCAATTTTGGCAGCCAGTTTAATTGTCAGTCTTGTTTATCCCGCCTATCAATTTGCTTACCACTCTTTTTTAAGTTTACAAACGGTACAAAATACCGATGAGTACAATAAGCTTTTACAAAAAACTTCTAAAATTCGCCAAGATATTGCGGCATTGAAAATAGAAAAAGAAAAAGTGGATGTTCTTCTCAAAGACGAAACGGCAAAATTTGAATTTAGAAAAAAATTGCTATCGGAAATTTATCGTAAAAAAATCTCTTATCCGATGAAAGCCGCCATGCTTCTTGAGATTTTTCAACTTTCCAACCAAAGCGGAAGTAAAGTTGAAAACATTGTTTTTAAGAACCAACAACTCACGGTATCCATTCAAAATAGAAGCGAGAAAAAAATCACGGAATTTATCCAAGACCTTACCGAACTTAAAAAATATAAAATTAATACCGATAAAATAGCTCAAGACGACGCAGCTAAATTGTATAGCAGCAACATTTCAATAGGATTGCATGATGAATAGCCTTGATTCACTCTTTGATAAAATTGATGCTTTTTTTGATGGAAAGAAAAAAAATGAAACGTATCTGATCTTTTTAATGCTTGCTTCCGTTGTCGGTTTTATAGTCTATAGTTATCTTTTCCCGATCACGGAATCCATGTTAAAACAATCATTACGAACCGCGCAAGAAACCGAAAAAAAGCTTAAAGATGAACAATCGTATTTAGCTTCTGTTTCGAAAGACGGCAATGAAAATTTTTTAATTGCTAAAATCAAATCCGACATTGAGCATTCTAAAATCCTACTTGAAAAAGCAACGTACACGAACGCTTATGTCGATACGAAATTAAAAGAGCTTTCCTACCTTCTTTTTAACGATGAAAATTGGGCAAAATTCTTAAATGCTATCACACAATTGGCTCAAAAATATGCCGTACGCATCAAAGTCATCGAAAATAAAATCAATGAACCGAGTTTACAAAAAATTGAACAGATACTCTCTTTAAAAGTTGATTTTAACGGTCCTTTCGTCAACACGATGAAATTTATGAATGCCATTGAGGAAAGTGAATTAGTCGTCGATATTTACGAGTTAAACTGCACAGGAAAGAAAAATATTGAAGGACAATTGAACATTGCCGTTTGGGGGATGAAATATTGAAAACAGTGTTATCAATTATCGTCATGACATGTACGATCGTAGCGGTGATCGAAGCAAAAAGCAATCTAACGTTAAACGATGAAGTCAAAACGTACGATACTATTTTTGAGAAGATCGCAGAAAAAAGAATCGGTGCGAATATTCTTCTTTTGGATACATTGGGGAACCCTTTTGTTTCACTTTCATCCGATTTAAATGTCTCGGAACATAACGCATCATCAAAAATAGAAACCTTTACGCTCGAAGCCACCTTTGAGGCAAAAGCAAAAATTAACGGTATATGGTACGGGAAGAATGATGATGTTGGAGCGTATAAACTGGTAAGAGTTACACGTAATAGCGCCCTATTACAAAACGACAATGATAAAAAAGAACTTTTTATAAGGACGAAAGATGAGAGTAATGTTAAAATTTTTGCCAAATAATATTATTGTATGTATGGCAATTATAGCGTTTTTACTGTCTCCCGTTTTGGCGGTCGATAAAGCAAAAACGTGTGAACATCGTACTTTTAATATCAAAACCAATAATAAGGCGACGGGTGCGGAATTGCTAACCGAATTGGCCGACGTATGCGATTTTAGTATTGTCGTGAAAGACACGGAAGCAGAAAAAATTCTAGCAAAAAATTTAAACGGTATCAATATTAAAAATCTCTCTTTGGACGAAGTCTTTCAAATTGTTCTTAACGATAATGACCTTTTCTATACCTATGATAAAAATTTTCTAAAAATTTCGGCACTCTCAACAAAATCTTTTAAAGTCGATTATATTTCATCCGTTCGTGAAGGCAAAGCGGTTATTAATGCTTCGGTAGACGCTACACCTAAAGAAGTCGGTAGCAACGGTACATCGAGCGGGGCAAACCTTAGTACCAATCAAAACACCATTTCCTCTAACGAATCTTTTGATTTTTGGAAAACAATTTCAAGTGAGCTTATGTCTGTTTTAAATACGGGAGCAGAATCCTATACCGCACAAACGCCTATTATTAACGCCAGTGCCGGTATCATTACCGTAACGGCGACAAAAAAGCAACTCAATCGTGTTGCCGAATATATTGACTTACTCAAAGAGCGATTGCATAAACAAGTACTTATCGATGTTTCGATCTTGTCCGTTGCATTAAGCACAAGCAATAAAACAGGCGTTGATTGGAGTAAATTCCAACTTAGCATTAACAGTACGTCTATGTTTAATAATAGTAATAATTTAAATGCCTACCATAAAGAGCCTTATGCCCAAGTTGGAGCCAATGACTCTCTAACGGGGAATAGTGCCGTGATGAATAACTTAACCGTTGTTAACGATGCCGTCTTTTCAATCTCCGGTCTCGTTGATTTTCTTGCCTCTAATGGAGATACGCGTGTCGTATCAAGTCCGAAAGTTTTAACAATGAATAATCAACAAGCCCTCATCACGGTAGGAGACAACATTAATTATCGTGTACCTGAAGATACGACCAATACGGCAACAACGACATCAACATTAACGACTACCTATACTAATTATTCAATTTTTATAGGTATTTTGCTCAATATTACACCTGAAATATCTGAAGACAATGAAATTATTTTGCGAATCAACCCTTCGGTGAGTAACTTTAAATATTCTGACGACGATACAAAAACAACCAACCCTCGTGAAATTGCTCCGGATACGACCGAGAAAAAGCTTTCAACGGTTGTAAAAGTTAAAGACGGCAGTACGATTATTTTGGGCGGACTCATAGCCAATACCAAAGGTAAAGAGGCAAGCAACGTCCCCGTTCTTAGTAGTATTCCTTTGCTCGGTGAAGCCTTTAAACATTCTGCCGACACGATTAGCACGACAGAGCTTGTTTTTGTTATTACTCCACGTATTATCGGAGCCAAAGGAACGGATAAAACAACGCTTAAAGATCTAGGGTATAGTCAAAAAGTCTATGAACAGCCATTACCGTGATCTCAAATCCATCTTTGTCGATGGAGAAGTATTTGACTATATTAATTTAGACAAGGCGGCACTGACGTACGATAAATTGATACAAACGTTGGATAAGCCTTTAAAACTTATTTTGTTTTACGGCAAACCGGGGACTGGAAAAACATTTTTATTGCAAAAAATTTATAATGATTTACGCCAAAAAAAGCGTATTATTTTTTTTCCAAGACCTTTTTTCGACGAAAAAGTTTTTATTAAAGCTTTATACGAAGCAACGTTTGGCAAAGCTTCTCCGGAATTTTCCAATTATAATGAGTTTTTAGCCTTGGTAGGGAAACATATTACTTCTCCCGAACAAGGCATTACCGTTTTAATCGACGAAGCACAGCTTTATCCGACGGATCTGATTGAGAAAATCCGTCTAATGGCCGATTCGAGGCTTTTTAAATTTCTCTTTACGGTTCATAAAACAGAAAAAGAAGACGTTCTTGCTAAGGATTATTTTCAAACGCGTATTTGGGAAACGATTGAAATCGATAATGCTTCTTTAAATGAAATTAAAACCTATATCGAAAAAAAATTATTGTTTCATAATCGTTTTGAGTATCTCAATTTATTCAAAGAAAAACATTATAAACTGATTGCACATCTTACTTCCGGTAATTTACGAACCATCAACAAATTGATGTATAAACTCTTTGAAATATTAGAATATTACGATCAGCATAAACCCTCTTTAATTAAAGCCAATGCTTTGCATATCAAATATGTTGAGATGGCCGGAATTAGCTTAGGAATGATTCATGCTTAGCCATTCCGAAATCAATGAGCTTGAGAAAAAGCTATCGAAATACCGATTAAAAAGAACATTATTCCAAGGTGGATCGATTTTAATAGGCATATCTGTTGTCACCACGCTCTCTTTGCTTTTCTTTCTTTATCGCTCAGATGCTCCAACACCTCAAAAAGTTCAAGCACCGCATGAAAGCATACAAGAAAAAGAAAATAACGGTAGTAGTGTATCCGCACCCGTGCTTGCAGTGGAAAACAATATGACACAAACGGAGAACACGATTCCCGATGTGCATGAAAAATCAAAAGAAGAGATTTTACTCTTACGCCTTCCGGATACATTGAATAAAACGTCCGCATCGGAGAAAAAAGCTTATACTCCGCCACCCGAAGATTTCGATACACCGCCTGTCAAAAAGAAAGCGGAAAACGAATTGGATTTGCCTGTATTAAAACGTAACGGTAGCAGTGAAGAACAAACATTTTATCGAAATAAAGAAGAACAAATCGACGCTACGCTATTGCCTCCGCCGCCTCCGTTGGAAGAGAGTAAACCCAAGGGAGTTATTAAAATAGAAAGCCAAGAGATCAACTCAATTTCATATTTGAAAGAGAAATTCGATACGACGCACAATATTGTCTTTGCTTTAATGTTGGCGGAAGAGTATTATTTAAGTAAAAACTATGTCGAGAGCAATAAATGGGCGTTGATTGCTAATAATCTTGATGCCGAAAATGAAAAAAGCTGGATTTGGTTTGCTAAATCCAAAGTCAAATTAGGACAAAAAGAAGATGCTATTTTAGCGTTAAAGACCTATTTAAAAAACACAAAATCTCAAGCGGCACAAAGTTTGCTCAACCAAATTACCTTGGGAGAACCGATTCAATAACGTTTTACGCTATGAAACAAATTATATAATATATAAAAAGAAATGAAAAGGTAGCGGTGCAGAAGCATGAGTGATATTACGACGACTTTATTAACGTACTTGATCCAAAATCGTATCATTGACGAAAATACGGCTCATAGAATTCAAGATGAAGCAAAGCAAAACGATCAAAAAGCTTTAGGCGAAATTTTACTTGAAAATCGTTTTTTTACCAAAGAAGATCTTTTCATCTTAGTAATCGAATTTTTCAAAAAAGGGTATCTGTCTCTTGAAGACGTTAACAGCAATTTTGCTATAGAAAGTGAGAGATTTTTACAGGCGTTGGCAAAAAATTTAAGTTACGAATATCTGGATTTAGATTCGATCGATATCGATTACCGACTCGCTTCTAAGTTACCTTTCCCTCAACTTAAAAAATACAAAGCTTTACCGATCCGTGAAGATGAAATCAATATCTTTGTAGCACTCAAAGACCCGATGGATATTCATGCGCAAGAAGGCGTACAACGACTGTTCCCGCGTAAGCTTCTAAAAATTATTATTGCCGATCCCGCACAAATCGATAAATACCTTATTAAAATAGAATTGGGAGAGAGCATTAAAGGGCTTATCGGCGAAATTCGAAAAGAGATTACTTCCAGTGCCGTCGAAAATCCGCAAGAATCTTCCGGTATTCTTAAACTCATTGAAATTATCTTAAAAACCTCTATCTTGGCAAGAGCTAGTGATATTCATATCGAGCCGACCGAAAACAATTGTATCGTCCGAAGCAGGATCGACGGTATGCTAACGGAAACATTTATTTTCGATAAAGACATTTATCCTCCCTTAGCATCTCGTATGAAACTCCTTTCTAATATGGATATTGCGGAAAAAAGAAAACCTCAAGACGGACGTTTTTCGGCAACCATTTTAGGAAGAGAGTATGATTTTAGGATTTCGGCACTTCCGACCATTAACGGTGAGTCTATCGTTATTCGTATTCTAGACAAATCCAAAGTGATGATAAAAATTGAAGATTTGGGAATGCATCCGAAAAATTATGCCAAGTTTTCACAATCGATGCGCTCGCCTTACGGCATTATTTTTGTTACGGGACCTACGGGAAGCGGTAAAACAACAACACTATATGCGGCACTTAATGCGATTAAAAGCGTACAAACCAAAATTATTACCGTAGAAGATCCGGTGGAATACCAACTCAATTTAACACAACAAGTACAGGTGAACGAAAAAGCTAATCTCACGTTTGCCTCGGCCTTGCGTTCTATTTTGAGGCAAGATCCCGATATTATTATGATCGGTGAAGTCCGCGATACCGAAACGCTTCGGATTGCCGTTCAAGCTGCATTAACAGGACACCTTGTGTTTTCGACACTCCACACGAACGATGCAATCAGTGCCGTTACAAGGGTCGTCGATATGGGCATTGAGCCCTATTTAATTAGCGGTTCTTTGATTGCTATCGAAGCTCAAAGACTCATACGAAAACTTTGTCCTTATTGTAAAAGCAAATACACGCTACCCAAGACGGCGCACGATGAGATTCACGACATGTTACCGCCAACGTATCAATTTTATAAAAATAACGGTTGCGAAAAATGTGCCCAGACGGGATACCTTGGAAGGGAAATGATCTCGGAGATTCTCGTTATTAGTGAAAAAATTTCAAGCATGATTGCGCAAGGTGCTAGCAAAAGTGAAATAAAAGAACAGGCACTCAAAGAAGGTTTTATCGACATGTACCAAGACGGTATTATACGTGCGGCAAACGGCGTAACCACATTTGACGAAATTGCAAGGGTGGCAAAAGGATGAAATATTTCGAAGTGAATTACCTTTCTAAAGGTAAAAAAAGTAAAACGATTATTAAGTCTCCCAATAAACACGATGCCATTGCGATCGCCAAGATAAAAATTCCGGGCATTATCGTCAATGTCAAAGAGACTTCCGCACCGTTAGAAGATCAGTTAAGTGCCTTTAAAGATCAATTTTTAAATACGATCTTACGTAAAAAAGTCAAAATGACAAGTTTAATTGCCGCGATACGCCAATTAAGCGTTATGACGAATGCCGGAATTTCAATTCACGACAGCGTCAAAGAAGTTGAGGCGGCAACGGTCGATAAAACGTTAAAAGAGATTTTTTCAAGCGTTAACGACGATCTTAACTCCGGTTTGAGCTTAACGCAGGCATTAATGCCCTATCGTGAAACCGTCGGAGACGTAACGATTGCATTGGTGGAATTAGGTGAAAGTACCGGTAATATGGCGGAGTCTTTAGCAAAGCTTGCCGATATTTTAGAGGAAATCGAAGAAAACAGGCAAAAATTTAAAAAAGCCATGCGTTATCCTATTACGGTCGTGGTAGCCATCGCGATCGCCTTTACGATTTTGATGGTTTACGTCGTTCCAAAATTTAAAGATATTTTTTCCAAGCTCAAAGCAGAGCTCCCTCTTCCGACCAAGATTTTACTCTTTATGGAACAGATGATTAACCAATACGGTTTATACCTTTTAGCCGGTATTATCGGCACGATTATTTTATTCAAATACCTTTTAAACAATAACGAAGAGTTTAAAAAAGGATTTGACAGGTATATTTTAAAGACTTACTTGATCGGCGACATTATCTTTTATGCAACTTTGAGCCGTTTTTGCCTTGTCTTTACCGAGCTGATTCGTGCGGGTATTCCTATCGCCGATGCATTGGACACTTCATTACTTACACTCGACAATACGCATCTTAAAAAAAGGCTTTCCGCCGTTAAAGTTTCGGTACAGCGCGGTATATCGCTTACCGAAGCTTTTCGAGATACGGCTCTTTTTGAGGGGATGCTCGTTCAGATGATTCAAGCGGGTGAACAAAGCGGTACGTTGGATAAAATGTTAGAAAAAGTGACCTTGTATTTAAAATCGCGCTTTAATCAAATTATCGACAATATCGCAAGTTATATTGAGCCTATTTTGTTGGGATTTATTGCGGGAATGGTTCTTTTGATGGCATTAGGTATTTTTATGCCGATGTGGGATATGGCAAAAGCGGTTAAAATGAATTAAGAGACTTCACAAAGCAAAAGCTTTGTGAAGTTTACGTCTTAGAACTCTTTGGGAATAGCGCATTCGAGCGTATCTGAAAATTTCTCTTGTGCCAGATCAATCAACTCTTTTTGCGTCAAGTGCGCAATAAGGCACAATGCACCTAGCTTTTTACACCATAGCCTTTCGATTTTGATTTTATAATCGGCTTCTTTGATTTTAGTCGAAATGCTCCAACTGCGAATACTCTTCTTTTCTTTATAACCTAGCACGTTTAAAATTTCTTTATCATCGACCTTATGATCGATGCATGAGCGTAAATGCGCTTCGTTAAGCCCCAATCGCCAAGCCTTATAGCCTAAAACAAGCGCGCGAGCACGTTCGGGGTTATTGGTTTTGACTTTATCAAAACTAGCACCGAAATACTTCAGTGCAACAATAATGTCTTTTGCTTTAAAAATTTTCTCTTTTTCCGCAAATTTCGGTGCAATCGTTTCTTGCAATGATAATCCTTCTTTTAAAATGGCCAAATAGTTTCCATAAATTTACTACCCCACGGCTTGGTCGTCGTTTGATCGATATCCCCTTCCGTTTTGTAGAGTATTTTGGCATCGGCAATGTATTTTGAATCAATATTATTGTATTGATCGATGTCATACGGTCGAATGACGCCGCTGACTTGAATAATCTGCTTTTCTCCGTTTAAAAGCAGTTCTCTACTTCCTTCGATAAAGTAGTTCCCGTTATTTAACACTTTAATGATACGTGCGGAAATCGTCGTAGCAAAACTTTCGTTGCGCGTTGAGCTTCCCGTTCCCGTAAACGAATTATTGGATCCGGCCGTAAAACCGATATTACCCAATTTATTCACTTGATTCGATACGCTTCCCATCACTCCGCCTCCGGCAGCCGTCGTAATACCGGCATTTAAAGCATCCGATCCTTCCTTGGTTAATGCTTTTTTCCCGGTAGAAGTTTGAGCCGTTTTTTCCGTAATCGTTACCGTTACGACGTCGTTAACGTTCATTGCTTTTCGATCGGAAAAGAGAGGATTTTCCCCTTGACCGAAAAGACTTCCCGGATTTGAACCCATATTTTCATTGACGCGCGATGGCAATTCGTCGACGTACGCAGGTGCTTGCATCGTAATCCTCGGATCGGCGGGATGAGAAGAACAACCGCACAAACAAAAAATCGAGACCAAAACCCATATCACCATTTTCATAACATTTTCACTCCGTACGTTTTACTTTGCCGTGTCCTATCACGCGCCCTTACAAAGCGACTGTAATAATGTACATGTAAGGCTTTTACCATGCGTTGGCTCTATTGAGACGCTTGATATGATTTCTATTATATCCAAAAAAAAATTTACGACACGTAAAGTTAACGGCATTTACTTTTTGTGAAAAAATGACTGCTATCTAGAAGTCGTATGTCACCAAACTAAGCTATTCTCGTGCTACGAATATGATGTAATATATCTTCAGAACGCTTTAGATTATTTTTAAGATACTTAGCGTTACTATTGGTATACGGTCTATCGTTGTTAACAAAAGGAGCAAGTCTTACATGTTTAGTTTTTTACATTCATCGGCCGAAATAACGTCTCAAAAAATGCCCTCCGCACTTTTAGATTCTCTTGTTACGCTCAATTTTCACGAAAACGAGATTACGAGCACTTTAAATGCACTCTCGTTTGTTCCGAAGGTGGCTTTAGGCTTTGTATCGCCGGCACTAGACTTTAATACGATCGCTTCGAAGCTCAAAGCGACGCTTCCTCCTAATACGACCTTAATACTTTCCACGACGGCAGGAGAATTGTGCAGTTGCGCGCTTCATCAAAATGCCGCTGCTTCTTCGTTGTACTCTTCTGCAAATGCCGGAGAAGGAGACAATATCGTTTTGATGCTTTTTTCGGAGCAAATGGTCAGCGATGTCTTTGTCGCCTCGATTGCCTTAAAAAGCGAAGATATAGGGACGAGTAAAAAATCAACGCTTGAGCGCATTAAAAGTATCGAAGAAGAGATTAAAAAAATTCGTATTCCTTTTAAAATGCGTTTTGATGATACTATCGGTTACACTTTGATCGACGGATTGAGTGCCAGTGAAAGTTTTTTTATGGAGGCCGTTTACAATGTCGGTAAGTTTCCCTGTCTTCTCATCGGAGGGAGTGCCGGTGGAAAACTCGACTTTCAAAATACCTACATATATGATGGAACGCGAACTTTGCGCCACCATGCCGTCGTTACTTTTATCAAATTATCGCCGCAGTTTCGTTTCGGTGTTTTTAAAAGCCAAAATTTTAGAAAAACGTCCACTTCGTTTAGCGTTTTATCCGCAAATCCGCTTACGCGCTCGGTTCATACTTTTTTAGACCGCCGCAACCATACGGGAATCGGCGTCGTTGCCGCTTTAAGCGACCATTTTAAATGCTCTGTCGATGCTTTGAACGCTAAACTTGCCAATTACACTTTCGGTATCGAAATTAACGGCGAAATTTATATTCGTTCCGTCGCTTCCATCGATACGATCAACGATACGATACATTTTTATTGCGACATCGAAGCGGGAGAAGAGCTTTTGTTGTTGGAAAAGACGGATTTTGTGCAGACGACGCAACAAGACTATGCGCAATTTAGCCGCAACAAACCAAAACCTATCGGGGCGATTTTTAACGACTGCATCCTAAGGCGTTTATGCAATGCCTCGGAAATTCATCGTCTTTCCATTTTCAAAGAGGTTCCAGTCGCCGGATTTTCGACGTTCGGAGAACTTTTGGGCGTCAATATCAACCAAACTTTAAGTGCTATTTTCTTTTATGCTCTCGACCAAAGCGTTTTTGAAGACGACTACGTCGAAAATTTTGTGCAAAAATACGCCGGATTTAAAAGCTACTTTTTGCAGCGAAAAATTAATCGCCAAACGATGATTCAAGCCATTTATAAAGCGATGTTGGATCAGATGAAGCACAGTATGCCCGTACTTCAAAATATCGGCAACGTTCTCAGCCAAGCGGTAGGCTCTATCAATACGATCGAAGACAATCTTGGGCATGTCGAACAAGAGTTTGGACTTTTTGCCTCGAGTATGGAAAAAGGAAGCGTCGATAACGCCAATCTTGTGATCGATATTGAAAATTTAACCAACAATGTACGCGATATTCGCGTCGTTTTAAGCGTTATTTCCGATATTGCCGATCAAACCAATTTGCTTGCGCTCAATGCCGCCATCGAAGCCGCACGTGCGGGTGAACACGGTCGCGGTTTTGCCGTCGTTGCCGATGAAGTCAGAAAGCTGGCGGAACGCACGCAAAAAAGCCTCTCTGAGACGAATGCTTCGGTCAGTACGATTATTCAAGCGGTCGAAAATATCAGTAAAACAATGGGCGGCGTGAGCAGCGGATTGATGGATGTTTCGTCTAAGAGCAGCACGCTTTCGTCCAATATGGAAAAACTTGCCGAACAAAGCCATACGATTTCCAATGAGTTAAAATCCCAAGCAACCTTAACGCAAACGCTAGGCGAAGAGCTTCAAAAGCTCGGTGTTTACGAAAAAACGCTCGATATTTTGCATCGCGATTAAGCCAAAACGAGGGTTGAGACGCTCTGCCCTCGTTTCTTACATGTACGTTTTAAAGCGCAGCTCGCATGGCTTGAGCGGCACGCCGTAAGGAACGATTTTATCGAGTAAGTAGAGCGTACCGTGGTCACATTCATTTCTTCGTATCGTATTTTTCCTCGATAAGGCGGGTGTATTTTTCTTGAAGGTCGATGTATTTGGAAAGAAGTTCATGAAACTTTGCTTCGTAATCGACGTCTGTTTTTCCCTCCTCTTCTACCTTTTTGACAGGTTGTGGCAATGAAGCACTAGGCGGCGTTTGAGGAATACTTTCATCAAGGATATAGTCTTGATCGTCTTTTTTAACGGTTTTCACGTGACCTGCGTTGATTTGTTTGATTACGGCAAACGTGCTCATTTTATGTTTAACGGCATATTGTTGAATGCTCACAAGGTTGTTCTCGTTCACGACGTTCCTTTTGATAGGTAAAAAACTTCGTGCATATTGTAGCTAAAAAGAAACTCAGGGTATAATGCACGAAAAATTATCGAGGCAAAAACGCATGAATCCGATAGAACCTTTTTTAAAAAAGCAAAACGTGTTGATTTTAGACGGAGCGTTCGGGACGGAGTTGGAACGTCAAGGCTATGACATCAACGATCCGTTATGGTCGGCAACGTTTTTGATGCACAATCCGCGTGCCGTCGCGAAAGTACACGAAGATTACCTCAAAGCGGGAGCCGATTGCGTGACGAGTGCCAGCTATCAAGCCACGTTTGAGGGTTTTATGAAGCGCGGCGTGAGCCGTGAAGAAGCGAAAAAACTGATACAATCCTCGGTGCGTATCGCGCAAGAGACGGTAGCATCGTTTTGGGCAGATGAAGCCAATCGAAAAGACCGTCTCAAACCTTTGGTCGCCGCGTCGGTTGGACCATACGGGGCGTATTTGGCGGACGGTTCGGAGTTTTGCGGCAACTACGGTTTAAGCCAAGAAATGTTGGAAGCGTTTCATGCCGATCGTTTGGAAGCACTCATTGAAGCCAAACCCGATTTGCTGGCGTGTGAGACGATTCCCTGCCTTTTGGAAGCTAAAGCACTCGCTTCTTTGCTCAAAAACCGCCCAAACGTCTACGCATGGATAAGCTTTAGTGCCAAAGACGGCAAGCACATAAACAGCGGCGAATCGATTCAAGAGTGTGCCAAGGTTTTAGATACGTGCGAGAATATCGTTGCTATCGGCATTAATTGTACCGCGCCGCAGTACATTGAAGCGTTGATCGAGCAAATACGCGCCGTTACCCAAAAGCCGATTATCGTCTATCCCAACGGCGGAGCGACGTATAATGCGCTTAGCAAAACGTGGGACGGCGTCTCTCAAAGCGGAATGCATGCTAAAATGGCGTATACTTGGTATCAAAAAGGAGCAAACATTATCGGAGGGTGTTGTCAAACCACGCCTGAGGATATTGCTCAAATCGCCCGATGGGTAAAATATGAAGGAGAAAAAAATGGGCGGATTGCTCAATAACAGCGTTAAAATGGAAAAAGGTTATAAGCTAGCGGGACTTGCGACGCAACAAAAGCATACGGTTCCGTATGAAAAAAAACAAGAAAACGTCGGTGCGGTCAACTCCGATAAGGCAAAACCGAGCGACGCGCAAAAAGCCAAGGCGAAAGCCAAAGCCAAACAAGCGAAAAAAGATAGAAAACGCAATCAATAAGTTCTTACATGTAAAGGTTTTCCCTTTACATGTAAGGGTTTTGACGTTTACAAACGCCCAAGCATTTTCGCCGCTTTTCCTGCTGGATTATTATTCAACAATACCTTTTTCGTACCATTTCCTCAACCATGCATCGAGCGGATACATAAATTTATAAATTGCCGGTACGACCAAAAGCGTCAAAACGGTTGAACTTAAAAGTCCGCCGATAATCGCCAATGCCATCGGAGAGTTGGATTCGTGTCCCGCTCCGTGTCCAAACGCTAAAGGAGCCATCGCTCCGATCATTGCAAACGTGGTCATTAAAATCGGACGTAAACGTTTTTCTCCCGCTTCCAAAAGTGCATCGTCGATGCTTTTTCCCTCTTTGATCGCGCGGTTCGCAAAGTCGACGACCAAAATGGCGTTTTTACCGACCATACCCAACAGCAAGATAATACCGATCATAACGAACAAACTAAAGGCATTACCGCTGAGATACAACGCAATCATAACGCCCGTAAAAGAGAGCGGCATCGAAATCATAATGATAAACGGTTGAACGACGGATTCGTACAATGCCGCCAAAATAAGGTAAATCAAGATCACGGCAAGTAACACCGCCGCACCGAAAGCCTTATTGGTATCTTCCATATTTTCAACGTCGCCGGTATAACGGTAACTGTACCCTTTTGGTAAAATAGAAGGCATCTTTTCGTTAATCACGGTCACGATCTTATCCAACGACGTGTTAAAAATATTGGCGGTGACAAGCACTTTTCTTTCACGATCAAATCGGTTGATCGATGCGTTACCCGTTCCCTCTTCCAAGCTTAAAAGTCCCTCAAGTGCCACGAAATTGCCTTCCGCATTGCGTACTTTGAGCTTTTTCAGATCTTCCAAAGATTTACGATAATCGTCGTTATAGCGCACCGTAATATCAAATTGTCGGCCGTTGTCTTCAAAGTAGGAAACGGCACTGTCGCTTGAATACGCCGATGCCAACACCGAAGCGATCTCTTTAACGCTAACGCCGACACGTTGGGCATTTTCACGTAAAATAGAGACTTTAACTTCAGGTTTTCCGTCCTCAAAATCGCGGTCGATATCGACGATACCTTGGGTCTGCTTTAAAACGTCCATCAGCTTACGCGAAGCACTATCGAGCTCTTCGAGGCTATCTCCGGTAATGACGACTTGTACGGGTGCCGTTGTTCCGCCCGTGTCGAAATCATCGACTTTTTCCACTAAAATCGTAAAATCTTGATACGTTTTTAGCTTATCGCGATAGAACTGAATAATCTGTTCTTGCGTTCGCGTACGTTCGGCAACGGGTTTTAATTTGGCATAGAATTTAGCTTTGTGAATCTCTTTTGCGGAGTTATAGCCGATCGAAGAGATCGAATAAACAATGTCATGATCCTCTTTTAGCAAAGCATCGATCGGAGCGATTTTCGCTTTCATCGTTTCCAGATTAATCCCCACGGGTGCTTTAATGACGACTTGAAACTCGCTGTTGTCTTGCATCGGCAAAAAGCTCATACCCACTTTCAACGTCGTCGAAAAAATGAGGACGCCGACGGTAGCAATAATCGTCAACGTTTTAAAGCGTAAAATCGGTTTTAAGATTTTGACGTACGCTTGATCGACGGCTTTTAAAATCGGCTCGGTCGCATAGTAAAATTTACTCTCTTTGGCACTCAAAACTCTAGCACCGACACTGGGAATAAACATGACCGCTACCAGATACGAGATGACGATACCCGCAGCTACCGTCATTGCAAACGAGTTAAAGAACATTCCCACGATGCCGTCCATAAACGCCACCGGAATAAAAACGGCAAGTAACACGGACGAAATCGCCAAGATCGAAAATGCCACCTCTTTAATGCCCTCAAACGAGGCGCGAAAAGGCTCCATGCCCTCTTCCATTTTTTTCATAATATTTTCGATCACAACGATGGCATCGTCGATAAAAATACCGATGGCAAGCGTCAAACCGATCAACGTTAGGCGGTTAAGGTCATAGCCTAAGGCATGAATAATGGCAAACGTTCCGATGACCGAAGTCGGAATAGCAAGTGCCGAAACGACGGTCGCCGTCACGTTGCGTAAAAAAGCAAACACGATGATAATCGATAAAAACGCACCGAAAATCAGGTCGAAACGCACGTTGTTAATATTGATCATAATCTTTTCGGATTGATCTTGAAGCACTTTAATTTCAAATTGATCGCCGGCTAAATGCTGAAGGTGTGGTAAAGCTTTTTTGACGCCGTTAATAATCGTCAACGAGTTTTCGCCCGCAATCTTTTTCACTTCAAGCGTGACGCCGCGTTGGCCGTTGTACGATGAGTAGCTTTTTGCATCGCTGAGCCCGTCTTGAATCGTCGCAACGTCTTTAAGCCGCACGCCCGGTTTGACGAGGATCTCTCCTATTTCGTCGAAATTTTGTGCGTCGCCTTCGGCTTTGAGGATGATCTCTTGCGTTTGATCGACCATCTTGCCGGTACCTTGCTTAATATTTTGCTTCGCGATAATCGCACTGACGTCGGAGGAAGAAAGCGCATACTTTGCCAATAAAAACGGATCGATAAAGATGCGGATTTCCCGATCTTGGTAACCGACGATATTGACCTCGCCTACGCCTTTAATGCGTTGCAGTTGGGCTTTGAGCTTTTCGTCGGCTAAGCGCATCAAGGCTTTGGAGTTATCGCCTTTATCGGCAATAAAAAGGCTCACGACCGCGCCGCTTGCACCTAGTTTTTTCACGACGGGTTTATCGACTTCGATCGGTAGATTTAAAGCACCGATTTTGTCACGTACGTCGTTGGTCGCAACGTCAAGATTTTTCGTGAGTTCAAATTGAACGGTCACAACGCTAAATCCTTCGTAACTGGTCGACATCAATTTATCAATACCGTCGACGCCCGAAACCGCTTCTTCGATTTTATCGGTAACTTTCGTTTCCACCGTGGACGGATCGGCACCGTTGTAAGTCGTTTGAATCGTCACGACGGGAAAGTCGACGTTGGGGAAAAGGTTGATCGGCATCGTATTGTACGACATCAGTCCGAAAACGATGAACGTTAAAACACCCATAAGTGTTGTTATGGGGCGATTAATGGATAGTTTATACATAAGACTATTCCGCTTTAATCATGCCGTTACCGAAGAGTCCGGGCATCAAATCCGCCGCTTTGACTTCGGCTTGCATTTCACGCGTCGCACTTAAAACGGAAGGATAAAGCTTTGCGATCGTTCCCTCGTACGTTTTATCGCTTCCGTCGACTTTGTAGGTAAATCTTTGTCCGATTTTCACTTTTTGCCAATACTTCTCGTCAAATTTCAACACAAGCTTGATCATATGAGGGTTCATGGCACTCAAAAGCGTCGTTTGACCTCCAAAAACGATACTGCCTAGCTCCGTTTGTTTTTTCGTGATGACCAAATCGTAGGGTGCGCGAAGTTCGGTTTTAGCAAAAGCCGCTTCTTTCATCGCAAGCGTCGTTCGCGCATTTTGGTAGGAGAGTGCCGCAACGTCTTTTTCATAGCGGTAATTGTCCATCTTCTCTTTGTCGATCACATCGGCAATCGCCGCATAACGCTCGTATGTTTTTTGAGCGTGTTCGGCACTTTTTTGAGCACTTTGCATCGCGATGCGCGCACTCTCTACCGCCTGTTTTTCTTCGCTATTTTGAAGTGCGAGTAAAAGATCGCCTTTTTTGGCGTACGTGCCGACGTTCACGTATAATGTGCCGACGACGCCGGAAACCGAAACGCCCAAATCGGATGTCTGGTCGCTCAACACGTCAAAGGTCGCGTAAATATCTTCGGCGTAAAGGGCGTTGAGTAGCAAACATAGGGTGATCAAAAGTTTTTTCATTGGATAGCTCCTTTTATTTCTCGCCCCATTTCATATAAAAGGACGGCTTTTTGGTACTCTACTTCATTGAGAGCGGTTTGTAATTGGGATGTTGCATTGTATTTATCGCTCAGCGCGTCGAGATAGCTGACGTTATTGACGATACCTTGCTGGTATTTCTTTTTCACGAGTTCATAGGTCATCGAAGAAGCGGTGAGTTTGGCTCGAGCGGCTTCAATCTTGGCAAGAGCGGTTTGGTAACTGTTTTGAGCACTTTTTAACGAAGCTTTGGCTTTGCTTTTCTCGTAAGAAAGTTCGCTGCTTTTAGCAAGATAATTTTTACGTGCCGCTTCGCCGGTCGCTGCGGTAGAACCGAAATCAAAGACTTTCCATTCCAAAGCCAACATAATCGTATTTTGATGATCGCCGTCGTTTTGCGCCGCAAAGTTAGGATTTTCGTAATCGTATTTGTAGCGAGAATACGTATCTTGGAGTTTGATCGTCGGTAAGTATCCGGCTTTGGCAACGTCCGCTTCGGATTTGGCACTTTGGACGTTTTGTTCCATCGCTAAAATATCGAAACGCTCGCTTGCGTTTTCAGACGTGTTTTCGAGCCGTAAAATTGAGCCTTTTTCAACCGATACGCGCGTTCCCGTGAGGTACTCTAACGCGTTGGAAATATTATTGAGCGTATTGTCCAAGCTTAAAAGATCGACGTTAGTTTGTTCGATATTGGAGACGATTTTTTGGAGTTCGTCTTCGGTCGTCGTTCCGACGGAGAGAAATTTTTCAAGACGGTAACGCTCGGCTTCGAGTTGCTCTTTTTTTTGTAAGGTAGCTTCTTTGCTCGCTAAGGTGCTAAGATAGTTGTAATAATAATAAACGACGTTTAAGGAGACGTTGTTTTGTGTGGAAGCGAGCGAAAACGTGGCGGAGCGTACTAAAGCTTCTTGCTGATCGAACAATGCCCCGCGTTTTCCGCCGTCGTAGATCACAAACGAAAGCGTTGCCGAACCCGTTCGACTTTTATCGGGGGAAAGAACGCTTTCGACCTGATTGAATGTTTGATTGGCGCCTAAAGAGAGGCTCGGTAAGTATGAACTTTTGAGGGCATACTCCTTTTCTTGCGCGGACTCGACGCTATAGCGAGACGACTCGACAAGCTTGTTTTGCTCCGCTAAGTTTAAGAGTTCGGGCAAATTTCCCGCCATCGTCAAAAGCGGGAAAAGAAAAGGTAAAAGTATCTGTCTTTTCATCGTGATTTCCTTATATACTGTTGCAAAAGGTTAGAGATATGTTTTGAGAGGGTTTGTTGCGCTTCATCAAAGTGCATATTGCCGGCTTTTGCGCGCACGAGCATTCCTTTGAGCAACATGATGATCGTATAGGTCAGGAGTTCCACGTCGTCGATTTCAAATTCGCCCGATTGTACGCCTTCTTTCAAACAAGCGGAGATGAGATCGTAATCTTGTCGGATAAACCTATCAAAATAAGCCGTGTAAAGTCCCGTCGTATCGATCAGCATAGCGCTGAGCGAGTGTTGATAAAGCGTAATCATCTGCTCTTTGTCGTATTCGAGTCCGCATTCGTTGAAATTAAAATACTCCAAAATCTTCGCTTTTGCACTCGTTACATGCATGGCTCGTTTGGCATACGCTTCTTCATGATTGCGTGAGAGCATATCCCAAATCGTAAAGATGATCTCCTCTTTATTTTTAAAATAGAGGTAGATCGTCCCTTTGGCAACACCGGCGTTTTTAGCAATTTCGTCGATGCTGATTTGAGAGATATTTTTAGCGGCAAACAGCGGTATGGCCGCTCGGGCTATTTCTAAACGTTTTTCTTCCTTGTCGATAATGCGTGCCATGTCACCTCTTTAATGAATGACCGTCAGTCATTTATTTTGTGAAATGGTACATTTTTGATTTTTAAATGTCAAGAGATCGGGCAATGAAAAAGCTTACATGTAAAAAAAGTTTTTACATGTTAAGGAGACGTTGATACTCTTTTTCGGTGATGATGTCTTCGATCGAGTCGACGCGGTCGATAAAGACTTTGCCGATGAGGTGGTCAAACTCGTGTTGAAAGAGACGCGCCAAAAATCCGTCAAAAAAAGCGTGTTGCGCTTTGCCTTCCCTATCGATGTACGCGACTTCGACATGAGCGTGTCTCGGCACGCGCGCGCGAATTCCCGGAATGCTCAAACACCCTTCCCAATCTTTCTCTTTTTCCTCGGAGAATGCAAGAATGCGCGGATTGATTAGCGCGGTCGGCTCCATCAACGGAGCGTTGGGATAGCGTTTATTGGGAGCAGAAGCCATAATCAGCACACAAAGCGAATGTCCGACTTGGGGTGCTGCGATTCCCGCACCTTTAGACTCTTGACATGTCGCGATCATAGCGTCGATCAGCATTTGAATTTCAGGTGCGCGGATGTCGCGTATTTCTTTGGCATGCATGCGAATGACGGAAGAACCCAATTGCGATATTTCTAAAATGTTCGGCATCGCTGCTTCTTTAATCTTTTAACAATGCGACGATTTCGTCAAGATGGAGTTTGAAATGTCTTGGAAAATCAACGATCATCGCTTCTAAAGAAATTCGCTCGTTCAATGCGCTAATCCACTCGTTTTGGAGCTTTGTTTCATCGACGTTTTTAATGACATGGACAACGTGTTTAGCGGTCGCTTTCAGTAATGCTTGCAAATCTTCCCAATCGTAGGCATTGTAGGCTTGAAGTTTGATCCATAAGTCGTTTTTACCGAGATTGGCATAATCGGGAAAGATCAACGGACTGCTTTGATACTGTAAATGAACGATGCGATGGGTATTGTTCGACGCCGAATCGCACAGATGCCCGACAATTTGCTTGATCGTACGATGCTGTGCGTTGGTTTTGGTCGCAACCGTGTTGATGTCCGCCTTTTTTAAGATCTCTTCCAATGTACCCAGTAGCGTCAATATCGCGTCGCCGATTTTTTCCATTGCTTCTCCTTGCGCGTTTGCTCGTCCAATCATAACCTGAGACGACTTAAAAATGAAGAAAAGAAACTAAAACGGTTTAACGATGCTAAGCAGGATAATAACCGCCGTAGTGATCTCCGGTATCACGCGAAAAAGCTTGAAAAAGCGCACGTTTTGAGGAATGCTCTCTTGCGCAAATCGGCGTATAAACGTTTTACATGTAAGGTGATAGACTACCATACCCGTAACCAATGTAAGTTTAAGATGCAACCACCCTCCGCTTTGAAGCAGATGCGGATTGAGGTAGAGTAAAATTGCCCCGAATTTGATTGAGAAAAGCATCGCAACCGTACCGACTTTAAAGAGACTGCTCTCTTGAAGCGCGATAGTCGCATGAGCATTTTGGGGTGCATTGATATGATAGACGAAAAGTTTGGGCAGATACACCAGCATGATCATCCATGTCGCAACGGAGATAACGTGCACTGCAAGAACGAGACTGTAAGCGTTCATTTGAAGTCCTTAAGCAAGATTTAGAGCCCTTAGTATATAATCTGCTTTAAAAATTTAAGTGACATTTTACGACTCTAAGGATGACATTTTGCGACCGGAAGATTTGAAGCAAGCACCTGTGGAAGCTTTTTTGTTCATTCTCTCGTTTTTAACCAAGCAGTATGCCTTTGATGCAACACCCTTTCTCAAAGAGCGTGGAATAGTGCTCAAAGATTTACATGTAAAAGGTGCAAAAATCAATGCTACATACGTGCACGATCTCATCGATGAAGCAGTCACTCGCACAGGCGATGCGGGGGTGTTATTTACCTTTGCTGAGTCTGTCACACCCAACAATCTGGGCATTTTAGGCTATTTGCTCTTACATTCAAGCAACGTGGAAGACGCCATCGTGAAGCTGTGCCGCTACTATCCGCTTGTTGGTAAAACGCTTAAGCCCATTTTTACAAAAGACGATGGCGTTTACAAACTGACCCTGCTCATTCACAAAGAGGGCGAGATGTATCACCTTGAAAAGTACAGCGCGGAGATTCACCTTAGTGCGATGCTTCATCTCATCAACAAAATCATCCCCAAACCCATCTTCCCCATACGCACGACATTTAGGCATGCCAAACCTTTACATGTAAAAGCGTACCAGAACGTTTTTGGGCAGAACATCGTTTTTGATGAGGTGGAAAACGCCCTCTTCTTTGACAAGACGCAACTCTCAATGAAAACCAGCTACGACAATCCTTACCTGCTTCGTGTCTTTGAAAAAGAGGCGGAACAGAGCTTGGGCATGAGTGTGCATGGAAGCCTCAAAGAGCAAGTTTTAGGCTACATCCTCATCGCTACGGGTGAGCTTGATGTCTCGCTTGAGAGCGTTGCGCAAAAGGTGGGTTTGCATCCGCGAACGCTTCAAAAAAAACTCAAAGAGGAAAACAGCAGTTTTGTCGAACTTTTAGGCGAGGTGCGTCAAAAGTTAGCGGCGCATTATCTGCAAAAAGGTCTGGGCATCGCGACCATTGCGACATACTTGGGCTATGCTGAGCCAAGCCCGTTTTTAAGGGCATTTAAGAAGTGGTTTGCCATGACACCTAAGGCGTGGGTCGCTTTACATGTAAAAGGAAATGAGCATGCCTAACATCGCTATCGTCGATCATTTGGACTGTTTTGCCGAACGTTTTGAGGGGGTTGATTTGCACGCAAAGCGTATCAACAAAGCCGAATTTGAGGAGTGCACCTTTCTCTCGTGCGACTTTAGTGAAACGTTCTTTTACGCGTGCCGTTTCATCGACTGTCATTTTGAAAACTGCAACCTCAGTGTTATGAAACTCACCGACACCAAACTCTCCAATACGGCATTTATGAGCTGTAAAATGAACGGCATCGACTGGTGCATGGCAAACTGGAAAAGCTTGCTAAACCCTGCACCGCTCAAATTTGACGAATGCATTGTGGATGACAGTAACTTTTTTGGGCTTTTGATGGAAGGACTTGTCATGAAAGCATGTCGCGCCAAAGAGGTCGACTTTCGCTCCGCCCTGCTCTCTCACGCCAATTTCGCTGGAACCGACTTCAAAGGCGCGCTGTTTCACCAAACTCATCTGGAAAACGCCAACTTCACAGACGCCATCAACACCCGCATCGACCTTCGTACCAACCACCTCAAAGGCGCCATATTTAGCCGTTTTGAAGCACTTGGTTTGCTTGAGGGGGTGGGAATTGTGTTGGTGGATTGAGAGTATCCTTGTAATTTACTGGTAAATTTACTATAATATTTGCATATAAATCATAGGATATACCATGACAGTCAAATACGCTCCAAATGAGCTTTTATCAATTACGGATTTTACGAAAAAAATTGCGACCATTCTTAAAGGCATCAAAGAGCAATCGTGCGAAAAAGTGGGGATTTTGAAAAACAATAGACTTGAAGCCGTCGTCATCTCCACCGATGAATACGAACGCCTCAAATCGCTTGAAGAGCTTTTTGAAACGATGGAACATCAAGAGATTTTTGAAGCGGTGCAAGCACGCAAAAATACTCCTTTGTCTTCGTATGTGCCCTTTGAAGAGCTTGCCAAAAAGTTCAATATCGATCCAAAGTCGCTGTAAATGTATGCCATCAAAACGCATCCTTTGGTTGAAGAAGATTTAAAAAACTTCGATCACTCCTTGATTGTGTTGATATTCAAAAAACTAACGCAGTTACAACACTCACCTCTCTTGGGTCAACCTCTTGGCAATAAAAACAACCTCGATTTGAGCGGTTACTATAAAACGTATGTCGCGAAAAAACAGGTGCGTATTGTGTATAAAATCATCGAGAATGAATTAGTGATCTATGTCGTCACCGTCGGCAAACGTGAAGAGATGGAAGTGTATAAAGAGGCGATGAAAAGGGTTTAAGCTAAGCCCTCTCTATTCTTTGACTTTTTTGTCATCAAATATGTGATCTTTTAATTCACCGAAGACTTCATTTAAATACAATTTTTCGCAGTCACACGTATCGCCTTTTGCATAATCCAACTGCCGTCTTATCAATCTTTATTTTCAACAGTGCATCAATCAAATTTTGCATCATTTCATTTTTTAGCTCATTCGATAATTTCATTTTTTTTTCATTTGCACAATCATATAGTTTTACATCATCTGAAGCCAAATTTTTTTCTGCTTCATAATCTCCTATGGATTTAAAGCCGAATTGATTTATAAAATATTCTTTTATTTGACTCTCTTTAAAAGAAAGTCTTTGGACCTTTCTATCTTCATCGTAAAATGATAAAAAAGGTAAAATAGAAGTATTTAAAGATGCCTGTAAATAACCCTTTCCTCGGAAATTTGGCAATATATAAAAATGTAAGTCAGTTATCATGTCTAATATGATGCCAACATATTTTAGAGTTGATTTTATATCATGATTTTTAATTAAAATAAAATCATAGAATTCGTAACTATTTTGGTCAATACATTCTTTATCGTTAATATTAACTATATCGATATTACTATCGATACTTCTTATTGCATAATCTTCATTTTTATACACTAATTGATTAATATTAGTAAGAATTTGGTTTAACATTTCATTTGTCATAACTACCTTTCATATGATTTTGAAGAAAACAATACGATGCTCTTTCCCCTCTACTCATACCTCTTCCCATTATATTCCAAAAATCCGCCATTGTGGCGATTGTGTGGGTCACGGTGCGTCCAGTGGACGACGCCGCCTTTGTCATTGGTTTCCAAGTCACCGCAAAAATTCACAACTCCGCCCTCTTGCAAGGGTGTAACTTTAGGCGCGATGTCGATGTTGTGAGCGATTAAGAGCGTTTTACCCGATGCCAATTTGACGATGAAACGCTGATGACGACTGCCTACAGTGTCATCACTGAGGAGCTTAACCACTTTGCCCGAGTCACACACGGGCGTGCCAGCGAAGAGGTTTAAGCCTATGAGGAAGAGGAGCATTGTTTTTTTCATTTTATCCCTTGTCTTTGTTTGTATCTTACATGTCGGTATTCAAAGCGAAACGGTTGCGTTTTGATGTTACTTGAGTTTCTTTAAAAGCTTCTTCTCTTCTTCCGTGCTTAGGAAACGCCATTTTCCGAGGGGAACGTCCAGTTCAAAAAAGCCGATATGCGTGCGCGTGAGTTCCAAAACTTTTAAGGGCGTGCCGTATTTTGGGTCTTTGAGTGCTCCGAAAAGGCGGCGAATGTGGCGGTTTTTTCCTTCGTCTATTTTGACACGAAGTTTTGTTTTCGCGCCGCCCGTGCCGATTTTTTCGACCTCGAGTGCTTTGAGTAAACCCTCAGGGCTTTGCACGCCCTTGAGTGCTTGAGCAATGTGTTCGTCCATGACATGCCCTCTTACCCAAATCTCATACGTTTTGATGCAATGCCCCGGTTTGGTAAGCGCGTTGCCGATCTGCCCGTCGGTCGTAAAAAGCAACAATCCTTTGGAGTCAAGGTCTAAGCGACCGATAGGCATCCAGCCCTCGGTATATACCCACTCGGGTAAAAGTGCGTAAACGGTTTTACGCCCCAAATCGTCAGAGCGCGTGACCAGATAGCCTTTTGGCTTATTTAACACTAAGAGTTTTTGAGAATCGTTCGTTGTTAGAGACATCAGGCATATTCCGTATTAAAAAAATATCGCGTAGCATTAGGCGTATGAAGAGAGGGTAAACGGCGTGTTTACCCTTTACGATCAAAGATTTACGAAGCGGGAATCGATGCTTCGATGAGTTTACAGAATTTGACGCCTTTCAATCCTGCGATTTTTTGCGCAAAATCTTTAATATCGGAGACTTTTCCCGTCACCATAACCGTTTCTAAACAGTTTTCATGCGTAACATGTACGTGCGTATTGCACATGATATGCACTTTGGCGTCGTGTTGAATCTCTAAAATTTTTTGGACCAATTCGTTTTGATGATGCGTGTAAATCATAGCTAAAACGCCGATAACGTCGCTACCGTCGTCTTGCCAATCGTCTTTAACGATTTTTTCTCGGATTAAATCTCTTGTAAATTCACTGCGAGACGCATACCCTTGTACGTCCACCTTTTTATCCAGCTCTTCTAAAAGCTTTTCCGGCAAAGAGACGCTAAATCGAATAATTTTATCCATAGTGTATCCTTTAAAATAACATTCATAACGATTCTAATCAGATTATTCTTTAATTATTGCATAATAAAAATATTAATGCTAGCTCTGAAGTGCTTTGTAGAGTTGACCGACGCAAATGCCGCCGTCGTTAATAGCGATCTTTTGCGGGAAATAAAGCGGTTTTGAGATGTGCAAAACAAGTTGTTCCATCAATGTGCGATTTTGAAACACACCGCCGCAAAGTACGATTTTTAGGGGGTAGCGTTGTATTATTTCATCTATAATGCCGACCAACGTATTGATAAATTTAGAGGCAATCATACGCGGTTCGCTTTCGTGAAGCATCGCTTCGAGCATCGGTAAAAAACGGATCGTTTGAGCATCGATCGTGACGTCGTAGCGCTCTACGATCGTTTCGTCATAAAGGCGTTCCAACCAAAGCCCGCTTTGACCGTCGTAGCTGACATCACTTTGCATACCGCACAAGATCGCCACCGCATCGAAAAGCCGTCCCATCGACGAACACAGCGGCGCGTTGATCTTTTTAGTATAGGCGTGCTTGAGCGTTTTGAGAGAACCTTCGTCAAAATACTCAAGCAGCACTTCATCGGCTCGATCGCCCATTGCTTGCCACAACATCGACGCCAAGATACGTTTACTCTCTTTAATGCTCGCATCACCGCCCAAGAGTAAAAAAGGCTCTAACGAAGCGACGCGTTCATAGCCTTGCTTATCGCATACCATGCATTCGCTTCCCCAAATGACGCCGTCGTCTCCGTATCCCGTCCCGTCCCATGCAAAACCTAAGACTTTTTCGTTCAGTCCGTATTCGCACATCACCGACAAAACATGCGCGTAGTGATGTTGCACTTGCAAAAAGGCGACGGGTTGTTTTTTCGCCCAAAGCGTCGAGAGATACTGCGGATGTAAATCGCCCACGATCAATTCGGGAACAAAACCGTAAAAACGCTCAAACGAAGCAATCATCTCTTCAAACAACATATGGCTTGCCACGTTGTCCAAATCGCCGATATAAGGCGAAACAATAATCTGGTGGTTAAGATAAATAGCGATCGCGTTTTTTTGGTGCGCTCCAACGGCTAAAATCGCACGATGATCGCTTGAATCGACGCGAAAACTATGCGGCGCAATGCCTCGTGAAGCACGCATCAAAAGCATCTTATCACCGATAAACTGCACGACGCTATCGTCGCTTCGATGCACGATATCGCGGTTATAATCCAGATAATATTCGACGACGTTTGAGAGTTTTTCAACCAAGGTTTCGCTATCACTAATAATCGGTTCGCCCGAACGATTGGCGCTTGTCGCAATAATCGGAACGCGTAAGTTTTGAAATAAGATAACATGTAAAGGCGTATACGGTAAAAAAACGCCGAGTCTATCGGTAAAAGGCGCTACATGTAAGCTTAATGACGAGGCGGTTTCATTGCGTTTTAAAAGCACGATCGGGCGCAGTTGCGAGCTAATACCTTGGGCTTCTTCTTCACGCATAACGCATATGTTTTTGACGGCGTCTAGGTCTTTTAGCATCACGGCAAAGGGTTTTGAAGGACGGTGTTTGCGCTCTCGGAGTTTTAAAACGACGTTATCGTCGGTTGCGTCGCAGATTAGATGAAAGCCGCCCATACCTTTCATTGCGACGATATGACCCGCATGAATCAGTTCTGCCAAACGCACGATTGCGGCTTCGTTCGTCGCAAGCGTTTCGCCTTGCATCGATCGCAACGTAAGCGTAGGACCGCATTTGGAACAACTGATCGGCTGGGCATGGTAACGCCTATCGGTAGGGTCTTGATACTCTTTTTCGCATGCTTCGCACATCTGAAACGAAGCCATCGATGTCGAGACTCTATCGTAAGGAACGGTTTGAATGATCGAATAACGAGGTCCGCAATGCGTGCAGTTGATAAAAAAATAGCCGTGACGTCGGTTGTTCGGGTCGTTTAGCTCCCGCAAACACTCCTCGCACAAGCTCATGTCGGGCAGAACTAAAGACGATTTTTGCATACTCGCATCGCTGGGAGCAATAACGAAAGTGCTTTCGTCCGCCTGAAACGCAACTCTTTTTTTCTCCCAAAAATCGATACGTGCCAGCGGAGGCAATTCGTCAAAAAGTGCTTTTTCAAAAGCCTTCAACGCTGCTTCGTTTCCTTGAACTTCGATGAAAACACCCGATGCATTGTTGAAAACGACACCGCTAAGAGCGTACCGAAGGGCTAAAACGTAAACAAAAGGTCGAAAACCGACCCCTTGAACGATCCCTTCGATACGGTAAAAAATACGCTCTTTAGCCATCAATCGGCAATTCTTGATTCATACAAATCGTATGGTTAGGTTTGATATTTTTAATGACCATTTCACTGAAACGTTTCAATCCGAACATCAAGCCGCCCAAAGCGATTTTTTCGCATCCCATATTCTCTTTGTGTGCATCGGCGGTATCGCTAATAAAATACGCCAAACTCTCCATAAAACCGAAACTAAGCGTTACCTCGTCCGTACCCGCAAGTTTAAAACTCATCGCGCTACGAATCAAACGAAGGTAATTAAAGTCGCTGATTAACGCATCTTCTTTTTGGAGATAATAATCGATGCGAGGTCCTTTTTGACCTCCGAAATCTTCGGCATTTTCAATCAATTTTTGCGCACCCTCTTCCCATACGTCGCACAATCCCAAAAGAATGGAAGCAATGTTCCATAACGAGAAAATACTTTTCGGTAAATTCGCAGGAATAGGTGTCGCCAATGCTTTGGCATAAAGGTCCGGAAAGTGTGTTCGATAGTTTTCGACCAAACGCTTCGCACTTGCGCTCGTATGTTCAATTTCCTCAAACAAAGCTTGATAGCTTGCGGGCAAAGGAAACGATACCAGATTGAGCATACCGTGTTCTTTAGAATACTGCATAATGCGATCGTCGTGAGTGCAACTCAGGTAAAAACACGTCGTCACGTTCTCAAAAATTCGATGTTCATGCATGATCGAAGCAAAAGCGCGATGAGAAGGCTCTTCGATCTTTTGTAATGCTTCGGGCATAGGAACCGTATCGTCTTTTAACAAGACGATTTCACCGTTTTCAAAAACGCAAATACGCATCGTATCGATTATCGTATTTTCGTCGATCACGACTGAAAAAGAAGCAGACTCGCAAGGTTTCGTCGTTTTAGCCAGAAACGCTACGCCTTTTTTTTGAAGTGCTTTGGAAAGCTGGTATAAAAAAAGATCGTTCGCTAAACGTATCCAGACACGTGAAGCAATAGAGCTTTTTTGTGCAAATACGGCATTGACTTTTAAGCGTAACGCCGGACGTTCCAACGTCGCTAAGGCTTTAATTTCATTGTCGCGGATAACAACCATACGCTCCAACGCCGATAAATCGGTAGCGATCACCTCCGCATCACCCGTTTGAGAAACTGTCTCGTACGCTTCGATCGGCGCGATCGTATACGTTTCGTTGCGATAACAAACCTTCACGAAATGACCTTGAACAAGCGTCTCGACCACTTTCTCGTAAAGGCTCTCACGTTCGTCACGCGTAACGCCTTTGGCGATAAGCGTTTCGTTTTCGTACATGTCAAAACCAATGGTTCTCAAAGAAGGCGAAAGCGTTTCGTCGACGAAAGCCAAATGTTTAGGAGTAAACACAATATCTTCGCATGAGGTAGACGTACATACAATGCCGTCTTGAGGTCTATTCGGTGCGACAAAGACATTGGTCGATTTGAAAAAAATCGACAAGGGAAGCATTGCCGCTAAAGTATCGGCAAAAGCACCTAAACGCTCTTCGTTATCTTCCGCGAACAGCGTTATCGTATTGTGTGTGCGTTGAATGGCATGTAAAATCGCAAAATCCGTTGCAATTTCACACAGCAATCTCTCTAAAATATCGTTATTCGAACCGTATTCAAATTCAAATGCTAAAATCATCGCTCCTCCAAACAAGATGCGTTTGCGACTTCTTGTATCGTAAGCGTAGCAATTTGTTCATAAGTAAAACCTAATTCGACCAAATGTTTGAGTAAAACGCTTTCCATGACGCTGCTGCCTTTAAGAACGGCTTGCGTCATCGCAAGCGTCGTATCGTCTACGACTTCGGGGACGATGCCGATCACTTTTGTCGGCGGTCTATCGCCGACCATATCCATCATCGTTAAAGTTTGAAGCATTTCGACTTCATGCGCGCTTCCTTGCCATGTAATAGAGCTAGGAACGCTTTCAAAGTCGAAGAAGTAAACATCGCCGATCTCGCCGTCGTCGGCATCGACGCAATCGAGGACGATCAAATAATCGTATTCGGCAATGACGGGAATTAATCTTTGTGCGAGCGTACCGCCGTCGATAAAATCTAAGGTATGCTCAGAAGAAGAAAACGCATATTTTTGTTCCACAAGGCGGCAAAGATGCACTCCGACGCCTTCGTCGGAGAACATCACGTTGCCAATGCCTAAAACCAACACTTTCAAGCCAAAACTCGCTTAGTGTTTTGAATCGTGTTTTGTAAACTTGTAACCGCTGATAATGGCATCCATAGAGCCTTCTTTACCCATAATCGAGTTAAAGATAGCCATATAAATATGGATCGGTAAGAAGATCAAAATACCCCACATAACGATATGGTGAATTTCTCTTACCATCGCAAGACCACCCATCATCGCCTCAATCGGACGCATAAAGTCGTACAAGAAAAGACCGATGCCGCCGCCTTGGTACATGTGAACGTACAGGATAAGTCCCGTTAAACTGATCACGAAAACCATTGCGTATAAACCGACGTATGCAATGAATTGCAAAGGATTGTACACGCCTCTTAAATGAGGATGTTCTCCCATAAAAAGGTAATATTTAATTTGTTGAATCCAAATTTTCGGACTGATAAAGTCTAAAAATGCGATTCGCTCTTTCATACTGACCTTGTCGATTAAGAAAAGGTAGAGTTTAAAAAGCGTAACGGCAATCAACAAAAAGCCTGCGATCTCGTGCCACATTCTAAATTTGGCATTCAAAAAGAGAATCGGCTCATCCGAAGCTTCCGGAATAATGAAAACATACGTCAAGTAAAAACCCGTTACGGTTAATACCGCGATAGCGATTGCTCTTAGCCAGTGCGTCCAACGAAGCCCTGCCGAGAACTCAAATTCTAAATTTCTTTTCATCTTAGACTCCCTTTTCTTAGCAAGATGCGCCGCTGACGTTTACCTTATAACTGCTCATCTCGTTGCCTTTTTTATCCATGACATGTACCGCACATGCAAGGCATGGGTCGTAAGAGTGAATGATCCTTACGATTTCGAGCGGTTGAGAAAGGTCTGCTAGTTTAAGTCCGATGAGGGATTCTTCATACGAACCTCTAACGCCCTTGGCATCTTTTGGACTGGCGTTCCACGTCGTTGGAACAACGGCTTGGTAGTTTTCGATCACGCCGTTTTTGATTTTAACCCAGTGGCTTAATACGCCTCTTGGTACGTTACCGATATAGCGACCTTTGTACTCTTTGTTTTTATCGATTTTATAGCTCGTGTACGTCGAGTCGTCGACTTTGAGGTTTTGAATCAATGCGCTAAACGCTTCCAAACCGTAATCCGCAATCACTTTGGCTTCAAGCATACGGCATGCCGTACGACCGAGCGTTGACGCAACCGCCGTAATAGGAAGACCCGTATCTTTTAAGAATTTGTCGACAACGGTTTTAACACGTTTGTTACCGAGTGCATAGTTAACGACAATATTTGCCAAAGGTCCGACTTGAAGCGGTTTGCCGTCGTAGCGAGGTGCTTTAACCCATGTATATTTGCCTTTTTCGTCAATAACTTTCGTCGGAGCAAGTACGCCTTTATCGTTAATCGTCTCGGCATCTTTAAAACCGGTATAGTTCGGTTCTTGTCTTCCTTCGTACGGATGGTACGCAGCATTGTCTTTGTACCAAGAGTGCGTTGCTTCTTCGGTAATTTTACTTTCGTCGAGTTCTTGAACTTTAAACGGTTTACCGCTCACGAGATTAATGACGTCTTCGCCCATCATCACGCCGCTTTCAAACAAGAACTCTTTAGCGTTAAGCTGGAACTCTTTGTACGTAAAGAGGTTCGGTACGCCAAGACCGGCATTGACGCTCGGCTCACCCGCATAAGCAAGGCCCGCCATAACGACGTCCGGATAGTACGCACGATTCACGAAATCCGCCAATTCTTTGAATTTCGTCATAAATTCGCCCAAACGAGCCGGAGATTGAAGATCCATAATACATGTAACACCGCCGACGGTCAAACTTTGAGGATGCGGTTGTTTTGCACCGAAAACCGCCATCATTTGTGCCGCAATACGTTGCATTTCTAAAGCTTTGAGGTAGTGAGAGACCGCAATCAGGTTTTGCTCAGGCGTTAATTTATACGTTGAGTGTCCCCAGTAAGCGTTAGCGAACGGTCCAAGGTGACCTTTTTTAACAAATTCCGCAACCCGTTTTTGTACGACGACAAGGTCGTCGGCACCGCACGCGAGCGGTGCATCGGTATATTTAAACGCTTCTTGCGCCGCTTTATGCGGATCCGCTTTAAGCGCGGAGACGACGTCTACCCAGTCGAGTCCGTGAAGGTGATAAAAATGGACGGGGTGATCGTGCAAGAAAAGAGCACAGTTCATTAACGTACGCGTTAATTTAGCATTTAACGGAGGTTCGATACCAAGAGCATCTTCAACGGCGACGATACCCGCTTTATAATGCGAATAGGTACAAACGCCGCAAATTCTTTGAGTCATAAAACCCGCATCTCTGGGATCTCTTCCTTTAAGGATAGTTTCAATACCTCTCCAAAGCGTCGAGGAAGAGTAAGCCTCCGTGACAACATTGTTATCGTCAACGATAACTTCAACCCTTAAGTGTCCTTCGATTCTGGTAATTGGATCGACTACGATTCTTTTGCTCATTTACTTATCCTTCTCTTATTCTTCAGTTTTTCCACTGCCCTTAACCGCAGCAATAGCCGCGTGAGCCGCAATACCGACCGCCGTAACCGTTAGAAGCGCAACACCGACTTTATCGGCTGTTTTATCGGCACCCTCACCGTAAACGGTATGGTAAAGTCTATCGCCCAAAGGCTCTTCAAACGGTCCCATGTTATCCCAAAAACCCGGTTCGGAACATCCGATACAACCGTGTCCCGCTTGGACCGGCCATGAAGTGTGTTGATTAAAGCGTTCGCGTGAGCAGTTATTAAACGTATAAGGACCTTTACAGCCGACTTTGTAGAGACAAAAACCTTTTTTAGCGCCCGCATCGCCGAATTCTTGCACGAATTCGCCCGCATCGAAGTGTCCGCGTCTTTCGCAAAGATCGTGGATTCTAAGTCCGTATGCCCATTTTGGACGATTGTAAGCATCCAATGCCGGAAGCGTACCGAAAAGAATGTAATGCAACACGTTACCGACGATATTTTTCTCGCTTGGAGGACAACCCGGAACGTTGATAACCGGTTTATTTGTGATTTTACTCAAAGGTTGTGCGTTTGTAGGGTTTGGATATGCCGCTTGGATACCGCCGAAACTTGAACATGTACCGATCGCAAAAATAGCTGCTGCCGCATCGGCCGCTTTTTTTGCACTGGCTTGCCCCGTTTGTCCGTGTGGTCCGACCGTTAAGAAAAACTCGCTGCTTCCTGCCGGAATACCGCCTTCAACCATCAAAATAAATTTGCCTTTATATTTCTCGATCGCACTTTCTAAATTGTGCTCTGCTTGCCAACCACAGGCGACCATTAACGTCTCGTGGTATTCCAAAGAGATATGATCGAAAATAAGACTATCGATCGTAGGGGCGTCGGTTCTAAGTAAGCTCTCAGAACAACCGGTACACTCTGCCATATGTAACCATACAACCGGTAAACGGTCGGTCAATTCGGCAGCTTGCGCCATAAGAGGCGTAAATTCAGACGGTAAAGAAAGCATTGCCGTGACTCCGGCTGCCCACTTCATGAAATCCCTACGGCTAATACCGTGCTCTTCCATGAGTGCCGCAATTGATTTCTCTTCCTTAATACGGGGGAACTTCTCAAGATCATTCAATCTTTGAGAAAGCCTTTCGTACAGTTTTGCGTGTTCCATCAGTTTCTCCTGTGTAAATTTTCCAAGATCAATGTAGACTCCTCATGCAGGTTAAAAATTATTACCTGAATGATTATTCATTTAGTATTAAATCAAAAATTATTTCACAATATGTTAGATGTGCATAATCTTTAGCTTATTTTCAGTAAATAGAGTAAAAATGTAACAAAAAAAGGAGATAAAAAGTGTATAGTATTAAAAATGTATAAATTGTCACACTGAATAATCATGGATTATTGGGTTGTACACACCGAACAAACATCAAAACTCTTGACGATAAAGTCTGCTTTGGTCAACGAATCTAGACCGACTAAAGCTTTTTGAACGACCGATAAATTATCGCGTTCGCCGTTGCCGAGATTCCAAACGGTCGGCGTGATAATATCGTAACGCTCAATCACGCCGTGGCGCACGTTGATCGTGTGAATCAAGCTACCTCTGGGAGCTTCAACCACGCCGATACCTTCTGCGCTCAGCTCGTGTACGTTACGTTTAGGCGGAATCAAAGAAGCTTCGCGAATATCCAAGTTTTCCAGCAACCGTTTCGTTTGAACCAGCAAATGTGCACATTCGACGACACGTGCCATCACGCGCGTTAATGCCGCGTCTTTAAAACGGCGATGAAAATCGCGAATCAATCCCTCCTTAGCTACCATCATCCGCGCCAAAGGACCGACTTCAAAAAAACTCTTTTTATACGTCGCCGTCTTGGAATAGGTATAGCCTTGCGTAGGATCTTCAAAAAAAGTATGCGCGAGGCTTTCGGACACGTATTTGATATCGGCCGGTAAAACGGTCGTTTTAGCCGATTTGAGCGCGCCTTCGTACAAAAAAGAATCTCCCAGTGCCAAAAAGCGATCGTGACTACGCCCGAGACGGTCAAATGCATGACGAATCATCGTATCGATTCCCCATGAAAGCGCGGAAGGGCTTGCCATAACTTGCACGGCGGAATCAAATCCCGTAAACTCTTCCAAGGAAAATCCAAAAAGCGTCTCTTCGCAAAATGCGATGACTTTTTCTAAAATACCGCGGGCATTCAAAACGTCCAAACTCACAGGATCACATGTCACGCCTCCGGGTGCGACGAAAGAGCCGTGCGGCCATTGCCCCGAAAAGATTGCACCCATTTTCAACGTTTCGGTAACGGCGTTTTGCGCTAAGAACCAACGCGGTTTTTTAAAAGCGTCGCCTCGGTACGTAGGATCGTCGATTTTTTCCAATTCGGGAAGGACGGAGAAAAAATACCATTTGATATGATTGTGAATTTTTTCGGCATTTAGTGCAATTTCACGAATATCGCGCGCTTTTTTACTTACGCTAACCGTCTCTTGATGTTCAAAGCACGATTCAATCGCACGAACGCAAGCGAGTGCATGCGAATGCGAACAAATACCGCAGACCCGCGGTGTAAAGGCAAGCGCATCGTATAAAGGTCGTTTGCGTAAAATCTCTTCAACACCGCGATAATTGAAAAACTTCAGCTTCGCAAATGCGATTTTTTCATCTTCCCATTTTACCTCTAAAGCGGCTTCGCCTTCGATTCGTTCTATGATTTCTTTAGTGATCTTCATCGATAAGTTTCTTTTCCAATCGTTCGATTTTAAAACTTTTGGCAACGCCTGCTAGCGTATAATAGGCACGTTTACCGATACCGTAAGGTGTTTGCGGCAAAGACATGTTCTTATGCGTTTCGTAAAGCGCACGTCGCGGAAAATCAAACTCCGTGCAACCAAGACACGGCGATCCGGCTCTGGTTTTCGAACTAACGTCGTTCCAGAGTATTTTATTGCAATTGGCATGCGTATTAGGGCCCAAGCAACCGTGTTCGTAAAACATGCATCCCTCTTTTTCGCCCAACTGTTTACAATCGACTTTCCATTCGAAATATTCGTTTCGCAAACATCCGTGATGCGCCAAATAGGCAAAGATCTCTTTCGGTCGCAAGAATTCGTCCAAAAGAACCGTTTTCCCCTCTCGTAACGCCATCATCGTTTCCGCAATCCAACGCGGGTGTGCGGGACAACCGGGAATATTCACGACGTTGGATTTTTCGTCCCAATACCCGCCTTTTTCTTTAGCATTAAAGAGCGCGCCGCTAATGTGCCGAGGATCGCGTAAACGAAACATACCGCCGAAACTTGCACAGCTTCCCACGCACACGATAAAACGCGCTTTGTTCGCGAGCGGTTCCAAAATTTCGGGAAACGAACGCCCAAAACGCTGTAGATAACGCGCTTCTTTCGTAAACGCACCCTCAACGATCAGAAAGTCAAACGCTTCGGGTTTGTCTAAAAGCGATTCTAAGGTGTGTGCCGTAAATAACAAAGGATGGTAGAGCATTTCAAAAGAGGCGGCAAAAAGTGCCATGTTCGAATAATTCAAAAAAGAGTGGCTATTACCGTTACATGTAATGCCTTGAATCCAAATAACCGTTGATTTTGTATTCGCTTTCACGGTTGCTTTAAGGCATTGTAGATGTTCAATGCAATATCGTCGATATAACAATTGATATTTTTATCTAAAACGCCCTCTCCGTTTAAAAAGACGAAACCGCCCAAGTAGCCCATAAAAAGACCGAAAGCCGAAAAGAAGTCTTGATTGCGAAGTTCGCCGCACGCAACGCCTTCCTCGAAAAAAATCATCAACTCCGTCACAAACGCCGATACGCAGAGCATTCCTTCGCACCCGTCTTTAAAAACTTCTCTGTTGGCAATATAAACGCGTAAAAAGTAGTTGATGTGTTGCGGTTTAGAAGACGCCATCTCAAAATAGAGCGAAACGATCTTACGAATCTTTTCTTGGACGCTGCATGTCTCTTCGTTGACACGTCTGATTTCCGCACCTAAAATATCCGAAGAGTATTTAATAATCTCTTTGGCCAAGATCTCTTTAGAAGAAAAATAATTGTAAATATTTCCGACGCTCATATCGATTGCTTTCGCAATATCGGGGATTGTCGTCGAATAGAAACCTCGACTAGCAAAAAGCATCAAGGCGGCTTCTAAAATTTTTTCGCTTTTTTTACTTTTTTTATCCACGATACCCATCCTTCAAAATACGCTTCGTTTATTCTAACATATTATTAATCTTTATTTAAAATTTTTGACTATAATTTTGCTATTTCTTACCAAAAGGAGTCCAATGTGTTACTGATGAAATTACGTGCCGAAGAGAAATTTGCTTTTTTACAACTGGCGCAATACGTCGCAAAACTTGACGGCGAATACGGACTAAAAGAGAGAGAAGTCGTAGAAGAATACTGCACGGAAATGGGAATTGAAAACGTTGAAATAGAGTTAAACGCCTTTGATTTGGACGCGATCTTAAACCTGTTTTTATCGCCTAAAAATCAAAAAATCGCTATGTTGGCATTGTTGGTTTTAGTGCATATCGACGATCGCTACGGCATCAACGAACATAAAGTCATCTCAAAAATCGCGCAAACGTTTCATATCGACGATAAAACCTTACACCTTTTTTCAATGTGGGGGAAAATGGGATCTGCATTGTACGAGCAAGCGCTCAGTTTTGTGGAAAAATAGTGTCGGGAAAATCTCCCGACACGGTATTTAACGTATTTTTTTAAGACGTTTTTCTTCGATCAATTTACCTTTTAAGATACGCTTTCCGTCTTCGACGCCGGGTTGGTCGTAAGCGTTAACATCCATCATTTGACCGACGATCGAGGTTAAAAGCTCGTAATAGAAAATCAATTTTCCCATATTCTCTTCGTCGATATGTTGCATCGTAATCGTATCGACGGGAATATCTTTTTTATCGAGCAACGCTTCAATCGTAGAATCGGCTTGCATGTTAATCAAATCGCAAAAAGCAATACCGTTCATCAAATCCAAATCTTCAAGCTCTTTGAGGGTAATGGACGGAATCTTAATCTTATCGTCAAAATTTTCGACTTTTAAAACCGTGACGCTTTTATCGCGAAGTCCTTCGACGATGAGCTGTAAAAAGGAGTGTTGATCCTTAGGTCCGATCAAACCGACCGGCGTTAAACCGACGTTAAAACTACTGTGGCGTTGTTTTTTTCCTAAACTCTCGCCCCACAGTTGCACGTACCAATCCGTAAAATAGTCCAAACTCTCCGAATAGGCAAATAACGTATTGATATTATAGTTCATCGAATTTTTGGCGTAATAGGTCGCTTTTTTCAACAAGGTCTCTTTGATGTATCCGTCTTCGAAGAAACTTTGCTTAATGGCTTTAGCACCGTCAAGCAAACGTTGAACGTCTACACCCGCCAATAAAAGCGGAGCTAAACCCGCCGCGGAAAGTACGGAATAACGTCCTCCGACATTGATCGGAATATGTAAAACAAACGCTTTAAGCGATTTGGCGTGTGCTTCGAGTTTGGAACCGACGTCGGTTACGAACGTAAAGCGGTAATCCAAGCTAATTTCTTTGGCTTTCAGTAAGGAAAGGACGTATTTGTATACGGAAATGGTTTCGATCGTGCTTCCGGACTTGCTAATAACAAAAAAGTGCGTGTTTTTGATGTCGAGTTTATTTAAGGTCGAACGAATTGACGCAGGATCGGTACTTTCGAAAAAATGCAAGCGTTTATCGAAATCGCGAATTCCTTGTAAGACTCTAAAAATAGCTTTAGGACCCAAAGAACTTCCGCCGATACCGATAATAGCAATATCTTTAATCGCATTGTCGTCGTTTTTGGAGCGAAACTCTTCCAAGTACGCTTCAAGATAACTAATATCTTGCTCCGGCAATGCATAATAGCCGATATTTTTTTGTTCTTCGACGATTTTTTCAAAGATGCCTTCTTCGACTTTTATATTGAAATAAAGCGAGTTTTTCAAACGAATCCTCCATAAAAATAAGTAGAGCGATATTACTACGATGCATCTTAAAAAAAGCCAAACGCAATAGGAAATTCGTTATAGTTCGATACAGTATTTCAAGCCCTGAGGAGCCCTATGTTTTTACCCACGACTTTTGATGAAATAAAGCAACGCGGATGGGATCGTTGCGACGTGATTCTCGTCACTTCCGATGCCTATATCGATAGCCCTTATATGGGCGTTTCCGTAGTCGGTCGCGTTTTGGAAAAAGCAGGGTACAAAGTCGGCATTATCGCTCAACCGGACATCAAAAGTGCTGCCGACATCACGCGACTGGGAGAGCCGAAACTTTTTTGGGGCGTGAGCGGCGGAAGCGTGGACTCGATGGTCTCTAACTATACCGCGACGAAGAAATTTAGAAACTCCGACGACTATACGCCCGGCGGCATCAATAACAAACGACCCGATCGCGCGAGTCTTGTTTACGTTAATCTCATTCGACAACACTTTAAAAACACCGTACCGATTATGCTCGGCGGTATCGAAGCGAGCTTGAGACGGGTCAGTCACTACGATTTTTGGTCGAACGCCGTTCGAAAACCCATTTTATTCGACGCCAAAGCCGATTATCTGCTTTACGGTATGAGCGATCTTAGCGTCGTCGAGTTTGCCGATGCCCTAAAACAAGGCATTTCACCCTTACATGTAAGAGGACTTTGTTACATCGCGAAAGAGCCGAAAACCGAGTATCTTCAACTCCCCAGCCACGAGGAAGTCATCAACGATAAGCTGAAATTCATGGATATGTTTGATCTTTTTTACCACAATAACGATCCGGTTTCCGCCAAAGGGTTATGCCAAAAAGTCGATACGCGCTATTGGATTCAAAATCCACCCGCTCGTTACCTCACGACCGCACAGATGGATGAAATCAGCGCGCTTCCTTTTATGCGCGACGCACACCCTTATTATAAAAAACAAGGGCATATCAAAGCGTTGGAGACCATCAAATTTTCCATTAACACCCATCAAGGCTGTTACGGCGAATGCAGTTTTTGTGCCATCAGCGTTCATCAAGGAAGAACCATTCGAAGCCGCTCCGAAGAGTCCATTCTTAAAGAAGCCAAACTGTTTACTACGTATAAGGATTTTAAAGGCATTATCTCCGATTTAGGAGGACCGACGGCTAACATGTACGGATATGAATGTTCAAAAAAGCTCTCCAAAGGAACCTGTGAAGATAAAAGCTGTATGTTTCCCAAGCTCTGCCCTGCCCTCAAACCGACCCATAAAAAACAAATCGATCTTTTACGCAAAGTGCGAGCACTTCCGGGTATTAAAAAAGCGTTTGTGGCTTCAGGCATTCGCTACGATCTGATCAGTGAAGATAAAGCATACGGTTACGAATACCTCAAAGAGATCGTCGAACACCATTTAAGCGGACAGATGAAAATCGCGCCCGAGCATATCGACGACGAGATTTTAGCACTGATGGGGAAACCCGGCAAAGACTCCTTGGTCACGTTCAAAGCACTTTTCGACAAACTAACCAAAGAATCGGGGAAAAAGCAATTTTTAACCTACTACTTGATTGCCGCGCATCCGGGGTGCGAGGAGAAGCATATGCACTCTTTGAAAAATTTTGCTTCTAACGTACTCAAAATCAATCCCGAACAAGCACAAATCTTTACGCCGACGCCTTCGACGTATGCGACTTTGATGTATTATACGGGCTTGCATCCGATCACTCGGAAACCGATTTTCGTCGAAAAAGAGATGCACAAAAAAGAGCGCCAAAAAGAGATTGTCGTCGCCAAAGAGAAAAAATATCATAGCGGATTTGACAGCTAACACAGGAAAGCAACAATGAGTGCCACACTTTCGCACGCATACTATAACATGTAAGGATTTTTGATGAGCGTATTATTGGAAATGAGTATGTTCCCGTTGGAAGGAAGCGGTTCAAAAAGCGCATTTGTCGCAAAGATTATCGATCAAATCGATCAAAGCGGTTTTGCCTATAAACTCACGCCGATGAGTACGGTCGTGGAAACGTCTACGATGCAAGAAGCCTTGTCGCTTGTCGAGCAAGCGTACGAATGTCTGGAAGAATGCGAACGCGTGTATGCATGTTTAAAATTTGACATTCGCAAAAACCGAGAAGACGGGATGCATCAAAAAATCGCTTCCGTTCAAAAAAAATTAAATCGCCCTATCAACGCCTAAAGTAAACTCAATTTACGTCGATTTGGTTGTACCATAGTCAAAGGGGCATTGCTATGCAATCACAATCGATCAATACCACTAATTACAGTTACAACAGTCTTGGATTTTCACTCCAAACCAGTAGCGGCGACGTCATCGACCTTAACATGTACGACGAGCGTTCCGCTTCGATTTCCCACGAACAAAGCGGCGGTACGCAAAATACGATGCTCTCGCTTTCACACGCTTACGGCTACAATTTTCACTACGAAGGTGACGGAATCGACGAAAACGATCAAAAAGAGATCGATGCGGCGATGAATCTCATTCAACCGCAAATCGACGAGTACCTTTCCAACGTGCAAAAAAGCTCTGAAACGGTCACGCTCGCATCCGCTATCAATACCGCTTACGAAGTCAATCAAACTTTGCCGAGCGCCAAAGATCAAAATACACAAAATTATACTAATAATTCTTTGTTAAAAATGATCGATCACATGATGGAAGAAGCAGATAAACAAAACGAAAAGGTGCTAGAGGGAGCACAAAAGCTCTTCGAAAGCGTCCTCAAACAACAAAAAGGCTTTGAGCTTTACGTCTAAGCTTCGCCTTTTTGGATTCATTTTTCCTTTAGCGTATCACCTGGCATTGCATTGACATTCTCTCGCTATTTTCTATATAATTCGCGACAGTGTGACAAAAAGGTGATATTTAGTGTTGAATTTTAAGTTTATTTCGATTGTGTTTTTCAGTATAGCTTCTGCGCTTTTTTCCCAAGAAATAGAGAGCCTCAAAATAGGAATCGCACCGCACTCCTCCGCTCGTATTATCTATGACGTACATCGCGATCTTAAAACGTTTTTAGAACATTATTTCAATCGACCCGTACAAATTTTAAGCGCAAAAACGTTTAGCGATTTTGCCGATACTTGCGATCAAGGCGATACTTACGATTTGATTATTACCTCACCGAATTTAGCTTATTTGGCACAACACCAAGCGCATTACGTACCTTTAATGACCTACACCAAAGGCTTAGAGACGATTATTTTAAGCAAAACCTCTTCTTTGCTGAAAGATCATCCCAAAACCGTTAAAATAGCAGGGCAAGACCCCGTCTCCTATGCAACGCTCTGCGGCGAAGAGTGGCTAGAACAACAAGGTTACGTTCCGGGCAGAAATTTAATTTACAGTTATTACATCAGCGCTTCGGACAGTTTAGCGACGTTATTACTCAAAAACCAAGTCGATCTCATCATTATTTCGTTACCTAATTATTTGAGACTGGATCAAGAATTGCAAAATCAACTTTTCGTCGTCTACCATAGCTCGCCCAAACCGGGTCGTATTTTTTTAGCCAAAGCTTCAAAGGGGATTACGATCGAAGAGTGGCGCAATGCGTTGGTCGCTTTTTCCCAAAGTCAAGAAGGCGCACGGCATCTTAAGGCTACGAAATTGGAGGGCTTTGAAATGCTTGAGCCTCATGCGTTAGACACACTACGCGCTATAGCCCAAAAAACCTCTTCGCGATTAACGCATTAACGATCGATGAAGCTCTCTCTTGCATGGAAATGGCTTATTGCCGCCTTACTCATCGAAAGCGTGATGCTTTCTATCCTTGTTTACCGTAACGTTGAACAATTAAGCGACAATTTATTACGACAAACCGCCCAACGGCTTCAAGCCGAAAAAGTCCTTTTACAAAGCGCATTGATTGCTCCGTTCGTTCAAAACGATTATGCAACGGTTCAAGCTATTTTAGAAGAGTCGTACCAAAATCTTAACATGCTCTATTTGGTTGCGCTCGATCTCCAACATACGCCGATCGCAAGCGTCGGAGCGGTAGACTTAAATGCTCTTCAAACGCTTCAAAATACACCGCTAAATGCACAAAGCGTTCAAGAACCCACGTATGATACTTCCATCGATCTGATGATTTCCGATCAAAAAATCGGCTCCCTTCGCATCGGAATTTCTACGGAGTTTTACCAAACGGAACGTCGCTCAATGATGATCAAAAGTATTGCTATCGCCTTGGTCGAATTGCTTTTATCCGCCTTAATTCTCAATTTACTTGCCCGTTGGATCAATCAAAATCTCATCAAACTTACCCAAAGCGCACAAGCGATAGCAGAAGGCAACTACTCCAAGCGCGTTGAATTGAGCCATGACAAGGAAATTTCAAAGCTTGCAACCGCGTTTAATGCGATGGCGCAGAGTATCCAAGAACGCATTGCGACGCTAGAACAACTTCATATTAAAGAACAATCTTTAAGCAAGCAATTAGAATACAACGCTTATTACGACGTTTTGACCCATCTTCCCAATCGCGTTTTACTTGCCGAACGACTGCATCAAGCACTTCTCAAAGCCGACCAAAACGGGCGGATGGTCGGCGTTATCTATCTGGATCTTGACGGCTTTAAAACCGTAAACGATACTTACGGTCACTTTACGGGAGATCAACTTTTGGTCGTCGTCGCGCAAAAAATGCGACATGTCATGCACGAGGACGATACGATCGCACGAATCGGCGGCGACGAATTTGTCATCGTTCTTCAAAGTATCGATGAAGCATATGCGTGTCAAATCGTTTTGGAACGCTTGCTCAAAACCCTATCCGCACCCGTACTTTTAGGCGATATTAAACTTTCGATCTCATGCAGCATCGGCGTGACGCTCTATCCTATGGATCATCATGATGCGGAACAACTGATACGCCATGCCGATCAAGCGATGTATATCGCCAAGCAATCCGGTAAAAACCGGTATCACTTTTTCGATTTCAACGAAAATAGGCTCTTAAAAGCCATGAACGATGAGCTAAGCGCAATTGCGCAAGGATTAAACCGTCAAGAGTTTGTGCTTTATTACCAACCCAAAGTCAACATGCAAACGGGTACTATCGTCGGCGTCGAAGCGTTAATTCGTTGGGAGCATCCTCAAAAAGGTCTTTTGTTACCGATGAGCTTTATCCCGCTGATCGAGCACCATCCGCTCATCGTAAAACTCGGAGAATGGGTTATCAGCCAAGTCTTATGGCAACTTAGGGAATGGAATACCAAAGGGCTCTTTCTTCCCGTTAGCATTAACATTAGCGCGTATCAACTTCAAGAAGAGACGTTTTTGGAACGTTTAAAAATTTTATGGGAAGATTACGCAGATATTTTACCCAACCAGTTAGAAATCGAAATATTGGAAACCAGCGCACTCGAAGAGATTGAGCGCGTTTCACACATTATTCACGAATGCGCCGCTATGGGAATTCACTTTGCGCTGGATGATTTTGGAACGGGTTATTCCACGTTAATGCACCTTAAAAAATTGCCCGCAAAAATTTTAAAGATGGATAAAAGCTTCATCGCCGATATGGTTGCTAATCCGGAAGACCTTACCATCGTAGAGGGTGTGATCGGCTTGGCAAAATCGTTTCATAAAAACATTATCGCCGAAGGAGTCGAGAGTGTCGAACACGGTATCTTTTTATTGCTACAAGGATGTCAATACGCCCAAGGATACGGAATTGCTCGACCGATGAACGCCGATCAACTTGTCCAATGGATCGCCGATCCCCAATCCATGAAAGATAATTTACGCATATGGCGACGTTACGGCTACGACTCGGAGGCTCTTCCTTGGCTTTACGCGCTCTGCGAGCATAATGCATGGATCAACGATTTAAAAAATTTTATCGACAATGTCAAACCGACACCGCCTGAAATTAGTGCCGATTTATGCTATTTCGGAAAATGGCTGCATGAAAAACCTTTTCACGCATACCGCGAAAAAGCATGGTTTCGCAAATTTGAAACCCTTCATAAGCATCTTCATCGTCTCGCAAAAGAACTTTTAGAAGCTAGAATGCTCGAATCGCACGAGTCGCTTCGCGCACGAATAGAAACGATAGAAACGCTACATCAAGAGATGGTAAAATCGATTTTTCTACACATTCGTCAAGAGATTAAACGAACCCTACCCAAGGCTTCTTAACACCATACTTTTAAGCCGGCTTCTTGAAAATCTTTTTGCAAGAGATAAAAGCACCGAAGGTGCGCGGGCACTCTGCCGAAGAGAACCCAGTGTTAACGTAGCTTTTAGAGCTAAGCTTTAAAAGCGTGTTAAAGATAAAAAAGCACCAAAGGTGCGCGGGCACTCTGCGTGAGATAACTCAGCGTTAGCATCGTCTTTCACAGAAACTTCGTTTTGGAGCTTTGCTTCAAAGACGTGTCAAAGTTCTGTAAGAATGTTTCGTTTAATGAAAGCTTTCGACCATTTTACCGACGAGTAAGTTCCAGCCGTCGACCAATACGAAAATCAGCAATTTAAACGGCAAAGAGATCATCGCCGGCGGCAGCATCATCATACCCATTGCCATTAACACCGAACTGACGACCATATCGATTACTAAAAACGGCAAATAGAGTAAAAAGCCGATTTCAAACGCCGTTTTCATTTCGCTAATCATAAAGGCGGAAACGGCGATCGTTAAGGGAATATCTTCGATATTTTTGGGATTTTCCAATTGTCGAATACGAAAAAAAAGTGCCAAATCTTTTTCACGCGTATTGCGTACCATAAAGGCTTTAAACGGAGCGGCTCCTTTTTCAAACGCCTCTTGATAGCTCATTTTTTCTTCCAGATACGGCTTAATTCCAACGTTGTATGACTCTTTGGCGACCGGTTCCATAATGAAAAACGTCAGTACCATCGCCAAAGAAACCAGTACCTGTGTCGGCGGAAGTTGTTGCGTTCCTAAAGCTTGACGTAAAAACGAAAAAACGATGGTCAAACGCAAGAAGCTCGTCATCATAAAAATTAACGACGGAGCTAAGACGAGAATCGTTAAGACTAAAACAAGATTGAGGCTTGTGACCAATTGCTGCGGAGAGTTGGGCGCGCTTAAAGAGAGATTGACGGTCGGAATCGTATCGGCGGCAAAGCTTGCACATCCTAATATCAAGATTAAAACGACTCGTATCACTGTTTTCAACGGCTATCCTCATAAAATAATGCATCATTCTAGTCGGTTTTGCGTTAAAAAGCATTTAATTTTTAAACAACTTTTCGTTAAAATGACCTTCATTTCATCTTCTTAGGAACATCCGTATGAATATTTCGATCGCAATTATGGCGGCAGGTCTCGGCACCCGCATGAAATCCGCTCTTCCCAAAGTTCTCCATACGATTAGCGGTTTTGAGATGCTTTACCATTCTATCAAAGAGGCACAAAAAATCAGCGACGATATCCATGTCGTTTTATACCATCAAGCCGACCGCGTTCAAGAGCAAATGAACACCTATTTTCAAGGTATCCGTTACGTCATTCAAGATCACGAAAACTTTCCCGGTACGGGCGGAGCGATTATGGGCGTTACTCCAAAATACGATCGATTGCTTGTTTTAAGCGGCGATATGCCGCTTTTGGAAGCAAGCGACATGCAACGTTTTTTAGAGATAGACGCCGATGTGGTAATGAGCAGTTTTTGCGCGAAAGAGCCTTTCGGATACGGCAGAGTCGTGATGAACGATCGTGCCGACGTCGAGAAAATCGTTGAAGAAAAGGACGCAAGCGACGAAGAAAAAAAGATTACTGCGGTTAATGCGGGCGTTTACCTCTTCAAATCCACATTTTTACGCGAATATTTACCGCGTCTTGATAACCAAAACAAGCAAAAAGAGTATTATCTCACCGACTTAATCGCTTTTGCACACCGTGATCGAAAAGGCGTAAAAGCCCTCCTCGTCGATGAAGAAACCTACATGGGCGTCAATTCCAAATACCACCTTTCCCAAGCCGAAGAGATCATGCAACGACGGATCAAACGTCGCTTTATGGAGCAAGGCGTTATCATGCGATTACCCGAGACGATCTACATCGAAGCGGACGTCGAACTCAAGGGCGAATGTATCCTCGAAAACGGCGTAACGCTTTTAAAAGGCACTTCGTTAGAAAACGTCCACGTGAAGGCGCACAGTATCATCGAAAAAAGTACCCTGAAAAACTCCGATATCGGTCCGATGGCACGCATCCGTCCCGACTCTTTAATCGAAAATACGCATATCGGCAACTTCGTCGAAGTCAAAAAATCAACGCTCAAAGGGGTTAAAGCCGGACACTTAAGCTATCTCGGCGATGCGAGTATCGACGAGGGAACCAATATCGGTTGCGGTACGATTACATGTAATTACGACGGCAAGAAAAAATACCGAACGATGATCGGCAAAAACGTCTTCGTCGGAAGCGACACGCAACTGGTTGCACCCGTCACGATCGAAGACGACGTCATCATCGCTTCGGGAACGACGGTCACGAAAAACATCCCCAAAGGCGCACTTGCCATCAATCGCGAGCCCTTGAAGATCGTCGAGGGATTTTTTTACAAATTTTTCGGAAAAAAAGATGCGTAATACCTTACTTTCCGGCAAAAAAATTCTCGTCGGCGTTACGGGGAGCATCGCGATTTACAAAACGCTGGAGTTGATTCGACTGCTGGTAAAAGCAAGCGGTGACGTAAAAGTCGTAATGAGCGAAGACGCCAAACGCTTCATCTCACCCCTCACCTTCGAGACGATCAGCCAAAACAAAGTCTTACATGTAGACACCGAAAGCTGGAGCGAAGAACTTAGCCATATTCATATCGGGAAGTGGGCAGATATGTTTATCATCGCGCCCGCCTCGGTCAATACGATCAATAAACTCTCCTACGGTATTGCCGACAATCTCCTAACGCAAACGGCGATAGCGTTTACCAAACCGATCCTCTTAGCCCCGTCCGCCAATACCCATATGATGCTCAATCCTATCACGCAGGAGAGCTTAAAGCGACTGCAAAACTTCGGATACGTGATCGTCGCTCCCGAATCCAAACTGCTTGCGTGCAACGATGAGGGCGTAGGTGCGCTAGCAAGCGTCGAAGAGATTTTCTACGCCGCCGCTAGAGTGCTTCTCAAAGAGCCGTTTTGGGAAGGGCGCGACGTCATTATCACGGGCGGAGGTACGCGCGAAAAAATTGACGACGTTCGATGCCTTAGCAACTTTTCCAGCGGCAAACAAGCCTTGGCATTAGCGACGGTTGCTTACCTTAAAGGCGCAAACGTTACGCTGATTACCGGCGGTGAAGCACCCGAATTTAAAGCGATCTCCACCTTACATGTCAGCAGTTCGCACGAGCTTCGCACAACTTTGGAGGCACAAATGCGTTTATGCCAAAATGCCGAAAAAACGCCTTATCTTTTTATGACCGCCGCTATTAGCGATTATCTGCCCGAACACGTTCATCACGGAAAACTCAAAAAAGAGACTTTGGGCGAATCGTATTGCTTGAAATTAAAACGTAACGTCGACATCTTAAGCGAATTGGATAAAACCGGTTGGGTCGTCGTCGGCTTTAAAGCGGAGACGGACGAAGAAAACGCTCTTCAAAACGCCCAAACGATGCTAGAGAAAAAAGGGCTAAACGGCGTTTGTTTAAATATCGTCAAAGAGCAAAACCGTTTCGGTTCTAACCAAAACGAAGTGTATTTTATCGGCTTAGACGCTATCGTTCACTTACCGCTTCGAAGTAAATTCGAGATTGCCGAGCAGATTATCACACTTGCGCAAACCTTATGATCTCTACGCTTCGAAAGCTCTCCGGTCTTAGCTCGGACATCGCCAAAACGTCTTCTTCAAGCGTTAATTTTAACGCCAATCTTCCGGTGACGATCGAAGTGCTCAAAAAGATCGACCCTTTGCGATACCGCCTTCGAGTCGGACGAAAAGAGCTAACGACCAAAAGTCAAAAAGAACTGATCGCGGGTAAAAAATATTGGGCGAATTTTTCCGAGGGCAAGGGCGGTATTTTGACGATTTCGCATCTGTATCCGCAACCTTCTCTTTTCGACGATGCGCTCTTCACGCCTTTGGAAATTGAGCTCTTTTGCAATGATGAAGGCTTTAACACAACGCTTTTTAAAACTTTCTTACTCGATAATCTTGCACGCGAAGAGCAGGACAAAACGCTTTTTCAGACCTACGGTTATATGCTCTTAGCCCTTTCCAAATACGTCGTTCACCTCCCCTTGCTTTGGAGTGAACAAAAACATATGATACAATTCTCCCTTTTTGATACGCACGACGTATCGTTTTATATGGCGTTGGAGCACTTAGGACCCTTGCGCGGAACTTGGAGCAACCGTCAACTCGAACTTTGCGTCATGTATGAGAAGAGTCTCTACTATTTACAAAAAGAGCAAGCAAAATTGGGTATGATTACACAGATACGTTTGGAACGAGAGATTAAACCTCTGTTTGATTCCGCAGACGTCATTTTAGACATTAAAGGCTAATAGGGTATGTATTTTTTGGCGATAGGAATTTTTGGAGCGTGCATCGGCTCGTTTTTAAACGTCGTTATTTTGCGTTTGCCGAAAAACGAAAGCATCGCACTTCCCTCATCGCATTGTCCGCATTGTCTTCATCCGCTCAAATGGTATCACAATATCCCCTTGATTTCGTGGCTAGGACTTAAAGGGAAATGTGCTTTTTGCCGTACGCCTATTTCCAAACAATATCCGCTCGTCGAAGCGGCATGCGCACTGTGTTACCTGCTCGTTGCATGGCGCGTCTCTACGTGGCCGCAAGCCTTGCTTTTAGGAACGATTTTTTCTCTTTTGCTCGCGCTCAGCATCATCGATATGCGCTACAAAGCCATACCCGACGCCTTGTCGCTTCCGGCGTTATTTCTTTCGTTTTTGTACCGATTGCCCTTGGAATCCCTTCAAGACGGATTGGTCTTTTTAGGAGCTTTTGCGCTGCTTCGTTTAAGCGTCTCGGCGATTTCCCGTAAAGAGGCGATGGGTGAAGCCGACAGTATCATCGCCGGCATTATCGGAGCGATATTGGGTATCACGCTAGGATTTGCCGCAATTTACCTTGCCGCACTCATCGCCTTAGTCGCGTTTATACTTTTACGTCAAAGAGGCTATGAACTGCCTTTTATCCCATTTTTATCTTTGGGACTTTTGATTGCATGGATTTTCGATCAACCTATTTTAACGTTTATGGAACATTGGTATGAATAAAGCATCTTTTTATCTCTTGAAACACTTTTTAGAACTCTTTAGCGCACTTTTTTTTATTCTGTTTTTTATCACGTCGATTGTTTTTTTCATTAAAATAACCGCCTTAACGGCTATTATTACGATGAATTTTTGGGAACTCGGAACGCTTTACATCTATCTTCTACCCAAAACGCTGGTTTATACGCTTCCGATTACCTTTTTCATTGCTTTAAGCATCTCTTTGTACAACCTCTCAAAAGAGAACGAAACGATTGTGCTCTTCACACTCGGATATGATCCTAAAAAAATTACGCGTCTTTTTATGAGCTTAGCAACGGGGCTTTCCGTCATTCTTTTGATGGATATTATGGTTCTCGTACCGATTTCAAAACAGCTTAACAGCAATTTTATCGAATATAAAAAAGCCGAAGCCAAATTTAATATCAAAGCCAATGAATTTGGACAAAAATTTTCAGACTGGCTTGTCTACATCGAGCACAGCGACAATGCCAAGCAGTACGAAGGCATCACGCTTTACCACAATCCCGAAAAGCAAGAGGATAAAGAGCAATTGATTCTAGCCAATGCCGCTACGATCAATAATGATAGCGGTATATTACGTTTGCATCTTGATGCGGGCAAAGTCTTTGAATTTCAAAAAGACGGTATCGGACAAACCGATTTTGAAACGATGTATATCAATAGCCAACCTAAAACGGCCGTCGGGGCGATACAAACGGTTAAGGAGTATTGGAACGACGTTTTCGTCAACTGGAAACGCGCTTACGATTTATCCTTTTTCCTTACCGTCGCCCTCTTCCCGATTGCCTCGACGATGATCGCGATGAGCATCGGCATCGTGACGTATCGTTATAATAAAGAGAGTATTTACGTGGGTATCTTTTTGTGCCTTGCGTTTTATTTGACGCTTACGACGGTTTTTTCTTCAAAACTACCGCAATATGCGCCGTTAATCGTTTTTGCAATCACGATGATCGCTTCATACTTGCTCTATCAAAAACGTATTCGCCGTGTTTTTTAAACCGATATGCGTGTTAAAGTAACCCTCAGCTACGACGGAAGTGCTTTTAACGGCTTGCAAAAACAGCCCTTAGACGCCGACGTGAAAACCGTTGCCGGTACGCTGGAGGAAGCCCTAAATCGTCTTCATATCGACTCAACCCCCGTTGCAAGCGGACGCACGGATACGGGTGTACACGCCTTAGCACAAGTCGTGCATTTTGACGTTCCGGAACCTTGGAATGATCTGGCAAAATTACGTCATTATTTGAACCGTTCTTTAATGCCTCATTCTTATGTCAAAAAAATTGAGCCGGTAGACGAATGTTTTAATGCCCGCTTCGACGCCCAAAAAAGGCTTTATCGCTATATTATGTACGAGGGAGTGTACCAGCCTTTTTTAAGTGCTTACGCTTTACATGTAAGCTCTCTCGACGTTGCAAAACTCGATACGCTTGCCAAGCTTTTTGAAGGAAAACACGCGTTCGGTTTTTTTAAAAAAACCGGAGGCGGAACGACGGGAGAAGAGCGTACTATTTTTAAAGCCGGAGCTTATCGTTATCAAAAAAAAATCATTCTTTACTTTTTAGGCGACGCTTTTTTACGATCTCAAATTCGTATGATGACCGATATGCTCTTAAAAGTCGAGAGCGGTTCTTTGTCGCCTGAAGATTTAATCGCACAGCGGGATAAACGCAAGAAGATCAGCTCAACGCTAGCTCCCGCCTGCGGGCTTTACCTCTCGCGTATTTATTATTAGAAGTTGTGTCGAAGCTTATTCGTTTTCAAACAAAAGTTTTCCGCCGACGATCACTTTGGCGACTCGACCGTATAACGTATCGCCGTAGTATAAAGAGTGTTTGTTCGTCACGGTATAAGTATGGTTAGGATCAAACAAAACGACGTCCGCATCGCATCCTTCTTCAATTTTTCCTTTATGCTCTAAGCCTAAAATCATTGCCGGATTGCGTGCACACAACGTTTCAAGCGTTTGCAAATCGATCGTGCCGTTTTTGACTAAAAACGTATACGCCAACGTTAAAAATTCTTCAATCGATCCGATACCGAACTCCGCATCCTCAAACGCGACGTCTTTATACAAAATCGATTTAGGAGAGTGCGAAGAGGTGACGCAATCAATCATTCCCGTTTTCAAAGCATCGATTAGGGCGATTCTTTCGTCTTCTTCGCGCAATGGAGGCATCAATTTGGCATAGGTATTAAAGCCGTCACAACTTGCATCGTTTTTGGACAGATGATGAATCGAAACTTCGGTAAAAAGAGAAGAAGGGCATGCTTTTTTATGCGCTTGGGCTATCTCCAAAGAACGCTTCGTCGAAAGTGATTTTAAAACGACGTTGGCACCGTAAAAAAGTGCCATTTCACAGACTTTCGCCACTTCGGCCGTTTCGGAAATCTTCGAAATTCCCGAAAGTCCTAGTGTTGAAGCTATGCATCCGTCGTTCATCAATCCGTTATCGTCAAGATTCGGCTCGTAACACTGTACGAAAACCGGTTTGTCTTTCATCGTAGCGTATTGCATCCCGCGGCGAAGCAAATTAGCGTTACGGTGCGAATCGGCCAAAATCGCCGAAGCTCCGTTATTGAGCAACGTGGCAATATTGTGCAATTGGTCTTCTTTTTGGTCCGCCAAAGGAGCGCTCATCACAATATTGACTTTAGCTTGATCAATTTTAAATTTTACCAACTCTAAAAGCGTCGCACTCTCCAAACGAGGCGTAAAATCCGACATCACCACCGCCGTCGTTACACCGCCTTTAAGGCAACTTTGTGCGAGCTTGTCGATATGGTCTTGGTTGAGAATGCTATTGGAAAAACGTACGTTCAGATCGATCATCCCCGGAAGCAAAACCATGCCGTTAGCCTCTAAAACCTCCTCATGCGAAGGAGCGTTAAGGTTTTCTCCGATCGCAACGATCTTGTTGTCCTGAATCAACACGTCTTGTCTTTTTTCGTGAATTCGTGCGTTTTTAATAAGCATAGCTTCCTCGCTTGGATAGATTTTTTTTAAACGTCAAGATGCGTGCGTAAGATTGCTCGATGCTAGCTTGCGAAATTTCTCCGCTACGAACGGCATCTAATAGAATTTTTTGAACCGTAAAGGGCATACTGGCATTATCGGCAAAATAATTGGTAAAAACAAGAATATCGCCGCCGGCTTGTACGCTTCGAATAACGCGCTGTTTAAAATCAAGCGTATTAGGCAAAGAGTCGGTACGTAAATTATGCACGAAAACAACGCCTTTGAAGTGCATCTTATCGCGCAGTAAGTTTTGAATGATCGTTTTTGAAAAAAGAGAAGGCTCTTTCGGGTCTAAATCGTTAATTTTGGCATGCGACATCAAAACCGCATCGATTTTATCGTAGGCAATGAGATCGTAATAGGGTTTGAGTTGCTCAAATCGCCATGAAGCCGAAGCATCCGCACGGCTTGAAAAATCATCCCATAAATTGGCTCCCGCATAGGGAAAATACTTAACGACAGGCGTCATACCGTTTCGATACATCGCATCGATAAATAAAAGGGCATACGTGGTAACGATCTCTTCGTAAGAAGCATAAGAACGCTCCGACTCTTTAGCGTTACCGGCGATTTTACGTTGTAAATCGAGTACGGGAGCTAAATTGACGTTTACGCCGCCTTTTGCCATAGAAGAGCACATGGCGTCGTAAATCGAGGCGGTTTCGTTCACGTCTTTACTCGTTGCGATTTCATTGGCACCGTATGCGGGAGCAAATCCTTTTTTGAGAGAAAAGAGATTTGCATCGCTCCCGTCATGTTCAACCGCAACGATCAAAGCCGCATCTGCCGGGGCTTGCGCTTTGAGATAATCGGTCAATTTTTTCAACTGGACAACATTTTGGATATTTTTTTCCGTTAAAAAAACACCGCCTATTTTTTCGCGTTTAATATCTTTCGCGACTTGTTCAACCCACTTATCGCTCTCTTTCGTTCCGTCAAATCCGATCACGATCATTTGGGCAATCATCTCTTCCAACGACGTGCTTTTCGCACAGGCAAGACTAAGGCACAATGCCGTCAGTAAAAAAATTCGTTTCATCAATCCGCCAATAAATCTTTCACGCTTTGTTTGGGAGCCTTTCCCTTTAAGATCAAAGCAATTTCATGAGCAATAGGCGTATAAATAGCGTGTTTTGCTGAAAGCTCGAAAACGGCTTCAGAGGTATAAACACCCTCCGCCACTTCGCCTAATTCTTCCAAAATCGCGTCTAAAGCTTTGCCTTGCGCTAAAAAAAGACCGACGCGGTAATTACGCGAAAGCGTACTCGAAGCCGTTAAAAAAAGATCGCCCGCACCGCTAAGCCCCAAAAACGTCGCTTCTTTTGCACCGAAAAAATGACCGAAGCGTTGCATCTCTACCAAGCCTCTGGCAATTAAGCTCGCCCGTGCATTATTGCCGAGTTTTAATCCGTCGCAAATACCGCTAGCAATCGCCAAAACGTTTTTATAGGCACCGCAAACTTCCGCGCCGATGACGTCTTGCGAAATATAGGTTTTGATAAACGAAGGGAAAAATGCGCAAAACTCTTTGGCAAGGCTTTCATTGGAAGCATTGACGACGACCGCCGTGGGGAGAGCTTGCATCACTTCTGAAGCAAACGAAGGACCGGAAAGAAATGCCAGATGGGTTTCGGGTACGTACTGTGCAAAAATTTCATTTAAAAATTTTCCGCTTCCTTGTTCGATTCCTTTTGCGGCAACCAAAATTTTTTGCCCCGAAAAGCGAAAATGCTCTTCCAACCAACTTCGCACGACTTGCGCCGGTAAAGCAAAAATGAGATAGTCGCTTTGAAGGGCTTCTTCAAGTCCTACAAAATTTTCAACGGCTTTTGCGTGTCGCGACGTAATCTTACATGTAACATTACGGGAAATGGCAAACTGAAGCGCTTGCCCCCATTTTCCCGCTCCAATGACCGCTATACTCACAAAAAACCTTTGCGTTAGTGAAGTCTGGCTTTTAAAAGCTCGTTGACTTTGGAAGGATTGGCCGTTCCTTTGCTCTCTTTCATCGCTTGACCGACAAAAAAAGCAAAAAGCTTCTCTTTACCCGCTTTGTATTCGGCGACTTTATCGCCGTTTGCGGCAATAATCGCATCGATGATCGCTACCAGCGCGCCCTCATCGCTCATTTGTCGTAAGCCTAGCGTTGCAATCGCTTCATCAACGCCGATGCGATTTTGCATTAAATAGTCCAAAACCTCTTTGGCGGCTTTACCGCTAATCGTAGCATCTTCAATACGTTTAACGAGTAATGCCAACGTCGCGGCGTCAACCGGTGAATTCACAATCGTCACACCGTTTCCTAAACGACCTTGAAGCTCGACGCTTAGCCACGTCACGCTGTTTTTCGGACTCGCACCGTGTTCGATCATCGTTTCAAAAAAGCGTGCCGTCTCGACGCTTGCGGTAATCACGTTTGCATCGTACGCCTTGATGCCGTACTCCGTTACGAAACGATCTCTTTTTTCATCAGGTAATTCAGGGATTTGAATACACTGGGCTAACATATCTTCGGGAATCATGACCGGTAATAAATCCGGATCGGGGAAATAGCGATACTCCGCACTGTCTTCTTTGGAGCGCATGCTGCGTGTTTCATTTTTATCGATGTCGAAAAGCCGCGTCTCTTGGACGACTTCTTGCTCGTATACGCCGTCTTCCCATGCCGCACTTTGACGCTCTACTTCGTAATCGATGGCTTTTTGGATGAATTTAAACGAGTTTAGGTTCTTAATCTCCGCCCTCGTATAAAGCTTCGTATCGCCTTTCGGGCGAATCGAAACGTTTGCGTCGCAACGAAAACTTCCCTCTTGCATGTTCGCGTCGCTAATGTCGAGGTAACGCAAAATAGCATGAAGCTTTTTAAGGTATAAAACCGCCTCTTCGCTACTGCGCATATCCGGTTCGCTGACGATCTCTAACAGCGGTGTTCCGGCACGGTTAAGATCGACATGTGAGACGTTGCCGTGGTGAATATTTTTTCCCGCGTCTTCTTCGAGATGCGCGCGCGTAACTCCGATGCGTTTTTTCGTTCCGTCTTCAAAATCGATATAAATCTCGCCTGCTTCGACGATAGGTATTTCAAACTGGCTGATTTGATACCCTTTGGGTAAATCGGGATAAAAATAGTTTTTACGGTTAAAAATAGATTTTCGATTGATCGTTGCGTTGATGGCCGTTCCAAGCGCAATGGCTTTTTTCACCGCCTCTTTATTTAAAACGGGCAAAGCTCCCGGAAGGCCTAAGCAGACCTCGCACACGTTAGTATTGGGTTCATCGCCGAAACTGGTCGGACAACTGCAAAAAATTTTGGTTTTCGTATTTAACTGAGCATGAACCTCAAGTCCTATAACAACTTCAAATTCCATTAATAAGCCTTTGCGGATTAATCTAAAAACAAGCGGATAGAAGCAATTCCGTACACCCCAAGTGCTTCACACGCCTTGACATGCGCAGGTTTGACGATACCTCCAAGCGCGAAACATTTGAGAGAGATTTTATCATTTATTTCTTTTAACTTCTCTAAACCTACGGGCTTTCCTTTGCCGGGGGATTCGAAGATGGGACTAAACGTCAACGCATCGGCACCGTTTTTTTGTGCCTCTTCCGCTTCGCGTAAGGTATGCGTACTGACCACGACAAAAAGTCCTAAAGCTTTAGCCTCTTCAACGACATGTAACGCATTTGAGGGCAAATGTACGCCTAAAACGCCTAAACGATGAGCTAAGCGATAATCGCCGTGAAGAAGGACGTTTTTATGTAAATTTTGCGGAAGAAAGGCAAGAACCTCCGTAGCAAACACTGCATAATCGACAACATGTTTATCGCGTAAACAGATATAATCGACACGGTGTTTTTGCGTAATGTCACGAAGTTTTTGCGCACAGATTTGCGCATCGGAAGTGTAATAAAGTGGATCAGTGATCAGATAGCGTTTGAGCATCGTTTGTGTCGATCCAGCGTTGCAATAAAGCCGTTTGCTTTTGCGCTTCCGAAAATTTTGCAATCTGTAAAGACGCCACTTCAAAAACAACCACAAAAAGTGCTCCGAAGAGAAAACAAAAAAGCCCGATCACGCAAGCGACGATCCATCCGAAAGGTAAGAAGAGTAAAAAGAAGTAAGTCCCGCCGGCAATTGCAAGAGCCCAAGAGGCACCTTGCAAAAAGCTCAGCAGTTTTTCAAAACGCGAGAAATCTTTAGTGTTCTTCACTGATCAAGACCGCACCTGCAAGATAAACGTACGTTAAGATCATAAAAATAAACGTTTGCAAAAGTGCGGAAAACGTTAAAAGCGCATATGCGGGAAGCGGAGCAACCCAAGGGGCAAGCATTAAAACTACCGCCAAAAAAATATCTTCGCCTTTGATGTTACCGAAAAGTCGGAAGGAAAGGGAAATAATACGCGAAAAATGCGAAACGATTTCGATAGGAAACATTAACGGAGCCAAAAGTTTGACCGGTCCCATAAAATGTGCGAAATAGTGAACGACGCCGTTGACGCGGATACCTTCAAAATTATAATAAACAAAAACCATTAACGCCAATGCCAATGTCATGTTTAGACTGCTTGAAGGTGCTTCAAAACCGGGAACGATACCGATCATATTGGCAACAAAAACGACCAAACCGATGGTTGCTACAAGCGGTAAATATTTGCGAGATAACTCTTCTCCGATGACGTCTCTACCCATAGAGATAACGCCTACAAGATATGCTTCCATAACGTTTTGTACGCCGCTTGGGACCAATTGCATCTTAGACGTTGCCATTTTGGCGAGTCCCAAGACGATCAATGCTACCAAAAGAATGTGGGATACGAAAAGAAAGTTATGGTCGTGACTGATTAAGCCTACAAAGGTAAAAATTTCACCCATTACACCGTTCCTTTAATTATTATTTGCGTGATTGTATCGATAAATCATTTAATCATTCATTAAGACTTCGCTTTTTGGCGAAGCTTTGTGACTTGTTCACCGCCGATACCCCAATTGTCGGTATCGACTTCATCGATAACGACGACGGTCGTCGAACGATTTTTACCTAACACGTCAACCAATAAATCGGTCACGCCCGCAATGAGTTTTTCTTTTTGCTCTTTGCTGGCACCTTCTTTGGTTATTTTGATATTGACGTAGGGCATGGCATCTCCTGATTGAGTAGTCGATCGGCACGAAGGAGTGCCGTATCGATATGATCGGTAATGTTTTCTTGTCCGACGTTTTTATCAAAACCGAGGCGTTCCATTTTATGTTTAATACGCTCGTTGACGCCGGAGAGTACAAGAACCGTTCCGTTGCTTTGACACAGCTCTAAAAATTCTTCCAAAGCATGTAATCCCGTCGCATCGATCATAGGAACATGACGCATTCGCAAAATAAACACTTTTGGGGCATCTTCCAATTCGCCCAAAATATTTTTCAAACGATCGGCGACGCCAAAGAAGAAAGGACCGTTAATTTCATACACTTCGACGCCTTGCGGGACGATTTTATTACTGATCGCATGAATGTCGGTTTCGTCAATCGGCTCGTCGGTTTCGTCAAAAGGCATAACCACACTCTCTTTCGTGTCGATAATCCCCGTCACGTCAATCATACGCTTGATAAATAAAAGACCCGCCAACATAATGCCCGTTTGTACGCCGGTGTTCAAATCGATAAAAACGGTCAAAAAGAAAGTCATTAAAAGTACGACGACGTCATTTCGTTCCGACTTGAGTGCAATCGCTTTAAAATGGTGGAATTCGCTCATATTCCATGCAACGACCACTAAAATTGCCGCCAACGCCGCCAAGGGAATTAATAAAATCAATTTTGAAAACAAAAACATAAAGATCAATAACATCAACGCGTGTAACATACCCGAAACTGGACCGTATGCGCCCGATTTAATATTGGTTGCCGTTCGAGCAATCGCACCCGTCGCTGCAATACCGCCGAATAGCACCGACCCGATGTTAGCGATGCCTTGAGCGATCAGCTCCTTGTTGGAATGGTGATGATCGCCCGTCATACCGTCTGCAACGACACACGAAAGTAAAGACTCGATTGCCCCTAAAATCGCTATCGTAATAGCATCGGGGAAAACGGCGCGAATTTTTTCCAGCGAAAAAGCGGGAATCGAAGGTGACGGAAGCGTCGAAGGTAACGATCCGAATTTCGATCCTATCGTTTCAACCGGTATATTAAACCACCAAACCGCAAACGAAGCAAAAACAATGACTAGCATCGGAGCGGGAACGCGCGGAAAACGGTGGCGAAGTTTAATTAACATCGCAATGCTGATCAGTCCTATAGCCAGTGCGTAATAATTCACATGTAACGCTTCGTGCGAATACAAAACCCATTGATCGGTAAATTCCGCCGGCATTTTTGCAATCGGCAAGCCTAAAAAATCTTTGATTTGCGATGAAAAAATAATCAAAGCGATACCGCTTGTAAATCCCACCGTTACGGGATAAGGAATAAACTTAATGATATTGCCGAGTTTAAAAACACCCATTAAAACAAGCATTCCACCGGCTAAAAACGTCGCAATTACCAAACCGTCGTAGCCGTGTTTTAGAATCACCGCATAAAGTACCACAACAAAAGCCCCCGTAGGACCTCCAATCTGATACCTGCTTCCTCCGAGTAAGGAGATAATAAACCCCGCAACGATCGCTGTAAAAAGACCGCGTTCGGGACTTACGCCGCTGGCAATCGCAAACGCCATCGCCAAAGGTAAGGCAATAATCGCCACCGTCGCTCCCGCAAGCACGTCCGAAGAAAAGTGTGCGAAAGTGTACCCTTCCTTTAAAAGCGTATAGCTTCTAGGAAGCCAATTTTTTACATTCATCAAAACCGCCTTTCTCTAGAGTATTTGTTTCTCCTGACCTAAGCGATACAGGGCAAAATCGAATTTGACGGGATCGCTAGGATCAAGTGTTTTTAAGGCATCGGTCAGCTCGAGAACCGCTTTAAAATCGTATGTTTTACGCGTAATCAACCCTAATTTTCGACCGACGCGAAACGTATGCGTATCTAAGGGCATCAAAAGGTCTTGAGGACGAACCTCGTTCCACAAGCCCAAATCCAATGCGTCGCAGCGAACCATCCAACGTAAATACATATGCCAACGTTTGTAAGCGGAAGTCGGGTTAGATGAAGGAATTGTACCTAAGAGAAACTGATACCCTTTTGAACGATACGGATTAGAAGCGTATAACATGTCGATCAGTACGGCAATTCCGTCCATAACATTTTGCTTTTTATGATATCCGCATAAAAAAAGTTTTTCCAAACTTCCGTGCGTCTCTTTGAGGCGTTTGAGCGTTATAAAAAACGCTTGAATATCAAGACTGTTTTGAAAACGGTAATACGAAGATTGCAAAGCCTCGACAATATGCGATTCACTTTTTTCCAAAAGGCTAAAGTCCAAACACTCTAAAAAACGAACGATTGCTTGGGCATTTCCGTAAGCAAAAAGCGCACAAACCAAAGCGACGTATTCGTCTTTATACCGCGAAGCGACCATTAAAGGATCGGGTTTGGAAGCGGATAATTCTAAAGTGCAATTGCGTTTAAAAGCTTCTTCGCGTAAACGATCAGCAATGCTTTTATGCATCGCGTAAAGCCTCTTTTTCGTTACTTTTTTCTTGAAGGTAGTCGGAAAGTTGAAGCAAAGAAAACGTCACTAAAAAGATCAAAAGACCGGGAAAAAAGCTCAACCACCACGCAATGTCGATAACGTCGCGCCCTTCGCTTAAAATAACGCCCCAACTGATTTGAGGCGGCATAATGCCGATTCCCAAGAAACTCAATCCGCTTTCGGAAAGTATCGCGCCGCTAACGCCGAAAGTAAAACTGATGAAAAAGATAGGTGCAAGTAAAGGAGCGAAATATTTAAAAATAATTTTAAACGTTCCTACATGTGAGAGTTGTAAAATTTTGATAAACGGCGCATTGGAAATCGCAAAGCTCTCGCTTCGAATCATACGCGCCATTCCCATCCATCCCGTCACCGAGATAATCACAACAAGTATCCACACCGACGCGTTCATATAACTAATCAACGCCAAGAGTAAGAAAAAAGTCGGAAACGTTAAAAAAAGATCGATCACGATAATAACCAAACGATCGACGCCTTTTTGAAAAAACCCCGCACTAATGCCGATCATCAAGCCGATGACACTTGCAATAAAAGCACTACCGAGTCCGATTAAAAGCGAAATTTGACCGCCGAGCATTAAACGGGCTAAAAGATCGCGCCCTAAGCGATCGGTTCCCAAAAGATGCTCACAATCGGGTGCTAGCAAAATGGCGTCGGGATGGAGATCGTAAGGCGAAACATGATAGAAAAAAGGCGCACCGAAGCATAAAAAGAAAATGAGCACCAATAAACAGGTGCTCGCGTAAGGAAAGCGTTTCACTAGGATTTAATTCCTAAGAGCGTGTCTAACATTTGATCGATTGTCGTAATAATTTTAGCCGCCGCTGCGAACGATTTTTGGTATTGCATCAAATCGATCAGCTCTTCTTCCGTGTTAACACCGCTAATCGATTGAAATTCGGAAGTAATCGTTGCATTTAAAGCTTCATTGGTGTCATATTGACTTTTTGCCGCGGAAGCATCCGTAGCAATCTTCGCCGTAAACGCGCTGTATTGCCCTTGTATCGTACCCTGAGAGATCGAGCCGTCTTTATGGTAAAAATTTAACGACGTATATTGAAGCTGAAGCATACTGTTCGCAACACTATGATTTCCGTAAACGGGAGCTCCGTATCCTTGAACCGCGGAAGGGTTTTCTTTATATTCCGTTTTGACGTTAATATTCGAAGCGTCGCTACCCGTTAAAAACTGGCTCACTCCGATAATACCCGGAAAATTACTACCGTTGTCTTTAACGGCAACCGTATAACCGTTATTCAAAGAAGTGGGACTAATAGAAAAAGAGCCGTTGTCCATAAACTCTGCTTTAAAATAGTCGCTGACGTCATTAAGCGCGTTGTTGTCTTGATTGTCGTCCGTATCACTGTTAAATTGCGTTAAGATACTTTGTGAAAACGTATCGTCGTTCATCGTCGTCATACCGTTAATCGTGAGTGTTTTACGTGCCACTTCTTTTCCGTTGGTATCGTAAACGATGACGTCCATCGACCCGTCGTTCATATTATTGTAAACGTTTTTCAGCGACTCATTGCCTTTCAGCGATAAAGATGGACTATCCATACGTTTTTGGGCACTTTGAGCATAAATATTGTTGGTTTCCGTAATAAAAGTCTGAGCAAAACTATCTAAATCATCTATATAGCCTTGTAAAATACCGTCTTGCGGGTATCCGCCGTTGATGCTTTTATCGATTACACGCCCTCTTAAATCCAAAATAGCACCGATTTTACCTCCGGATAACTGTGTCGTCAAGTCGTAAAGACTACCGTCTTGCATTTGCGAAGAGATGGAGTAATAACTGCTTTCGTTGGAAGAGTTATCGATAACGATCGGATGAAACGTAGGTCCGTCTACAAACGAGGCACCCGATATATTGAGATAATATTCCTTTCCCGTATCGGTCATATTGGCATCTACGGTCGTATCACTCGTAATATTGCCTTTAAAAACGGATATATTGACCAACTTAGAGAGCGTCAATTCCAATTTATCGCGTTGATCTCGTAAATCATTGGCATATGTTCCCTTGGTTGCTTCGACGATACCGATTTGTTTATTCAAATCGGCAATTTGACTTCCAAGGCTATTCAATTCGTCGACGGCCGTTTTTAATTGCGTATTCATGGAGTCTTGCAAATTTCTTAACGAATCCCTCGTCGATTGGATATTGGTCGTCAATGTAACGCTTTTTTGGATCAATGCGATTTTTTGTGAACCTTCCGTCGTATTAGAAGCTAAATTACTCCATTCCGTAAAATAGTTCGTTAAATCTTGCGCCAATCCCGAATCGCTTAAATCAGGGAAATATTTTGCCGTTTCTTGCAAAGTTTTAGTCGCAAACGTATCGTAAGAGAGACTCGAGGAAGAATCGCGAAGTTTAGAGTAGACAAACTCATCATGAATACGTACGATCGAAGTAACGGAAACACCGCTACCTATGCTAACGCCTTGCGTATAAAGAGGCGTACTTGCCGCAAACGAAACACGTTGACGCGTATACGAATCATTGTCGGCATTGGAAATATTTTGGCTGGTCGTCGCAATAGCGATTTGCGAAGCGTTTAATGCCGTTTTGCCGGTATTGAGCGTGCTAAATAGGCTCATCTTTAAGCCCTTACTTTGAGTAAAGAAGCCGGCTTATGATTCGAAGCGGTATAACCGTCCATTTCTCGCGGGAAAATACTGTCCAGCAGAACATTGTAAAACTGGCTAACGGTCACAACGTAACGCGCATACTGCTTATTGCATGTTTTAAGCTCGGACAATTTGGTTTTCATATACGCTAAAAGTTGTTTTTGCTCGGCGTTTAGAAGCTCTTCAAGCGATTTTTGTCCGCTTTCTTTCAGCATTTTCATTAACTCATTATCTAACAGTGATTTTTTATGTTCAAAAGAGTGAAGTAAATCTTCTTTAATTTTAGCACGTTCAAAAACATTCATATGTTTGGCAACCTTGATATCGGCAATGTCCTTTTCCGTTTGTTCTATCAGGTTTTCAATATCTTTGATCGCATTTTGTAGATAGTGAGTTAACATTTTTTATCCTTTGATATAGAAAGGACTTAGAACAACTCTTCCGTAATCGCTTTTGCCGTTTTTTTCAGATCGACCTTATACGTTCCATCTTCGATCTCGGCTTTAAGCGTAGAAAGTTTGTCTATGCCTTCGCTTTTTTCGGTTTTTTCGGCACTCTTTACGGTGTCGTCTTTGAATGCACTGCCTTGTACATACGCCGCATTGGACGCTTGAACGGTTGAAATCATTTGAGACCCTTTATAGTTTAACGTTTGTGTTAACCCTATATCGTCTAAAACAATAAAACTTTAACGCCCTTCTTTCAAATAATTAAAAAGCATCTGACTAATTCCGAGTCCGCCGCTGAGTGCCGAACTCATCGTATCGTTATACATCGATCGATAAATTTTATCTCCGGCATCTTTGGGGAAAAGCGGATCTTGTTCCTCCGTGTCCGTAGCGATGTCTAAAATTTGCTTAAGGAAAAAAGCTTCAAATTTATCGGTTTGTTCTTTCAGCAAAGCATCGCTTTGAGACGTATGGCTTGTCGCCGAATCCGTTTTAATATTCGTCGTCGGTAAAGATGCGTAATTTGCATTCATCAATGCAAGCGAAGTATCGTTGCTGCTCATCATATGACCACCAGTTGTGCCGTAATGGCACCGGAGCGTTTGATATTTTCAAAAATCGAGATAATATCTTTGGGTTTCGCACCCAATTTATTGAGTGCTCGCGCCACGTTGGCAACGGTCATGCTCTCTTCTTGCATTTTAATGCGGTTTTCGCTTGCGGCTATTTGAACATTACCGCCGATATCAACGTTTTTATCGCTTGGTACGTTATCGTTTGCTTCGATTTTGATCGTAATATCGCCGTGGGTAATGACGACGGGATCGACTTTAATATTAACGCCCGAAACGATTGTACCCGTACGCTCGTCGATAATAATTTTATCTTCGCGTTCGTATTTAACTTGCGTATCCAGCGTTTTGGCCAAAAACTCGACAGACGTATAATTCGCGGGCTTCATCAAACGAATCGTTCGAGAATCGGTTGCTACGGCTATTTTTTTACCGAAGGCACGATTGAGTTCGTTTTGAACGGATACCGCCGTATTAAAATTTGCTTCTTTTAACGAAAGGTTGATAAATTCTTGTTCGTGTAAGTCAAATTCGATTTCGCGCTCCACGAGAGCTCCGCCGAAAATATTTGCCGATGCCGGATGATTGACCTGTCCTTTTTCTTTGCCGTTCATACCGCCGATCGTAAGCGAACCTTGCGCAAGAGAGTAGATTTTACCGTCGACGCCTTTAAGAGGCGTTAGCAAGAGATTGCCGCCTTGCAAAGATTTGGCATCGCCGATAGACGAGACCGAGACATCGATTTTATCGCCTTGACGCGCAAAAGCGGGCAATTTTGCGGTAACCACAACGGCGGCGATGTTTTTAGATTTAATATCCGCCGGATCGATTTTAACGTTCACGGTCTGTAAAAGATTCGACAAAGAGCGAAGCGTAAATTCCGAAGAAGAACCGTCCCCCGTTCCGTTTAATCCCACGACCAAACCGTAACCGATCAGTTGGTTTTCGCGCACGCCGATGACGTTGGCGACATCTCCGAGCCTTTCAGCGAAAAGCGACGATACGATGGAAACAATTACCAATGAGATGTTGATAATTTTCATTTATTCCCTTTACATGTAGCATTCTTGCTAAGTGTAAAGCAATTCGCGTTCCAAAGATTTATCGGTAATACGAGAGGGAACTTTTTCCGAATTTTTTTGTTTTTTGCAGGGTATATGAGCCGATCGTTTCAGGTAAGACTTCCGCACTCATATGTTCTACGATCGCGGCTATCGTTTTGTCTTGCGGTAACGAAGCGATTAAGCGAAGCGTATTTTGATACACCTCTTCCATCCCTTCACGAATTGAAAACGGAGGATCGAAATAAAAATAGGTCGGCGTACGTAACGTAGAAAAGAGTGTGGGTAAGAGCGTAAAACTATCTCCGCACAGAACTGTCGTATGCGTCTCGTCGATCGCTTTACAATTACGCTTTAAAATGCGGGCGGCATCGTGCTCTTTTTCGATAAAGTAAGCATGATCGGCACCTCGGCTGAGTGCTTCAAGCCCGATAGAACCGCTTCCTCCGAAAACTTCGACAAACGTCGTATCCATGACTTCGTATTGTAGCGTATCGAACAACGAGCCTTTTAAAATCGCTTTGGTACTACGAGTGCTCTCTAAAGAGGGCAATTCAAGCTTTTTTCCTTTATATTTTCCCGTGCTAATCGTCGTATATAAAGGTTTAGTTACCATAATAACTCCGAATCGTTTGAATCAAATCTGCTCTAAATTGATCGGTCAATGCCGTAATCTTTTCTTCAAGGGCATAGGTGCTTTTAGGTAAGTCGCTTATCAGACCGTCCATACTGTTTTGCACCATTAAAAGATGTTGGAAAAATTTATCAAGCTCTAACAAAAGCGTCGATTTTGAAAACGGTATATTTAAATTTCCATCGGAGGGGGCAATATAAAAAACCGGTTTATCAAGTTCGATTTTTTTGTCGCTAATGACGAAATCACATTGTTTATACGCAACAATAGCATCGCCCAAAAACGACTTAAGCGCACGGCTGAGTAAAAGCGACTGACATACGACGGCAATCTTCATCGGCTCCCTTTAAGATACAATATCGCGAAATATAACACACAATCTCTTAAAGAGTTAAACAAAAAAAAAGATGTGCCGATTTAGGTCAATAGGAAATAAACAACTTACGGAGTAAGGAAAGCTATCATGGATATTTTTAGCGCGACCAGCAAACATGTTGAAGCTACTACTACGCCCAAATCGGCAAATGTTATGCCGACCAAGCAAGTAGAACACTACAGTGAAACAACCGACGCCAATCCAGACAATCAAAAAGATCAAACGAAAGACGTCAAAGCCTCCCTTGAAAAAACGGTTAAAGAATTGAACGAGCAAATGGATATGCTTGACACCAATCTCAAATTCGGTTTTAACGATAAAATCGATATTATGTATGTCAACGTCATGGAAAAAAGCACCGGAAAACTGATTCGCAAGTTTCCGACGGAAGAAGCGATGAACTTGTCGGCAAAAATGAAAGAAATCGTAGGAATGATTTTTGATAAAAAAGGATAGTAGATGGCAACTTCAAGCTTAAGCTCACTCGGGCTCGGAAGCGACGGTGCTCTCAGTTACGATACGATTGATCAATTACGTACCGTTGATGAAAAAGCGCAATTGGATCCTATTGATAAAAAAATAACGACCAATACGACTAAACAAACCGATTTAACTTCATTAACTTCGTTGGTAACGACGTTAGAAACATCGACAAACTCGCTTGCAAGTGAAATGACGTATTTGAAAAGAAGTACCACCGTTTCTAACAGTGCCGTTTCAATTACGGCGCAATCGGGTACAGACGTTCAAGATTTTTCGTTGCATGTCACAACTCTAGCGAAACAAGACGTTTATCAGTCCAAGACATACACGTCTCAAACCGCTACGTTTGCTTCGGCCGACGATACGTTAACGCTCGAAATTAACGGTAAAAGTTACGATTTCAACGTAACCGCGACGACAACATTATCTGAACTTAAAGATATGATTAACGATAAAGCGGGAGACAAGGTAACGGCTTCTATTTTGAATGTCGGAGGCACCGAACCGTATCGTTTGGTTATCAAATCGGATACGACGGGAAAAGATAATGCCATAACACTTTCCTCAACGGGTACGACCAGTGCGGATTTAGGCTTTAGCACGGCAGCCAACCATTTGCAAGAAGCAACGGATGCTTCTTTCACGTATAACGGAGTGGCAATTTCACGCGCGACCAACACGTTTGACGATCTGATTAAAGGCGTTAGCGTTACGCTAAACGAGACGCAAGAAACGGGCAAAAATACAACCGTATCGATTACGCAAGATTCCAGCGAACTGAAAAAAACCGTTGAATCCCTCGTCTCTTCGTATAATAGTTTAATGTCGCAACTCACGGAACTGACAAAATACGATATCGATACGAAAACCGCCGGAACATTCCAAGGTGTTAGCCAAATTACGGCATTAAGCCGAGAAGTACGCAAACAAGTTTTAAGCGTCGATTCTGAAGGTAGAAGCTTGGCAGACTACGGACTCGAATTAAATACCGACGGACAGCTTGAATTTGACTCATCGGTATTTGATAAAAAATTGAAAGAAGACCCTGCCGAACTTCAAGAGTATTTTAGAGGTTCAACCACGTACAAAACGACGCAATACATCGGAACTCCCGTTGCTTCCGATGCTCTGAATATCGCTACGGACGAATTTAAAATCAACGGAACTTCCGTCACGTTTTCCACATCCGCAGGTGCCACGGCGGCCGAAAATCTTACGGCCTTACAAACGGCGATTAATAAAGCAGGCATTTCGGGAATCGAAGCGACATTGGGTAGCAATAATAATATCTACCTCAAAAGCACGATTCAAGGTTTGGACATCGAAATTACGGGCGATAAAACTAAGCTGGCATCTTTAGGATTACAACCGACGACGGCTTATGCGCAAAGCGAAACCAAGGAAGGTGTTTTTACCTCGTTTAATACGCTCTTAAACTCTTATACCAATAGTAAAGACGGTATTTTGTCGCTTTATAAAACAAGTTTAACGACGGAGAAAAAATCGCTGACTACCGAACGTGAAAAAACCGTCACGAATTTGGATAAGAAATACGACTTGATGGCAAAACGTTTTGTCGAGTACGATAGGATTATCAATCAACTTCAAACAAGTTTTGACTCTTTATCGCTAATGATCAAACAATCTTACACGTCACAAAATTAATTTATTTAAGGAAAATAGAATGTACTCCAATCTAGCATACTCAACTTACTCACAAAATAACGTCTCGATAGAATCACCTGAAAAGTTGATAAAAATGCTATACGAAGGTATTTTACGCTTTGCTTCTCAAGCAAAAAGAGCCATAGAAGACGGAAATATCGAGAAACGAACCTATTGGATTAACCGTACTTCCGCTATCTTCGCAGAGTTAATTCATTCACTTAATTACGATAACGGTCGAGTTGCGTACTATCTACAAGGTCTTTATACGTATCAGTTAAAATTGCTTTCGGAAGCCAATTTAAATAACGATACCGAAAAATTAGATCAAGTCATGAATGTAGCACGCGGCCTTTTAGATGCGTGGAAAGACGAAACTGAAAATGTCATGGAATAACGATTTTACGGTAGCCTTGGTTTCAAAAAACGATCATGAGATAGAACGATTGCTCGCGCGAATGCCGCAATTTACTACTCGTGAAGAGATGCAGTGTGCACAAGCGTTGATTCAAGAAGCCTTAACGTATATGCAAGATGAACGTCGTGGCATACAAGAGGCGATGCAAAAACTTAAAAAAACACGCGATTTCATCGCTTCTTCAGAAATATTATCATCCTACGAAAAAGAGTACAGAGGGTAAAACTACCCTCCTTCTTTTTAGTCTTCAAAACACTTTTTAATCAACGTAGCACTCTCAGGCTTTGTCATCAAAGAGACAACCACCGCGGTCAGTGCCGAAAGTGGCAGAGCGATCATCATCGCATCGACAAAGATGATTTTGCCGCTTAAGAGCGAATCCACCCCAAAAAGCATTTTTGCAACACCTAGCTGTTTGGCTTCTTGAAAGTGCACAAACAACAACCAAAACGTCGTTACCACCGTTCCTACAATCATCGAAGCGATGGCTCCTTTTTTGGTCATGCGTTTCCAAAAAAGCCCACCAAAATAGGTCGGTAAAAAGATGCTCGCACACAACGCAAAGAAAATCGCCGTACTGCGTGCGATGATGGCAGGTTGTTTGTCAAACACATAGGCTAAAGAGACCGAGATCACGATCATGACGATGATACCTACGCGCGTAATGAGCAGAGAATTGGGATTGTTCTTGCCCGCAAGCTGTTCAAAAACATCACGGCCAATCGCCGTTCCCATCGCATGAAATTGACTTGAAAGCGTACTCATCGCCGCTGAAATTAGGGCAAATAAAAAGATAAACGCAAACCATTTAGGCATCGCGGCGTTGATAAAATGAGGAATCACCTTTCCGATACCACCCGTGCTTTGAAGTGCGTTTTTGCCCTCGTTAAACTCATAATACCACACGTTCGTAACCGAACCCACCAGATAGATAATACCCGTCATCGCGATGATAAAAACGCCACCGATCAAAACAGCGCGGTTCAACTCATTTTTGCTTTTTACGGTCATAAAACGCACTACCAACTGCGGTTGCGCCAAAACACCTACACCCACGCCCATCGCAATGGTCGTGATGATAAAAAGCCATCCCTCGGAGAGAAAAACGGGCATCTTATTCCAGCCTTGAAATCCCCAGTTCATCGAGAGTTTCATCAAAAAATCAGGACTTCCCGCGGCGAGCTCTTTGATATTTACATGTAAAAGCGGTGCGACGGTTTTATCCCACACCATATCGAGTTTTGAAAGACCCGCGTCCATACCACCAACGGCATCAAAGACCATCACCATCAAGATGATCATCGCCACGAACATAATGACCCCTTGAAGCGCATCGGTTAACATAACCCCTTTTAATCCGCCTGCTAATACATAGCCCGTTACAATCACCGACATGACTAAAAGTGCGATATGGTAATCAACATGAAAATACGCCACTAAAAATTCCGTCCCGCCGATGAGCACCGCTGAAGTGTACAACGGCATAAAAACCGTGATTAAAATACCGCCAAATACCTGAATAAACTTAGAATTAAAACGTCGTCCTAAGAGTTCAGGAAAAGTGTGTGCATTAAGACGAATGCCCATTTTTCGCGTTGGATTGCCCAGAAAAACAAACGCGATAAAGACGCCGATGAAGATGTTACAAAAGGTTAACCACAACAGCGAATTACCCAGCCACGCCGCCACGCCGCCAAATCCCACGATCGCCGCGGTGGAGATAAAGGTTGCTCCGTAACTCAGTGCCATGACAAACGGGTGCGTATCTCCTCCAGCGATGAGATAATCCGCCGAACTTTTGGTCTGTTTGTAGCCCACATAGCCTAAGTATGCCAGTACCGCGAGATAGACGATAATGACGATATTTTCGATCAGATTCATCCCAAATCCTTCGTCATTTTCGCTTCGTCTTTTTCCCAAGACTTGGTGTTTAGCACCTTCTCTTCTTTGTCTTTATTCCAGTTGATGACACCGTAAATCACGCACAAAAGTGCGCTCGCATTCATCAGCCAAAATGCCGCTCCAATCCCTAGATCAAATGTATTCATGCCCGTCTCTCCTTTTAATGTTCCTTAAAGTAATATAAAATACTTTAATGAAACTTTAGTCGTAGTATTAATAGATTCAAAAAAAGAGTGAGGTTTCAAATTTGCCCACTTTACATGTAAGGATTTAGAGAAAATTCCTTAGATAAGTAACTTATAATCTTAGTTTCAATACCCTGTAAGACACTACACAATTCGTACTGGAGCGCCGCGACGATGAAACAGATTTTGATGGGAAATGAAGCGATTGCCTTAGGGCTCATTCATGCGGGTGTCGATATGATTTCAGGGTATCCTGGAACACCCTCAAGCGAGATTTTGGGAAACTTTCAAAAGTTTCGCGACAAAAACAAACTGAATGCCTACGCACAATGGGCGACCAACGAAAAAGTGGGCTTTGAAGTCGCCTACGCAGGCGCCATTTCGGGCAAACGCACCTGTGCGACGATGAAACAAGTCGGACTCAATGTCGCGAGTGACGCGCTGATGAGCGCTTCCTACATCGGGCTCAAAGGTGCGATGCTCTTGGTCTCCTGTGATGACCCTGGCTTTTACTCTTCTCAAACCGAGCAAGACAGTCGAAGTTTTGCCAAGTTTGCAAAAATCCCCGTGCTTGATCCTGCCACACCGCAAGAAGCGTACGATATGGTCAAACTTGGCTCTGAGCTATCGCACCACTTTGAATCCGTGGTGATGCTTCGCCCTGTGATGCGCGTGAGCCACGCCAGAGAGATTTGCGATGTGGATGATACTTTACATGTAAAGGCAAATCAAGGCAATTTTGAGCGCAACATTCCACGCTGGGGTGCTGTTCCTCCTGCTGGAAGATTTAGACAAGGTCTCGAGCAAATTGATCGTTTAGAAGCAATTAAAATGTGGAACTGGGATCATTTGATTAAACCTAAAACCCATGCACTCAAAGGGGAAAGTGTTCTCTGCCTTACCAGTGGAACGGGAGATGGTTATGTGAGAGAAGCCATGGGTGAATTAGAGATCAAAGCAGATATTTTAAAACTCGATATGCCCTACCCGCTTCCCAAAGAAAAGCTCGAAGCACTCTTTGTCGATTACGATAAAATCATTGTTTTTGAAGAGAGTTTTCCCTGTATTGAAGAGCAGTTGAGCTCTCCAAAATTGTACGGAAAATTGACAAAACATGTGCACCAAATTGATGAATTTTCCAAAGATAAAGTCCTTGCTGCCTTTGCAAAAGCAGACATCATAGCACCAAGTCATGCATATCAAAGTGAAAAGTACGATAAAGAGCTTCCTAAGCGACCACCGAATATGTGTCCAGGCTGTCCACACCGTGATGTACACTACGCCATTACCAAAGTCTTTAAAAAGAAAAAATCGATCTATACTTCTGACATCGGCTGTTACACACTAGGGCTTAATCAAGCGGCAATTGATACCATTTTATGTATGGGAGCAAGCATCTCGATGGCGAGTGGTTTTAGCATTTCAGACCCTGATAAAACCGTTGTTGCAACCATCGGCGATAGTACATTTATGCACTCAGGTGTTGCACCACTCATTAATGCCGCTTACCAAAATCATAAATTTATTCTGGTTATTTTGGACAACTCTACCACTGCGATGACGGGTCGTCAAACCACACCTGAACGCACCAATCCTAACCAAATCGACATCAAACGCATCATTGAAGGGTGTGGTATTGCATGTCACGAATACGTTTATGAGCAAGACCTGAATAAAACCGTTGGCTTTATGAAATCACTCCAAGAAGCCTACAAAACAGCTACTTCACCCGTCGTTGCCGTCGTACGTGAATTTTGTGTCCTTGATAAAGACAATGCCATCGGGCGCCTTGGTAATGTCATGGTTGAAGTTGATGAGAACAAATGTGTCGCCTGTGATTCGTGTATTACCAACTACAAATGCCCACCAATGCACTATAACGATGCCGGTAAAATGGAAATTGATCCATTTTTATGTGCAGGATGTGGTTCATGCCTTGATGTGGTCTGCCCTACCGATGCGTTTGTGAAAAAAGAGGAGAAGTAATCATGAAATATCAAATCGTTATCGCAGGTATCGGCGGACAAGGTGCGGTCTTTTTGGTCAAAGTGCTTAGCATCGCCTCAGCCCTTGCAGGTCAAAAATGTTTAGGTACGGAAAACCACGGCATGAGCCAACGAGGAGGCTCCGTTTCCTGCTACGTCAAAATCGGCGACTTTTACGCCCCCGCGATTGATGAAGGACAAGCCGACCTTTTGATCGCGCTTGAGGGTAATGAAGCGCTTCGCAATATCCAATACCTAAGCAAAGACAAAGGTGTCATCGTTGTGAATGCGCCCAAAAGTTTTCCCACAGTCGACTTTGAAACCCACAGCATCGACGCGTTTAAAAAAGCCAAAGCGAAAGCATTTCCCATCGATGCGCTCAATGTCTACATGCTCGGTGTCACCCTCGCTTTAGATTCACGCTTTCCGTTTACATGTAAAGAGATCGAAGAAGCTATAACCGCGATGAATGCGAAAGTTGCGGAGAAAAATATCGCTGTGCTACACCTTGGCATCAACGATGCAAAGGCAAAGAGATGATCTGGTCAAAAGAAGAGACATTCCCACGTCATAAACTAAGCGAGCTTCAAACCGAACGCCTCAAAGAGACCGTCGCGCGTGTTTACGCCAATGTACCGTTTTATCAGAGAAAATTTGCAGAACTGGGCATCACGCCTGAAGATATTACCTCCATCGACGACATCGCAAAATTGCCGTTTACGAAAAAGCAAGATTTGCGCGACAACTATCCTTTTGGGCTTTTTGCGGTCAAAAAAGATGCGGTCGTGCGCGTGCACAGCAGTAGCGGAACGACGGGAAAACCCACCGTTGTTGGATACACCAAGGCTGATCTTGATACATGGAACGAAGTGATGGCGCGCGTCTTTACGATGGCGGGCGTCACAAGCGAAGACACCTCTCACAATGCGTACGGCTACGGTCTTTTCACAGGCGGTCTAGGACTTCACTACGGCGCTGAAACCGTTGGTGCTACTGTTGTGCCAAGCAGTGGCGGTTTTACCTCACGCCAACTGATGCTGATGAAAGACTTTGAAGCAACCGTTTTGACCTCTACGCCCTCCTTTGCGCTTCACATGGCAGAAGCGGCGGTCGCAGAGGGCTACGACATAAAAAAAGATTTCAAACTCAAATGCGGCATCTTTGGAGCTGAACCTACAAGCCTTGGGCTTAAAGAAGAAGTCGCAAAGGTTTGGGGCATCCACTACTGTGAGATTTACGGACTCTCCGAGATCATTGGACCAGGTGTGTCGTCAAACTGTTTTGAGAGCAAAGATTTGCACGTCTTTGAAGACCATTTTTACCCCGAAATTATCGACCCTAAAACATTGGAAGTCTTGCCGTATGGCGAAAAAGGCGAACTGGTCATCACAAGCCTTACCAAACAAGCCTTCCCGATCATTCGCTACCGAACGGGCGACATCACCTCGTTGGATAGAACCCCATGCAAGTGTGGCAGAACGCATGTACGCATGAAAAGTGTCATGGGTCGCGTGGATGACATGCTCATCGTCAACGGTGTCAACGTCTTCCCATCGCAAGTCGAGCACGTGCTTTCCAACATCGAGGGCATCACGCTCAATTATCAAATCATCGCCGATAAAAAAGGCTACCTTGATAAACTAGAGATCATGGTGGAAGTGACTGAAAATATGCCACTGGATAGCATCGGCCAACTGGAAAGCTTGAAAAAGAAGATCCAGCACGAACTGCTCAATAACCTCTACATCAACGCCGAGATCAAACTCGTAGAGCCCAGGACCATAGAGCGCAGTGTCGGCAAAGCCGTCCGCGTCATCGACAAAAGGAGTCTGTAATGAAATGTAACATTAAACAATTAACGATTTTTTTAGAAAACAAGGCGGGTGAGCTCTCGGTGCTGACCAACGTGCTTTCCAAAAATGGCATCTCGATCAAGTCGATTTTGCTCGCGGATTCAACCGATTTTGGTTTGGTGCGCACCATCGTCGACAATCCTGAAAAAGCTAAAACCGTCCTTGAAGATGAGGGCTTTAGCGTGCGTTTCACCGATGTGTTTGGCGTGAAGATCGAAGACGTTGTGGGAAGCTTCGACCAAGCTGTGGGCGCGCTTTCACGGGCGGGCATCAACATTCTCTACACATACAGCTTTTACGAAGCCTATACGGGCATTTTCATTTTCAGTGTCGATAAAGACCGATTTGACGACGCGATTGTTGCACTTCAAGCTCAAAATATTGAGATTGTTCAAGCCAAACACTTTTACATGTAAAACCTTACATGTAAAAAATCAAGGAACGCATTATGACCTTTAGTAAAAACGAAAGTTTGTGCAAAGACGAGCTTCAAGCGTGGCAACTCAAACACCTCAAAGAGACCCTGCTTCGCGTCTACCATTTGGTGCCGTTTTACAAAAAAAAGTTTGATGAACACGGTGTTTTGCCGCAAGACATTAAAACTCTTGAGGACATCGCCAAGCTACCTTTCACCAAAAAACATGACCTTAGAGACAACTACCCTTTTGGCATGTTCTCGGTCGATATGGATCAGATAGTGCGCATTCACAGCTCCAGCGGAACGACGGGAAAACCGACCGTCGTGGGCTACACCGAGCACGACATGGACATCTGGGCAGAAGTGATGGGTAGAGCGTTTACAATGGGTGGCGTGACGTGTCAAGACATCATGCAAAACTCGCATGGGTACGGGCTTTTCACGGGCGGGCTTGGCTTTCACAACGCGGCTGAGCGCATGAAGATCGCCGTCATTCCTAGCTCTACAGGTTTTACCTCTCGCCAACTTTTGCTCCTCAAAGATTTCGGAGCAACCGTACTCACCGCCACGCCCTCTTTCGCGCTTCATATGGCAGAAGTCGCAAAGGCTGAGGGCTATGACATCGCAAAAGACTTTAAACTACGTGTGGGATTTTTCGGAGCAGAGCCAACGAGCGAGGGGCTTAAAAATGAGATCGCGCACATTTGGGGCATTGATTACCACGAGATTTACGGACTCTCCGAGATCATCGGACCGGGCGTGGCGTGTAACTGCAAGCACTCAAACTTACTTCACATTCACGAAGACCATTTCTACCCCGAGATCATCGACCCTAAAACGGGAGAAGTTTTACCAGAGGGCACACGTGGTGAGCTTGTCATCACGACACTGACCAAACAAGGATTGCCGATCATTCGTTACCGAACGGGCGACATCACCTCTCTCACGCGCATTCCATGTCGTTGTGGCAGAACCATCGGACGCATCGAGAGCATCGTCGGACGCAGTGACGATATGCTCCTCATCAACGGTGTCAACGTCTTCCCATCGCAAATCGAACACGTACTTTCCAAACAAGAGGGCATCACGCTCAACTACCAAATCATCGCCGATAAAAAAGGCTACCTCGATAAACTCGAGATCGATGTGGAACTCGACGAGCATCTCATCAGCGATGATGTCAGCTACCTCGGAAACCTCAAAAAAGAGCTTCAACACGCCCTTTTAAACAATCTCTACATCAACGTCGAAGTCAAACTCGTCGCACCAAAATCCTTGCAACGAAGTGAAGGAAAAGCCACACGCGTGGTGGATAAACGAGCGAAATAATTGTTTACATGTAAGGTGTCAAAGCCTTACATGTAACATTATGACTTGGATTTTTTAAGCATCTTCGCCGTTGTATCAATATAGGCTATAAAATCTTGCTCGACACGAGAGAGTTCATTTTTAGTTTTCTCTTTGTATTTTTCATACTCATCGTGCGCTTTTTGAGTAGCTTTATCATGGCTGATTTTTCCTGCATGTTCGAGTATATCTTTGCCCGTCATTTTCAAAAATTCATCAAGCCTTTTTATCCAATCACTCATATACATAGGCGTTTGACTCATCGCTTGGATTTCTGCCACTTCTATGTAAGCCGTTACCATTCGGTTCAAAAGATTGAGTTCATCTTCATTAAGATAATTTTTGGCGACACTGATGTCTTGCCTCGTCGGGTGTGTGCCTTTGAAATGCGTAAGCCCCATATGCGGCTTTGTGCTATCAACCCTTTCATAGACAAGTTCCGCCGCCGTGTTCCCGTGAACTGCCCAGTGCATTTTGTTTTGTACCGTTTGAAAAAAGAGGATGCTTTGCTCCGCTTTTGGGTCATAGTCTATACTGGTAGCGTAGATGTCAAGCACCTTGCGCCAAAAAATCTTCTCACTGCTTCGTATATCGCGGATACGTGCTAAAAGCTCTTCAAAGTAGTTACCCCCACCTGCACGTTTGAGTAACTCATCGTTCATCGTAAAACCTTTGACGATGTACTCTTTAAGCCTCTCCGTTGCCCACTGGCGAAACTTCGTACCCTGTAACGACTTCACACGATAGCCTACGGAGATGATGACGTCAAGGTTGTAAAAATGGGTCGGTTTGGTAGAAAAATCGGAATTTCCGATTTTTCTCATACTGACATCTTTGTCTAGCTCACCCTCTTCGTAAATATTTAAAATATGTTCATTGATAGTAGAACGGCTTTTTTGAAAAAGCTCCGCCATTTGCTCAATCGTAAGCCAAACCGTCTCATTTTCAAGTCTTGTTTCTATTTTAGTGTTGCCATCTTCGCTTTGGTAAATAAGGATATTTGATGTTGGTGTATCTTTGATCATTTTAAAATTACCTCATACCATTTATAAAATTCCGCATTTCTTTTATTGATTGCTGTAGTTGTTCGTTCGTAAATCTTGGATTATTAGTATTTTCAGGATGATGTATTTGATGTCTAATATATTCACTTATACTTATTTGTTGAGGACAAATAGCACCATCTCTTTTTATTTTATTGTAATTAACAAGTGTTTGACTAAGATTATAGTTAGCTAACTCTCCTTCACTCTCAATATAACTATATAGTTCATTATGGTATTCATCATTTGATTCACCAAAGGCTAAAAAGTTTACTTCATTTAACGAAGGATACGGTAGATTCGCTCTTTCAATATTTATAATTTCCTTGCTTGAACCATTAATAATAAGTTTTAAATGTTCAAAATCTAGCATTTTAACAATAGCTGGACTATGTGTTGTTAAAATTATTTGTGTATTGTCTGTACGCGATAAATCAATAAAGGCGTCAATCAATTTTCTTTGATGGCTAGGATGTTGTGAGGTTTCTGGTTCTTCAATAGCGTAAATAATACTTGGGACATGTAGTTCTCTTTGCCTTCTCTCAGCTTCTGCTCTAAAAAAATTTAACAAAACTAGCCTTTTAACACCACTTCCACGCTTATTTATTGGAATATCCTCATCTCCAGTAATTGACACACTTTTAAATACATCAGCCCATTTTAAACTTTCCGAAGTAGGAATAACTGGATTTAAGCTATTTGCAATTTCAGGATTCATTTCTTTTAATTTTTCAAGAGTTTTTGTTGCTACTTCTCTTAATTTTCTTTCAACTTCGATTGCAACTTGCTCTAAACTATTTTTCAAAGTCTCATCTTTTAAAATTTCTTGAACTGCTAATTTCATTGGGTTTTGAACTTCATCATCGCCATCACTATTTTTTCTATCTGATTGAAATAATGAATACAGTGGCAAATAGTTTTTCAACTGTTCCCAAATATTTTTTGCATCTTCTTTGGTTACATCAATCTCTATTTCTTCTAATTGTAAATCATCTATATAATAATTCCAAATTGATTTTCTTGCTACAGCACTTTTATTTTTATGTTCACATGTTATAGCATTGTCTTCTATAATTTTTTGTAAATCTTTGATTTTTTTCAAAAGCAAATCACTACAATTTGTATTTGTTGGATGATGAGCTTTAATGAAAACTTTTTCTTTTCCAGCATTAGAATATTTTTTTATAACTTCAAGTTGATGAGAACTATTTAAGAGATATTCATCTTGCAATGTAGTAGGATTTGTAGTATCAATAGTTAAAGAAGCTGGTAAATTCTCAAATACTACAGTAATTTTTATTTCTGTATTTTCTTCTTCTTTAGCTTGCTTATTGATATCTTCTTTATCAATTTTAACTGCACCTTTTCCATCATTGAAAAAAATATCTAAGGCTTCTAATATCGTTGATTTACCAATATCATTTTTACCAACGAACACAGTTAAGTCTGAAAAATCAATGACTATTTCATCTTTATAGCTTCTAAAATTTTCTAATTTGACTTTAACAATTTTCATTTCTTCTCCTATGTTCTATTGAGATATTTTTGTTAGTAAAAATTTTAATCTCATAGTCTACCACATCCCCACTAAGCCTTTTATCAAAACTCCTAGCTATAATACTCATAGCTTTTTCAAAAGGACTACCATGCTCAAAATAGCCGTTTCCGCCTGTTTACTGGGTGAGCCTATTCGTTACGATAAAACGGGTCAAAGAGATCGTTTCATTACCGACAAGCTTGGAAAATACGCTTCATTTATTCCGTTTTGCCCTGAGCATTTAGCGTTTGGAACGCCGCGTGAAACCATACGTATTGTGCTTGACAATGAGCATAAAAAGGTCATCACCGTTTTTTCCAAAAACGATGTCACAGAGGCAATGAATGAGGCGGTGGAGCATGAACTACGAAAGATTCAAAGTGAGCCGATTTGCGGTATTATTCTTAAGTCAAAATCGCCCAGTTGTGGGCTTGGGAGTACCAAGTATTATAGTGGTGCGATGAGCGAAGGGAAAAAAGATGGGCTTTTTGCGTTTACATGTAAAGAGCATTTTGTGGATTTTCCCATCGAAGAAGAGGCGCGTTTGATCGACCCTTGGCTTCGGGAAAACTTTGTGATGCAACTCTTTGCGTATGAAGATGCGATGAAACTTCAAAAGAACATCCAAACCATGCAAGAGCTTGTGAGTTTTCACACCGCATATAAGTTTCTACTGCAAAGCAAGCACGAAGCAAACTACCGCCTTTTGGGTAAGATCGTCGCCAACCATGCGAAAAAAAGCCTGCATGACGTGACGCATGACTACCTTGCGCTATTTAAAAAGACGATAGCACACAAAGGCTCGATTGGCAAAACGGTGAATGTACTTCAACACATGGTCGGCTTTTTCAAAAAAGAGTTAACGAGTGCCGAAAAGCAGGAGCTTCATCTACAAATCGAAGAGTTTCGCGATGAGATCGTTCCACTTATTGCCGTGATGAATACCGTCGAATTTTTGGCGAAGAAGTACAACACGACCTACCTTCTAGGGCAGAAGTTTTTAAACCCCTACCCTAAAGACTTAGCGCTCCGCTCCGTGATTCAAGAGGGAAAATAATCATGAAAAAATTACTCTGGTTTAGACGCGATTTGCGCATTGAGGACTCGATGCTTTTGACGACAAAAGGCGAAGTTTTACCGCTGTTTATTTTCGATACGAACCTTTTAAACATACTGGAAGCAAACGACCGTAGGGTTTCGTTTATTTTTGAACGGGTGCTAAAACTCAAAGCCGACCTTAAAGCGATCGGACTCGATTTAGCCCTTTTTTACGGCACGCCTTTGGAGGTGTTTACCTACCTTAAAACGCTCGGATTTGAAGAAGTTTACGCCGCCGTCGATTACGATGCGTACGCCAAAGAGCGCGATCACGCTATCTCCTCGATTCTTCACTTTCACGCACTCAACGACTGCTACTTGTTTGAACCCAACGAAGTGCTCAAAAAAGACGGCTCGCCTTACCTTGTTTTTACCCCTTATTATAAGGCTTGCAAGCAGCTTTACACACAATTTCACGCATTAAAATACGTAAAAGCCGATCAAAGCCTTGCAAACTACGACTACGACGTGCTTTGGAGCATTCAAAACGGCATTCAAAAACCTTTACATGTCAAGCTTGAAAGTCTTGGATTTGCGTCTTTACATGTCAACATTTTAGAGCCTCAAAAAGCACTCGAAATCTTTACATGTAAGATCGATGCGTACGAAGAGAAACGTGACTTTTTGGATGAGGACGCCACATCGCACCTAAGCGTACATCTACGTTTCGGCACGATCTCGATTCGCGAAGTCGTGCGTTATTTGGTTGCGTTGAAAAAAGAGGGGCATCAAACGGAACCATTTTTCAGGCAGTTAATCTTTCGCGAATTTTACGCTTACTTGCTTTACCATTTTCCCAAACTGGCATGGGAAAATTACAAATATTCCCCGCCCGTTTCCAATGACGAAGAGGCGTATGAGCGATTTATCTTAGCTCAAACGGGCTATCCGCTTGTTGATGCGGCAATCACGGAGCTTCTAAAAACGGGCTTGATGCACAACCGCGCACGTATGATCGTCGGCTCGTTTTTTACCAAACATTTGATGTTGCCGTGGCAAAAGGGCGAAGCATTTTTCGCCAAGCATCTTTTGGATTACGACGCGAGTGCGAATGTGCTTTCGTGGCAGTGGTGTGCGGGAACGGGGATCGATCCACAACCCTATTTTCGCATCTTCAACCCCTACGCCCAATCGTTGAAATTTGATAAAGAAGCCCGCTACATCAAACGTTATCTTCCGCTTTTGCGTAACGTATCTTCTGCTTCTTTGCACAACGAAGCGTATCTGCTGCATCAAGCTATTTCAGGCTATCCTAAGCCCATCATTGCGCACGAAAGTGCTCGAAAACGTTTTTTAGCATCCTTCGACTAAACTAATTACATACCAAAAGTATCGTAAGGGTAATGAAAGTTTTGAATGACTATAATTTTTACGCCACACTATAAGGAGACATTATGCTACAAAACGAGTTTTCAAAAGCTATGGACTTTCGTCATGCATGCAAACTTTTTGACGAAAACAAAAAAATATCTGATGAAAATCTGCGCTTTATCATGGAAGCCGCACACAATTCGCCCTCTTCTTTCGGAATGGAGCCTTGGAAATTTCTCGTCATCAAAAACGAGTCGCTTAAAGCCAAACTTCGCCCGTTTTGCTGGGATCAGCCGCAAATTACGACATGTTCGCATTTGGTCGTCATTCTAGCCGCCATTGACGCCGTCAAAGTAGAAAGCGGTATTCCGATGAAACGTTTCGCACGACGCGATATGCCGCAAGAAAAAAAAGACTTTTACATCAATCTTTATGCCAACCACCTCAAAGAGACGCTAAGCTCTGATACCAAGGTCTACGCATGGACGGCACGTCAATGCTACATTGCGCTAGGAAACATGATGACCGCGGCGGCGTATCTCGGTATCGATTCGTGCCCGATCGAGGGATTTGAAAAAGAGAACCTTGAAAAAGCATTAGAGCTTGATACGAGCAAATACCAAGTCGCCATCGTCTTACCTTTGGGGTATCGCATCAACCCGCAACCCGCACACCTTCGCGTTCCTTACGATGAAATAGTCGAGATCATCGAATAACATCATCAACGCGTCTCTTGCGATTACGCCCAAGAGACGCCCTCTTCTTCTCTCTTTTTCATTTCATTTTGAAATATTTCAGCCTTTACATGTAAAAAAATCGTACCATGCTCGCATGAAACTAACCACCGAAGATAAACTCTCCCTCTTAGCAGGCAGTGCCAAGTACGATGTCTCATGCTCTTCCAGCGGCAGTGAGAACAACTACAAAACAGGCGAGCTCGGTTGTGCGCACACCAGCGGCATTTGCCACAGTTTTACCAGCGATGGCAGGTGTGTTTCGCTTTTGAAAGTCCTGCTTACCAATGTCTGCATTTACGACTGTGCCTACTGCATCAACCGTGTAAGCAATGACACTCCAAGAACCGCATTTACACCTCGAGAACTGGCAGACCTGACCATCAATTTTTACAAACGAAACTACATTGAAGGACTTTTTCTAAGCTCAGGCATCATTAAAAACGAAGACCATACGATGAGCTTACTGCTTCAAACCTTGCGTATTTTGCGCCACGAGTACCGCTTTAACGGCTACATTCATGTTAAGCTCATTCCTGGGTCGTCCAAAGAGCTTATCGAAGAAGCGACCCTTTTGGCGCATCGTGTGAGCTCCAACATCGAGCTTCCAAGCTCCAAAAGCCTTGCTCTTTTAGCACCCGATAAAACCAAAGAGACACTTCTTTCCCCGCTCAAACATGCGCGAAACATCACTTTAGAGCGAAGCAGTAAGCCTATCTCCATGAGCACCCAGATGATTATCGGCGCGACAAGCGAGAGTGATTTTGAGATACTCAAACTCTCCTCATCGCTGTACCAAAAAGCATTGTTGAAACGGGTCTACTACTCCGCGTATATTGCGGTGAACACCCATAAATATCTCCCCGTTCCAGAGCTTTCCAAGCCGCCGTTACTTCGTGAGCACAGACTGTATCAGGCGGATTGGTTGTTGCGTTTTTACGGGTTTAGCTACGATGAGATTTTGAGTGAAAACCAAAACCTTGACATTCAGTTTGACCCGAAAACCTTTTGGGCACTCTCCAATTTGCACCTTTTCCCCATCGACGTCAACCGTGCGCCCAAAGAAGTTTTGGTTCGCATTCCAGGCATTGGCATCAGAGGGACTTTGAAAATTTTGCAAGCAAGGCGCTTTAAACAGCTCAGTTTTGAGGACTTAACACAGCTTAAAATTTCGCTCAAAAAGGCGCGCTATTTCATCGTTGCGGGTAAGGATTTTTACCGAAGTACCAGTCTTTACGAGGAGAAGATCAAGCTTGCGCTTATTCATCAAGGAGAGAACATCATCCAACCGAGCCTTTTTGATGCGTCTATTTATACAGGAGAGCTGTGATGATCTTGTTGTACGATGGCACTTTTGAGGGTTTTTTGTCTTTGGTGTATGAGGTCTATTATGAGAAGTTACATGTAAACGCCATTGTCAAAAAACTCCCTGAAACACTTCTGTTTGAGCGCTTTCATGAAGTCTTTAGCGATGAAGCCAAAGCGCGCAAAGTCTTAGAGGCGATCATCAAGCACTTCACTAAAGAGCACCAACGCACCATTTTCAATATTTTTTTATGCGACACGAGGGAGCATGAAATGGCGCTTTTAGAGTACATTCGCATCGGGTTTAAAAACCAAAAAGAGCTACAAAACATCAACAACCCCAACCTTTTTTACATCCAAACGCTTGAAAAAGAGTTGTTGAGTTTGGTGCATAAGATGTACGGCTTTACCCGCTTTGAGGAATTAGAAGATGGTACGCTCTATGCCAAGATAGAGACAAAGTTCAACATAGTGCCCTTTTTAGGCGATCACTTTTGCAAACGTTTGGGAAACATCCCTTTTATCATTCACGACGTTAAACGCTCCCTCGCTTTTGTGAAAAATGACGAAATACGAGAAATACGTTCTATTGCCACTTTTGATGCCCCAACCTTTTCAAGCGAAGAGGAACATTTTAAAGCGTTATGGAAGAGCTTTTTTAAAGCCGCGGCAGTGCAAGAGCGGTTCAATCCCAAGCTTCAGAAAAGCTGGGTTCCGCTTTTATATCGTACTTACATGTACGAATTTGACGCGTAAACGCTTGGCAGTAAACCAAACGTTTACGCATCTTGTTTATAACTCCGAAGTCTCTTTTTCAAAGGCTTGCTTATCGAAGCCGCCGCCTAAGGCTTTATAGAGCGAAATGCCGGAACTAATCAACGATTGTTTGGTTTGCACCAAACTTAATTGAGCCGCAAGATAGTTTCGTTTAGCATCCAGCAAACTCAAATAGTCGCTGTATCCTTGCTCGTATTGTCGCTTCGTAAGAACGTACACTTGCGAAACGCTGTCCAAATACGCCTTTTGATGCTCTAACTGTTGCGTCAACGTGTGGCGTGAATTTAATGCGTCATACGTATCTTGAAACGCTTGTTGCACCGTTTTAGCATAATTGATCTCGGCTAGCTCTTTGTTTGCTTTAGCACTTTCCACATTGGCGGAAGTTTTCCCCATGTTAAAAAGCGGTGTCGCTAAACTGCCGCCGAAACTGTGCATCGCCGATTGCGATTGGAAAAGGTTGGAAAGCTGCGTGCTTTCAAAGCCAAGCGCACCGGAGAGGCTAATGCTCGGAAAATACGCTGCTCTAGCTACGCCGATGTTGGCATTGGCGGCTTTGAGTTGCTCTTCGGCTTGAAGAATATCGGGACGCTTTTGCAAAAGCGATGAAGGTAAATCGGCGGGGACGACGATATCGTTCGGCAATTTACGATTCAACGTTTCGTGTGCGAACTCGGCAATGGCACGAGGCGATTTCCCGACCAATACGGCCAAAGCACTTTGTTGTAACGCAATCGATTGCGCTAGGGCGTCTTGGTTAATGCGCGCGCTATCAAGCGAAGCTTGTTCTTGTAAAAGCGTTGCCTTGGTAATCGCACCCGCAACGTATTGCGCTTGGTAACGTTTGAGACTCTCTTCTCTGGTTTGAATCGTCTCTTTGACGATATCGTACTGCTCGTATAAACTTAAAAGCGTAAAATAGCTATCGGCAACGCTAGCCGCCAATGCGATTTTAACCGTCTCTTTTGCCGCATATGTCGCTAATAAAGTTGCTCGTGCGGAAGCTTCGGCTTCTTTGTATTTACCCCAAAGATCCACTTCGTAACTGAGTACGGCACTCAACGAAAAATCGTTGTAAGTATTATGCGCTTTGGAACTAAACGTCTCGGAACTCGTTCGAGTACGCTTACCCGAACCCTCGATATCGACGCTTGGATAACGATCGGACGTGCTAAGCGACAACGAAGCGCGCGCCAAAGAGATATTTGCCATTGCGCTTTGCAAGTCGTAATTGTTTTTCAATGCCTCCTCGATTAACGCAGAAAGCTTCTCGTCACGGTAGTTGTTCCACCATGACGCGTCAAAGGAGGATACCGCTTGCACGCTATCTTTGCGGTAAGCATCGGGCATAGCTTGTTCGGGGACTTTCAAGTCGGGAGAAAGCGAACATCCGCTCATCATAATGACCGCCAGTGCGGCGATATAGGTATTACGCGTCATGGCTCTCTCCTTTTTTCATAAATTTTTCGTTCAATTTTGCCAACCAATTGTAAAAAAGCGGTACAAAGAAAATCGCAATCGTCGTTGCCGCAATCATACCGCCGATAACGCCCGTACCGATTGCGTGACGACTTCCCGCACCTGCACCTGAGCTAATAGCAAGCGGTAAAACACCGATCGTAAAGGCTAAAGACGTCATGACGATCGGACGGAAACGAAGACGTGCCGCCTCAAGCGTCGCATCTAAGATCGATTTGCCTTTTTCTTGTGCTTGCATCGCAAACTCAACGATCAAGATCGCATTTTTTGCCGAAAGTCCGATCAGTACCAATAAGCCGATTTGGAAATAGATGTCGTTACTGAGCCCTCGCAAATAAACCGCCGCAATCGCACCGAATACCGCAAACGGAACGGCGGTAACAACGGCTAGAGGCATCAACCATCGCTCGTACTGCGCCGCCAAAATCAAGAAGATAAAGACGATACCGAATAAAAAGGCTTGCGAACCGCTTCCTTCCATCTCTTTTTCCTGATACGACGTTCCCGCCCATGCGGTTGCGTAACCTTGAGGAGCAACTTCATTTACGACTTCTTCGATCGCTTTAATCGCATCGCCGGAAGTGTATCCCGGTTTGGGCTCGCCGACGATTTTCGCCGCGGCAAAGATATTGAAACGGTCCACGACGTCCGGACCGACAATACGATCAAAACTCACCAACGCACTAATAGGGATTAATTTTCCCGAACTGGATTTCACAAAAACGTATTTTAAATCTTCCGGTTTTTCTCGGTAATTGACTTCCGATTGAACGTTGACCTGATACGTACGACCGAACAAGTTAAAGTCGTTAACATAGTACGAGCCGAATGTCGATTGAAGTGTTTTAAAAACATCTTTAATCGAAACGCCTAGTGCCTTGGCTTTTTCGCGATCAAGCGTAATTTTATACTGAGGTACCGTCGTATCAAACGTACTACGCACCATTGTCAATTCCGGTCTTTGACGCGCTTTTGCGACGATTTGGTTGACAATCTCCCCTAGCGAATCCAATGAACCGCCGGTACGATCTTGTAAATACATCTCAAAGCCGCCCGAGATACTAAGTCCCATAATCGGCGGAGGATTCAAGGCAAAGATCGTCGCTTCGGGAATTTGAAAAAATGCTCCGGTTAACGAGCCGCTCAATGCTTGAGAGTTTTGGTTTGGACTTTTACGTTCACTCCAGTCCTTCAAGTCGATAAAAGAGGTCAACGCATTGGTTTTAACCGCACCGCTGATAATATCAAAACCGGAGATTACGATACTATAACGAATGTCGTTCACGGAATTCATGATCTTGCTCATATTAGCACCGACTTCTTGCGTACGAGGAAGCGACGATGCGGGAGGTAAGGACGCCGAAGCGATCAAAAAGCCTTTATCTTCCAAGGGAACGAGACTAGAAGGTACTTTTTGAAAAAGCCCGTAGGTGAGACCCATGAGTCCAAAAAACAACATTATGCTGATAAAACCGTGCTTAACGACTAAGCCCACGCCTTTGGTAAACCAATCGGTCGAAAGGTCAAAAAATTGATTAAATTTTTTAACGAACCAAAAAGGCTGCGGCTCTTTTTTCTTAAGAAAAATCGCACATAAAGCAGGGGTAAGCGTTAAGGCAACCATCCCGGAAATGATGACGGAAATAACGATTGTAATCGCAAATTGTTGATACATCGCTCCGGTAAAACCGCCCATAAACGATACGGGAATAAATACGGCGCACAGAACCAAAACAATCGCGATAACCGGACCCGTGACTTCTTGCATCGCTTCAATCGTTGCGTCTTTAACGCTAATGTCTTTTCGCGAATGCAAAATTCTTTCAACGTTTTCAATGACGATGATCGCGTCGTCAACGACGATACCGATCGCAAGAACCAAGCCAAAAAGCGTCAAAAGATTGATCGAAAAACCAAGCGCATACATACCGGCAAACGAACCGATGATGGAAACGGGAATCGCCAACACCGGAATAATCGTCGCACGCATATTTTGCAAGAAAAGATACACAATCACGACGACCAATAAAAGAGCTTCGATCAGCGTTTTAATGACCTCTTTGACGGAAACTTGGATAAACGTCGTCGTATCGTAAGGAATACGATACTCGATGTTTTCGGGAAACGCTTTAGAAATCTTTTCCATTGCGGCATCGACTTTTTGAGACGTCGCTAACGCATTTGCACCCGATTGCAAATAAATACCGATAGGAACCATCGTTTGACCGTTTAACATCGCGGTAACGTCGTACGACTCGGCACCGAGTTCGATACGCGCAACGTCTTTTAAGCGAAGGCTTGATCCGTCTTTATTGGATTTTAAAATAATATTTTCAAACTCTTCAACCTTGTCAAAACGCCCTTGCGTCGTAACCGTATAGGTATACGCTTGAGAGGTCTGAGACGGGGACTGGTTAAACTTTCCGCTTGCAAATTGTGAATTTTGCTCGGAAATTGCGTTGATAACTTCCGTAGGCGTTAAATTGTACTTGGCCAATTGATCCGGCTGCATCCAAATGCGCATCGAATAGTCTTGATTTCCGAACAATGAAGCATCACCCACGCCGGGGATCCTCTTCAATTCGTCAATGACGTTCACCAGCGCGTAATTGGCCATGTAAATACGATCATAGCTATTATTCGGCGAAATAATCGAGATAACTTTCAAAATCGTCGAAGACTTTTTACGTACCGTAACGCCTTGAGCCTGCACTTCGCTCGGAAGACTGCTCAACGCTGCTTGAACACGGTTATTGACGTTAATCGTCGCCATATCCGGATCGGTTCCGATTTTAAAATAGACATTGATCGTCAGCGATCCGTTGGACGAAGCGGTTGAGGACATGTAAATCATATCTTCGACACCGTTGATTTGTTGTTCGATCGGAGCGGCAACCGTCTTCGCAATCGTTTCGGCACTCGCTCCGACATAGGTTGCACTGACGCTCACTTGCGGCGGCGTCACTTCAGGGTACTCTTCGATCGGCAGACCTTTAATACCCATCAAACCCGCAATAATCACAACAATCGAAAGAACGGTTGCGAAAATAGGTCTGTTGATAAAAAATTTGGAAAACATACCTTATTCCTTTGTTTGGGCAACGTTAATAGGAGCACCGGGACGCAATTTGGTCAAATTATTCGTAATGACCGTGTCGCCTACAGTTAACCCGCTTTCGATAATATACGTATCGTTATGCACCGTTCCGGCTTTAACGGGAAGCTTATGCGCTTTGCCCTCTTTTACGATATAGACGTAAGAACCCGTTGCATCTTGTAAAAGTGCTTTTTGAGGAATACTGATCGCATCTTTATAAACCAACCCTCCCACGTTAACGCGCACGAATAGTCCCGGAATCAAAATATGATTTGGATTGGAAAACGTCGCTCTGGCTTTAATCGTAGAGGTTTCGGCATCTACCGAATTATCGAGAAAATCAAGCGTTCCCTCTTTCGCATACGCCGATCCGTCCGGCGTCAAAAGATGCACGGGAAGTTTTGCTTGTGCAATGCTGTTCCAATTTCCCGTTCCCATTACGTATCGTTTTTTGAGCAATTCAATATCGGGAAGCGAAAACTCGACATAAATAGGATCAATCTGCGTGATCGTCGTCAGGGTCATCGTATCGCTGTTAGACCCGACGTAACTTCCGATATCTTGAGTATTCAGACTTGTCATGCCCGAAATCGGTGCTTTGACTTTCGTGTAATTAAAATCGATGGTCGCTTTTTTAAGTGCCGCTTGCGATGCTTTGAGTGAAGCGATGGCTGATTCGTATGCCGATAAAGCACTGTCGCGTTCTTTTTGAGAAACGGCGTCTTGCGCAAATAAAGTTTTAATACGTTCCCAATCGCGCGTCGCTTGTTTTAACGTGGCTTCTTTGACGCCCACGTCCGCTGCCGCTTCTTGCATCAACGCTTCGTAACGCTCAAAATCGATTTGATAAAGCATTTCGCCGGCTTTCACGAAATTTCCTTCCGTAAAATACTTTTTCTCCAAAATACCGCTTACCCTGGCAACGACATTAATTTGTTGAATACTCTTAATCTTAGCGGGATACTCTAGCGAGACCGGAACGTCGCTTGCGACAACTTTATACGTTGCGACGGATAAAGGCGGCATCGCTTGTGCGACTGCGGTTTTTTGTTCCGAACCGCTGCATCCGCTCATCCAAAAAGTTCCCAATGTTGCGATTAAGGCATACGTTGCATACTGTAAAGACATCTTTGTGTTTCTCATATGTTTTACTCCGTTGTTTAGTGTAATGTATATTACATTACATTTTGTGGCGAATTATATCCCCAAAATGTTAACAAGTCAAGCTTAGGATCGTTGCAATCCTTTGACAAAAATGCTCACGACTTGACGCAACGCTCTTTCTTGTTTTTCGGGTGAAATGTCGATTTTCGCACCGACGAGTCTTTCGAATATAAAAGGGTCTTTCAATGCATGTAAAAATTGTTCCGCACATAAAAGCGTATCCTCAACGTCGATCCTTCCTTCTTTCTTCTCGCGGTCAAGATAGTCGCTAATCACTGTTTTAGGGCGCATCATAACTTTTTGCATGACTTGCTCGCTGAAAGGAAGATCGTCCAAATAACCGACCGAAACGATCAGACGATGAAATAAAACGGCATCGTTTTCAATCACTACGCGTAAAAATTCATAACCGATCATCGTTAAAAACGCTTCCAAACGCCCCTCGTAGCCTTGGCTCATTTTGGACCATTCGCCGAATAACTCTTGTGATTTTGCCTCAAGAGCCGCAATGAACAATTGCTCTTTATTGCCGAAATGCTTATAAAGCGTCGCCAAAGAACCGCCGGCGACTTTAACGATATCGCACATACTTACGTTTTTATACCCTTTTTCAAGAAACAAACGATACGCAACATCAACGATTTTCGTACAGCGTGATTCGGCTTTCGTGCTTAATTGTTTAAAAAAAGAGTTAAAAAAGCAACATCCTTCTTTATTCATTCCTTTGCACCTCCTTGCACGGTTTTTCAAAATTATACAGTTTTATTGGCTTGAAACAAAAACTTAGCGTATGAACTAAGGAATATTGTTATATTATTCACGAAATTATGTAAATTTTTTTGCATTTTTACCGATAGTATTTTTTAGCAATTAATATTGAATCAGTTTGGAGCAAAAGGTATGGATTTAACCGTCATCTTAGGCATGTTGCTTGCCGTTACGTCGATCTCCGTAGGCGATCTTTTAGAGGGCGGCAATCCCGTTCACGTTTTACATTTTACCTCCTTTTTGATCGTGGTTCCAACCGCTATGGCATCGGCAATGACGGGTACGACCCAAGAAAACGTTAAAGCCGCTTTTAAAGAATTTAAACTCGTTTTTAAGAAATCCCCTATCGATCTTCACGCACGCATCAAGCAAATCGTCGATTTTGCCATTATCGCCAGACGCGACGGTATTTTGGCGTTAGAATCGCATGCCAACCAAATGGAAGACGAGTTTTTCAAAAAAGGCTTAAGCATGGCGGTTGACGGTACGGAAGCGCACGAAATCGAAGAGACGCTGGAAATTATGATCGAACAAACCGAAGAGTATTACCACGGTGCGGCGCACTACTGGCTTCTTGCCGGTGAGACCTGCCCCGTTATGGGACTCGTCGGTGCCGTTTTGGGTTTGATCCTTGCGCTTCAAAAACTCGATAACCCCGCCGAAATGGCGGCAGGTATCGCGGGCGCGTTTACCGCAACGGTTACGGGTATTGCGGGTGCTTACATGTTCTTAGGCCCTTGGGGAAATAAGCTCAAAGGAAAATCACACGATTTTATCAAAGAAAAACATGTCATTTTAGCCGGTATTTTAGGCATTTCGCACGGCGACAATCCGAGAACTTTAGAGATGAAACTTCTCAATTACCTCTCTCCGCTTGAAGAGAAGAAAAGTCAATTCGATAAATAAGGAAACTTCGTGGGTAAAAAATGTAAAAAGTTAGAATGCCCCGCCGGTGAAAAATGGGCCGTTCCTTATGCCGACTTTCTTAGCCTTCTCTTAGCACTTTTTATCGCACTTTACGCGCTTGCTTCCGTCAACAGCGAAAAGATGAAAGCCCTCAAAGAAGAGTTTGTTAAAATTTACGATTATAGTGCCAAACCCGAAGAAGCCAATCCCGTTATTCGCTTAAACGCCAAAGCCGGCGATGCGGCAAAAGATAAAGACAAAGGCAACGCAGGGGGCGTATCGACGCAACTGGATGAAATTGCCAAATTGGCCGAAATGATTGAAAAAATGAATATCGGCGAAGGCTCTTTGGAACAAAAAATCGACGGCGCAATGCTCAAATTACCCACAAAGATGTTATTTGCTCCGGGCTCCGCCGACATTACCAACAGTGATTCGATGCTCTTCTTAAAACGCGTTTCGGATATTATCTCGATGTTACCTAAAAACGTCGACGTCGTCGTGAAGGGCTACACCGACAATACGCCCGTACCGAGCGGCAGTAAGTTTCAAGACAATTTAGAGCTCTCAAGCGCGCGCGCCAATGCCGTCATTCGCGTTTTAATTAAAAACGGTATTGCTCGCGATCGCCTGAGCTCCGCCGGATACGGCGATACCAAACCTGTTGCGAGCAACGATACGCAAGAAGGTCGAGAAAAGAACGGTCGCGTCGAGTTTACGATGCGCATCTCAGGTCCCGATAATTCCGCCAAAAAAGAGTCTATCCTCGATACGCTCAATACCATCAATAAAAAAGCAGAATAGTTTCGACTATTTTGCTTCATCTCTAACACGAACGAGCTTTTATGATTCAAGTCAGTCATTTGTATAAACATTTCGGCGAACAAAGCCTTTTTGAAGATATTAATTTTAGTTTAGGAAGCGGCTATAAAGTCGGCTTCGTCGGGCGAAACGGTTCAGGAAAATCCACGCTTTTTAAAATACTTTTGGACGAAGAAGAAGCCGACGCCGGCGATATTTTGATTCCGAAAAACTATACTGTTGGAACGCTTCGCCAACATATCCTCTTTACGCATCATAGCGTTCGCGAAGAGTGTGCTTCCGCACTCAAGCACGAGGAAGCCTTTGACGTGTATAAAATCGAAAAGCTGCTTTTCGGATTAGGCTTTGCGCAAGACGATTTGGACAAAGACCCGATGAGCTTTTCCGGCGGTTATCAAATTCGCCTTAACCTTGTCAAACTTCTTGCCGCCGATCCTAACATGTTATTGTTGGACGAGCCGACCAACTACCTTGACATCGTCTCGATGCGTTGGCTTAAAAATTTTCTCAAAGAGTTTAAAGGCGAGCTGATACTTATTACCCACGATCGCGATTTCATGGACGCGGTTTGTACGCATACGATGGGACTCAGGCGTCGATCGCTCAAAGTGATCGAAGGCAATACGCACAAATACTACGCCAAACTGGAAGAAGACGATGAATATTACCTCAAAACCAAAGCCAATTTAGACAAAAAACGTGCCGAATTGGAAGATTTTATTACGCGGCAAAAAGCCAAAGCTTCTAAAGCCGTCATGGCGCAAAGCAAAGCAAAACAACTCGATAAAATGGGCGAAATGGAAGATTTGGAAGCGGAGAGCAGCCTTGCTTTTACGTTTAATTACAAAAAAACGCCGGCGAAAATTATGTTGGAAGCGCACAATCTTACGTTCGGATACGATGCTGCAAAACCGCTTTTCAACAACCTTTCGTTTAAACTCGAAAAAGGAAAATGCTTAGCGATTATCGGTAAAAACGGCAAGGGAAAATCCACGCTCCTCAACCTTTTAGCGGGGGAATTAAACCCTCAAGAAGGCTCGCTGTATTTTCATCCGGAAACGACGCATGCGCATTTCGGGCAAACCAATATCCAAAGGCTTAATCTTAAAAATACGATCATCGACGAAATCTACGAAACAGACCCGCTTCTTGGAATTACGCGCGTACGTTCGATTTGCGGAGCGATGATGTTTAGCGGTAAACTTGCCGAAAAAGAGATAGCGATTCTCTCCGGAGGCGAACGAAGCCGCGTTATGCTCGGTAAAATTATCGCAACGCCCGCCAACCTTCTTTTCTTGGACGAACCCACGAACCATCTTGACATGTACTCCATCGATGCTCTTTGTGAAGCGATTAAAAGCTTTGAAGGATCAACTGTTTTGGTCACGCACTCCGAGGCGATGCTTCGAGCATTAGCCGATACCTTGATTATTTTTCATCACGATAAAGCGGAGTTTTTTGACGGAAACTACGATACGTTTTTAGAAAAAATCGGATGGGAAGAAGAGCTTGACGACACGCCTAAAAAAGCCGTATCGAGTGATTATAACGAGATCAAAAAACGACGCACCAAGCTGATTCAAGAGCGAAGTAACGCCCTATCGCCTCTGAAAAAAGAGATCGAGCGTTTGGAACATAGAATTATCGCGCTTGAGGAGCGCATCAAAAACACTAACGAAGCCCTTGTCGTCTGTTCGTCAAGCACTAACGATTTGTCGGAATTGCAACGTCTTAGCAAAATGATTAAAATCGACGAAGAAGAGCTTGAAAAACTTTTCGAAACGTTTGAATCGTTACATGTACGTCACGATTCGCTCTTTGAAGCCTATGAAATTCAATTGAAAAACATTGAAAATTAGTGTAAAATTGCCAAAAAAGCAAAGGTACACACGATGCAAAATTTAAAAGAACTCCTTTTGGAAAACGGTTGCTCGCCGGAGTTTATCATTGATGCTATGCGCTATGAGCATCTTTTTAAAGGAGACGTCGACGCCTTTCTCGATACCGTCGAAGATATTTTGATGAACGAAGAAGATTACGATGAAGAAGCCCTAGACGATGAGGACGATTTTGATGAAGAGGAAGACGACCCTATTTATCAAAGCGAGTACAATTACGAGGGCAACGAAGACGATATCTATTTTGAAGACGAAGACGGCGAAGAGGCCTTTGAAGACGACGAAGAAGAGGAATAATCCTCTTTTTCACACCTCGATATGAAATCCTTGCTCGATGTAAGGATACTCTACTTTGATTTTTTTCTCACGTATCGGCAATAATGTATGACAACTTGCATGAATAAAATAGCCCTTTTGCGGCTCGATTCGGCGGATCAATGCCGCGGCGGTTTGAGGCGTACAATGTTTTTTAGACAACATCCCGTCACTATAGCACGCATCGATAAAAAGATGGTCGATCTTTTGAGCGTGTAAAAACGCAAGCATCGTTTCTTCGATGTCGCCGCAATCGGTCAAATACGCCGCCGTTTTCGTTGCGGTACGAATCACATATCCCAAAGTCGGCTTCGAGTGTACAAGCGCAACCGCCGTCATCGTGATACCTTGAATTTCAACGCTTTGTAAAGGGTTTAACACACGGTACTCCAAAGAATCTTTGCGCACCAATAAATCCCCGAAACCGTCGGCATCGTCGGGTATATAGCACGGAATGGTCGTAACGGATTTACGAAGACGCATCAGCCCCAAACAATGATCGGCATGAAAGTGCGTTAAAAAGACGGCACGAATCGTAACGGTATTGAATCGATCCATGAGTGCATCGTATCCGGCGTCAAATAAAATCACGCTTCCGTCGTCTAAGGTGAGATAAGCCGACGTGGAACGATTGCTGATTCCTTTTTCCCGCGCCTCTTGACAAACCTTACATGTACATTGATGAAGCGGAATACCGCCCGTGTCCGAAGTTCCTAGAAATTCAAATTTCACGCATTCCCTTTAAAAAAGATGTGAAATTATACACGAAAAAGAGGATGCGAGCTTCATACTTTGCGTATGAAGCTCGAAGAATTATCGAAACTGCCCTAACTTAGAATTGAGATTTTCCGCTAACTTAGAGAGATGATCCGCCGCAGAGGCGATCTCTTCGACGCTTCTGGCGTTTTCACTCGTAATCGCGTTGATATTGGTGACAAGATCAACGATCTTATCGGTATCTTTAGCAATCTTATGAGAATTATCGGCACTCACGCTTACCGATGCTACGCTTTCGTTCATAACCGAGGTCGTAGAGATAATGGTATTTTCGACATTGGTTGAAACCGAAGCTAGATGACGAATGTTTTGAGCATTTTTACTCATCTTATCCGAAGAGTTAACGATGGATTGAACGATGACGTTAATCGTTGCGTTAATCTCGGTTAGAGACGATTGGGTACGTTCGGCAAGTTTACGTACTTCATCGGCAACCACCGCAAAGCCTCTTCCGTGTT
>NZ_JSEC01000049.1:0-765 GCF_000789415.1 Sulfurospirillum sp. MES | reverse complement strand
GCTATACCAACGTAAAACTTTACCAAGCCGGTGAACCTGAATGGAAAATGAAAAGTTACTTAGAAGTAGGAACGCCCGTAGCCCAAGCGGCATTTAAAAACGAAAGCGCACTCTTGATCGATGCACGCCCCTACGCTAAATACCTTGCCGGAAGTATTCCCGGAGCGATGCATATCCATGATGCCGATGTCGATCAATTTATCGGACGCTTGCCAAGCGATAAAACAACCTCGATTATCACCTTCTGCGAAGGATACGATTGCGCAAAATCACATAACTTGGCAAAAAAACTTGAAACCTTAGGTTACAAAAAAATAAGCGTCTACGCCGGAGGATACCCGGAATGGAAAGAAGCGGGTAACCAAACAACCGCAGGCGGTGCTAAAAAAGTAGAAGTTAAAGCAGAAACACCTAAAAAAGATGCCTTCGTTGAAGGTATAAAATTAGGCACCGATGAAGGAACCGTGGACGGTGAATGGTATAAAGCCCATATCATGGCGGGAACCGTACCGAGTAATGTCGCCATTATTGACGTGAGAAGCCCCTCAGAATACGCCAACGGACATATTAAAGGCGCGATCAATATCGAAGCGGGAAAATTAAGCGCACAAGAATTTGTAGCAAAACTACCTAAAGGGAAAGTCGTGATTCTGAATTGCTCCGCAGGCGGAAGATCGATGGAAGCCTTTTTGAAATTGCAAGGCGCAAAAATAGACGTGAGTAAGATATTCTATTTTGATGCCAATATTAAATGCGATAAATCAA
>NZ_JSEC01000048.1:0-1247 GCF_000789415.1 Sulfurospirillum sp. MES | reverse complement strand
CACTCCCTTGGCATCTTCGTTTTCCATACCCGCGCTACGACCGATCGGAACGCCCAAGCCCAAAAAGACGGCATCGAATTTTTCTTGGAGTTCGCTCAAACTGACGTCTTTGCCGACTTCGGTGTTTAGGTGTACTTTCATTCCGGCATTTTTCATCCACTCGAAACGGCGTAAAATGACGCTTTTGGGGAGTTTAAAATTGGGGATTCCGTACATCAACAGTCCGCCCACGCGATTTTCCCTCTCGTAAAGCTCGACGTCGATGCCGGCTCTGAGTAAGAACGTCGCACAACTAAGCCCCGCAGGACCGGACCCAACGACCGCGACTTTGAACGTGCGTTCGCTGGCGCGACCGTAAAAAGGAACGGCTCCCTCTTCGATGGCTTTTTCGTTGAGATAGACTTCGACGTTGCCGATAGAAACGGCATGATAGGGCGTTTTCTCTAACGTACACGCACTTTCGCACAAGCCTTTTTTAGGGCAAACACGACCTAAAATTTCAGGGAAGGGCGAGCGCGCGTTGGAGAGCTCGAATGCGCTTACGTAGTCATGTTCGTAGGTCTTTTTCAGCCATCTGGGAATGTTGTTGTTGAGCGGACAGCCCGTACGACAGAACGTAAATTCACTCTCAAGCCCTCGCAAAAGGTCGATGGGGCATTGCAAACAACGGCTAGCTTGCGCCTTAGCTTCGTTCTCTTCAAAGTTATGGTAAATCGGATAATAATCTTGTGTACGCTCCTTTGCCGGACGCTTTTTCGGGTATGCTTTTGCAACGGTTTTATACTCTCTCATGCTCTTCCTCGATAATTTCTATGCTCTTGACATGTAACTCTTGTCCGCCGATCATCTTAACTTCCGCACTTTGGCATTTCGGGCAGACAAAACGGTTTTCGCTTACGACGCTTCGTGTGCCGCACGCTTTGCACACAAGCACGACGTCGCACACTTCAATTTCCAAGACCGCGTCGCGACAGATCGTATCTTCTTTAAAGGTTTCAAAACACTGTTCTAAAAAATGAATCTCGATGCCGCTGAGGCGTCCGATGCGAACACTTAGGCGTTTAATCGCTTTGGCACGATGCTTTTTCGCCTCTTTTTCGCACACGTCGATCAGCGATGCGACGATGGAATACTCATGCACGTTCTAGCCTTTATCGGCTTGAAGCGGTTCAAAAGTATCCTAATCAGCCACCCGAATCGCATCGGTCGTCAAGACTTGCACGCCACAGGGACCTGTGGGCAGATGA
>NZ_JSEC01000047.1:0-1353 GCF_000789415.1 Sulfurospirillum sp. MES | reverse complement strand
CTACACGGGACCTGAAGGTGCTAAAGGCGAGTTTGCTCAAGTGGGCGGCGAAAAAGCGGCGTATACCGATCGCTTTTTAAACATCAATAAAACCGCGCGTGAACTGATGAGTGCCAAAGAGCCAAAAGTAAGACTTCTTTGGGTTGCATGTAAAAACGTTTTCGCGCAAGATTTTGATCGTAACCAGTTGATTCGCGCGTTTCAACAGCTCGATCTTGTCGTTGTTGCCGATCAATTCTTTAATGAAACCGCTAAATGGGCGGACATCGTACTTCCCGTAACCACTCAATTTGAAGAGTACGACGTCAACGTCTCTTACTGGCATTACTGGTTGAGTATCAACGAGCAAGCGATTAAACCGCTTTTTGAGATTAAGTCCGATCTTGAAATCGCGGCGATGCTTTCCAAACGTATGAATCAACTCTCCAAAGGTTCGTGTACGTTCCCGCAAAGCGTGGACAGTAAAGAGATGACGATCAAAGAGTTCAATCCGGCAATTTACGAGCAATTCGGTATCCAATCATGGGAAGAGCTTAAAAAGGGTCCTGTTAAAGCCAAAGCGGTTATTCCCTATGCCGACGGTAAGTTTAAAACCCCTAGCGGTAAATTTGAGTTTTATTCGGATAAAGCGTTGGAGCTTTTCGGTAGCGCATTGCCGGCGTATCTTGAAGTTCGTAAGCCCTACGATCGTTTCCGTATGACCTCACCTCACAGCAGGTGGAGCTTGCACTCTCAGTTCCAAAATTTGGAATGGATGGAGGATTTTCATCCGGAGCCGTATGTGTATATCAACCCTGATGATGCGGAAGAAAAGATGGTCGACACGGACGATATGGTTGCCGTTTTCAACCGCCAAGGTGTTTTACGCGTGCGTGCGAAAGTGACCGATAACGTTCAAAAAGGAACGCTTTTGATGTACGAGCAGTACTACCACAACAAAATTTACAACGTGAATGAACTCGTCGATGATACCAGTTCAGACATGGGTGCGTTTAAAACGGGTGCACCGGGCGTTGCGTTACACGATACGTTTGTTAACTTCAAAAAACTATAAGAGGAGAGGACGATGCAAAAAGCATTTTTAGTCGACGGAAGCATCTGTCTTGGATGCAATACCTGTGCTATGGCGTGTAAAAACCAATACCATCAAGACCAAGGCGTTACGTGGCGAAAAGTCCGTGAGATCGGTGCGGAAGATTATCTGATCGACAATAACAATATTTTACCGACGCTGACCTCGTACCAAAAAGCACCGAAAGTGTCGATGCCGATGGAGCGGTTTTACTTCTCCTTGGCGTGTAACCACTGCGAAAACCCAGCCTGTGTCGCCATTTGTCCGGTCGGGGCGCATAC
>NZ_JSEC01000046.1:0-1512 GCF_000789415.1 Sulfurospirillum sp. MES | reverse complement strand
ATGCGCTTTTCTGCGGCTTGCAACAATCTACCGCACACCAATTGGGCTTAAACGAGACCTTAATGGTTGCGGCGAATACCACGGGCGGCGTCTGCGGCAAGATGATTTCTCCGCAATCGATTTCCATTGCATGTGCGTCTGCCGGTATTGTCGGAAAAGAGTCCGATCTCTTCCGATTTACGGTTAAGCACAGCTTGGTGCTAGTCGTGGTCATGGGTATTATGACGATGGCGCAAGCGTATATTTTAACATGGATGGTTCCGTAAATTAGCCTTTTGAGACGGCGGAATCTTCCGCCGTCGCCTTCTTTTAGAAAACTCCCAATGCTTTTATGTTACAATCAAAAATCCAACGAACGTTAATGCCCTCAATTAGGATTTTGAATGTCGCGTGAAAAAATACTCATCGTCGAAGACAATAAAGCACTCTCAAAACTGATCGTTAAAAAAATGCAATCCAGCCTTGATTTTGACATCGATGCCGCGTATAGCTACGAAGAAGCGTTAGCATTGGTTGAAAAAGAAAAAGACTACTTCGTGGCTCTTTTGGATTTGAATCTGCCCGATGCACCGGAGGGTGAAGTGGTCGATATGATTTTAAGCCATAAGATTCCTTCCATCGTCCTGACCGGTTCAATGGATCACGAGACGCGCGAAAAAATCTTAAAAAAAGAGGTTATCGATTACGTTCATAAAGGCAATATCGACGACGTGAATTATATTTTTTCGCTGATCGAACGCCTGCATAAAAATCGCGACGTTAAAGTGCTTGTCGTCGACGATTCGATTGTTGCTCGTGCACAAATTAAAGATTTTTTACAACGGCATATGTTTAAAGTGCTTGTGGCGGCACACGGCGAAGAAGCTTTGGCGTTTTTAGAAGACAATCCGGATATTAAACTGATTTTGACGGACTATTTAATGCCCGTTATCGACGGCGTGGAATTAACGAAAGAGGTACGCAAACGTTATTCGAAAAACGAACTGTCCATTATTGCGATGACCGCTAGCAACGCGGAATTGATTTCGGCGCATTTTTTAAAAATCGGCGCGAACGATTTTATCAATAAGCCTTTTAGTCAAGAAGAGATTACATGTCGTATCGACAATTCGCTGGACGCATTGGAATATATCGCTACGATTAAAGCTATGGCGCAAAGCGATTTTCTGAGCGGTTTGGCAAACAGGCGTTTTTTCTTTGAGCAGATGCAACACTATTTTAAAGAGGCGAAAGAGCACAGCGAGCCTTTTGCTCTGGGATTGATCGACATCGATCAGTTCAAACAAATCAATGATACTTTAGGGCACCGCATCGGCGACGCCGTGATTGTTGCCTTGTCCGAACAGCTGAAAAACCATTTTTGCGATAATGCTTTTATTTCGCGCTTCGGCGGCGATGAGTTTTGCGTCGTGCTCAAACAGTGCGACCCCAAAAAAGCGTTAGCTTATTTTGTTAAATTTACCGATGTCGTATCGCATTTAGCGATCAGCGTACCGGAAACAAAATCTTTAC
>NZ_JSEC01000045.1:0-1567 GCF_000789415.1 Sulfurospirillum sp. MES | reverse complement strand
AGGCGATTTCGCCTTGCGGCAAGGCGTTTAAAACTTGGCGTACGAGCGCGATCGACTCTACGATTTCGTACAAACGCACGAGTGCACGCGAGAGGACGTCGCCGTCTTGTTTGAGAATGACCTTAAAGTCCAAAGAGGCGTACGCCGCGTAAGGAGCGTGTTTGCGTACGTCGTTGTCGACGCCGCTGGCTCTCGCGACCGGACCTACGACGCCGAGTTTGAGGGCATCTTCGTGCGGTAAAACGCCTACGCCTTTTAAGCGTTTGATCAGCATTTCGTCGTGTTCGAAGCGTTCGATAAAACGCTTGATTGCCTCTTCGTTTTGATCGAGCGTTGTTTGGATGGCGGTTATGAGCGTTGGATCGAGGTCAAACTTAACGCCGCCGATCGTATTGGCGCTTAAGTCCATACGATTGCCCCAAATACGTTCTTTAAGGTCTTGAAACGCTTCGCGCGTCTCGAGAAAATCCCGCATTAACGCACCGTCATGGATCAAATGCGAGAGCATACCCAAATTGAAAAGATGGCTAGCGATGCGCTTGATTTCGTCGGTTAAAACGCGAAGGTATTGTGCGCGCATCGGAACGTCGATACGTGCAATTTTTTCCACCGCCATACAGTAGGTAAAAGGATGGTTGTTAGAGCAAAGCGCACACACTTTTTCGGTAATGATCAGGTTTTGTAAAAAGTTTTTTTGCAGTACGATCGATTCGATGCCTCGATGAACGAAACCGTTGACCATATCAACGCTTTTAATTGTTCGAGCGTCGTCGTTGGGCTCGATCTTAAAGTAAACGGGTTCTTCCAGCGCGACGTCGAAAGGGCCTAAAATCACGGTCGTTTTATCCATGGCGTGCCTCCTTTTGCGCTTTGACTTTATTCCAGAGCGTTTCGCTAACGCGTCCGTTCATCATCGACGAGAGCGAGTAGTACTCGTCTAAAACGCTTCGATCAATCGAATCGTCTAAAAAGAGACGTTGGGGATTGGGATGGTTTTGAAGCGTGATACCGTAAATTTCGCTGAGTTCCCGCTCCGTCCAATCGGCACTTTTAAACAAAGGCGTGATCGAGAAAACGCATCGATCGGCAACATACACTTTGACGTTTGCCATAACGCCGCCGCAGTCAAAATGGTACACAAGTTCGTGCGCCTCGTCTTTAGCGTACGCGCTAATCATACACACGCGTGCTTCCATTCGGCGTAAAAGCTCCGCTAAGGCTAAAAAGAGTGTTTGATCGTCCGTTTCACACCAAAGGCTGTCGTAATGCGGCGTAAATCGTAACGGATTGTTGTGCGCGGCTAATGAGTCGTTCAAGGTTTTTTCAAGGATGTGCATTTAAAGAACTCGCTTTGTAAAAGTAGATTCGCGTCGGCATTTCGGACAGAGGTTAAAGAGCGACCGAAGAGCATCGTCTTGTTTTGAAAATCCTTTGTTGAGAAGCGAATCGGGTGTTTGAATCATCGGTTCGGAACATTTCGGGCAACGATCAAACGCCAAAGTCGCCGAAGTGATCGCCGTGTATTTTTGACTTTGCGGTAAAGCTTCGGCGCGTACGTCGCTCAGTG
>NZ_JSEC01000044.1:0-1572 GCF_000789415.1 Sulfurospirillum sp. MES | reverse complement strand
AGGGTGCAAGCATCGTCAATACCGACCTTCCCAACACAACTTTAACCGCAGCCTACGTGCAAAAATTCCAAGCACAAACCGATGGGGCGGGCAATATCGGTAAATTTACCACCTATAGCAATCCGTATGGCGTTTCTCCGTTGTTAGAAGACGGTGCGTATACTTTAGTTGCTGTGAATAAATCAATTACGGGCTTAACCTTAACCGCGGCGTATGCGGAAGATCTGAACACCAATGGTTCGATGGCGTATGCGGAAGCGGCGTACAGTGCGATGGTTAACGCCTTTACCTATGGTTTAGCGGCGCAATACTACTACAGCGATAAAGACGTCACGGGGAGCAAAAATGCCGATCTTTACGGGTTGAAAGCAAGCCTTGGATACGGCGCGCTCGGCGGTTATGTCGCGTATAGCAGCGTGAGCAAAGACGCAACCGTGACTCCGGGAATCGGTTGGGGCGCGGATCTTGCGTACACCGGAACGATCATACTTTCCAGCAGTTACCCTGCGAACACCGATGCGTATGCGATCGGTCTAAGCTACGCGTTTACTCCGACGACGACGCTTGCGACAAGCTACACGGTAACCGATGACGATGACCTCTCGTACGGTAAAGCTTCTTATGTTTCACTCACGGGCAATTACGCCTTTGAGGGCGCACTCAAAGGGCTCAATCTTCTTGTGATGTACGACAAAGAAAACCGCGATAAAGCGGGTGCTTTAGATAAACACGAGTTTCGATTTAGCGCAAGCTATAAGTTCTAAAACCCTTTGATGCTTTGACATGTAAGCTTACATGTCAAAGCGTTTAAAACAATTCGGGGCGTCCGAAGTGGTAGCCTTGCGAGTAGTCGACGCCCAAATCCGTGACGATGCGGTAGATCGCTTCGTTTTCGACGAATTCGGCGACGGTTTCCAAGCGTTGTTTCTGGGCAAATAAGACGATGGTTTCGACGATATTGCGATTGACTTCGTTGGTATCGATGTTGCGAATGAGGCTTCCGTCGATTTTTAAAATATCGGGTTCATACGAAAGCATACGCTCAAAATTTGAATATCCCGTTCCAAAATCGTCGATCGCGATTTTCACGCCTTTGTGTTTGACGTTTTGAATGAAACGTTGAATGTGGGCAATATCGCGAATGTCTTCGCTTTCCAAAAGCTCGAATACGATGCGGGAAGTCTGCTCGGGATAGCGGTCTAAAAGCTGAAAAATATGACGAATAATCTCTTCGCGTTCGATGTCGTGGAGCGAAAGATTGATCGAAATGGCGGCGTCGGGAATTTTTAAAAGTGCCGCAAACGAATTGTCGAGGACGATTTTGGTAATTTTAGAGTAATAACGCCCCTTCTTGGCGACTTCCAAGAAAAAGTAAGGCGTCAGAAGTTGCCCGCCTTCGTTGACGAGGCGCACGAGCGATTCGTATTTGGCGATCTTGCGCGTACGATTATCGACGATCGGTTGAAAATAGGAGAGAATGTTTCCCGTATCGATGGCGGTTTTAATGGTGTGAATCGTTTCGATGTTTTTCAATGCGTTATCGTACTCGATGCCCGATAATCCGTCGGCATA
>NZ_JSEC01000043.1:0-1573 GCF_000789415.1 Sulfurospirillum sp. MES | reverse complement strand
AGGGTGCAAGCATCGTCAATACCGACCTTCCCAACACAACTTTAACCGCAGCCTACGTGCAAAAATTCCAAGCACAAACCGATGGGGCGGGCAATATCGGTAAATTTACCACCTATAGCAATCCGTACGGCGTCTCTCCACTTTTGGAAGATGGTGCGTATACTTTGGTGGCAGTCAATAAAAGCATTACAGGTCTAACCTTAACCGCGGCGTATGCAGAAGATCTCAATACCAATGGTTCGATGGCGTATGCTGAAGCGGCGTACAGTGCGATGGTTAATGCCTTTACCTATGGGTTAGCGGCGCAATACTATTACAGCGATAAAGACGTTACAGGAAGCAAAAATGCCGATCTTTACGGTCTTAAAGCAAGCCTAGGGTATGGCGCACTGGGTGGTTATATCGCCTATACCAGTGTGAGCAAAGATGCAACCGTGACTCCAGGTATCGGTTGGGGCGCTGATCTTGCGTATACGGGAACGATCATCCTCTCTAGCAGTTATCCTGCGAACACCGATGCGTACGCACTTGGTCTAAGCTATGCGTTTACACCAACCACTACACTCGCGGCAAGCTATACGATCACTGATGATGACGATCTTTCGTATGGCAAAGCTTCCTACGTTTCACTTACGGGCAATTACGCCTTTGAGGGCGCACTTAAAGGGCTGAATCTTCTTGTGATGTACGACAAAGAAAACCGCGATAAAGCAGGTTTGTTAGATAAACACGAGTTTCGATTTAGCGCAAGTTACAAGTTCTAAAACCTCTTGGCGCTTTTACATGTAAGCTTTACATGTAAAAGCGTTTAAAACAATTCGGGGCGTCCGAAGTGGTAGCCTTGCGAGTAGTCGACACCCAAATCCGTGACGATGCGGTAGATGGCTTCGTTTTCGACGAATTCGGCAACGGTTTCCAAGCGTTGTTTTTGGGCAAATAAGACGATGGTTTCGACGATATTGCGATTGACTTCGTTGGTATCGATGTTGCGAATGAGGCTTCCGTCGATTTTTAAAATATCGGGTTCATACGAAAGCATACGTTCAAAATTTGAATATCCCGTTCCAAAATCGTCGATCGCGATTTTTACGCCTCTTTGTTTGACGTTTTGAATAAAACGTTGTATGTGGGCAATATCGCGTATGTCTTCGCTTTCCAAAAGCTCAAAGACGATGCGGGAAGTCTGTTCGGGGTAGCGGTCTAAAAGCTGAAAAATATGACGAATAATCTCTTCGCGTTCGATGTCGTGGAGTGAAAGATTGATCGAAATGGCGGCATCGGGAATTTTTAAAAGTGCCGCAAACGAATTGTCGAGGACGATTTTGGTAATTTTAGAGTAATAACGCCCCTTCTTGGCGACTTCTAAGAAAAAGTAAGGCGTTAGAAGTTGTCCGCCTTCGTTGACAAGGCGCACGAGCGATTCGTATTTGGTAATCTTTCGCGTGTGATTATCGACGATCGGTTGAAAATAGGAGAGAATGTTTCCCGTATCGATGGCGGTTTTAATGGTGTGAATCGTTTCGATGTTTTTCAATGCGTTATCGTACTCGATGCCCGATAATCCGTCGGCATA
>NZ_JSEC01000042.1:0-1649 GCF_000789415.1 Sulfurospirillum sp. MES | reverse complement strand
TAAATTGCTCATCGACTTTGAGTAACTCTTTGCGCAATTGCGTCAAATCGGTTTCCAAAAGACCTTCAATCTCTTCCGTTGGAGCAAATTTCAAATCATTTTTAAATTTATCGATGGCTTTAGCGATTCCTTCTCTTACGCCGTTAACCGTGCCTTCTAAAATATCTTTGGCATGCCCTAAATCTTCGTCGGCAATTTCGATAGCTGCGGAAATAACGGTATGTGAAATATCCATCATACGCTTTTTACTCAATTCGCGTTCGCTAATCGCTTGAAAAGAGAGATTTTTTGTAATTTCGTAAATCGTATCGACGATATCGCTTCCTTTCTCAAGTGTCGTGAGCAAGGCTTCACTGGTTGTTTCATGCAAAATACCGAGCATTTCGATACCTTTGAGCTTAGCATCGCTGAGTGCCGATAAAGCATGAAGTTTTGTTTCTTCTTGCATCGATTCGATATGATGTTCAAGCGTATCGAACATTTGAGTTAACGTGGCGCGAATGTGTTGTTTTTGGTGAAAAATACTCTTTTCCAATTGTTCTTTTTCGTAAATCGTTTTGTATAAAAATGCCTCTTGTTCATAGCTAGAAGCTTTTAAAAGACCGTCAATAACGCTATTGAGGGCTCGCGTATTTTTGAGTCCTTCTTCATGTAACGCTTTTGCGTAAAGCTCAAACAATTCGCCCAATCGATTGTAAATATTGTGCTCATCTTTAAGGCGTTGAATTTTTTTACGCGAAAGTTCAAAACAGAGTTCGGAAATCAGCGGGTAAAGTTTGGGACTGTCTTTGTTTTCCTTAACGGTTGCCAAAAAAATGGTGTACGTCGATTCCATATAAACCTCTCTTTTACAATACGAATTTAATGTGTTGGTGTGCTTTGAGTAAATGATAAAGCATTTTTCGATCGTCTGTTCCGTGGACTAAAACACGCAAAGTGTAACTGACATAGTTGCCTTGTTTGCTCTTTTGCGATTTGGCGATTTCATGAACGCGCTCTTCTAGAAGTTCCGTAACGATAGCACGAATATCATGTTTAGCGTCCAAAACCAATTTGTATTCCCAATGGCAAGGGTAATCAAGCTGGAGTTCTGGCGTAGTTTCCACTTTTTCCTCCGCTTTTGGACTCCAAGCAAACGGCGTTGATAATCATCGATTTGTCGATCGCTTTTGCCATATCGTAAATCGTCAACAATCCGATGCTTACACCCGTAAGTGCTTCCATCTCGACGCCGGTTTGTCCTTTGAGTTTTGCCGTTACGCGTAACCTAAACCCCGGCAATTCCGGTAGCTCTTCGACGTCGCAGTTAACCGACGTGAGCATTAAGGGATGGCACATAGGGATTAAATCGCTGGTACGTTTGGTTCCCATGATCGCGGCAACGATGGCGGTTTGGAGCACGGGACCTTTTTTGGTTTGCTCTGAAATAATCATCTCGTATGCATGCGGGCTCATCGTGATTGTACCGCTAGCGACCGCAACGCGAAATGTCTCTTCTTTGTCGCTGACATCGACCATTTTAGGGCGATCTTTTTCATCCAAATGGGTTAATTTCATGGTCTTATCTCTTTTGTTTTTAATTTATTATAGCACCATTTTTCTTAATACCGTTCGTAAGCGCGTGATAAGAGTGTGTCATTTTTTCTCAC
>NZ_JSEC01000041.1:0-1759 GCF_000789415.1 Sulfurospirillum sp. MES | reverse complement strand
TCCATAAGATAGACCTTTTATAATGATGTTAGTGGTAACGTAATTATATTAAAAAGTACCTATTTATGGGCTTTGTTTATCAACTTTAGTTCATGAATTTAGTGGAATCTATATGCGAAAGTTGAGTACTTTATAAAAAGTAAACAATAAACAGCTAAAATATAATTATTTCTTTGGAGTTTAGCTTTGCAAAACAGTATTAATATAAAAAGTCTTTTAGATTTTAAAACAAGAGTATGGATTTATTTATTATCATTTTGTTCTATTATTTTTTTACAAACATTTTGTACGAATGTTTGTCCATATATTGATGGATTACAACATAATCAATTATTTAGAAATCTATTTATTGTTTTCCTTTTGCAATTAATTTATAGAGAATTTTTATATACATTCTTCAATGAGTCTAAAAAAAACTTATCCATTCCAAGACAAGCTTATTTTTTAAGTATTATTTCTTGGGTATTAGCTGGTTTATCAGCTTTTATTCTTCATAATATTTTATATCCTGATTTTCCAATGTCAAGTCATTTTAGAATATTTTCAAGTTACTTAACACTAGGAGCTGCGATTTTGGCTCAACTTGAGTACATAATTTTTGAAAAAAGATATAAAGAACTTTCAAAAGATATAGTTTTTACTATCTTTAATGAAAAAATTTCCCAAAGAATTATTGAAACTTTTTTAATCTTTACAATCACACCAATCATTACAATACTACTAATTATTGGAAGATATAATCATTATAAAGTTATTGATTCTCAAGTTACTTTAGAGGTATTTTATATAGGCTTGTTACTGATAATTTCAGCAGTGATTTTAGCAATAGCTTTTGGAAAGATATTAAAAGAAGATACAAAAATCATCATAAATAATATTCAAAATATAGAAAATGGTAAATACGAAAATACCTCAATAATCAATAGACCAGATGAACTAGGCGAAATATCATATGCCATGAGAAATATGTCAAGTTCTATAAAAGATGGAATTAATGAAATAGAATCTTTAAGTGACGAAATCATAAATACCCAAAAAGAGATTATTTACACGATGGGTGAAATTGCAGAAACAAGAAGCAAAGAGACAGGAAATCATGTAAAAAGAGTTGCTGAATATTCAAAGCTTTTAGCATTAAAACTTGGTATTTCTAGCGATGAAGCAGAGATGTTAAAACTTGCAAGTCCAATGCACGATATTGGAAAAGTTGGCATTCCAGATAATATTTTAAATAAACCAGGAAAATTAACACCTGAAGAGTTTGAGATTATGAAAACTCATGCACAATTGGGCTTTGATATGCTAAAACACTCATCAAAAGCCATTTTACAAATAGCAGCAATTGTATCAAATGAACACCATGAAAAATATAATGGAAAAGGATATCCACGAGGCTTAAAAGGGGAAGATATTCATATATTTGCCCGAATCACAGCAGTAGCAGATGTTTTTGATGCACTAGGAAGTGATAGAATTTATAAAAAAGCATGGGAAGATGAAAAAATATTTGAATTATTTAATAGTGAAAAAGGTGAACATTTTGACCCAAAAGTTATTGAAGCCTTTTTCCATTCACTTGATGAAATAAAAACAATTAGAGAAAGATTCAAAGATATTTAAAATTTCATAAGTTATAACTCAACTTTCGCACATAGAAAATCGTAAATTTCCTATATAAAAGTTTCCTCAAATCCCATAAAATAGGCACTTTTAGCTATAATAATATCGACTAAAACACCATTATAGAAGGCTTTTTCTC
>NZ_JSEC01000040.1:0-1775 GCF_000789415.1 Sulfurospirillum sp. MES | reverse complement strand
TTTTCGACGCAGAGTTTCAAAGCGAAAGTTTTTACGAAATCGTCTCTAAAATCGTCCATCGTGCCTATGAAAAAGCTTACATGTTAGCCGTTCCCGCACCCAATATCGTTTTGGCGGTCAACAAAGAGGTCTCTTATGAGCCTTCTTCGGTGTTGCTGATGCCGCTGTGGAAAGCAAAAATTACGAAATACCATCGCTCGATCGCTACGTCGACATATCCTAAAGAGCGCGAAGCTCCGTTGATTCCTTTAAGGTTTAGCTATGATTAAATACCTCTCCATTCGGCTTAAATTTTTGTTGATGGCGTCGCTGGGCGTTTGCTCCATCGTGACGCTCTCTTTTTTGGCGTTTGACATTACGCAAAAAGGGGTCGTGAACGTCAACAACGTTTTTGAAGGCTCCAAGCGCGTGCAGACGATCCAACAGACCTATATTTTGCCGCTTTTTAAGCTCAGAGAACAGTCGCTCTCTTTAATTATGGCACCCAACGAAGATTTGCGTAAAGATATTTTACGGACGATCAATGCGATGTATCAAAAGATGGACGAACCTTTCCAACGTTTGCCGAAAAACGTTTACGATCAGTGGCAAAATTACGTGACGTTGATTAGGGCGAACCAGTCTTACCTCAAAGACGATTTTGAAGAGGGCGCGTTTATTAACGCCAATACGGTTGAACGCGACCAATTTTACGCGCTGATGGATTCACTAGATGAAATGCAGCAAAACGAGCTTTCCCATGCTTCGGATACCTTTACCAAAGCCAACAAAGAGGCAAATAATTCGCGTTATTTTATCGTCGTATGGCTGATCGTTATTATCGTGCTTACTTTGTTGATCGGTTCGTATATTGCCAAAAATATCGTCGATTCTACCTTACATGTCAGCAAAGGACTACGCGAATTTTTCGATTATCTCAAATCGCCCTCGACCGAAGAGGCGACAAGGATTCATATACCGCTGAATAATAAAGACGAGCTAGGCGATATGGCGCGGCGTATCAATAAAAATATCGAAATTATCCAAGCCAATTTGGAGCAAGATAGCAAGCTGATCGAAGATGCGACCAACGTCGTGGAAGATTTGAAACTCGGCAACTTGGATCGACGCTTGGTGGCGCGTGCCAACTCCGATCAGCTCAATCTTTTAAAAGCCGTGATGAATGAAATGCTCGATAATTTGGAATTTCGCATTCAGCAAGAAATTAACGAGCGAACGCGTCAAGAACAGCTTTTAATCCAGCAAAGCAAGCTTGCCGCCATGGGCAATATGATCGGCAATATCGCGCACCAGTGGCGTCAACCTTTGGGCGAAATTAACGCGCTTTTGATGATTATTCAAGTCAGACGCCATTTTGAAGACTTTACCGAAGAGTTTTTAAACGCCAAAATCGAAGAGTGTAACCGCATCACCGAGTACATGTCCAATACCATCAGCGACTTTCAAAACTTCTTCAAGCCCTCCAAAGCCAAAGAGATTTTCGACGTGACCCATGCGTGCGAACGCGCCAGTTCGATTTTGCAAGCATCACTCAAATACCACTCTATCGAGTTTCGTTTGGAAAAAAGCGAAGGTGCGCAGGTCTTAGGCTATCCCAATGAGTTTGCGCAGGCGATCTTAAACGTTCTGTCCAATGCCAAAGACGTTCTGATCGAACGTCAAATCGAAGCACCGTATATCGCGATGAGCGTTAAAAACGGCAAACGCTACACGCTGATCAAAATCGAAGATAACGGCGGCGGCATCGCGGCGGAGCATATCGAGCGTATTTTCGA
>NZ_JSEC01000004.1:0-158055 GCF_000789415.1 Sulfurospirillum sp. MES | reverse complement strand
GGAAGCGGATCCCAAGTCTTCTTCATAGCGCCCAGAGCCACAATGCCCCCTGCCGCTGCAAAACCGCCGAATGCCATGCCGATAAAGTCTCGTCTGCTCTCTTCAACAGCCATCCTGTTTTCCTTTCTTGTAGTTTAATTTGTGACTATTTTATCTTATCATTTATTAAGAAACTATGACACACGTCAATTATACGAATTTACGTCAATTTTACGTCAAGATTTATTTTTTTTATTCAAAAGTTTTATATATACATGTAAAATGTCTAAAGCGGCCGGCGTAATACCGCTAATCTCGCTTGCCGCAAACAACGTCGGCGGGTTAAAGCGTTTGAGCTTTTCGACCACTTCGTTGCTCAGACCCGAAATAGACGCGAAATCCATTTCGGCGGGAATGGCAACGTTAATCATCGCTTTCATAACGTCGATTTGTTCTTTTTGCTTTTCGATATAATTTTTGTATTTGGCTTCGACCAAAATTTGCTCTTTCGCCTCTTCGCTAAACGCCGCGATGCAAGGGGCTAGTTTTTCGAGTTTCTCGATACTAAAATCCGAACGCGCGACGATTTTTTGCAAGGAGACCTTATCGGTAATTTTATCTTCTCCGATAGAAGCCACAAAAGCATTGTTCTCGTTGGACGGCGTAAGCGTCGTCTCTTCCAAATACGCCAAGCCTTCGCATAATGCTTGATGCTTTTTAACGACGCGCGCATGCGTTTGCTCGTCGATCAAGCCGATTTTATAGCCGTAAGGCGTGAGCCTTAAATCCGCATTGTCTTCGCGTAAAAGCAAGCGATATTCCGCGCGGCTCGTGAACATACGATAAGGCTCTTTCGTACCTTTGGTGACCAAATCGTCGATTAAAACGCCGATATACGCTTCATCGCGGCGTAAAACCAGCGGTTCTTTGCCTTGAAGTTGCAACGAGGCGTTAATACCCGCCATCAATCCTTGTGCCGCCGCTTCTTCGTAGCCGGTCGTTCCGTTGATCTGCCCCGCGCAATAGAGTCCGGAAACTTTTTTGGTTTCCAACGTATGTTTGAGTTCCGTCGGATCGACGTAATCGTATTCGATAGCGTACCCGAAGCGAACAATCTTTGCATTTTCCATTCCTTCTACCGAATGAATCATGGCAAGTTGCGTATCGGTCGGTAACGAGGTGCTAAAACCGTTAATGTAGTATTCGGTCGCTTCGCGCGTTTGCGGTTCGATAAAGAGATGATGGCGTTCTTTGTCTCGAAAGCGGTTGATCTTATCTTCGATACTGGGACAATATCGAGGTCCAATGCCGTTGATCTGCCCCGTAAACAAAGGCGCTCTGTGAAAATTACTTTCGATGATCGTGTGCGTCTCTTCATTGGTATAGGCGATATAGCAAGGCAGTTGGTGCGGATGAAAATCGGTGCGGTCGGTACGAAAACTAAAAGGAATCGGATGTTCGTCTCCGGGCTGGAGTTCCATTTTGGAAAAATCAATCGTTTTAGCGTCGATTCTCGCACAGGTTCCGGTTTTTAGCCGTCCCATCGTAATGCCTAAGGCTTTAATGGAAGAAGAGAGTTTGAGGGAAGGAAATTCACCTACGCGTCCGGATTCGTGTCGGTATTCGCCGATATGAATCAGTCCTCGTAAAAACGTTCCGGTCGTCACAATAACTTTTGAGGCATGGTAACGGTTGCCGAGCGAGGTAATGACGCCCTTGACACAACCCTCTTCACAGACGATCTCTTCGGCGGTTTCTTGGGCGATACTTAAATTTTCGGTATTTAAAAGCGTCGTACGCATGTAGATGCGGTAACGATCCATATCGATTTGCGCACGGCTTCCGCGAACGGCAGGGCCTTTGGAGAGGTTTAAGATGCGAAATTGAATGCCGCAAGCATCGGTGGCAAGTGCCATTTGACCGCCTAAAGCGTCGATTTCTTTGACCAAATGTCCTTTGGCGAGTCCTCCGATGGCGGGATTACAACTTGCCGCGCCGATTTGTTCGGCTAAAATAGAGATCAGAAGGGTTTTATGTCCAAGCCTAGCGGAGGCCAAGGATGCTTCAATACCCGCATGTCCGCCTCCGATTACAATCACGTCGTATTTCATAATCACAGTACCTAAAAGATAAATTTTTGAATCACTTTTTTTCTCAAAAGGAAAAATGCATGGGAAAAATTCTATTATACTATGATTTGGCTGTATCTTAAGCGTAGAAGCGACGGGAAAGTTGCTACAATACGTCTAGAAAAGTGAAAGGATCGAAAAATGAGTCTTAAACTAAATTGCGACGCCGGAGAGAGTTTCGGCTCTTGGAAAATGGGCTTGGACGCGTTGATAATGCCGTATGTGGATATGGCAAATTTCGCGTGCGGTTTTCATGCGGGCGATCCCGTGATTATGGATAAGTCGATTAAACTGGCATTAAAACACGGCGTGCGTATCGGAGCGCATCCGGCGTATCCGGATTTAGCGGGATTCGGTAGGCGTAGTATGGCGTGTTCGTTGGAAGAAGTCGAAGCGATGGTTATTTACCAAATCGGTGCTTTGTGGGGATTTGTCAAAGCCAACGGGGCAAAACTCGAATACGTTAAGCCGCACGGAGGGCTCTATAACGATATGATGAAAGACGTGCGCATCTTTAAAGCCGTGCTCTCCGCTATCAAACGTATCGATATCGATTTGAAAGTCATGGTACTGTCGATGATGGATATGAAGGCGCATGAAGAAGCCGCCGCGCAAGAAGGTATCGCGTTGTTATACGAAGTCTTCGCGGATCGAGCGTATGACGATGAGGGCTATTTGGTGCCGCGCCATCAAGCCGGTTCCGTGTTACACGACGTCGATGCGGTCGTGGCTCGGTTGAAACTGTTACAAAACGAGGGCGTTTTAGAGACGATTTCGGGTAAAAAGATTGCACTTCGTGCCGATACCTTATGCGTACACGGCGATAATGCCGAAGCGGTAGCGATGGTCGAAACTTTGAGGAAATGCATGTGAACGTCGAGTATCGTATTGCTTCGGAGTCGAGCGTAATTCTTTATTTCGGTCATACGATCGATGCTGCTGTTTCCGACAAAGTGTATCAAGCGTATGCGGCGTTGAAACGAAGCGCGCATCCGGCGTTTGTGGAAATTGTTCCTTCGTATGCTTCGTTGATGGTCGGTTTTAATTCGGTACGGTACGATTTTCAAACGACATGTCGGCTGATTCAATCGCTTCTCGAAGATGCGCCGCACATCGATGCACGCGAGCAAAAGGTCGTGACGATTCCCGTTTACTACGCGCAAGAAGTCGGTTGGGATTTGGAGGCTCTTGCTTTGGAAAAACGGATGTCGATCGAAGCGATCGTTGCGTTGCATACGCAAACGACGTACCGAGTTTATGCCATCGGTTTTGCACCCGGATTTGCCTATTTGGGACAAACCGACGAACGCTTGGAAACGGCACGCCTTGCCAATCCTAGAAAAGCCGTTCCTAAAGGAAGCGTTGCGATTGCGGATCGCCAAAGTGCCGTGTATCCCGCGAAAAGTCCCGGAGGATGGAAAATTTTAGGACGTACGCCGATTGCGATGTTCGATGCATCGTATCCAGGACTTTCGTTTGTACATGTAGGAGACTCAGTGCGTTTTGACGCGATTAGCCAAGAGCGTTTTTTAGCGCTAGGCGGTGAACTATGAGTCAAAAACATGTGGGTTTTACGGTGCTCAAAGGCGGCGTACAAAGCACGATTCAAGATAGCGGACGTATAGGATTTTGCGATATCGGGTTGACGCAAAGCGGGGCGATGGACGAAACGGCGTTTGGGTATGCCAATAAGCTTGCCGGAAACGCGTTTAATACGCCGGTCGTAGAGATTGCCTTGGGCGGGCTTGCTTTGGTTTCGACATGTAAGCAAACCGTTGCGATTACGGGAGCGGATATGCATCCGACGCTGAATAGCGAACCGATCGGCATGTGGCAAACGCACCGTCTCGAAAAAGACGACGTCATACGCTTCGGATTTGCCTCAAAAGGACAGTTTGCGTATTTAAGCGTCGCGGGAGGTTTTAAAACGCCTTTTGCGTACGGAAGTTTTTCCACGAGCGTCAAAGAAGGGCTTGGGGGCATTGACGGAAGAAAACTGATCGAAGGGGATTTTTTGCCGACGCAAGGTAAGTGCTTGCCTTTAAAACGCCGTCTTCCGAGCGTTCTTATACCTTCGTACTCCGATAAGGCGGTTTTGCGCGTCGTGAAAGGATACCAAGAAGCATTGTTCGATGCACGGGCGCACGAGACGTTTTTTACGACGACGTATCGTTACAAAGGCGAGGGCGATCGTATGGGGTATCGTTTGTGCGGAGAAAAAATCGTACCGAGCGTTACGGGCATTTTGTCGGAACCGATTTGTTACGGGGCGATTCAGATTCCCAGCCACGGCGAACCGATTGTTCTTTTAAAAGAGCGACAAACGATCGGAGGATACCCGAAAATCGGCTCGGTCATTGCGGTGGATTGCTTTAAACTCGCGCAATTAAACGCCGGGGGAAGCATACGGTTTCAAAGTGTTACGCCTGAGGAAGCAAGAGCCGAGGCTCTTGCCTTTCGTGCGCGTTTTACGTTCTAAAGTCGGTTAAAACGTGGTTGAGCTCCTCGGTAAGCGTGCTTAAGTGGCGCGTTGCGCTTTCCATCTCTTCCATGCTTTTGGCGTTACTGACGCTATACGCGTTCATCTCTTCGATCTTTTGGGCAATACCGTCGATACGTTCGGCGGTTTTGGCGTAATCGTGGAGCGTTTGTTCGTTGGAGGCGGTGGCGTCGTCCATGATACGGGCGGTTTGTCCGATGTTGTTTTCAACGTCGTGTGCGATTTGCGTCAATTTTTCCATACTTTTGGAATTGGTGTTCATGTGATCGCTGGCATCGTTAATCGCTTGAACGATCACGTTAATGGTCGCATTGATCTCCAAAAGGCTTTTTTGCGTACGTTCGGCGAGTTTTCGCACTTCATCGGCAACGACCGCAAAACCTCGTCCGTGCTCGCCCGCACGTGCGGCTTCGATGGCGGCGTTCAGTGCTAAAAGATTGGTTTGATCGGCAATGTCGGAGATGACCGTTAAGACGTTTTTCACTTGATCCGCATCGGAGCTGAGTTGTGCGATTTGTCGGGCGAGTTCGACTTCGGTTTGCGCCGAGTCTTCGACTTGCGCCGCCATTTTCAAAATTTCGTTTTTAGCATTGCCAAGCGTCGTATGCGCATTTTCGATCTCTTTTTTGGACTGCTCGGCTTTTTGGAGAGAATTTTGCAGCTCGTTTTTGATCGCTTGCGACATCGCGTTAGTCGTTTGGGCGATTTCGGAGGTGCTTTTGACGCGTTTACCGACTTCGATCGCGGTAGAGCTTAATTGGGTTGCAACCGAAGCGTTTTGAACGCTGGATTCTTTGGCGTGCGCAACGGTTTGGCGGACTTTTTCGATAAAACGGTTGAATTCCAAAGAGGTTTGTCCGATTTCGTCGCCGCTTTTAATATCGATTTTTTTCGTTAAATCGCCATCACCGCTTGCCAGACTGGCGGCTTTGTCTTTCAACTCCTCAAGCGGTCGGCTAACGGCTTTTCGAAGCACGAGAATCAGCGCGACGATTACCAAAATATCGATGAGTGCCATAATGACGATTTGGCGTAACATACCGCTTTGCGCTTCGTTGACCGTTTGATCGACGACGGATTTGGGTACCGCCATCAACACTTCGCCGCAACGATTGCCGTCAAAGCCTTTGAGCTCTTGGCGAACGACGAAATACGTCGGCGTCATAAAGCGGCTTCCTTGTGCGCTTAAATCGAGGTTTTTAATCTCTTCGAAAAGCTTCATATCGGTATTTTCTTTTTTTTGCGACAAGGCGGTATCGCGGGCTAAGAGCGCGTCTTTTGCCGAAGCGCTAAGATCGAGTTGTTTTTTATCGGTCAAAAAGATAACGCTAGCACCCAAATCTTTTTTAGCACCGGTGACGACCGATTCGAACGATTGGATAAACTCGACCGAACCTAAATACTCTTTGTCTTTGAGAACGGGTGCCAAACCTCGAAGCGACATGCCAGCAACGCCCATTTCGATGGCATAAAGCGGTTGCTTGCTCTCTTTGACTTTTTTAATCGTATGGCGAAACGACGCAAGATCGTCGCCGAATTTTTCAGGCATCCATGCGCGTAAGAAACTTTTAATATCTTTGGTATGAATGTGAATTTGAACGTTTTTAAAGTCGGTAAACTCTTTATAGGTTTGAGAGAGCGTTTTAAGCCCTTCGAGCGCAAGCGCGCGATCGTTGCGAAGCAAGGCTTCGATGACGTAATAGTTCGACGCGACGGTAATCGCATTGGTTAAGGCAACGTCGTATTTGGCATCGAGTTGGTTTTCGACGTAGACGCGAAGCGTTGATTGCTCTTTGGTATAAACGTCTTTTTCGATCGTACGAACGCTCAAATACGTAGACGCTAAAATAATCACCATACCCACGATGATCGAAGAGATCAGCGGAAGATGGATTTTGTTGGAAATCGATAGAGCAGAATACATGCAAGACTCCTTAATGCCATATGGTTTAATTGTAGTCAAGTTTTCTTTAAAATTCTTTATACGTAAGAGGGAACTTTAACATTGTGAGCCTCATCGGCGATCCACTAAAAAATGGTTATAATTCACGTATGAAAGAAGTCTATGACGAGGAAGAAGGTCGGAGTTATGTTTACGGGATTGATTCGCGAATGTGCCGAAGTGCTGAGTTATCATACCAATGTTTTACGTCTGAGGGCGCGTTATCGTCCGAAGATCGGCGATAGCATCGCTATCAACGGAGCATGTTTGACGGTTATCGCTTTATTTGAAGACGGTTTTAGCGTCGAACTTTCGTTGGAGAGCCGTCACACTTTGGCGATGGAAAATTATGAGGGAAGCGTGCATATCGAACCGGCGATGCGCTTGGACGAACGGCTAGACGGTCATATGGTGCAAGGGCATATCGACGGTATCGGCGTTATCGAATCGCTCAGTTTGCAAGAAAACGGTTTGGATATTCAAATCGGGCTTCCCGAAGCGTTGATGAAGTTTGTCGTGCCCAAGGGGAGTATTGCCATCGACGGCGTGAGTTTAACGGTCAACGAAGTGTTTTTGCATGCGTTTCGTTTGACGATTATTCCGCATACGCTTGAAAATACTTTGATCCGCTCTTACCGCGTCGGGCGTCGCGTCAATATCGAAACCGACATGTTCGCACGTTACGTCTATCATCTGTTCCACCGCGAAAAAGCGTTGGATTGGAAAAGCGTGGATCGCATTATGGCATTGTACTAATGCGTTTTATGTTTACCGATCGCTTCGGCGGCGTAAGTCCTTTTCCCTTTGAGAGCCTTAACGTCGCGTATCATGTCGGCGACCGACCCGAAAACGTTGCGCTCAATCGTGAACGTTTACGCGAAAAAATCGGTGCGGAAACGTTGGTGTTTATGGAACAGGTTCATCAAAACAGCGTCGAGCGTATCGAAACAGGTTTGGAAACACCCGTTTGCGACGCAATGATCACGAACCGAAAAGGGATCGGATTGTGCGTGATGGTTGCCGATTGTATTCCCGTGCTCTTGTACGATGCGGTAACCCAAAGTATCGGAGTCGCTCATGCGGGGCGCGAAGGTGTGCGTTTAGGCGTGGTGCAAGCGTGCGCTTTAGCGATGCAAAAGGCATACGGCACGAAACCGGAAGACTTACATGTAAGACTCGGACCTTCGATTCACGCGTGTTGTTACGAAGTCGGACCTGAGGTAACGCACGGCTTTGAACGCTATCTTTACGTACAAAAAGGACGCTACTTCTTGGATTTGCAGCACGCTTTACAAGAGGCTTTGAGCACTTTGGGAATTTTAACATGTAAGATCGAAATATCGGCGGAGTGCAGTTGTTGCAATAGGAATTATTTTTCGTACCGTCGGGAAAAGCAAACGGGACGTTTTGCGGGAGTGATGTGTTTATGAATACGAAAGGTTTAAGTGCGTATCGGGCATTGCAACCGACAAATGCGGAGCATGCTAGGCGTGCTCAAGTAGAAGTGATTTTAAAAAAAGCGACGCTTTACAACGTCGCTTTTTTGCAAAACGAGACCTTATTGGCAGCGTTTGCCGCGTTGCCTCAAATCGTGATTCCGATGCAAACGTTGGAGCAAACGGCGGAGCTTCTCTTGTGGCTTGACGGCGCACAAGAAAAAGCGTTACTCAGCCATTAGTGTCCGCAACTGCAACCGCAACCGCTTTTTGCCGCCGCAACCGTTTTGAGGGCTTCTAACGCCGCTTCGTAATTCGGCTCTTCGGTGATTTCGGGGCAAAGTTCTTTGTAAACGATCACGCCGTGTTTATCGACGATGAAAATTGCACGGGCACTCAAACCTTTAAGCGGACCATCGGCAATCAAAACGCCGTAAGCGTTTGCGGCGGCTTTGTCTCTAAAATCGCTACCGACTTGAAGGTTTGCGATACCCTCCGTGGTACAAAAGCGACCCATCGCAAACGGTAAGTCCATCGAAACGACGGTAACGGTTGCGTTGTCGATACCGGCGGCTTTGGTATTGAACATACGAGTCTCTTGCGCACATACGGGTGTGTCTAATGAAGGGACGATGACGATCACTTGCGTTTTATCGCTTGCTCCGCCGATCGTAATTTCGCTCAAATCTTTCGCGACGACGCTGATACAAGGTGCTTTATCGCCGACGTTTAATTCGGTTCCCGCTAAGTTTACAAGATTGCCTTTGAGTTTGGTAGTTGCCATAGAGTGTTCCTTTAAAAAAGATGTATTCGTGCTTCCATTATAACCAACTCGGATAAATAAACTCTTAATTAAAGAGGTTAACGCTAAAGAAATAAGCTACTTGTTATAATGCTGCTTTTGAAGAGTATTTTTGCAAAACGCATACCGCAAAAAAGTGGGAAGTATCCGAAAAAAGTGCGTGTCGTTTTGCCATAATGCCATCATAAAGGACGGTGATGCGAATCTATGCGTTGTTGGTTTTATGCGTGCTACTGTGGTCGGGAAATTTTGTTTTGGGACGCTTCGTCTCCGATGCGATCGAGCCGTTGGAGTTGGCGTTTTTCAGGTGGTTTGGCGTTTTGATCGTGGGCTTGCCGTTTTTATGCTTACATGTACGAAACATTGCACGCGCGCTTAAAGAGCATTTTTTCGTGTTGGCACTTTTGGCGATGCTCGGGATTGCGGGGTTCAATACGCTTTTGTACGTCGGGTTACATTACACCGCTGCGATTAACGCGCTGTTGATTAATTCGAGCATTCCGTTATTGATCGTTTTTTTCTCTTTCGCCTTTTTAGGTTTGCCCATCCGCGCGATTCAGGTGTTCGGCATCGTGCTCTCAACGGCGGGCGTCGCGTTTTTGGTCCTCAAAGGCGATTGGCGCGTTTTAGGTTCGCTTCAGTTCAATCAAGGCGATTTTTGGGTGATCGCCTCTTCTTTATGCTGGGCCGCTTACAGTGTTTTGGTTAAATTTCGTCCGAAGTCTTTGAGCAGTTTCGAGTTTTTTATGACGACGGTTTTCTTGGGCGTCATCATGTTGCTACCTTTTTATTTGGCGCAAGGCTATACGTTGGAACGCGAATATTTCGTGCTCAAACACTACTATTGGGCCATCGCTTACGTGAGCCTTTTGACGTCGATCGTTTCGTATTATTTATGGCATTTGGGAATTGCGCGTATCGGAGCGGATAAAACCGGACAGTTTACCCATTTGATGCCGCTTTTCGGAAGTGCTTTGGCATATCTGTTTTTAGGCGAACGCTTGGAATGGTACCATCTAGGAGGTGCCGTTTTTATAGGATGTGGACTTTACCTGTGTTTGTTTGTTCGTCAAAAAAGCTGCTCGAAGATTTGAAGGCGGCGTCGGGTTTGCCGATGTAAAAGCCCTGCGCGTAGTCCACGCCGATCTCTTTCACGCATTCGAGCACTTCTTTGGAATGCACGTATTCGGCAATGGTTTTGATGCCGAGTTCTTTGGCAAAATTGACGACGGTTTTGGCGATAATCTTCATTTCGTCGTTGCGATGGATATTTTTAATCAAACTTCCGTCGATTTTGATAAAATCGGCATGCAACTCGCTTAAACGCTCAAAATTGGAATATCCCGCCCCAAAGTCGTCGATGGCGATTTTCGCGCCGTAGGATTTGACTTGCGAAATAAAATGCAATACGGCTTCGTAGTTGTCGATACTGTCGCTTTCCAAAATCTCAAAGATAACCCAAGGTCCGACGTTAAACTCTTCGAGTTTTTCCATAATAAACGTCGTCGTTACCAGATTGGTCATATCCAAGTACGAGAGGTTGATCGAAAAGCTGCTCGATGAGATTTGGAAGGTCTCAAACGCTTTTTGGATCAACGACATAGAGAGTTTGGAGTAGATTTTCGAATGTTTGGCAACGTCTAAAAACTCGCTAGGAACGTAATACCCTTCGTTTTCTTTTTGAATACGCATCAAGGTTTCGTATTTTTCGATCTCATACGTGCTAACGTTGAGTATCGGTTGGAAAAAAGGAACGACGCGGTCTTTGGCAAGGGCTTCTTTAAGGGTGTGGTTCATCATCATATTGTGATGGTACTCTGCTTCTTTATGGCTGCTTTTATCGTAAATCATATACGCTAGGCGTTTATTCTTTGCCTCTTTGCAGGCAATAGAGGCAAGTTTCAAGAGGTTTTTCTTACCTTGGTACGCGCCGATCGAAAGCGTCGTGTCGACTTCAACCTCTTCGCACATGATGCGATCTTTCGTAATTTTCGTCGAAAGTTTTTTCAGGTACTTTTGAAGGTTAAATTCGCTAAAAGGTACTTTGATCAAAATGGCGTAAATATCGGCTTCAAACTTGTAAAGCGAAGATTCTACGGGCGGGAGATTGCCTTGTAGCCATTCGCCGATGACTTTGAGAAATTGGTCGCCGAAGCGATGACCGTAAAAGTTATTGGTATTTTGAAACGAGTCGATGTTAATAATCATCAGCGTCGAATCGATGGACGGGTCGAGTTTTTTCTTTTCTTGAAGGAGTTTGAGTCGATTGGGAAGGCGCGTGTTGAGGTCGATATAGAGATTTTTGCGTAATTCGTCTTTGAGTTTATCGTTGGATTGTAAGACCCTGTAAACGCCCCAAAAGTTTAAAATACCCAGTAGCGCAAGAAGGGCGTAAGCGAGCGTATCGTAATCATAATGTACGGCAATGCCGATCGGGAGCATCAGGCTCGCAAGAAGCAATCCCGTCTTTAAAAAAAGTTTATATGAGCGTTTCAATCCAATCCCTAAATACCGATATGAGCCCGCGAGAATGCAAGGAAGGCACTTTAGCACAAAGGGTTTGAAAAAAAAATAAAGAAGAGCTCTTATCAACGCACGATTGAAACGCACTATCAGGTTCATCACACAAAAGTCACGCTATAATCTGAGCTCAAACTTTACGCGAAAGATTACTATGGCTAAACAACGTTGCGATCACTGCCGATTAGAGTACGACGCTTCGGCGTTATTTGAAGATAAGAGCTTTACTCCGTCCAAATACTTTTGTTGCAAAGGCTGCCAAGGCGTTTTTCATCTGCTTCAAGACGAAGGATTACAAACGTTTTACGGCAAGATCGGCGAAACGACGCTGGAGCCGCCTAAGGTGCTTCACGACGACGTTGCGAGGTTCGATTTGGACGGATTCGTTTCCAAGTACGTGAAAGAAAATAAAGAAGGCTTTAACGAAATTTCGCTCATTATCGAGGGGATTCATTGCAGTGCTTGCGTGTGGCTCAACGAAAAAGTGCTCTCCAAAAAAGAGGGCATCGTCGAAGCAAGCATTAATTATACGAATCATAAAGCCAAAATCGTTTGGGACGCAAGCGTTATCAAATTGTCCGAGATTATCGAGACGATTCGGAGTATCGGTTATAACGCGTATCCTTACGATCCTAAAAGCGGGGAAGAACGCAGCATCGCTCAGCGTAGAGAATATTATACGAAGCTCTTAGTCGGCATTTTTGCGACGATGAACGTGATGTGGATCGCCGTGGCGCAATACGCGGGGTATTTTAGCGGTATGGAAAAATACCATAAAAATATTTTGAATTTTGCGGAGTTCGTTTTAGCCAGTCCGACGCTTTTTTATACGGGATCGGTCTATTTTAAAGGGGCGTATTACGGCTTGAAACACCGACAGATCACGATGGATTTTTTGGTTGCTACGGGAGCTTCTTTAACCTATCTTTTCTCATTGTATGCGATGTTTTCCCAAAACGCCGAAGTCTATTTCGACTCGGTTACGATGATTATCACGTTTGTTTTTGCGGGGAAATATTTAGAAGTTTTAACCAAGAAAAAAGCCGTCGATACGATGGATGCGTTCGGTAGCGCAATGCCCACGGAAGTCGTATTGGTGAAAGGCGAAGAAAAAATTTTAACCGATGTCGAATCGATTGAAGCGGGCGAAATCCTTGAGGTACGCGCCGGCGATAAAATCGTGATCGACGGCATCGTTTGCGAAGGAGAAGGCTCCTTTGACTTTTCGCGCATTAACGGCGAATCGCTTCCCGTTTTACTCAAACAAGGCGATAAAATTTTGAGCGGTTCCATTTGTTTGGATAGCGTGATTCGTTACAAAGCGACGTCGACCTTTGCCTCTTCGATGCTCTCGAAAATCGTCTCCTTACTGGAAGACGCGATGAGTAAAAAACCGCAGATCGAGAAGCTGGCAAATCGTATTTCGGGCTATTTTTCGCGTACGATTTTAACGTTGGCACTTCTGACGTTTTGTTTTTGGTTTTACCAAAGTGCTTCGTTTGAGACCGCGTTGATCGTTTCGATCTCCGTCATCGTCATCGCCTGCCCGTGCGCTTTGTCTTTGGCGACGCCGATTGCGACGTTGGTCGGCATCTCTTTGGCGGCACGAAGAGGCATTTTGTTTAAAGAGGCAGGATTTTTGGAAAGTATGGCACAATGCGATACGTTAGTGCTGGATAAAACGGGCACGATTACCAACGCAAAGCCCGAAGTGATCGAGGCAATCTTTGAAGACGAATCGTTTGCGTCTTTAGCGTATGCCCTGACATGTAGCTCTTCGCATCCGATCAGCCAAGGTGTCGGAGCGTATTTAAAAGCGCGATTTCCCAAGATGCCCTCACACCCTTTAGAGCAGATCAAAGCGATCGAAGCCAAAGGCGTTAAAGCCCTTTGCGAGACCAAGCGTATCGTAGGCGGCAATGTCCGTTTGATGCACGAAGAGGGAATTGAGGTTCGCATTCCTCAAACGTTGGAAAACCTGACGCATTATTTTTTTGCGGTCGACGGGCGGATCGTTGCGATGTTCGGGCTCAAAGATACGCTCAAAAGCGATGCAAAAGAGAGCCTTGAAAAGCTCCAAGCGTTAGGGCTTTCCTTGGTACTTTTAAGCGGCGATCATGCCCATGTTACCGAAAGTATCGCAAAAGAAGCGGGAATCGAAACGTACGCGTCCGCTCTCTTACCGCACGAAAAAGCCGAATACATCGATGCGTTGCGCCAAAAAGGGCACAAGGTCGTCATGGTGGGAGACGGTATCAACGATACGTTAGCCCTTTCGAGTAGCGAGATCGCCATTGCGATGGGAAGCGGTGCGGACGTGGCGGTCGAAGTAAGCGACGTTGTTTTGACGCAAGGCGATATGCGCGGTTTGTACGAGGCATTTGTGATTGCGCGTAAAACGTTGCGGATCGTCAAAGAAAATTTGGCGTTTTCGTTGCTTTACAACGTTTTGACCGTGCCTTTGGCGATGAGCGGTTATATTATCCCTCTGTTTGCGGCATTGTCGATGTCTTTGAGTTCGCTGGTCGTGGTGGGAAATGCGATGCGTATTAAAACGGTATTGAAAAGGAAAGAGTAATGGACGGTTGGGTTATTGCGATGATGCTCGGTGCTTCGACGCTTTTGGGAGCATTCGGTTTATGGGCGTTGATATGGGGCATTCGAAGCGGACAGTTCGACGATCAAACCAAATTTATCGACGGTGCGCAGTTTGACAGCCAAGAGGCATTGAACGATGCGGTGATGATGGAGAAAAAACGCAAAGAACTTTTGGAAGAAAAACGTAAAAAAGAGACGGGATACGCCCCGCCGGATTGAACAAAGAACGTCGATACGGCTACAAAAGCGCGATGCCCCGTAGCCGTATATCGCTTATTTATAAGAAGCGATGGTCGCAGCTACCGCTTTAAGATCTTCGTCGTTTAAGCCTGACGCGATCGGTTTCATAACGCCTTTCATCGGTCCGCCTTCGCCGTTTTTGTATCCGTTAACGGAAGCGATGATTTTTGCGGCATCCCAGCCTGCAATAATTTGAGACTTGTTTAAAGCCGCTTTGGAAGCTTTGTCGCCGTGGCAAGAAAAGCATTTTGATTTGTAGATCGCTTCGCCGTCCGCCGCCATAAGCGTTGAACAAGCTGCAATCGCCAAGAATAAAGAAAGTTTTTTCATTGAAAGCCCCTTGAATGTTGTGTGTGGCAAAATTATAACGCAGGAGACTTTATCCTTGCTTAGCCGATGTGACATTTCTCAAAAAAGCAAAGAGGGTTTAGGTCAAAGTTTGGGTATAATTTACCTTAAAATCTAAGGACGGTAGGTCGAAATGTGGCGAATTTTGGGTGTAATCGCGTGGTATTTCTCTTTGGCGTACGCTCAAACGTATAGCGTATGCGAAACGGAGCGAATCGACTCTCAAAGTGCTAAAGCGAAGATAGAAAAAATCTTAATCGAAGAGCCTTCTAATACGGTTTGCATGCTTCAACTTGCCAATATTTACCTCAAGCGCGGGCAAATCGCGCGCGGTTTCGAACTGCTCGTCGATGCCTATACGATCGATCCTCATCATGTGGAAAACAGCCAAATCGCAACGGTTTTACCTTTTGCGCTTAAAGTGACCAATCTCAAACAGCAAGCGGCAAAAAGTAACGATAAACGTATTTGGAACGAGCTAGGTGACGGGTATTTTGAAATGGGTATTTTCAGCGAAGCGGCGTTGATGTATAAAAAAAGTTTGGCGGTGGACGGCATGCAACATATGATTCGGCTTAAACTCGCCCTTGCCTTGCAAAAAAATACGCAAATTTACAGTGCGCTTGAAGCCGTTCAAAAAGTTTTAAACGCAGAGCCCGATCATCTGTTCGCCAATTATTATATGGGAAAATTTTTAGCGTACGATATGAAAAATCGCGACGAAGCGCGCGTGTTTTTTAAACGGGCGAAAGAGTCTTTGCTCGCACAGCAAAAAGAATTTGATTATTTGGAGTACACCAATTTGCTCAGCGACATTACGCAAGAGTTGGAAAAATAGATGAATAAAGCGGTGTTTTTGGATCGCGACGGCGTGATTAACAAAGATAAGGGTTATGTCTATCGGATCGAAGATTTCGAGTTTTGCGAGGGTGTTTTCGAAACCTTGCGTACGTTTCAAGATTTAGGGTATTTGCTGATTATTGTCACGAATCAATCGGGTATCGGACGCGGGTATTACCGTGAAGAAGATTTTCACGTTTTAACGTCGTGGATGTGTCAAGCGTTTTTACATGTAAACGTCACCATCGACGCGGTGTATCATTGTCCGCACGCACCGGAACTTGGTTGTTCGTGTCGTAAGCCTCGAAGCCAAATGTTTGAAGAGGCGATCCAAGCGTTTGACATCGACGTGAAGCGTTCTTGGATGATCGGCGATAAACCAAGCGATATGATTGCCGCAAGAGGCGCTCGTATCGAGCAAACGATTTTCATCGGCGAAGATCAACCGAGCGATGCTAAATATAGGGTTAATTTTCTTTTGGATACAATCAATATTATTAAATAAGGTTTTTTATGGTCGATTTTCATCATAAAACGGTTTTAATTACGGGCGGTGCTGGATTTATCGGCAGTAACCTCGCTTTTTATTTTCAAGAAAACTTTCCGACATGTAAGGTCGTCGTCTTTGATTGTTTCCGAAGCGAAGCGACGTTTTCCAACGGTCATTTGAAGAGTTTCGGGCATTTTAAAAACCTGATCGGATTTCAAGGCGAAGTGATTAGCGGCGATATTAACGATGAAGCGGCGATTGCGAAACTGGTTGCGTACCGCTTTGATTATATCTTTCACGAAGCGGCGATTTCCGATACGACCGTGCTCGATCAAGGGATGATGATCCAAACCAACGTCAATGCTTTTAAGCATATTTTGGAACTGGCCCATCAAAGCGGTGCGGTCATAGTCTACGCTTCCAGTGCCGCAACGTACGGCGATGCTCCTTCTCCTCAACGCATCGGATACGAGCGACCCCAAAACGTGTACGGTTTTAGCAAACTTGCCATGGAACATACCGCACGAGCATTTTGCGTATTGCATCCAAAAATGTCCGTTGTAGGGCTTTGGTATTTTAACGTTTACGGTCCAAGAGAGTACTTTAAACACAAAACGGCGTCGATGGCGTTGCAACTCGGTCTTCAAATTTTAAGCGGTAATAAACCGCGTCTTTTTTACGGATCGGAAGCGATCCAACGCGATTTTATCTACATCGACGACGTCATTCAAGCCAATCTTAAAGCCGCGCTTTGCGGCAAATGCGGCGTTTACAATGTCGGAACGGGAAATCCGCGTAGTTTTCAAGAGATTGCCGATACCTTGCAACAAGAGCTCGGTACTTCCTTAGGCACGGACTATTTTGAAAATCCTTATGTCGGAGCGTATCAGATGCATACGCAAGCGGATATTGCTTTGACATGTCAGGATTTGGGTTACCGGCCGAGCGTGAGCTTGGAAGAGGGCATCAAAGCGTATGCTCCCGAAATACAACGCATTTATGAAAGTGAAGTCAAACGTGGATAAATTACGAACGTATCGTCCGACTATTTTGGTCATCGGCGACGTGATGTTGGATCATTACCTTTGGGGAAAATGCGAACGCATTTCACCCGAAGCTCCGGTGCAAGTCGTGGACATTCAAAAAGAGAGCACCGTTTTAGGCGGTGCCGGAAACGTGGTCAATAATCTTTTAAGCTTAGGCGCAAACGTCGGCGTTTTAAGCGTCGTCGGTCAAGACGAAAACGCCGAAGAGCTGGTACGCATGCTTGAAATTTCCGGTGCCGACGTTGGAGGCATCGTTCGAGAAGTCGGGCGAAAAACCGGCAAAAAAAGCCGCGTGATTGCGTCGCATCAACACGTCGTACGGTATGACAGCGAATCCAAAGAACCGATTAGCCAAACGTCGATCGAGGCGCTAGTATCTCATTATGAAAAAATGCTTCCCCATGTCGATCTCGTTTTGCTTTCCGATTACGGTAAAGGGGTTTTAACGGAAGCCCTTACATGTCACGTTATTGCGCTTGCACGAGCAAAGAGTAAGTTGATTTTGGTGGATCCAAAAGGCGACGATTATCGCAAATATGCCGGTGCAACGCTGGTGACGCCCAATAAAAAAGAGGCGAGCCTTGCGACGAAAATCGCCATCGTCGATGATGAGAGTTTACAAAAAGCAGGCATGTTGCTCAAAGAGAGTTTGAATCTTGAGTATGCCGTGATTACGCTTTCCGAAGACGGTATGGCACTGTTTGGCGAGACGTTTATGAAAATGCCCACCGTCGCGCGTGAAGTCTACGACGTCACCGGTGCGGGAGATACGGTCTTAGCCGCACTCGGCTATGCGCTTGCCTGCGATTTAAGTATTCAAGAAGCCGCATCGTTTGCCAACAAAGCCGCCGCCGTAGTCGTCGGAAAACTCGGAAGTGCTACGGTGAATTTCGATGAAATCGAAGCCTACGAGCATACGTTTTGCCGCACGAGCGCGCAAAGTAAGCTGAAAACGAAAGAGCAGATCCTCCGCATTCTTGCCGAGCAAAAACACCGCACGATCGTTTTTACCAACGGTTGTTTCGACATCTTACATGTAGGGCATGTGAAGTACCTCGAAGTGGCTAAAAGCTTCGGCGATCTGTTGATCGTAGGGTTAAATTCGGACGATTCGATTCAGCGTTTAAAAGGAAAAAGCCGTCCGATTAACCCATGGGAAGATCGCGCGTACCTGTTAGCGGGATTGGAATCGGTCAGTTACGTCGTTCCTTTCGAAGAAGACACGCCTTTAGAGCTTATTGCCGCTATCAAACCCGATATACTGGTTAAAGGGGCGGATTATGAAGGTAAAGAGGTCGTGGGAAGCGACATCGCCAAGGAAGTACGATTGGTAAGCTTTATCGAGGGCAAAAGTACGACGAAGACGATAGAAAGGATACGAAACGCATGATGGAGATGATTTACACCGAAATAAAAGCGCATCAAGCGGTTGTCGAGGCAACGCTTTCGACGTTGCAAAGTCATATCTATACCGCTTCGATTATTATGAGCGAAGCTTTAAAAAACGGTCATAAAATTATGCTTTGCGGTAACGGAGGAAGTGCTGCTGACGCGCAACATATCGCCGCCGAACTGAGCGGACGCTATAAAACGGAGCGACGCGGGCTTGCGGGGCTTGCTTTAACGACCGATACGTCGGTTTTAACGGCGGTAGGAAACGATTACGGGTTTGATCGTATTTTCGATCGTCAAGTCGAAGCTTTGGCGCAAAAGGGCGACGTGCTCATCGGTATATCAACCAGCGGACACAGCAAAAACGTCGTGCGCGCGCTCAGTCTGGCTCGCAATATGGGATGCAAGACGATAGGACTCAGCGGACGCGACGGCGGCGTGATGAGCGAATTTTGCGACGTCAATATGATCGTTCCGAGCGACGATACGCCGCGCATCCAAGAGATGCACATTTTGATCGGGCATATTCTATGCCAAGCGATCGACGATACCGTTCGTTGATAGCATTGGGGTTGTTATGGAACGCTTGATTCGAGTCAAGTTAACCGAAAGAGGGAGTCAACCGGGAAAAGAGCTTTCTTTCATCCGTCAATCTCCTTCCCGTAAAGCCGTATGGGGTCGCTGTCAATTTACGTTTGATCCGCTGGATCATGATTACGATTGGTTGGTCGTCTTAGACGATGTCGCGCGTATCGTACCCCGTAAAATCGAGACTCTACGTTGCCCTAAAGAACATACGATTTTGGTCACGACGGAGCCAAGTTCCATTAGCTATTACGGCGAAGCGTTTGCTAGACAGTTTGCGTATGTGATTACCCATCACGACGCACAAATTTTACCGCATCCTAATGCGCTTCGTTCGCAAACGGGGAATACGTGGTTTTACGGAAAATCTTATGATGAAATCTTAGACGATACGACTCCGCAAAAGACAAAGAAAATCTCCACCGTATGCTCAGACAAGCAACAAGGGCATACGATGCATCGTTTGCGTTATGCCTTTACGAAAAAGATGGAAGAGTCGATTGGCGAACTTGAGCGGTTCGGCAAAGGTTTTAAATGGATTGAGCGTAAAGCCGATGCCTTAGATCCATACGAATTTCACGTTGCGATTGAAAACCATATCGGTAAAGACGTTTGGACGGAGAAATTGGCCGATGCTTTTTTAGGATGGAGTATCCCTATTTATTGCGGATGCCCGAACGTTTACGACTATTTTCCTAAGGAGAGCGTGATTGCGATCGATATTCACGATATGGAAGGATCCATCGCGAAAATTAAAGAAATTATTGCAACCGAAGGTGAGTATGAAAGGCGTTTTGAAGCACTGAAAGAGGCTAGAAGGCGCGTATTGGAAGAGTATAATCTTTTAGCGATGATCGATAAAATCGTGCAAAATGCCAAGCCCTCAGCGTTGACGCTCAATCAAAAAATCTATTCGCGAAGAATAATGCGGCTCAAAAATTTACCCGATTTGATACGATTCTTGCGGTTTAGGTTGCATAGTTTTATGAAAAATAAGTGTGCGTGAATCAAGTGCTTACTTATCTAAGGTATTCCGCTAATTTGGCTAGTGCTTGGTCAATACGGATGTCATTAAAATAATTATCGTGTCGGCTTGAGCTTTTTATTGGAGGGGTATCGTTTGCATAAAAATGCTGATCGTATACTGCCGTCGACCACGGTCCATAAGGGGCTGCCCGTAGCCAATTGGTAGGCCCAAAAAGACCAATGGTCGGTGTTTTTTGAACTGCGGATAGATGCATAGGCCCAGAATCGGTAGAAATCGTCAAAAAAGCTTCATGCAGTATTTTTTTGAGATCTTGAATTATCGTTTTCCCCGCCATATTTTCTTTTTTCCCAACGATTGATTTTGATATTTCTTCAACATATTCCTTTTCCGATACGTCACCCGTTAAAATAAAAGGAAGATGAAATCTCTCGTAAAGCATAGCACTGATTTCATGCCATTTATGCGCGGGTAGACGCTTTGAAGTCCATTTGGGACTTGAACCGCAGTTTAAGACAATATAAGAATGTTCTTTAGGAACGAAAGTCATGTCTAAAGCGTTAACTAACGATGTTTTTGCGGCAATTTCGTATAAAATCGTATTAATATTTTGAGTCAAGACGATTTTATCATGGTTGGCAATATGTGTTGCTTTGCTAAGGTATCCTATCAAACGGCTTCGATCGTTATTTTGTAAATCGACCAGCCAATCTAAACGATGATTTCTTGTCGTTCTTATCAACTTTACAAGGCTTAAAGCTTTTTTATCGGATAAAAGAATAAAACGATCAAATTCATCTTGCAATAGTGCTTTTCCCATGGGTGTTGTAATGATAATAGGAGGATATTGAAATGTGCGTAGTACGGGTAAGCTAGCGGCGATATCTCCTAATGCGCTAAATTTCATAACGGCAATATTCATGGTTATAATCCTTGTTTTCGTCTAGGCATAAACTATTTGATTCTTGTGTCGATTGAGCGTGAGTGCGAAAGCGTGCGATCGATCCCTTCGATAAACGTTTGAAATCGCTGTTTGGTTTGCTCCGTGAGTTTTTGAAACGTGCGATAGCCGTTGGTTTGGTATGCTTTTAACAGAACGTCGTTGGAGATTAACGTTCGAATCGCCTCTGCCAAGGCTTCGGGGGTATTGTTACATGTCAGCATATCGTTTTCGCCGAAAAATTCGTTGAGTGTTGCCGATTTCATCGTAATTAAGGCTTTTTGGCAGGCTAAAGCTTGGTACGCCTTGTTGGGAACGACGCTGTGCGCTTTGACGCTGTTCCCGAAAATGCCTAAAACGATATCGCTACGGCGAATTTCGTTTGCTAATGCTTCTTCCGGGATAAACTCTCCTTTCATGTCGACGTTTTGAAGTTGTAACGAATCAAATAACGCTTTCATTTTTGGATAGGTTTGTCCGTTGCCGATGATCGTAGCGCGAAAAACGACGCCTTCGTGTTCCAAAAGCGAAAATGCTTTTAAAATAACGTCGATACCGTGAAGCGGAATAAACGAACCGTAAAATAAAATGTGTTTACGCTCGTGATCTAAAGGCGTCGTTAGAGGATAATAAATCGAAGTGTCCGCTAAAACGGGAAGAACGAAATGGTGGCCTTTAAACGGTCCAAAAAGGCTTTGCCAGTACTCAAAATGTGCCTGCGTATCGGAAAGAAGGTACTTTGAAAATCTAAAATTTACCCAATCTTGAACGTATTTCCACCATGCACGAGGATTGTATTTGCCGATTTTCCGGCGATCGTAGACGTAGGTGTCGTAGTTGGAGATAAAAAAATCGTTGACGATGCGGTCGCGTTTCAAAAAATGCTTTAAAAATTGATTTTTTGAAAAAGGCAATAAGATAAAAATATCATTCTTACATGTAACGTCTTTTAAAAGATGTTTGATGATATTAAAACGCGAGTAATCTTTATTGTGACGAAAAAGATAGTGAATCATGAATATCCTTACATGTCAATTTGCAAAAGCATAACCGAAATCCATTTATAAACCTCTAAAGCACGAAGAAGTGTGAACGAAAAACGTTTTTTGATTTTGGTATAATGCGGCATTTCTCTTTTAAGGAAGCCCATGACGCTGGATCGTTCAAAAATTTTAGAGTATTTGCTTTACCTGTTGTCCGTGACGTTTTTCTTCGGTAAAATTTACCAAGTCGTCGCCGTTTTGATGCTGATCTTATTTTTGTACGACGTCATTCGCACGAAGCGATGGAGCGTCTTTAACGATACGATTTTTCAGATTTTGTCGGCGTGGTGCGGTTATCTGGCTTTAAGTGCTCTGTGGGCAATCAATCCTGCTTCGACGCTCAAGGGCGTATTAACGCTTTTGACGTGGTGCGGCGTTTACTTGGCTATTCGTACGATTTTGACGACGCAAGCGCAAATTCATGCGTTTGTTCGCTTTCAAGTTTATGTTATTTTGTTTGTCGTCTTAAACGGATTGTTGCAGTTTGCTGTTGGCTATAATCTTTTCGGTACGCCTTTACAAGCATCGCGCATCACGGATCTGCTTTCAAACGATAGAGTCTTTTCGTATATTTTCCCCTTTTGGATAGGATTGTTCGGAGCGTTGCTAGCACTTAAGGGACAAAGTCCTAAAACCTATCTTCTCTATGCTACGGCGTTAATCGGTATTTTAGTCCTATTGCCTTTATCGGGATCAAGGGGACCTTTAATTATTATGGCGATTTTCTTGCCGTTGATCGCATGGATGTCGCCTTACCGCAAATGGGCATTTGGCGTTTTAGCGGCGTTAATAATCGCTTCGGGCGGTATTATTGCGGCAACGCCGCAGTTGTGGGATAGAATGCAAACGCTCAAAAACCCTTTTGAAGACCAAAAGCATACGCGTGTCGCCATATGGAAAACGGCGTTTGAGGAGTTTAAAGACAATCCTGTTTTAGGCGTCGGATTTAAAAATTTTCGCGAAAGAGAGTTTGAATATTATCAAGATACTTTTGAAAGCCACGAGATCAACCCCGAACAAGGAAGCAGAGCCTTGCATACGCACAGCCCGTGGATGGATATTTTATCCGAGCAAGGTTTAGTCGGTATCGTTTTTGCGCTCACGCTTCTTTTTACGATTGCCAAAAAAGCGTACCGCCACGGTGCCGTTACGATCATCGGAAGTATGGGTGTATGGTATGCCTTTTCTTTGCTCAATAGCTCTTTTGTTCTTTCCAGCGGAAGGTGGTCGTTTTTTATGATTTTATCGATTGCTTTTTTTGCGATTATCGATAATTATCGGCAAGAAGAAGCAACAAAACGGTAAACCTTTACGGTTTTTTCGACCATGTTTTGTAGCGTAAAATGTTCGGCGATGTACGTATGTCCGTCAAAACGAAGCATGCGCGCTTGACGAATTTTTTGCGCCAAATCCTGCGCGTCTTCAATGGCGGAAAAGTAGCCGTTTACGCCTTCTTGAACGATGTCTAAAACGCCGCCGTGACGCGTGGCGACGACCGGCGTGTTCATGGCGATTGCTTCGGCGACGCTTCTTCCGAAGCTTTCGGGTTTTTTGGAGCAGCTGAGCGTAACGTCGCTTAGGGCGTAAATCTCCGCTACGTTATTTAAACTTCCGCAAAACAACACCGTATCGTCAAGTTCCAGCGATGCACAAAGACTCTGAAGCGACGCGGCATAGGCGTGTTTATCTTCGCGGATACCTCCGATAACGAGTCCGACGATGGTGGGAATCTCTTTTTTAAGAATCGCAACGGCTCGGATAAACGTTTCCAAATCTTTGAGTTGCGTAATGCGTCCGACCGTCGAGACGACGAAGCGATCGTGCAGTCCAAAGCGCGTTTGAAACGCTTCGATAAACGATCGATCGATCGTTGAAGGATTAAAAACCGTAAGATCGATACCCCTCGGGATGACGCTTATTTTTTCATCGGGAACGCCGTAGTGTGTTTGGATAAAGTCTTTGATCGCGCCGCTAACGCAAATCACGTGATCGGTTTTGGTCATAATCGAACTGTAAAATCCGACGGAGTTAAAGCCGTGAACGGTCGAGACGACGGGAAGGTGCAAGCAGTGATTGGCGAAAAAGACCATCCACGCCGGTACGCGGCTTCTGACATGTAAAAGATCGGGGCGTATTTTTTTCAGGGTACGGTACAACACAAAGATGCGCCACGGCGCGCTGAAGGGGTTTTTCGAGCAGACGTCGACTTTGACATGTACGCTTCCTTCACGCTCTAATCGCTCGACCAAACGACCGCCGTTGCTGATGACGACGCTTTCAAATCCGCGTTTGATCAATTCGCGTGAGAGTTCGACGACGCCGCGCTCCACGCCGCCTTCGTTGAGTTCGGGAAGCAGTTGGACGATTTTCATCTACCGATCTCCTGCGCGAAGTGTTTAAAGTCGATTTTACGGTTGCGGCGTGCAACCGTACCGTCAAACAGGTGCAAGTATCCTTCTTGCTCAAGGTTTTGAGCCATGGCAAAAAATTTAGTGTTTTTTACTTCGTCGAGCGGCAACACTTCAACGCAAGACGTACCGTAACCGATCGCTTCACTGATCATCGACGTGGAGTCGATCGTGATAAACACGACTTCGCAATGCTCCAAAAAGTCGGCGATCGGGTTGATAGGTGTTTGGGAAAAAATGACGCGGTAGGCAAAAGGATAACTTTCGACTAAGGCTTCGATCTCTTTGGAGGTTCGAGGGGATGTCGTTAGCGCGATTTCGTAGCCTTGAAAGCGTTGAAAGATAGCGTCGAGTTGGTTTTTGAGACGTTCTTTGTTCATTTTCAAAAGGGCGTTGTCTCCGCCGATAACGATACCTACAGACGGAGCTTTCGGCATGAACAGACCTTGCGGCCTTGGACGGCTAAAATTTGCCGGAAGCACGACAATGTTCGTCCGTCGTGGCGGATGATCGTGTTCTTGTGCAAAAATAAGATCGAAGTCGTAACGGTAACCTTGCGGAAGCATCATCGTGACGGACTTGATGTTGAGGGCGCGCGCAAGCGTTTTGTTCGCATAATAGGTTCCAGAGCCTGCCGAGACGATCAGATCGTAGGTTTGATGAAACGGCTCAAGATTTTTAAAAAGCCAAAGCGTGTAAATTTTGAAAAAATCAAGCACGTACGAGAGCAGTTTCAGCGTGCGACATGTAAAGGCAACGGGAAGAATATCGTAATGCGCTTCAAGGTATTCGGCAAATGCGACGGATTGGTTGAGATGCCCTTTTCGGGAGTCGCTTAAAATGAGAATCCTCACGGGCGAATCCTCCAACGATTGTGCATCCAAAACCACTGTTCTGGATACTCCCTCACGACTGCTTCGATAATATCGTTGTAGTGTTGGGTTAAGCGTGCGATTTTTTCCGTTTCGTCCCACGCTTCGCTCAAAGAAAGTTCGGCGTCGCGACCGATGATCAGTCGGTAGCGACCGCTTGCTTGACGTGCCATAAAAAGCGGTATGACGGGCGGATCGTAGCGTCGTTTTAAGAGCGCGGTGGAACTTACGGTATCGGCGGGATGTCCGAAAAAAGAGGCTTGGATGCTATTGGCGCCGCTTGCTTTTTGGTCGATCAACATACCGGCGATACCTTTGGTTTTCAGCGTACGTAAAATGGCGTTTATCGCTTGGCTTTTGTTGGCGAGCGCATTTCCGTAGAGGCTTCGAAACGGTGCGGTGATATATTTTTCGATCAAACGGTTGTTACCGCTTCGTCCGATAACGACCATCGGATAACCGTGTTTGGCTAGAAAATGGGCTAAGAGTTCCCAATTCCCGAAATGCGCGGTCAAAAGTAAAATGCCTTTACGATTATCGGAAAAACGTGCGTGGATTTCCTCAAGCGCTTCGTCGAGGTTTTCGACGGCCGCATCGATATCGAAACGGCGATGGTACATTAGTAAAACTTCCGCAAGCGTCGTGCCGACACTGGCATATGCTTTTTTTGCCAACGCTAAACGGGAGGAGGCTTCCATCTCCGGAAATGCCAACGCGAGGTTTTTAAGCGTTAGCGAACGTCTACGACGCTCGAGTCTGAAAAAAAGTGCCGCAAGGAGTTTGAACAAGCCGTAAATTGCGCTTATAGGAAGCAGCTTGGCTAAAAAGAGCACACTTTTAACGACGGCGTATTCCACGTAAATTCGCATCTCATCACTTTCATAGTAAAATTAGGCTAAAATTTTAGCTAAAACGAGCCAAGGAGAGACTTAATGATCTGCGTCTTCGACATAGAGACGATTCCCGATGCCGCGCTGATTCGAAACGTTTTAGGCTACGAAGGAGACGATTATAGCGTCTCGATGATAGCGATGAAAGAGCAAGAAGAAAAAAGCGGAAGTTCGTTTTTGCCGCTTCCTTTTCACAAGATCGTCGCCGTCTCCGCGGTGATTGCCGACGATTTCGGAATGTTCCGAAAAGTCAGCAGCATCGAGGGTGCAAACGAGCATGAAATGGTCAAAAATTTCCTCCATTTTATCAACCAAAAAAATCCTAAATTGGTCAGCTTTAACGGACGGAGTTTCGATATGCCGCTTTTGATGCTTCGCGCGATGCAATACAACCTGACATGTAGTGCGTATTTTGAAGCGGAAAACAAAGAGCTAAACAAAAATAAATGGGAAAATTACCGCGCACGCTATTCGGATCGCTTTCACGTGGACGTGATGGATCATTTGTGCGAATTCGGTGCGGTTCGAGGACTTAAACTCGATCATGTTTGCGCGATGGCGGGACTTCCGGGAAAATACGACGTCCACGGCGACCAAGTGATGGAGCTTTATTACGCGGGAGAAATCGGCAAAATCAAAGAGTATTGCGAAAGCGACGTACTCAATACCTATTGGCTGTTTTTAAAATACGAGCTTTTAAAAGGCAATCTCATTATAGAAGATTATCAGCGCGCATTGGTTACAATGCAGGAAAATTTAAAACACGACAAATCCTATACCGACGTGTTCGGCATAGCTATTGAAGAAGAATTGTACAAGGAACATCGATGAAGACGATTTTTAGGGAATATGACATCAGGGGTATCTATCCAAACGAACTGAACGAGCAGACGGTTAAATTGATCGGCTACTTTTTGGGCAAACGCATTTTAGAGGTCGGAAACGTCGTTTCGATCGGCTACGACGCACGAAGCCATTCGCCTGTTTTATGCGACAATCTAACCAGCGGTTTAAATAAAGCGGGATGTAAAGTGCTCAATATGGGACTCGTGGCGACACCCGTGAACTACTTTAGCAATTTTCAAACGTTTGAGGGGCTCACGCCTAACGCGTCTATTATGATTACGGGGTCTCACAACCCGAGCGAGTATAACGGCTTTAAAGTGACGATCGATAAAAAGCCTTTCTTCGGCGAAGATATTTACGCTTTGGGTGCCGAAATTATGCGCAATTACGAGATGGAGATCGAAGACGATCTTAGCTCGACGTTTATCAACGCCAAAGAGCGTTATATCGCTTATATGATTCAAGAGTTTGACCATCTCAAAGGCTTTAGCACGCCGTTTGTCTACGACTGCGGTAACGGCGTTGCGGGGGTTGTCGTACAGGATATTTTCAAAGGTTTAAACTTTACATGTAAAGGTTTGTTCACCGATCCCGACGGCACCTTCCCGAATCATCATCCAGACCCCACGGTGGAAAAAAACCTCAAAGACATTAAAAAAGAGCTTGAAGGCGAATTTTCTCTAGGCTTCGCTTACGACGGCGACGCCGATAGAATCGCGTTTCTCACGAAGAAAAACAACGTCAAGGGCGACATTATGGCGATTTTGTTCTCCCGTGCGATGAAAAATCCGACCGTGATCGGCGAGGTCAAATGCTCGCAAATCATGTACGACGACATCAACGCCAGAGGCAAAGCGATTATGTACAAAACGGGACACAGTAACCTTAAAGTGATGATCGCCAAAACGGGTGCGGATTTTGCGGCGGAAGTGAGCGGGCATCTTTTCTTCAACGACCGCTATTTCGGTTACGACGACGCTATTTACGCGACCCTTCGTATGATCGAATTGGTGAAAAACGGTCTTGACGTCGACGCGGAGATTGCAAAGCTACCGGTCGTTTATTCGACCGAAGAACTTAAAGTCGAAACCAACGAAAACGACAAATTTCCATTGGTCGAAAAAGTCAAAGAGCTCTTAAAAAATCCTCCCAAAGATTTTCCGGCGATTAAAGAGATCGTCGACGTCGACGGCGTTAGGGTGATTTTTAGCGACGGTTGGGGTTTGGTCAGAGCTAGCAATACGACACCCGTACTGGTGACGCGTTTTGAATCGACCGTGCAAGCGCATGCCAAACTCTACGAGCAAAAGCTCAATGCGTTGATCGCGCAGGCAAAAGAGATGTTGGCATCGCATTAAGAGTGCCGATGCGTAAGGTTGTTTTTATCTGTTTCGTATCGCTTTGCTTTTGTTTTGCCGCTAAGCCGGATTTGATGCTTTTGGAAGAGTGGAAAGACCAAAACGTTTCAGGCTGGTTGATGAGCGAGAAAATGGACGGCGTACGCGCTTATTGGGACGGGCAAAAGTTGATTTCGCGCGGCGGCGTCGTTTTTGCGGCTCCGACGTGGTTTACCGAAGGATTTCCGCCTTTTGCGGTGGACGGAGAGTTGTGGAGCAAGCGCGGAGAATTTTCGAAAATCGTCTCGATCGTCAAAAAACAAGAACCGCACGAAGGATGGAAGGAGATCGCTTTTTACGCGTTTGACGTTCCTTTGGAAAGCGGCGGTTTGGTGCAGCGTTTGGTCAAGCTTGAGTATTATCTCAAACTCAATCAAGCCGATTATCTTCATGTCGCAAAACAAGTGACATGTAAAGACAACGACGATTTGCAACGTTTTCTAAGCGAGGTTGAACAAGGCGGCGGCGAGGGTGTCGTCGTTCGCAACCCCGATGCCAAATACGTTGCCAAACGCGATCCGAACGCCTTGAAAGTGAAACGTTTTTACGACGCCGAATGCGTCGTCACGGCACTACATCCGGGCGAGGGAAAATACAAAAAAGTTTTAGGCTCGCTGACATGTCAAAACGACGAAGGCGTTCGCTTCGATATCGGTTCGGGTTTTAGCGACGAAGAGCGAAAAAATCCTCCGGCGATCGGAACAAAAATTACGTACAAATACAAAGAGACGACGTCCAATCAAAAACCGCGTTTCCCCGTGTACGTGAGAATCAAAGAAGAGATTTAAAAGGTAGTGGTTATGGATAAAATTGCAATCATCGGTCTGGGTTACGTCGGGCTTCCCTTAGCCGCAGAGTTTGCTAAGCAATACCCCGTCGTCGGCTTCGATATTTTTCAAGCACGTATCGACGAACTTTCCCAAGGGTACGATCGTACCTTAGAACTCACAAGCGACGAGCTCAAAGAGGCGTTACGTTGCGGCATCAGCTTTAGCACGAATCTGGAAGATATGCATTCGTGTACGATTTTTATCGTTACGGTTCCTACGCCGATCGACGCAAGCAATCGTCCCGATTTAACGCCTCTGATTAAAGCCAGTCAAAGCGTGGGAAAAGTTTTGAAAAAAGGCGACATCGTCATTTACGAAAGCACGGTGTATCCGGGCGTGACCGAAGAGGTTTGCGTGCCCGTTCTCGAAGAGGTTTCGGGCTTAACGTTCAATCGCGACTTTTTTGCGGGTTATTCGCCCGAGCGTATCAATCCGGGCGATAAAACGCATACGGTTAAGCATATTTTAAAAGTGACTTCGGGTTCTACGCCCGAAGTTGCCGAAAAAGTCGATGCGCTTTACCGTAGCATTATCGTCGCCGGAACGCATAAAGCCTCTTCCATAAAAGTCGCCGAAGCGAGTAAAGTTATCGAAAACACCCAACGAGACGTGAATATCGGGTTGATCAACGAATTAGCGCTTATTTTTAATACGATGGGAATCGATACCAATGAAGTTTTAGAAGCCGCCGCGACGAAATGGAATTTTATTAAGCTCAAACCGGGGCTTGTCGGAGGACATTGCATCGGGGTCGATCCGTATTATTTAACGTACAAAGCCGAAGAGTTAGGCTATAAACCCAATCTCATTCTCGGCGCGCGCCAAATCAACAACAGTATGGGAAAATACATCGCCGATAAAACGATTAAGCTGATGATCGAACACGATACGAAAATTAAAGACGCCAACGTGCTTATTTTGGGCTTGACCTTTAAAGAAAATTGTCCGGATATTCGCAATACCAAGGTCGTCGATATTATCGAAGAGTTAAAAACGTTCAAATGCAACGTCGATGTTTACGATCCGTGGGTCGATCCGGCCGAAGCAAAGTTACATTACGGCTACGATTTGATTGCCGATCCGTTTGAAAACGATAAAAAATACGACGCCATCGTCGTTGCCGTAGGTCACCAAGCGTTTGTGACCTTGCCCGAATCGGAGTACCGACGCCTCAGTAACGTCTTAATCGACGTCAAAGGCATCCTCAAAAATCCAACGTGGAGATTGTAAGTGAAAATAACCGTCGTCGGAACAGGGTATGTTGGGCTTTCAAACGGTATTTTATTGGCACAGCATCATGAAGTGGTTGCCCTTGATATTGTTCCTGAAAAAATAGCGATGATCAATGCCAAGATCTCCCCGATTGAAGATAAAGAGATTGAAGAATACTTGAGAGAAAAACCGCTTCGTTTTAAAGCGACGCTGGATAAAGAGGAGGCGTATCAAAATGCGGAGTTTATTATCATCGCAACACCCACAGACTACGATCCTGAGACGAATTATTTTAATACAGCGTCGATCGAGAGTGTTGTTCAAGATATTTTAACCTACAATTCAAGCGCAACGATGGTGATCAAATCAACGATCCCCGTGGGGTATACCAAAAATGTACGTGAGCGTTTTAATACTCAAAATATTATTTTTGCGCCTGAATTTTTACGCGAAGGCAAAGCCTTGTATGACAATCTTTACCCTTCTCGCATTGTGGTGGGAGAAAAGAGCGAACGCGCACAAAAATTCGCAGCATTACTCGTAGAGGGCGCTTTGAAAAAAGATATTGCGATTGAGTTTACCGAATCAACGGAAGCCGAAGCCATCAAACTCTTCGCCAACACCTATCTTGCCATGCGCGTTGCTTTTTTTAATGAGCTTGACTCCTACGCGCAAATTCATGGATTAAACACCAAGGAGATCATTGAAGGTGTTTGTTTAGACCCTCGCATTGGGAATTTTTACAACAATCCTTCGTTTGGCTACGGTGGCTACTGCCTGCCCAAAGACACCAAACAACTCTTAGCCAATTACAATGAGGTGCCTAATAATCTTATTCGCGCCATTGTTGATTCCAATAGCACGCGTAAAGATTTTATAGCGAGTTCCATCATCAAACAAAAACCAAACGTCGTAGGCATCTACCGTCTCATTATGAAAGCAGGCAGTGATAATTTTAGAACCTCTTCCATTCAAGGTGTCATGAAACGTATTAAAGCCAAAGGGATTGAAGTGGTAGTGTATGAGCCTGTTTTAAAAGAGGAGAAGTTTTTTAATTCCCGTGTGATTAAAGAGCTAGATGCTTTCAAAAAAATGTGCGATGTCATCGTCTCAAATCGTTTATCGCCTGAGCTTGACGATGTGAAAGCGAAAGTGTATACGAGAGATCTATTTGGAAAAGATTAAAAGGAAAAGCGTTGATTAACTTAATACTCTGTGGCGGAAGTGGTACACGACTTTGGCCGCTTAGCCGTACATTGATGCCCAAGCAATTTGTAAAATTGTTTGAACATAAATCACTTTTTCAGTTGACGATTGAGCGCAATAGTACGCTTTGCGATGAACAGTTTATTGTCTCTAATAGCGAGCAATACTTTTTAGCACTCGATCAACTGGAAGAACTTGGAACCGTTCATAATCGCTACTTACTTGAACCTATTGGTCGTAATACCGCTCCTGCTATTGCACTTGCGTGTATGGCTTTAAACCAAGAAGAGATCGTGTTGGTCACCCCAAGCGATCATCTGATTAAAGACCACATAGCCTATATCAAAGCGATTCAAGAAGCTGAAATGCTAGCCAAAGAGGGTTTTTTAGTGACGTTTGGCATTAAGCCCACCTTTGCCGAGACAGGGTTTGGATACATTGAAGCAAGTGGCATCGATGTCAAAGCCTTTCATGAAAAGCCTGATTGTAAAACGGCAGAAGCCTATCTTAAAGCGGGTAATTACTACTGGAACAGTGGCATGTTTTGCTTTAAGGCAGGTGTTTTTTTGAGCGAACTTGAAGCGTATGCACCGCAAATTTTTCTTACATGTAAAACAGCGTATGAAAATGCTAAGAGTGATGGGATGATTCGTATTCTTCATGAAGATATGCTCTGTATTCCTGAAGATAGCATTGATTACGCGGTGATGGAAAAAAGCCAAAAAGTGAAAGTGATACCCAGTGATATAGGCTGGAGTGATGTGGGAAGTTTCGATGCGCTTTGCCAAGAACTCGACAATGATGGAAGTAATAATTTTGTTATCTCTCCTAAACATGTAAGCTTGATTGATGTGCATGATTTGATTGTGATTGACACCGAAGATGCCCTCTTGATTAGCCAAAAAGGGAGTTCTCAAAAAGTCAAAGAGATTGTGGGACGACTTAAAAAAGAGCATGTTGAACTTACCACAACGCATAAAACGACGCATCGTCCTTGGGGAACTTTTACGGTATTAGAAGATAAATTAGGCTATAAAATTAAAAAAATTATGGTCAAACCCGGTAAGAGGCTGAGCCTTCAAAAGCATTTCCACCGCAATGAACATTGGATCGTTGTGAGTGGAACAGCCACGGTTCAAGTCGAAGAAAAGACGTTTCTTGTGAGAGAAAATGAGTCGACCTATATTAAAGCAGGTGAGATTCACCGCCTTGAAAATCAAGGTAAAATTCCACTGATTCTGATTGAAGCGCAAGTGGGCAGTTACACGGGTGAAGATGATATTGTAAGAATAGAAGATGATTATAAAAGGGAAAATGTATGAATCAAAAAGTAGCACTGATTACAGGTATTACGGGACAAGACGGAAGCTATTTAGCAGAATTTTTGCTTAAAAAAGGGTATATTGTTCACGGTCTTAAACGAAGAAGTTCGCTTTTTAATACGGATAGAATCGATCATCTTTACCAAGACCCCCATGTCGAAAATAGAAATCTTATCCTTCATCACGGCGATATGACCGATAGTATGAATTTAACGCGTATCATCCAAGAGACACAGCCTGATGAGATCTATAATCTTGCGGCGATGAGTCACGTGGCTGTTTCATTTGAAACGCCTGAATACGTAGCCAATGCGGATGGCACAGGAACGCTTCGTATCTTAGAGGCGGTGCGTCTTTTAGGCTTAGAGAAAAAGACAAAAATCTATCAAGCGAGTACGTCTGAACTTTACGGTAAAGTGCAAGAAACCCCACAGAGCGAGACCACACCGTTTTATCCAAGAAGTCCTTATGCCGTAGCTAAAATGTATGCTTATTGGATTACTGTTAATTACCGAGAAGCGTATGGTATGTTTGCTTGCAACGGTATTTTATTTAATCATGAAAGTCCTGTACGCGGAGAGACGTTCGTAACGCGTAAAATCACGCGAGCGGCTAGTAAAATCGCTTTAGGACTTCAAGATAAGCTCTACCTTGGGAACTTAGATGCTAAACGGGACTGGGGACATGCTAAAGATTACGTCAAAATGATGTGGATGATTCTTCAAGCAGAAGAGCCGGAAGACTGGGTGATCGCTACTGGGCAAACGACGATGGTGCGTGATTTTGTACGTATGGCGTTTGGCTATTGCGGTATCGAGCTTGAGTTTAAGGGTGTTGGCGTGAAGGAAGTCGGTATCGTCAAAGCATGTTCCAATCCGCTTTACCAAGTTGAAATCGGGAAAGAGGTGGTAGCAGTTGATCCTCGCTATTTTAGACCGACTGAAGTGGATCTGCTTTTAGGCGACCCCAGTAAAGCAGAGCAAAAGTTAGGATGGACGAGGGAGCACAACCTTGAGGATTTGGTCAATGATATGATGAAAAGTGATCTTAAATTGATGACCAAAGATGTTTATCTCAAAGAAGGCGGCTATAAAATTATGAGTTATTTTGAGTAAGATGATGAATAAAACGTCCAAAATCTATGTTGCGGGACACCGTGGACTTGTCGGAAGCGCAATTGTCAAAAGCCTTACAGCCAAGGGGTATACCAATATTATCGGTAAAACGCACGGAGAACTTGATCTTACATGTCAAAAAGACGTGCAAGAGTTTTTTGAAAAGGAAAAGCCCGAGTATGTTTTTCTAGCAGCTGCTAAAGTCGGAGGTATCGTAGCCAACAATACCTATCGAGCCGATTTTATCTATGAAAATTTAGCCGTGCAAAATAACGTGATTTACCAAAGTTATGTTCACGGCGTTAAAAAATTGCTCTTTTTAGGCTCTACGTGCATTTACCCCAAAAACGCACCGCAGCCGATGAAGGAAGACTCTTTACTCACGAGTGAGCTTGAATATACGAATGAGCCTTACGCGATAGCGAAAATTGCCGGTATTAAAATGTGCGAGAGTTACAATCTTCAATACGGTACCAACTTCATCTCCGTGATGCCTACGAATCTTTACGGACCTAACGATAACTTCGATCTTGAAACGTCGCATGTTCTTCCTGCACTCATTCGAAAAATTCACGAAGCCAAAGTGAATCACGATAAGGAAGTCGAGATATGGGGAAGCGGAAAACCGCGAAGAGAGTTTCTCTACTCCGAAGATATGGCGGACGCATGCGTATTTCTTATGGAAAACGTTGATTTTAAAGATCTGATCGGCGATAAAAAAGAGATTCGTAATACGCACATTAATATCGGAACGGGAGAAGATATTAGCATTCAAGAATTAGCAGAATTAATCCAAAAGATTGTTGGGTATGAAGGGAAACTTGTTTACAATACGTCAAAACCGGATGGAACGATGCTCAAGCGTACAGACCCTTCAAAGCTGAATGCTTTGGGATGGAAACATAAGATGGAATTGGAGGAAGGAATAAAAAAAGCGTATGCATGGTTTTTGAAGCAAAGATGATAAGAAAAATAAAAGCACTTAAAACGCATCAAGGATTTATGAAGTATTTCAAGAATACTTCATGGCTTCTTGCTGAAAAAGTGTTGCGAATGTTTGTTGGTCTTGTTGTTGGTGTTTGGGTTGCACGCTATTTGGGTCCTGAACAATTTGGACTTTTTTCATATGCTCAAAGTTTCGTAGGATTGTTTTCTGCCATTGCAACCTTAGGACTTGATGGCATCGTTGTGCGAGAGTTAGTCAAAGATACAAATAGAAGAGATGAACTTATTGGTACGGCTTTTTGGCTTAAATTCATTGGAGCTATTGCAGTGCTACTTATACTTGGAATTGCAGTAAACTTCACATCAAATGACTATTCCACAAATATCATCGTTTTTATCGTAGCAAGTGCGACAGTGTTTCAATCTTTCAATGTCGTGGATTTTTACTTTCAATCAAAAGTTATGAGCCAATATGTCGTATTTGCCAATGTCATAAGTTTATTTTTTTCGAGTACGGTTAAGATAGTCCTTATCCTAAATGAAGCTCCATTGGTAGCTTTTGCTTGGACAGTACTTCTTGATAGTTTTGTTCTTGCTTGTGGATTTAGTTACTATTACATTAAGAATAATTCAAAATTTAATATTCAAAATTTAACGTTTAATAAATCAATTGCCATTAATTTATTAAGAGACTCTTGGCCATTAATACTAAGTAATATGGTTATCGCTATCTATATGAGAATCGATCAAGTTATGATAATGGAAATGATGGATGCCGAAGCAGTAGGGCAATATGCTGCTGCGGTGCGCATAAGTGAACTTTGGTATTTTATCCCGATGGTCATATCCTCTTCACTTTTCCCTGCTATCATCAATGCTAAAGCCAAAAGTGAAGAGCTTTACTATGCTAGACTTCAAAAGCTTTATGATTTGATGGTATGGATGGCTATCGCTATTGCATTTCCTATGACATTTCTAAGTGACTGGGTAGTAGAGATACTCTATGGAGGAAAATATAATCAAGCTGGAAGTGTATTGATGATACATATTTGGACTGGGGTATTTGTGTTTCTAGGAATAGCATTTAGCGGGTATCTGACCGTAGAAAATTTGACTAAAAAGTCATTTTATAGAACACTCTTGGGCGCAATTTTAAATGTGCTATTAAATTTGATTTTTATACCTAAATATGGAATTAATGGTTCAGCTATCGCAACACTTTTAGGGCAATGTACAGCAAATTATATATATGACTTTTTTGATAAAGACTTATCCCATCAATTAAAAATGAAAACAATGTGTTTTTTCCCAATACATATTTTAAAAGGATAAAAATAAATTGAAAAAGAAGATACTAGTAACAGGTGGGGCAGGCTTTGTAGGTTCGCATTTATGTGAAAGACTTTCTCAAAATCAGAATTATGAAGTTTATAGTCTGGATAATTACTTTACAGGGAGTGAATTAAATCATGTTCCTAATGTGACCTATATTCAAGGAAATACGAAAGATATTGCTAAGCTTATACCGTTTTCGCCTGATATGGTTTACCATCTCGGAGAATATTCAAGAGTAGAACAAAGCTTTGATGATATGGAAAAAGTTTGGGATTATAATAAAGACGGAACGTTTGCCGTCTTAGAATTTGTGCGAAAAGTAGGCTGTAAAATACTCTATGCGGGGAGCAGTACAAAATTTGGCGATGGAGGGTTGGGTAGAAGTGCAAGTCCATATGCTTGGACAAAAGCAAGTAATACGGAACTCGTACAGAATTATGGGGCTTGGTATAACGTGCCTTATGCCATTACGTACTTTTACAATGTGTATGGACCTCGCGAAATTGCAAACGGTAAATACGCCACGTTGATAGCATTGTTTAAAGAAAAAATGAAAAATAAACAGAGCCTTACGATTGTAAGTCCGGGGACGCAAAAAAGGAACTTTACACACATTGACGATATTATCGACGGACTGGTGCTTGTAGGTGAAAATGGTTATGGAGATGAATTTGGTATCGGAAGTCCTGATGCGTATACGATCCTTGAAATTGCTCAAATGTTCGGTGGAACGATAGAAATGCTACCGGAGAGAAAAGGCAATAGAATGGTGGCGGATGTGCTTACATGTAAGACGGAAGCATTAGGATGGAGACCGACACGTACGATCCAAGAATACATTGAAGAACAAAGAAAAAATAATTGGAAATAAAAATGACTAATAATTTACAAGTAGAGTTTACTCCTCCTCACCCTTTAAAAACAGCAGTTTTGTTTTTGGTTTTTAATCGTCTTGATACAACAAAGCAAGTTTTTGAAGCTATTCGTAAAGCAAAACCTCCACGGTTTTATGTGGCTTCAGATGGAGCTAGAAAAATGCGAGAAGATGAAGTGGAAAAAGTAGGAGCTGTACGAGAGTTTATCTTGTCAAATATAGATTGGGAGTGCGAGGTTAAAACACTTCTTCGCGAAGAAAATTTAGGTTGTAAGTACGCCGTAAGCGGAGCGATAGATTGGTTTTTTGCAAATGAAGAAATGGGAATAATTCTGGAAGATGATTGTTTGCCAAGTCAGAGTTTCTTTTGGTTTTGTGATGAGTTGTTGGAAAAGTATAGGGATGATATGAGAATAGGAATGATTAGTGGAGATAATTTTCAAAACGGTATTAAGCGAGGCGATGCAGATTACTATTTTTCTATTTACAATCATATTTGGGGTTGGGCAAGTTGGGCTAATAGATGGAAAAATTATGATGCATCATTAAGTGGATTTAAAAATGTAAATTTTATAGATAATGTAATTAAAGAAAATAATATAAATAAATATTGGAAAAATGTATTTGATCAAATGAAGCAACAAAAAATTGATACATGGGACTATCAGTGGACATTTACGCTATGGAGCCAAAATCAATTCACTGTTTTGCCAAATGTAAATCTTATCTCAAATGTTGGATTTGGGGCAGATGCGACGCATACGACTAGCGAAAGTGAATTTTCAAAACTAATTTCATATGAGTTGATTTTGAAAAATCATCCTTTACAGGTAGAAATAAATAAAGATGCTGATAAGTTTACATCAAAATTAATGTTTATGAAAAAAACAATATTTGAAAGAATCATACATAAAATTAAAAGAGTATTTAAATGATTTGTAAGGTATGCAATCAAAAAGCAAAACAAATATTTACTGCACAAATACTAAATAAATATGACATAAAGTATTTTCATTGTGAAAATTGTGGGTTTATTCAAACTGAAGAGCCTTATTGGCTTAATGAAGCTTATGCTGAATCTATCAATATTTCAGATACTGGATATATGCAAAGGAATCTTATTTTATCTCAAAAATTAACCATACTGCTTGCATTATTTTTTGATAAGAATAAGGTATTTTTAGATTATGCTGGTGGGTATGGCGTATTTGTTCGAATGATGCGAGATATTGGTTTTGATTTTTATTGGGATGATAAATATACTGCCAATCTTTTTGCTAGAGGATTTGAATACAATAAACAACCAATTGAAGCAATTACAACTTTTGAAAGCTTTGAACATTTTGTCAATCCACTAGAGGAAATAGAAAAAATGTTAATGTTTTCAAAAAATATCATTTTTTCTACAGAATTACTTCCGCAGCCAATTCCAGATCCAGAAGCTTGGTGGTATTATGGATTGGATTATGGGCAACATATTTCTTTTTATAGTTTTAAAACATTTCAGTTTATAGCTAAAAAATACAATTTAAACTATGCTAATTTAGGTTGTTTACACCTTTTGACAGAGCAAAAAGTATCAAATTTGAAGTTAAAGATTTTAAAATTTAGCAAATTTGGATTGCATAAGTTTTTGCAAAAACAATTCAAAAGTAAAACTTGGGAAGATTATTTGAAAATGAGTACAAGAAAATGAAAATCTTATATGATCATCAGATATTTACAACACAAAAGTATGGAGGAATATCGCGATACTTTTATGAATTGATTCGTGAATTTGATAAAACAGAAAATGTTAAAACTAAGTTGCCTTTAGTAGTATCCAATAATCATTATTTGTCTGATAAAAATTTTGTTCAATATATAGAGTTCTTGCCAAATAAATATTTTAGAGGTAAGTATAGGTTTTTTAACCTTATTAATAAGCCAAACACAATTTTGGAACTGAAAAAACAAAATTTTGATGTTTTTCACCCAACTTATTATGATCCTTATTTCTTAAATTATATTGGTGATAAACCTTTTGTCCTCATTGTCCATGACATGATTCATGAAAAATTTAGTGAGATGTTTTCTGCTACCGATAAAACAACTCACAATAAAAGATTGCTTGTTGAAAAAGCAGCTAAAGTTATAGCGATATCACAAAGTACCAAAAAGGATTTGATGGAATTTTTTGGTACGGATGAATCTAAAATAGAAGTGGTATATCATGGTAATTCATTGTTTCCTAAGCCAGAGATTCAAATAAATTTTGATATTCCAAAAAAATACATATTGTTTGTAGGATCTCGTGGTGGCTATAAAAATTTTGAGAGATTTATAAAAAGTATTTCAGAAATATTACATCAAGATAGAGAGCTTTTTATTTTGTGCGCTGGGGGCAGTAAATTTACCAGTGAAGAGATGCAACTTCTTTCCACTTTAGACATTGTAAGGCAAATATCACGGTATGACTTGAACGATGATATCTTGGCTCATTTTTATAAAAATGCTTTGGCTTTTATCTTTCCATCACTTTACGAGGGTTTTGGCATTCCTATTCTAGAGTCTTTTGCATGTGGCTGTCCACTTCTTTGTAGCGATACAAGCTCTTTGCCCGAGATTGCAGGAGAAGCTGCGTGTTATTTTGATCCTTACAGTGAAGCATCTATCCAAAATGTGCTTTTAAAGGTTTTAGAAGATACTCATTTGAGAAACGATTTAATCCTTAAAGGGTACGAGAGATTAAAAAAATTTTCTTGGCAGCAAACAGCAGAGCAAACAAAAAAGATATATGAAAGTGTTTTAGTATGAAAACAATTTACGGAAGAGTTCTTCAAATGCCGATAACGATTGAAACGCCGATGAATCCCGTAAGTCCGTATGCGGTTTCAAAAATGGCTTCGTATTTTATGATCAAAACCTATCGAGAATCGTATCAATTATTTACATGTAACGGTGTCTTGTTTAACCATGAATCATTTTTAAGAAGTAGTAATTTTTTTATTAAAAAGGTGATTCAAGATGCTCTTGCCATTAAAAATAACAAATTAGATAAATTAATCGTCGGTAATTTGAATGTTAAAAGAGATTTTGGGTACGCGCCAAAATATGTTGAAGCTATGTGGAAAATTCTTCAATCACCTTATGCCGATGATTTCATCATTTGTTCAGGAAAATCGGTTTTATTACGAGATATCGTCGAGTATGTTTTTTATCAATTAAAGCTTGATAGACAATTGATTGTTGAAGATAAGAGTTTGTTTCGTCCTAATGAAATTGAAGAGATTTACGGAGACAATACAAAAGCAAAAATATTTTTAGAGTGGGATTATAACGATTCTTTTTTTGAGGTGCTTGATAGGTTAATTAATGAAGAAATGAGAAATCAATATGGCAGATGAGCATAGTTTAGAAAAAAAATTTGAGAGTGTCTTGTTCTTGCCTGAAGGTGAAAATCGTCAAGGTGAGGGAGGGCTTCGTACAAAAGGTTTGTTAAAAAAAACATATGAAAATAAGCCGCTTATTTCTGTTATTACGGTTGTTTATAACGGGGAAAGGCATCTTGAAGAGACCATACAAAGTGTTATCAACCAAACGTATGATAATGTTGAGTATATCATCATTGACGGCGGTTCGACGGATGGGACATTGGATATTATCAAAAAATACGAAGATAAAATTGATTATTGGGTAAGTGAAAAAGATAATGGAATTTATGATGCTATGAATAAGGGGATATGTTTGTCTTTTGGTGAGTGGATTAATTTTATGAATGTTGGAGATAAATTTTATGATAAAAACACTTTAAAAAGTACATTTCAAAAAAATATTATCTATCAAGCTGATTTTATATATTCGGATACAATTTTCTCAAATGGGAAAACTTTTGTATGTGATATCAAAAAAAGTAGAATTATTCATCAATCTTTATTTTATAAAAAATATTTACATAAAGAATTTGGATTATATGTTGTTGCTAAAGGTGTTACAATTTCGGATTATCTGTTTTTTATGCTATCTAAAAATAAAAAATGGGTTAAAGTAAACAATCCTATAGCTATCTTTGATTTAGGAGGTATATCTTCAAATCTAAATCATTTTAAGCAAAAAATAGCTGTAGATCTAATGTTCAATAACTGCAGTAGGCTAAGAGCTTCATTACTATTACTTATACATCCATATTATAATAGAATTAAAAGATTTTTTCAATGATTATTAATATATCAGTTTGTATAGCTACATGGAATGGTCAAAAATATATTAAAGAGCAACTAGACTCTATTCTTTCTCAATTAAGTGAATATGATGAAGTAGTTATTTCTGATGATAGTTCTACTGATAAGACTGTTGAAATTATAAAATCTTATAATGATAAAAGAATTAAGATATTAGAAAATCAAAACTTCAAATCTCCAATTTTTAATTTTGAAAATGCTTTAAAGTATGCAGATGGAAAGATAATTATATTAGCTGATCAAGATGATGTTTGGAAAAAAAACAAGATAGAAAAGATTAAAGAATATATGCAAAATTATGATTTAGTTCTAAGTGATGCAGATATAATTGATAAAAATAGTAGTATTGTAAAAGAATCATTTTATGAAATTAATAATTCAAAAAGTGGATTTTTTAAAAATCTAATGAAAAATTCTTTCCTTGGATGTACAATGGCTTTTAATCAAAAAATATTAGAAAAGTCTTTACCTTTTCCAAAAGATTTACCTATGCATGATTGGTGGATAGGGCTTATAGGAGAAATATATGGTAAGACATATTTTATAGAAGATAAGCTGATTAGCTATAGACGACATGGTGGCAATATTTCATCGGCTGGAGAAAAATCAAAATATTCGATAAAACAAAAAATATTTTTTAGATTTATCATGATTAAAAATTTGATACAAAAATATTTAGCTAATTTGTTAAAAGAGAGAGACAATTGGTTAAATGAATAAAATGAAAGTTTCTATTATTACGGTTGTGTACAACAATGCACATGTGATAAAAAGTGCGATTGATTCGGTACTTTCACAAACATATCCCGACATTGAATATATTATCATTGACGGTAAAAGTACGGACGGCACACTGGATGTCATAAGCTCTTACGGGTCTAAAATCGCAAAATGTATCAGTGAACCCGATAAGGGAATTTATGATGCCATGAACAAAGGTTTGAAGCTTGCAACGGGGGATATTGTCGGTATTTTGAACAGCGATGATATGTATATGGGTGAAGATGTTATCGAAAAGGTTGTGGCTATTTTTGAAACACACTCTGTTGAGAGTATGTTTGCAGATTTGGTCTATGTTCAACCGGAGAATCTCGAAAAAGTTGTACGGTATTATGACAGTAGCTATTTTAGTCCGGCAAAATTTGCATACGGTTGGATGCCCGCACATCCTACTTTCTTTGTAAAAAGAGAGGTGTATGAAAAATACGGATACTTTAAAACGGACTATAAAATAGCAGCGGATTACGAGTTGTTAGCACGTTTTTTAGGAAAATATGCCATAAGCTATTTTTATTTACAACTGCCTATTGTGAAAATGAGAACGGGAGGAGTAAGTACGACAAATGTTAAAAGCAATATTGTCATCAATCAAGAAATTTTACGAGCATGCGCTGAAAATGGAATTGAAACGAATTGGTGGAAGATTCTTTCCAAATATCCTCAAAAATTATTAGGACTTTTAAAGCGATGAAGAAGCTTTTACTAACAGGGGCGCGTGGTTTTATTGGAAGTTATTTTCAAAAAGAGTATGCGCATAAATATACACTTCAGACGTTTTCATTTTTAAAAGATGATATAGAAACTTTACATGTAAAAGATGTAGAGGCCGTCATTCATCTCTCTGCATTAGTGCACCAGATGGGTGGTGCAAGTGAAGAAGCTTATGAGAGAGTCAATGTCGAACAGACGGTGCAATTGGCACGAAAAGCAAAAGGGAGCGGTGCTAAACAGTTTATTTTTATGAGTACGGTAAAAGTTTACGGCGAAGAGAGCGATGTTGCTTATACGGAAGCAAGTCCATGCCATCCCAAAGATGCTTACGGGCGAAGTAAATTAAAAGCTGAGCAAGAACTTCAGGCGTTAGCAGATGAGGATTTTACGGTTTCGATTATTCGTACGCCCATTGTTTACGGCAAGGGTGTTAAAGCCAATATGCAAAATTTGATGAAACTGATTGACACGATGCCCCTTTTGCCTTTGGGAGGTATTGATAATAAACGAAGTTTTGTTTATGTCGGCAATGTATGTGCCTTGCTTGATACCCTTATAGATCAATGCAAAGGCGGTATTTATTTAGCCGGCGATGATGTACCGCTTTCGACTACGGAGTTGATACAAGCACTTGCAAAAGCTCAAAAGAAAAAACTTTTTTTGATCAAACTCCCCGTTTTGGCACTCTTTTTGAAACACATTAAACCCTCTTTTTACCAAAGGCTGTTTGAGAGCTTAACCATCGACAATAGCCGAACCAAAGAAGTTTTGCGTTTTAAAAATCCCTATTCGACGCAAGAAGGTATCGCTTTAATGATTCAAGGTAAGGCGCAATGATTTATCTTCTCTTTTTTGTGGCATCACTTTTTTTAACCTATTTTATTCGCAAGTATGCTCTTAAAAAATCACTGCTTGCCACCGTCAACGAACGCAGCTCTCACACGACGCCCACACCGCATGGTGGGGGGATTGCGATTGCTCTAACATGGTTTGTGGGGCTCATTTACTTTTTTATATGTAAAGTGCTTGAGCCCTCATTATTTTATGCCTTGATGTGCGGCAGTGTGCTCTCTTTGGTGAGTTACATGGATGATCTTTACGAATTATCTCCGAGAGTCAGATTGTTGGTGCAAGCAATGGTGAGTATCGCAGGGCTTTATGCGCTTGGCGGGCTTTCGTGCATTGATTTTGGATTTTGGGTGCTTGAAAATCCCTTCATAACCAATACTTTGGCCTTTTTAGGCATCATGTGGTTTATCAATCTCTACAATTTTTTAGATGGCATTGATGGCTATGCAGGCAGCGAAGCGATCTTTTTAGCCATCTCAGGGTGGCTTTTGTTTGGTGGAGATCATTTCTTCGTTTTAATCGCTTCCGTGGCTGGCTTTTTGGTGTGGAATTGGCATAAAGCCAAAATTTTTATGGGTGATGTGGGTAGTACGCTTTTAGGGTATACCGTAGCAATCTTTTCGATTTATTATCAAAATAACGGCGTCTCTTTGTTTGTTTGGATCATTTTGTTTGGGCTTTTTTGGTTTGATGCAACGCTTACGCTTATCCGCCGTTTTAAAAACCGTGAAAAACTCTCCCAAGCGCACCGTAAACATGCCTATCAGCGTTTAGTCCAAAGCGGATTTGCACACGATCGGGTTGTCATTTTTGCCATGGGGATTAATCTCATTTTAGTGATTTTAGGGTATAGTGCGTTCACTCAACCAAGCAATGTGATTGGATATTTTACGGTAGCGGTTTTAGTGCTGTATGGCGCTATGAAAATTGTGGATCAACGAAAGAAGTTTGAATAATGTTCCGAACACTCGATAAACGAATTTTAAATATTTTGGTCATCATTGTTTTAACCTTGGTAACTTTCTTATGGACCTATTGGATCTTTCATAATCCTGTGCAATTTGAAGTGATCGGTGTTGTGATGATGGTACGCATCGTCGCGTCCATCTTCTTGTTTAAAGACTATTCCCTCTCGTGGTCTAAGGTTACCCAGAAGACTTTTCTACTCAAAAGCCTTGTTTATCTTGCCGCTTTTTGCGTTTATGCTCCGCTTTTTTATACCCATGTTCGTTTGGCCCTTTTGCTCTCGGAGCTGTTCTTTTACCTTTTCTCGATCACCTTTGTGATGTACTTTTACTACTTTTGGGTCAATCACAGTCGTATATATAAAAATAAAACGCTGGTGATTTACGGAGCCGGAAAATCGGGATTGAAGCTCGAAGAAGAGTACCGCAATACGTCGTATAAAATGCGTTATTTTGTTGATGACGACAAACGGCTTCAAAAACGCAGTATCGACGGTGTTCGCATTATTTCCAAAGAAGGGTTAAAAGAAAAGCTAGGCGAAAGTAAGTACGATCTACTTTTGATCGCTATACCGTCAACTTTGCCTAAAACGATCAATGCGATTTATGAAGAACTCAAACCCTATTTTCATGAGATTAAAATTTTGCCCCCGTTGGACATGATTTTATCCGATACCTTTTTATCCCATCAGCTAAAAGAGATTACGGTTGAAGATCTTTTGGCAAGGCATCCTAAAGATCTTGATAAGATAAAGATTTCTCGCTTCATTCAAGATAAAACCATTATGATTACGGGTGCCGGTGGAAGTATCGGTAGCGAAATTGTTCGCCAGTGCCTGAAGTATAGAGCTAAAAAGCTTATTTTAATCGATCACAGTGAATTTAATCTCTATCAGTTGATGGAAGAGTTACAAAGCGATCAATTGGTGCCGATAATGCAAAGCGTATGGAATGAAGCTCTCATGGATAAAGCGTTTGATACCTACAAGCCGGAAATTGTCGTACATGCGGCAGCTTATAAACACGTTCCTTTAGTTGAATCCAATGTGCAAGAGGGCATTTTAAACAATGTCTTAGGGACTAAAATTTGCATTGATCTTGCCATCAAGCATAAGGTGCAAAAGTTTATTTTGATCTCAACGGATAAAGCCGTACGCCCGACAAACGTGATGGGTGCAACCAAACGCATTTGCGAGTTGTATGCTCAAAATGTGGATGCGAAAGAGACGCAGATCGTAGCGGTTCGCTTCGGTAACGTTCTTGGCAGTAGCGGCTCTGTCATACCAAAATTTAAAGCGCAAATCGAAAAAGGAGGCCCTATTACGGTGACACATCCTGAGATTACGCGCTATTTTATGCTGATCCCCGAAGCGTGTGAATTAGTCCTTCAAACAGGCGCCATTGGAGAGAGTGGAGAGCTGTTTATCTTAGATATGGGAGAACCGGTTAAAATTGCCGATTTGGCACAAAAAATGATCGATCTCTCAGGTAAAAAAGAGATTGCGATTGAATTTAGTGGGCTTCGCCCGGGTGAAAAACTGTATGAAGAACTACTCATTCACGAGAGCGATAAAAAGACAGCTTATGAGTCGATTATGGTGACCAATAAAACGGTATATCCCATCGATAAACTTTGCACGGATATTGAAGAATTGTTGACATGTAACGATCAAATCCAAAAACTTCAAGAAATCGTACCCGAATTTCATCATAACGTACATTAGGGATAAGGTATGAAATATTTAAGTAATCAAAAAGACATTTATATCATTGCATATCTTATTGTGTTTGCATTTGCCTTTAGTTTTTGTGTACGTTTAATTTGGGTGTATCAGTTTAGCGACTTTGAAAGCTTTAAATTTGCCGGGCAGTTTATGATTAACACGAATGACGGCTATTTTTGGGCGGAGGGCGCGAGGGATCTTTTGAGCGGTTCGTTTACGAAGCACAATCTCTCTCCCATTTCGGAAGCAGCGCCTTGGTTGACGTATGTTGCCGCTAAAATATTGCCTTTTTCATTTGAAACGATCATCTTTTATATGCCTGCCGTACTTGGATCTTTGATTGTCATCCCCGTAATGCTGATCGCACACCACTTTAAAATGATCGAGATGGGTTTTTTAGCGGCGCTTCTTGCTTCGATTGCGGTGAGTTATTACAATCGAACGATGATCGGGTATTACGATACTGACATGCTCAACATCGTTTTTCCGACCTTTTTGTTATGGTCGTTGATTTTAGCGCTGCGGACACGCGAAGAAAAATACCTTTTAATGACGGCACTCGAAATTATTGCCTATCGTTGGTGGTATCCGCAAAGTTATTCGTTGGAATTTTCGTATTTTGGATTGATCTTAGCCTATGCGTTGATCTTTGATCGTAAAAATCTTTTCAATTTTAAACTCTTAACGATCATGCTTTTTGCGATGATGGGATTGCCGAGTTTAGTACGATTAGGAATTGTCATCAGTGTTTACATCGGTTTTAAATACGAAAGATTCAAACCGTATATCGGGTATCTTTTAGCAGCGGCAGGAGTGCTTTTTATCCTCAGCGGCGGGTTAGAACCTATCTGGGTTAGGCTTAAACTGTATGTTTTTAAAGATACTATCGAGATGACGCAAGATGTTTTGCCTTTGCATTTTTTTTCCGTGATCCAAACCGTACGCGAAGCGGGACAAATCGACTTTACTACCTTTGCGGAGCGCATTAGCGGGCATACGATTACGTTTATTCTTTCTCTTATCGGCTATGGTTTGATGGTCAAAAAATACCCTGCGATGCTGTTAGGCTTGCCATTGTTGGGACTTGGTTTTTTAGCCCTTTGGGGAGGGCTTCGCTTTACGATTTATGCGGTTCCCGTATGTGCTTTAGGAATGGCGTATTTGCTTTTTACATGTAGCGCTTATATCTCGGGAGTTTTTATCAATGCACGGCTTGGGGGGTTGGTTAAATCGAGCTTTGTGATTCTCTCAAGTTTAGGTATCTTGTATCCCAATCTTTTACATGTCATCGATTATCGCGTGCCGACGGTCATGAATAAAACGGAAGTCGAACAGCTTGATGCGTTTAAAAAGAGTGCGGGTAGAGAAGATTATGTTGTGGCATGGTGGGATTATGGTTATCCGATTCGCTACTACGCCGACGCGAAAACCTTGATTGATGGTGGCAAGCATGAGGGCGATGTCAATTTCCCTGTCAGTTTTATGCTTACCAACGATCAAGAAAGCGCGGCACGACTTGCCCGCTTGGAAGTCGAATACACCGAAAAAGCCTTTGTAACGGCCGAAGAAAATGAAACGAAAACGAAAGAGCAGCCAAAAAAGATCATCAACAATACCGCCCAAATGAGTTTGGATTACGGTTTTAACAATGCAAATGATTTTTTAGATGCTTTGCAAACGCCTTTGAACTTACCCCAAAAAACGCGTGAAATCTACTTTTATTTACCGTTTCGCATGCTCAGTATTTTTCCGACCGTCGCACAATTTAGCAACTTGGATATTATGAGCGGCAAAACGGTTCGCCATCCTTTTTTCTATGAAACCAGTCGTTTTCAAGACGGTGTTAAGTTGCTTCAACTCGGAAACGGTATCGCTTTGGATAAAGAAAAAGGAGCGTTAAAAATCGGCAGTAACGAAGTTGGCGTTCGTACCTTCATTCAAACGGGATACGACGAGCGCGGTACCTTTGTGAAGCAACAACAATCGCTTCATCCCAACGGTGAACTCAATGTAATCTACATGCAGCCATATAATACCTTTTTAATCGTCGACAACGCTATGTTCGAATCGACGTATATACAACTTTTTGTTTTGGAAAATGCGGACGGGCGGTTTTTTGAGCCGATTAGTTTAGAACCGTATGCTAAAATATACCGTTTGAAAATTTAGTTACAATTACGAAAAATAAAAAGGTAGATGTGATGGTCATTCGAGAAATACAGCAGTTCTCCGAAGTGAGAACGCGGGCAAGAGCCTATTTGTGCTATCTTTTTACGCGTAATATACCCAATCGCATGCCAGAACCCAATCTGGACGTGATTACCGCGAGCTTAGATAAAATCGTGCATGAAGTCGACGATTTTGAAGCCTTGTACCTGTTGGATTACAAAGGCGAACAAGTCATTAACAATATCACCGACGATCCACATAAAAAAGGCGGGCTCGGACAAAATCGTAGCGGTAAATCCTATTATTATCGTGCGGTGCGTGAAAAACGATGCGTTTTAAGCGATCCTTACCCCTCGACGTTAACGAACGACTTAACCGTCACAGCGTCGTATCCGATTTACGATGAACAAGGAGCGTTACGTTTTATTGCATGTATCGACGTCTCTTTGGAACATATCTTAAAAATTGCCCACCCTTCATCGTTGCAGTCGGGATTCGGCAAAACGTCGAAATTCATTTACACGCTTTTTTCAATCTCTTTATTGGCAATTGCACTTTTATTGCTCTTTAACGGTATGCGAAGTTTGTTTATGCACGGACTTGCCTTCGAGCTTTTGGATATTAAAGCGATGTTCGAATCGACCATTTTGATTACGCTCTCTTTGGCAATTTTCGATCTGGTAAAAACCATTTTTGAAGAGGAAGTTTTAGGGCGTAACGAAAAAGACGATACCTCCGGAATGCATAAAACGATGGTGCGTTTTTTAGGCTCGATTATTATCGCGTTGGCGATCGAGGCGTTGATGTTGGTGTTTAAATTTGCGATTATCGACGCGTCGCATATCGTCAATGCGGTGTATCTCATCGGAGGCGTGACGTTTTTACTGTTTGGTTTGGCGTTTTACGTGAAATCCGTGAATCAAAAGAGAGAATTATGATAGGTTTAATCGATTACAATATGGGCAATCTTCGAAGCGTTACCAACGCGTTTGAGAAACTCGGTACGCGTATCGAAATTGTGAAAGACGCTTCACATGTAGAAGGTTACGACAAGATTATTCTTCCGGGTGTAGGTGCTTTTAAAGATGCGATGGCGTGTTTAAAAGAGCGCGAGATGGATGAAGCCGTCAAAGCGTTTGCCTCAACGAAAAAGCCTCTTTTAGGTATCTGTTTGGGGATGCAACTGTTGTTTGAAGCCAGCACGGAATTTGGAAAAACGCAAGGACTAGGACTCATTGAAGGGGAAGTCGTTAAATTTGACACGACGCGTTTTTCTCAACACCTTAAAGTACCGCATATGGGTTGGAACGAGCTTGAAGTGGTGCGAGATACGCCGCTTTTTAAGGGGATGGCACCTCGCTTTTACCTCTATTTCGTGCACAGCTTTCATGTGCAGTGCGACGAAAAATATCAAATCGGAAAAACGACGTACGGCTATGCGTTTGCGAGCGCGGTTCAAAAAGAAAATATCTACGGGTTTCAGCCGCATCCTGAAAAGTCGCATGAAAACGGCTTGGCTATTTTAAAGAATTTTGTGGAGTTATGATGGAAATTTTACCGGCGATTGATTTAAAAGACGGCAAAGCGGTACGCTTGACAAAAGGACTGATGCAAAGTGCTACGGTCTATTCGAACGAACCGTGGGAAGTGGCAAAAACGTTTGAAGAAATGGGCTCAAAATGGGTTCACTTGGTCGATTTAAACGGTGCGTTTGCGGGTGAACCGCGCAATATGGAGCAAATTCAAAAAATTCGTAAGAAATGCAACCTCAAATTGGAATTGGGCGGAGGAATTCGCGACGAAGAGACGATTCGACGTTATGTCGATCTTGGAATCGATCGGGTTATTTTGGGCTCCGTCGCACTTAAAAATCCCGCTTTCGTCAAAGAGATGTGTCGAAAGTACCGTATTGTCGTAGGCATCGATGCGATCGACGGTTTTGTCGCAGTGGAAGGTTGGGCGGAAAAATCGACGATGTTGGCGACGGATTTAGCCAAAGAATTTGCGAATGCCGGCGTGGAGGCAATTATTTGTACCGATGTCGGGAGAGACGGCATGTTAAGCGGCGTTAATGCGGAGTTTACGCTTTCCATTGCGGAAGCTTCGGGGATCGATACGATTGCCAGTGGAGGCGTTAAAAATTTGGACGATATAGTTTTACTAAAACACTCGCGTAAAGTCGCCGGCGTTATCATCGGAAAAGCGTTTTACGAGGGTACTTTGGACTTACGCGAAGCCTTTGCCCGTTGCTCTTAAAAGAGTGCTTTAAACTAAGTTCAAACTAAAGTTCGTTAGAATGGAAGACTAAACCTTAAAGTTAAAGGAGTGACATTGAAGCTGCTTGTAGTAGACGATAGCTCGACAATGCGCCGTATTATAAAAAACACTTTACAGAGATTGGGGTTTGATGACGTGTTAGAAGCAGAACACGGCGTAGAAGCCTGGCAAATTTTGGAAAGAACTCCGGATGTAAACGTTTTGATTACCGATTGGAATATGCCTGAGATGAACGGACTTGATCTCGTACGCAAAGTGCGTGCCGAAAAAAAATACGAAAATATGCCGATCATCATGGTTACGACCGAAGGCGGTAAAGCCGAAGTGATTACCGCGCTTAAAGCCGGAGTCAATAACTATATCGTCAAACCGTTTACGCCCCAAGTCTTAAAAGAAAAACTCGAGGATGTTTTAGGTTAATCTGAATGAAACAAACCTATAACGAATTGTCCTTAACCCCTAGTAGCGAATACTCCCTTTTTATGGATTGTTTGATGAGCCTCAGCGATGAGGCTATTGAAGAAAAAGACGGTACGATGATTTTGCGTAGCGAAGAAGACCTTGAGACGATTCGCTTCGGTATGGAAACGTTTGCCCAACAACTCTCTCTCGCTTTAGATCGTTCTATAACGCTTGAAAGTACCTTGTCGGTTTGTGAGAATGAAGATTGGATCGCGCAGTATCGCAATTCCGTTCAACCGCTTTATGTCGAAAATTTATACATTCATCCCAGCTGGGTACAAGACGATCCGAACAAAATCAATGTCGTGATCGATCCGGCGTTGGCATTCGGATCGGGACACCATGAGACGACCTACGGATGTTTGTTGCTTTTACAACGCTATGTCCAACCGAATATGACTTTACTTGACGTCGGATGCGGGAGCGGGATTTTAGCGATAGCGGCTTCTAAATTAGGTGCTAAAGTCGATTTATGCGATACCGATGAACAAGCGACGCTTTCGGCGAGTGAAAATTTTCAACGCAATCATGCGACGTTTCAAACGATATGGACGGGTTCGGTACAAAAAAGAGAACGCGAATACGATATCGTCGTCGCTAATATTATCGCCGACGTATTAATCATGTTGGCTTCCGACTTGCAAAGTGCGGTCAACGAAAACGGTCTTTTGATACTTTCCGGCATTTTAGATAAATACATCGATAAGGTCGAGCATAAATTTACGACAATGCACCTTGTTGAAAAGTACCAAAAAGACGAGTGGTTTACGCTCGTTTTACAAAGGAAATAGATGAATCCCAACCCAGAAAATAAAAACGATAAAAAAAATAACTTTTTCAACCAAAATCCTCTCTTAATGTTTGCGATTTTTTCCATAATCGTTATTTTACTTTTTAAAAATTTTACCGGCGGTACGAGCGACAACGGTATGGCGGCTAATTTCAACGTTCAAAACAGTGCAACGCGTACCATTAGTTATTACGAACTTAAAGAGTTGATCCGCAACAGCCAAATCAGCTATGTGGCGATCGGACAAACGACGATCAAAGCTTTTTCCAACGAAGGTGCACAAAAAACCGTATATGTCGTTAAAAAAGTCGGCGAAGACAGTACGTTGATTCCGTTGATGGATGAAAAAAAAGTTAGTTACGGCGGTTATAACGAATCCAATATTTTTACCGAGATTCTCTTCTCATGGGTTTTACCCGTATTTGTCTTTTTCGGTATTTGGATGTTTTTAGCCAATCGTATGCAAAAAAATATGGGCGGAGGAATTTTGGGTATGGGGAGCAGTAAAAAACTCGTCAACTCCGAAAAGCCGAAAGTCAAATTCGAAGACGTTGCCGGGGTCGAAGAAGCTAAAGAAGAGGTCAAAGAGATCGTCGACTTTTTAAAATACCCCGATCGTTATATGAACTTAGGAGCTAAAATTCCTAAAGGCGTGCTTTTAGTAGGTCCTCCGGGTACGGGTAAAACCTTGCTTGCTAAAGCGGTTGCGGGAGAGGCAAGCGTGCCGTTTTTCTCGGTTTCGGGTTCAAGCTTTATCGAAATGTTCGTAGGTGTAGGCGCAAGCCGCGTACGCGATTTATTCGAGAACGCTAAAAAAGAAGCACCGGCGATCGTATTTATCGATGAAATCGATGCGATCGGTAAGAGCAGAGCCGCTAGCGGTATGATGGGCGGTAACGATGAAAGAGAACAAACGCTCAATCAGCTTTTAGCGGAAATGGACGGGTTTAGTTCGGATAAGTCTCCCGTGATCGTTTTAGCGGCAACGAATAGACCCGAAGTATTGGATGCCGCACTCTTGCGACCGGGACGTTTCGATCGACAGGTTTTAGTCGATAAGCCCGATTTTCAAGGCCGTAAAGATATTTTAAAGGTACATGTCGTCGATATTAAATTAGGAAAAGATATTAATCTTGAAGAAATTGCACGCTTAACGGCGGGTCTTGCGGGTGCGGACTTAGCTAATATTATTAACGAAGCCGCGCTTCTTGCGGGACGTAAGACTAAAACGTACGTCGAACAACAAGATCTTGTTGAAGCGGTAGAGCGTGCAATTGCGGGGCTTGAGAAAAAAAGTCGCCGTATCAATCCGGAAGAAAAACGTATCGTAGCATACCATGAAAGCGGACATGCACTTCTTGCGGAAACGACGGAAGGTGCAAAACGCGTTTCGAAAGTATCGATTATTCCAAGAGGACTTGCAGCCCTTGGATATACGCTTAACACTCCCGAAGAAAATAAATTTTTGATGCAAAAACACGAATTGATGGCGGAAGTCGACGTTCTTTTGGCCGGTCGTGCGGCGGAAGAGGTTTTTTTGGGCGAAATTTCGACGGGTGCCGGTAACGATTTGGAAAGAGCGACGGATATTATTAAAGCGATGGTGAGTATTTACGGTATGAGCGACGTTGCCGGATTAATGGTTCTTGAAAAACAACGTAATACGTTTTTAAACGGCGGAACGGTCAAAGACTACAGCGATAAAATGGCTGAGAAACTTGACGAGCACATTAAAAAAACCTTGCAAGAGCGTTATGAAGTCGTTAAAGTCCGTTTGGAAGAGTATCGAGAATGCATCGAACGCATCGTGATGAAATTAAACGAATTTGAGACGATTGACGGAGAGCAGTTGCGCGAAGTCATTGCTTTGTTTGAAGAAGAAAACGGCATGCCTTCAAAACTCAAACACACTAAATCCGTTCACGAAAAACCGTTGAACGAACAACCGACGAGCCATGCGTAACGCTTTATACACGACAACGCAACCGATCGCCAAAGAGGGATGGAACCGTCTTGTTTTAACGGGAATGTTGTTGCTCCTTTCGTATGTGCTTTCGTGGCTGACGTGGTTGTTTTTCCTGCTTTTTGCATGGGCGCTTTTTTCCTATCGTAATCCTGAGCGCCTTGCAGACGAAGACGATGTGCGCGCTTTGATTTCGCCGATTGACGGAAGAGTAACGTCGATTGCGAAAACGACGCTTGAAAACAATCAAGAGATGTTGCGTATCGTGATTCGAAAATCGTTTTTTGACGTGGGATTGATTCGCGCTCCTCTTGCAATGAATGTTGTTACAACGACACATCGATTCGGTCTTTTTATGCCGCCTTCGCATGCATTGTCGTCCGTATTGGGCGAGCGAAGTATCGTGACATGTCAGGCACAAAATGACCAACTGTATATGGTTTGTTCCATCGGTGCTTGGGGAAATCCTATCGTGTTTTACCGCAAAAACGGTTCTTTTAAAGCAACGGAACGTATGGGTTTTCTCAAAGACGGGGAAATTGCCGTGCTCGTTAGTTTAGACGCGCGTATCAAGGTGGTTCTAAACGACACGGTTAAAGCGGGGCAAAGTGTGCTCGGCTATCTTGCGTATAAGGATTAAGATGAACGTTCAAAACGGGAACAAATTGCAATTGATGTATGTCTTCCCCAATCTTTTTACGGCGGCTAGTGCTTTTTTAGGCGTTATTAGCGTTATTGCTTCGGCAAATGCACAATTTGATAAAGCGGCGATTTATATTCTTTTGTCGTTAATTTTTGATGGACTTGACGGTAGAGTTGCACGATTGACCAATGCGACGAGTAAATTCGGTGCCGAATTCGACTCTTTAGCGGATATCGTAGCTTTCGGCGTTGCCCCTGCGATGTTATTTTATTTTAGTATCGCCCATGCGTACGGGAAAGTCGGTTCGCTTTTATGTGCGATGTTCGTCGTTTTCGGAGCGATCCGTTTGGCACGTTTTAACGTGATGATCGGCACGGTCGAGCCTTCCGTTTTTATCGGTGTTCCGATTCCTACCGCCGCCGTCGTTGTTGCGATGTGGATTTTATTTTATAAAGAATATCCCGCTATTCACGGCTATGAGAGTCTGATGCTGTTTGGTTTAGGCGGACTTTCGTGTCTCATGGTCAGTAATATTCGTTATCCGAGTTTCAAGAAGATCGATTTAAAGAAAGGTCATCTGATTAAAACACTGGTGTACCTTGTCGCGACGTTTTCGCTTCTGTATTTATATCCGATCGAAGTCGGAACGCTTCTGATTAGCCTATACCTTGTGTATGGCTTATTACGAGGCGTTTACACGTTCATCGTTGCCAAATACTATAAAAATTGAGTATAATACGTCCACTCTGAAGAAGTGCGTTTCACGCTCTTCTTCAAAAGAGCTATTTTTAAAGGAGAAACGATGAAAAACGTTACGGCGATCGGCATTATGAAATCGATTAAATGTTTACCCAAAATTGAGATTAAAAACGCCCTCCTGCAAAACCTTCTCTCCCTCTAATTTTCTTTTTTTTCATTCATTTTTAGCAACACAGATACAATCATTTAAAGGATAACCTTATGAGCGACAATACTATTATCATTTTTGATACGACGTTACGCGACGGCGAGCAAAGTCCCGGTGCGTCCATGAATACGGAAGAAAAAATTCAAATCGCCTTGCAATTGCAAAAGCTCGGCGTTGACGTGATCGAAGCGGGATTTGCAGCGGCAAGCCCCGGAGATTTTGACGCGATTGCGCGTATCAGCGAAGTGATTACCAAAAGTCGCGTCTGTTCGTTGGCGCGTGCGTTGGAGAGGGATATTAAAGCGGCGGGCGAAGCCGTTTCCAAAGCAAAATTCAATCGCATTCACACGTTTATCGCGACAAGTCCGATTCACATGCAATACAAACTTAAAATGAGTCCGGATCAAGTCATTAAAAAAGCGGTCGAAGCGGTACAATACGCCAAAACTTTTTGTGAAGACGTCGAATTTAGTTGCGAAGACGCCGGACGTAGCGAAATCGGTTTTATGAAAGAGGTGCTAGACGCCGTCATCAACGCCGGAGCAACGACGCTCAATATTCCCGATACGGTCGGCTATCGCTTACCGACGGAGATGGGAGCGATTATTAAGTCGTTACACGAATTTGTAGGAGCGCGCGCGATCATCTCGGTACACAACCATAACGATTTGGGGCTTGCGGTCGCAAATTCGCTTGCATGCGTCGAAAGCGGTGCGCGTCAAATCGAGTGTACGATTAACGGGTTGGGCGAGCGTGCCGGAAATGCGGCACTTGAAGAGATTGTGATGGCACTTCGAACGCGTAAAGATCATTTCAGTGCTTACGAGACGAATATTAACATCAAAGAGATTTACCCGACGAGCCGTCTTGTCTCTTCGATTACCGGAATTGAACCGCAACCCAATAAAGCGATCGTCGGTAAAAACGCATTTTCGCATGAAAGCGGCATTCACCAAGACGGCGTTTTAAAACATACGCAAACGTATGAAATTATGAGTGCTAAAGATATCGGACTCGATAAAAACTCGATCGTTCTTGGAAAACATTCCGGCCGTCATGCGTTTAAAGATAAATTGGCAAGCTTGGGATACGAATTGCAAGACGATGAAATTAACGAAGCGTTTGAGCGTTTTAAAATTTTGGCGGATCAGAAAAAAGAGATTTTTGACGATGATTTACGTGCGTTGGTCGCCGAAGAGATTACGAAAATTCCTCAAGTGTTCGAGTTGCTTCGCTTGCAACTTTCCGATTGTGCTCCCGGAGGCGTCCCAAGTGCGGCGGTGACGATCAATCACGACGGTAAAGAGATTACCGATGCGGCAATCGGCAACGGAACGATGGACGCTATTTTTAAAGTAATCGATCGCGTATGCGGCGTCAGCGGAGAGCTTAAAGATTATAAAGTCGATGCGGTTTCACAAGGCAAAGATGCTATGGCGCGCGTCATCGTCAAAGTCGTTTTCGACGAGAGCAAGCCGGCGATTATGGGACACGGGCTAAGCGTCGATACGATGCTAGCAACGGCAAAAGCCTATATTGGGGCACTTAACAGTTACATGTCGATGCGCGATCGTTTGCGTAGCGTTCACAAAATGGAACAAGAAGGCATTTAGCCTAGTCTTAAACCTTACATGTCAAAACGTACATGTAAGGTTATTTGACCAATTCGAACGTAAAATACTGTGAGATAAAACCGATATTTCCGATGCTTCGGTACTGGGCGGTTGCCGCTTCGTAATTTCCGACTTCTTGATACAGCAAGCCAAGCGCGTACTTACTCTCCACGTTGGAGGGGTCGGTCAATTTGGAAAGCTCTAAAAGCGCGATGGCGTTTTCGCTATGGCCCGCACCGATAGCCGAGACTGAGGCGAGAAATACGGTGTAGGTATCTTTCTTATGAAAATCGTCGATGAGTTTATTGTAGAGCACAAATGCCTCTTCAAAATTGTTAGTATAAATTTGCAAATATGCGAGCGTTTGCATAATCGACGGAATATCGACGCGCTCTTCTTCCATGCGTTTGACTACAAAATCGCGTTTTTGATGCAACAATCCGCCGATTTGCAAGAGTTTAATGTACTGTTCTTTGACGATTTTGGGGCCGTAGTAAAAAGCGTCGTAGTCTAACGGTAGCGAATTAAATTCGATTTGAATTGCTTTGGCGTACTGTTTGATCTCTTGTTTGTCGTGCTTGATGTTAAACAGGATGATATTGGCAAGAATGTCTTTAGGAAGCAAGGCTTGTAACTTTTGCGCATTGAGGCGATACAAGCGATCGTTGCCGAGCTTTTGCGACGCGACGATATTTAAGACAAGATGCAAAGGAGAGTCCTCTTTTTCTTGCTCAAGCCAGCGCGTCAGCGAAAAATGGTTGCCGTCTGTTAGGTAGATCATCGACGCGTACAGACTGTCTTGCCCGAGCGTAGGATTTTTGGTAATGCTCTCTTTCACGTCTTCGCTGAGTTTCGTGATGTCTTTGCCGATGAGATTTCCGCTCATGAGTGCAAAAACGCCGGCGAGATAGTTGCCGTTATCGAGATGGTAACTTTTGGAAAAATGGCGATATGCCGCACCGTAATCGCCCATTTGCGCATAGGTCAACGCCAAATTGTAATGTAAAATAGAGTGGTTTTTGTATTCGTCGACCATTTTCAAGAAGAGATCGTTGGCTTCGTATACGTGAAAATCAAGAGCTTTTTTGATGCCTTTGGAGATAGCGATGTTGACTTTGGAAATCGTCGAGCTGGCTTTTAAATACGAAAGAGCCGGTCCGATTTCGTCGATAAAAATATTCATACTTCCTTTTCGAATATAATCGATCGTCTGTTTTGCGTCGAAAACTTTGTACGGTGCGTAGTAAAATAAAAGACTGTAGATATTCTCGTTGTCGAAGAAAAGCTCTTTTTCAAATTCGCTTTGCGCCTTGTCCACGTCAAAGAGCGTGGGTTTTAAAATTGCGTGCATTTTGTAAATCGGGGCGGCATTTTCGTCACGTACTTTGGCGACTTCTTGGATGAGCGAAGCCGTGTTGGCAAGATTGCCGAGTTTATTTTCAACCAAAGCAAGTGCCATTTTGATGTGCGTATTTTCAGGTTCGTTGCGAAGCGCGCGTACCAAATAGTTTTTGGCTTTACTATAATCGCCGAGTTTTGCCTGTAAAAGCCCTAACGTAAACAGATCGCTCTCTTTGGCAACGCTTTCCAAATCCTTGTACGCCTCTTGATTGTACGCTAAAGAGGCCAAGATTTTCGACGTAAGATAGTTTTGGTCTTCGCGGTAAAAATCGTTGGTAGGATGCGAGAGCGCACTTAAGGCTTCAACGTAAAAATTTTTATAATAATGCACCAAGCCCACGTAGTAGGAATAAAGCGGAGCATTGCTCTCTTCGGGAAGGTACGCGTATGCCAAATCGACGTAGTAGTGAAACAGCGTGGCGTCTCCCATTTCCAAAGCGCAAACGGCGGCATTGATGGCACTGATGCAGCGATGCTCTTGGTTTTGAATCGCTTTTTTAAAGGCGTCCAAAGCCTCGGCGTAACTTTGTTCTTTGAGCTTGGCGACGCCGATATTGTAATACGAAATCGCTTCGTTATACGTCGCAATTTTTTCGTAAAGTTTCAACGCTTCGTCTTTGTTGCCTTGTTCGTAAAGCACATGGGCTTTTTTAATCATCGAATCGACGCGGGAGGGAGAAAACTGCTCTTTGACGATCGGTTTTTCTTCGTGTTTAACGATCGGCGCGGGAGAAGGCGTCGGGTGCGATTTTAATTTCAAAATAACGATGATCGCGATAATAATCGCCAGAAGAAGCACGCCCGCGGCGACTAAGAGAATCAGCAGACGTTTTTTCGCTTGTTTGGCAAGTTCGTCTTCTGCATTTTCCTCGGATGCCGTCTCTTCGGAAGCTTCCTCTTCGATAGGCGCAAAGCCTTCTTCCGTAGGAGTCGAAGGATCCGCTTCGAGGATGACGACTTCTTCTTCCGCCATCTTACATGTACTCTTTTAAAACGTCGGGAATCGCGATGCTCCCGTCTTCTTGTTGGTAATTCTCCATCAGTGCGATTAACGTACGTCCGACGGCTAACGAAGAGCCGTTGAGCGTATGAACGAGACGGTTTTTACCGTTATCTTTGAAGCGAATTTTCGCGCGTCTTGCTTGAAAATCAAAGGTATTGGAGACAGAACTGATCTCGCGGTAACGGTTTTGTCCGGGAAGCCAGACTTCCAAATCGACCGTTTTGGCGGCACTAAAGCCGAGGTCTCCGCCGCAAAGCATTAAATGGCGGTGCGGAAGCCCCAAGGAGGTCAACAAATCGGAAGCGCATGAAAGCATCTCGTCAAAAACGGCTTCGCTTTGCTCGGGCGTCGTGATGCTGACCAGCTCGACTTTATCGAACTGATGTTGGCGAATCATACCGCGAGTATCTTTACCGGCACTGCCCGCTTCTTTACGAAAACACGCCGAATAACATGTCATTTTAATAGGCAACTCTTCTTGCGTTAAAATTTCGTCTCGAAAGAGATTCGTCACGGGTACTTCGGCGGTCGGGATTAAAAAAAGCTCTTCGCCTTCGATTTTAAACAGATCGTCTTCGAATTTGGGCAATTGTCCCGTTCCCATCAAGGTTTCGCGGTTGACGATGTACGGAACGCACACCTCGTGAAAGCCGCGTTTACGGTTAAAATCCAACATGTAATTAATTAAGGCGCGTTCAAGCCGTGCCGCTTCGTTTTTCAGAACGCTAAAACGGCTTTTGGAGAGTTTGACGCCGCGCTCAAAATCGATCCAATTTTGTTTGATATCCAAATCCCAATGCTCTTTGGGCGTAAAAGAGAAGACGCGAGGCTCTAAGACGCGTTTGAGTTCGACGTTATCGTTTTCGTCTTCGCCTTCTGGGACAAGGGAAGAGGGCATATTGGGAATGACGGAGGCTTGCATTTCCATTTGTTCTTCCAATGCCCGAACGATCTCTTGCGCTTCGGCGATTTTTGCTTTATTGTCCGCAAGTTCCGCTTTGAGTGCGCTCACGTCTTTACCTTCTTTCGCGTAAACGCCGAAGAGTTTGCTTTTGGCGTTTTGCTCCGCTTGCAAAGGCTCCAGCACGATGCGCGCATTTTTAAGCTCCAACGAGAGCGTTCGAAGATTTTCCAACAGACTTTCGTCGACTTTTTTCTTGCGAAGCGCGGTCGCTACGGTTTCAAAATCATTTTGTATCAGTTTAATATCTAACATAAAAGTTCCTAACGATAAATTCCGACAAGGTCGCGTACGATTTTCATTTTTGCAGAAGCGATGGTGCGGGCTTTTTGCGCGCCGGCTTCTAAAATCTCGATCACTTCGTTTGGATGGTCTAAAAAGTAGGCACGTTTTTCGCGCGCGCTTGCAAAATAGTTCCAAACCAATTCGTTCAAATAGGCTTTAAAATGCCCGTATCCTTCGCCGCCTTTTGCGTAACGTTCTTTTAACGCCTCTACTTCGTCATTTTTCAAAAAGAGTTTAGCCAAAGCAAAAACGTTACATGTCGTGTAGTCTTTGGGCTCTTCTAAGGGAGTGGAATCGGTAACGACACGGGCAATCGTCTTTTTGAGCTCTTTTTCGCCGCAAAAAATATCGATCGTATTGCCGTAGCTTTTACTCATTTTCGCACCGTCGATACCCGGAACCGTGGCGACTTCTTCTTCGACTTTAAAGGTTGGAACGGTAAAAATTTCCCCGAAATCGTTGTTGAATTTGATGGCAATGTCGCGTGCGATTTCGACATGTTGAATCTGATCTTTGCCGACTGGAATCACGTCTGCGTCGTAGAGCAAAATATCTGCCGCCATTAAGACGGGATACGAAAAGAGCGAATGGTTGGCGGCAATGCCCTTGGCGACTTTGTCTTTATAACTGTGCGCACGCTCCAATAAGCCCATCGGCGTGTATCCGGAGAGAATCCAATAGAGCTCCAATACTTCTTTGACGTCCGATTGTACCCATAGCGTGGACTTGGAAGGATCGATACCTAAAGCCATAAAATTGATCGCCGCGTCTAGCGTGTTTTGCTTAAGTGCCGGAGCGTTTTTTAACGAAGTTAGCGCATGGTAGTTCGGAATAAAAATAAACAAATCGCTCTTTTCCTGTAAATCGACCATTTGTTTGATCGCACCGAAATAATTGCCGATATGAAGGGCACCGGAGGGTTGAATTCCCGTTAAGACTCGCATCGTTTTTTAATCCTTTTTAATTTTAAAACTTTGATGATTTCCGCGACGATCTCTTGGACAGAGCGGTTTTCGACGTCGATCATCACGTCGGCTTTTTTTGCGTACAAAGGAGCACGCTCTTCAAACAAAGCCCTAGCTTTTGCCTCGTCGCTTAAAAGCGGTCGTTTGGCAAGTTTTAGGTCCGCTTTTTCGTGTGTCAGCAGTCGCGCCATAATGCCCTCGTACGAAGAGCGAAGGTAGACGACGGTGCCGATTTTGTCCAAATTGTCGGTTTTAAAAAAGCCTCCGCCGGTTGAAATGACGGCATTTTGAACGTTTTTTTGAAGCCATTTGGCAGTCTTTTTCTCAAGTTTTCGAAACGTCGCTTCGCCGTCTTTTTTAAAAATCTCTTTGATTTTTCGGTTTTCCATGCTCTCGATCAGATCGTCCGTGTCCAGTCCGAAACGATCGGTTGCTTGAATCAACGCACGCGCGATTGTTCCTTTTCCCACACCCATAAAGCCGATAAAAACGATGTTTTTATTTTTTGGATCAAGCATCGTCTTGCTCGTTTTGTTCGTCTTTTTCGCCTTTGGCGCGCGGATAGATCAAAATAGGCGTGCCCTCGAGGTTGAACGTGTCGCGAAGGCGGTTTGCCAAATAGCGTCGATAGCTAAAGTGCAAGGATCGCGGTTTGTTCATTACCAGTACGATGCGCGGCGGTTTGCTTTGGTATTGGGTCGCGAAATAGATTTTAACGACTTTGGCGTGATCGCTCGGGATTTGATGTTTGATCGTCGCTTCTTTGATGACTTCGTTAAGACGCGCGGTCGGAATACGTTGCGCATAGTTTTCGTAAACGCTCAAAAGCATCTCTTTGATCTTGGAGACGCGTTGCTTCGTCAATGCCGAAACGCTAATCAGCGGCGCGTAAGAGAGAAATTTAAAACGATCTCTGACTTCTTTCATGATCTCTTCATGCTCGACGTTCGCTTTGTCCCATTTGTTTAAAACGATGATGCATGCGAGATTGTTCTCTTCCACGAGTCCGGCGATGCGTTCGTCGAGTTCTTTAAAAGGCTCGCTGGCGTCTAACACCAATAAAGCGATATTGGCACGCTCTAGCATCTCTTTGGTGCGCATTAAAGCGAATTTTTCGATACCTTCGATTTTACCGCGACGGCGAAGTCCCGCCGTATCGACGAAATTGATGATTTTTTCGTTGTACTCTATGGCTTCGTCGACCGGATCGATCGTCGTTCCTTCGATGCTGCTGACGACGGCGCGTTGTTTCCCGACCAAAGCGTTCAGTAGCGAGCTTTTTCCGACGTTGACGCGTCCGATAATCGCGACGTTGATGCGGTTGTCGGGGACGGTTTCTTCTTCGATCGCTTCGGGAAGCTCTTCTTCTTCATTCCAATCGTCCTCTTCGTCCCAATCCTCGTCATCGTCTTCTTCGTCGCTTTCACTCGCTTCGCTTACGATCGATCCTTCCGGTGTCGGCAGATACGCGGCGATCCACTCCAAGAGAGCGCTTACGCCTCTATTGTGCGAAACGGAGATCGGAAAAACGTTTTCCGCGCCGAATTCGCTAAATTCCCAAGCGCGTTCCATCTCTTTGTCGTTGTCGATTTTGTTGATAACAAGCGCGATCGGTTTATTGCGTGCTTGCAGGGCGTAAAAAATCTTTTTCTCTTCATCGCTGGGAAGCCGTTTCCCGTCAACGACCATGAGTAAAATGTCGGCTTTTTTGGACGTTTCCATCGACATGTCGTGAACGTTGGCAAACAATTCCGAGGAGCGATCGAGCCCGCCGGTATCCAAAATAATGCACGGTTTTTCGCCGATGAAGACTTCATGGGATTTGATATCGCGCGTCGTGCCGCTAAAATCGGAGGTAATAGCGATACGTTGTTTGGCGATGCGGTTGAATAACGAGCTTTTGCCCACGTTGGGCAGCCCGATAATGGCTATTTTTTTCATACGAACCTTTTGTCAAGATAACCTAAATGAGATACATTATAGCGTTGCTTTGCTGTTATTTTGGTAAACTCTCGACGTAGAGCGTCTGAGAAGGGAACGCAAACTGCGCGCCGTTACGCTCGACGATGCGCATAATTTTAAGATTGACGTCTTGCCTGACATGTAAGAATTCCGCCCAAACCGTCGTTTTAGTGAAAAAGTAAAGAAAGATGCTAAGCGCGCTGTCTTGAAATTCATCGAAATAGACCAAAATCGTCTCTTGGTGAATATCGGGATGGTTTTTGAGCATTGCGGTAATCTCTTCGACGATCGTTTGAATTTGTTCGACGCCGGTAGCATACGTCAGACCGATGCGGGTATTGATGCGGCGTTTGCCCATACGCGTCCAATTGGTAATGGGCGTATTGGCGACCGTGGCGTTAGGCACGCTTACTAAGGCTTGCGCGAAGGTGCGTACTTTGGTAGATCGAATGCCGATCTCTTCGATAATGCCTTCCACGACGGGCGTTTGAATCCAATCGCCGACTTTAAACGGGCGGTCGCTGAAGATAACCAACGAACCGAATAAATTGGCGATCGTGTCTTTGGCCGCCAATGCAAATGCCAAACCTCCGAGCCCCAAAGAGGCGACAAACGCACTCACGTTAATGCCCCATTCTTGTAAAATCGCCATCACGCCGATAGCAATAATAAGAACGCGAAGCGTTTTAATCAAAAAGTTTTGAATGTCCGAGTGAAGTTCTTTGCCGAATTTGGACGAAAAGAGGTTGAAAAGGTTTGAAAACGCTTCGACCAAACGGTACAAAATCCAAAAAACGACGAAGCTAAGACACGAACGCACAAACAGCTCTAAAAAGCGGTCGATATTTTTAAACGGCAACCACTTGATCGCAAAATAAAGACCGAATAAGACGATGGAGAGTTTGAGCGGTTCTTCGATAACGTCGAGAATTTTATTTTGGTTGTCCTCTTTTTTGCCTTGACGCGAACGCTTGCGCAGCGGTTTTAGCAACAGTTTACTGATGATGCGGCGAAAGAGCAGCGACGAGAAAAAAATGAGCAGTGCGATACCGACGTTGGCGATCGGAAAGCCCCAAAGCGAATAATTCAAGATGGATTCAATATTCATGACGTCTCCAAGCTAAGAGGTAAAAATCAACGAATTTTAACACGGAAAGGATTAAGATAACGCATTTTAGGTTACATGTGGAGTCGGTGTGGGAGCTTTTATTTCAGGGATGAATCGCGGCGTTTTGTTTATGCTCGTTTCATCGTTTAGTTTTGCAATCGACGGAGCATTTGCAAAAGTGCTGAGTCAGGATTTCGATTCGGTCGAGGTGGTCTTTTTCCGTAACGGACTTACGATGTGCCTTATGGCGGCGACGTTTTTACGAAAACCTCTCAAACAAGTCGGCGGAAAGCCTTGGTTACTTCTCTTCCGTGCACTCATCGGCTTTTTTTCGATGCTGGTTTTTTTCTACAATATCGCGCATATTCCGCTTGCGGATGCGATGACGTTTTCACGAACCGCGCCTATTTTTACCGCAATTTTGGCGTTTTTCTTTTTGAAAGAGCATATCGGCTGGAAAGGTTGGGTTGCGGTTTTCTTCGGTTTTGTGGGGATCGTCATGGTGATGAAACCCGGCGAATTGATGCTTTCTAAAACCGATTTTTTCGGCATCATGAGCGGTTTAGGCGCGGCATTAGCGTACACGAGCGTTCGCGAACTCAACAAAGTTTACGATACGCGCATTATCGTTTTGGCGTTTGTTTCGACCGGAACGGTTTTTCCGGCGTTGTTTATGCTTCTGAGCGAATTTTACCATACGCCGATGTTTGATTTTATGCTCGGAAATTTCAAAATGCCCTCAGGCGTTCAGTGGCTTTACATCGGTTTGATGGGCTTTTCGGGTGCGGTAGGGCAATTGTATATGACCAAAGCGTTCGGGACGACCAAAGCGGGTATCGTCGGGGCGGCTGGGTATTCGATTATCTTCTTTTCGCTCTTGATCGGATTGTTTTTGGGCGATCCTTTACCGGATTTTATGGGTCTATTTGGTATACTCTTGGTTATTTTGAGCGGCGTTATCGTCGCTAAGGAGAAAGAATGATTTTAATTGCAGGACCGTGCGTTATCGAAAGTCGCGAAAATCTTTTTCGGGTTGCCGAAAAATTGATGACGTACCATGAAGATTCTACTATCGATTTTTACTTTAAATCCAGTTTCGACAAAGCCAATCGCACCAGCATCGACAGTTTCAGAGGTCCGGGGCTTGACGCGGGACTTAAGTTGCTCGAAGAAGTTAGAACACAGTTTGGCTACAAGCTTTTGACGGATATTCACGACTACACGCAGGCAAAGCCTGTGGGAGAAGTCGTCGACGTGTTGCAAATTCCCGCTTTTTTATGCCGCCAAACCGATTTGTTGGTTGCCGCCGCGCAGACGAAATGCGTCGTGAACATTAAAAAAGGTCAATTTTTAAATCCCGCCGATATGCGTTATTCGGTCAAAAAAGTGTTGGATACGCGCGGCGTGAAAGAAGAAGGGTACGATGCCGCCAAACAAGCGGGCGTGTGGTTGACCGAGCGAGGCTCGACGTTTGGATACGGCAATTTGGTCGTGGATATGCGCAGTTTCGAAATTATGCGCTCGTTTGCTCCGGTCATTTTCGATGCGACGCATTCGGTTCAAATGCCCGGAACCGAGGGCGGTAAAAGCGGAGGAAAACGCGAGTTCGTGCGTCCGCTTTCGCGTGCGGCGGCTGCCGTGGGCGTGGACGGGTTCTTTTTTGAGACCCATTTCGATCCGTGCATCGCGTTATGCGACGGACCGAATATGCTCTACTTGGAAGACTTAGACGCGGCGATTAAAGACATTCAAGCGATTCAAAACAGCCTAAAGGCCTAACATGCAACTCGTCCCCACGCGCAATATCCTGCTCAACGTCGGAAGTGCGGCAGAAAAAAGGCAAGAGATACGCGACTATTTTCTGAAAACCTATACGATTTACGAAAGATTGTTCGAGGTGATGAAAGAGGACGAAAGTTATTACGTGACCGCCGATCCTTTGCGGCATCCTTTGGTCTTTTATTTTGGACATACGGCAACGTTTTTCATTAACAAACTGGTGCTTGCCAAGCTCATCGACAAGCGCATCAATCCGACTTATGAGTCGATTTTTGCGATCGGCGTGGACGAAATGAGCTGGGACGATCTGGATCAAGCGCATTATCAATGGCCTAAAATTGCCGAAATTCGTGCTTACCGCGATGCGGTCAAAACCAAAGTATTAGAGCTGATCGACACCTTGCCTCTTTCCATGCCTATAACGTGGGAAAGCCCGTTTTGGGCGATCTTGATGGGGATCGAGCATGAGCGGATTCACTTGGAGACCTCTTCGGTTTTAATACGCCAATTGCCCTTAGAGTACGTGCAAACGCATCCGTTTTGGAAAATATGTCCGATCGACACGCCCGTCGTGCAAAACCGTTTGATCGATGTTGCGGGCACGACGCTTCGTTTGGAAAAACGCAAAGACGATGCGCTTTACGGTTGGGATAACGAATACGGCTTACATGTCAAAGAGGTTCACGACTTCAAAGCTTCCCGATTTCTCGTTTCCAATGCCGAATTTTTGGCGTTTGTGGAAGATGGCGGATACGAAGAGGCGCGTTTTTGGAGCGAAGAAGGTTGGAAATGGCGAACCTACAAAGAGGCGAGAATGCCGCTTTTTTGGAGAAAAACCGATGCGGGTTATCGCTTGCGAACGATGCTCGAAGAGATCGCAATGCCGTGGAGCTGGCCGGTAGACGTTAACTTCCTCGAAGCCGAGGCGTTTTGCAACTGGAAAAGTGCCAAAGAAGCTAAAAGCATTCGCTTACCGAGCGAGGACGAATGGTACGTGCTTCGAGACTTACATGTACAAAACGACGAACCGTTTTGGGACAAAGCACCGGGTAACGTGAACCTCGAATACTTCGCTTCTTCCGTACCCGTGGATACGTTTGCGTTCGGCGATTTTTACGATATTATCGGTAACGTCTGGCAATGGACGCAAACGCCGATCAACGGATTTGACGGATTTAGCGTTCATCCGCTGTACGACGATTTTTCCGTACCGACGTTTGACGACAGACACAATCTCATCAAAGGCGGCTCGTGGATCAGCACGGGAAATGAGCTCATTCGCGCTTCGCGTTATGCGTTTCGCCGCCATTTTTACCAACATGCGGGATTTCGCTACGTCGAGTCGGAAGAAAGCGTTGAGACGCATTCGGTCTTTTACGAAACCGATCCGCAGCTCTCTTTACTATGCCATGCGCATTTCGGAGAGAAAGAAAATAATTACTACGAAGCGATAGCGCGTGTCTGCAAAGGGCTTGAAGGAGAAAAGAACAAAGCTTTGGAAATCGGATGCGGCGCGGGACGAGCGACGTTTGCGCTGGCATCGGATTACAAAATGGTGCACGGCGTAGAGTTTACCGCACGCGTGGTTCGTTTGGCGACGAATTTCAAAGAGAGCGGAAAGCTCAAATACGCGCTCAAAGTCGAAGGCGAATTGTGCTGTTTCGAAGAGCGCGATTTGAGCGATTTTAACATCGATCCCGCGCGGCAAAAAGTCGAATTTTGGCAAGCCGATCCGCACAATATGAAGCCTTATTTTGACGGATACGATTTGGTTTTGCTCAACGATGCTTTGGACACGCTTTACGATCCGGCACTTTTTCTCAAAACGATCGGCACACGCATGCGTACGGGGGCGTTTTTAGTCATCGCGAGCGGTTACGACTGGGATGAGAGTAAAACACCTCGCGCAAAATGGCTGGGCGGCTTTAAGAAAAACGGCGAAAAATATAGCACGTTCGATGCTTTACACGAGCATTTGGAACCGACGTTTGAATTGGCGCAAAAAGCGTTTGATATGCCTTTAATACGCTATGAAAATGAACGTAAGAGCGTGATAAAAACCTTACATGTCAGTGTCTGGAAAAAGCACTAAAGCGTCCCTAACAAAAAATAGGGTATGATTAAAGACTTTATCCATTTTATTAAAGGATTGCTATGAATATCGTTGAAGGAAAATTATCGTTAAACGGCACGGAAAAGGTCGCCATTATCAATAGCCGATTTAACCACATTATTACCGATCGTTTGGTCGAAGGTGCGCGTGACGCGTTTATTCGTCACGGCGGCGACGAGAAAAATTTAGATCTTATTTTGGTTCCGGGTGCATTTGAAATTCCGATGGCTTTGGACAGGCTTTTAAACGGTGGAAAATACGACGCGGTTTGTTGCGTCGGTGCCGTTATTCGCGGAAGTACGCCGCATTTTGACTATGTTGCCGCGGAAACGACCAAAGGCGTCGCCAATACGGCTTTGAAGTACCAAAAACCGGTCACTTTCGGCGTTTTAACGACCGATACGATCGAACAAGCCATTGAACGAGCGGGCAGCAAAGCCGGCAATAAAGGCTTTGAGGCGATGACGGGATTGATTGAATTGATCAGTCTTTATAAACATTTTTAATTTTTAAGGAAAACGTTTGGCAACACGACATCAAGCGAGAGAAACGATTATCGGCATTTTGTATGCCGAGGATATCGGCAATGCCGGTATCGAAAAATTTATGGACGAGCTTTTCGAAGACAAAAAAATTCGCAATCAGCAAAAAGAGTTTGCTTTAGGACTTTACCACGGCGTGAAAGAGCACTTAATCAATGTCGATGCGTCGATTAACCGCCATTTAAAAGAGTGGAATTTGAGCGAAATCGGAACGATCGAACGGGCGATTTTACGTTTAGGTTGCTATGAGGTTCTTTACACCTCTTTGGACAATGCCGTCGTCATCAACGAAGCAATCGAATTGGCAAAAAAACTGTGTAACGAAACCAGCCCGAAATTTATCAACGGCGTTTTGGATGCCGTGTGTAAAGAGCAGGAAGTGAGTGCATGAAGCTATGCGTTGCCCTCGATCTAGCTGAAAAATCCGACAACCTTGCGTTAGCACATACCTTAAAAAGCGAAGACATTTGGCTCAAAGTCGGTCTTCGCTCGTTTATTCGCGACGGAAAACCTCTTTTAGAAGAGCTCAAAGCAATCAATCCTTCGTTTAAAATCTTTTTAGACCTCAAACTTCACGATATTCCCAATACGATGGCGGATGCGGCGGAGTCGATCGTCGCATTGAATGTTGATATGTTCAACGTTCACGCCTCAAGCGGTAGAAAAGCGATGCAAACGGTTATGCAGCGCGTCAATGCACTTTCCAACCCTCCGATCGTCTTGGCGGTTACCGCTTTGACAAGCTTCGATAACGCTTCTTTTGAGGCGATTTACCGTACGCCGATTGCGCAAAAAGCCGTTGATTTTGCCACGGATGCGTACGAAAGCGGTATTCACGGCGTCGTATGCTCGGCATATGAAAGTTTGGATATTAAAGCGCATACGAGCGAGCATTTTTTAACGCTAACGCCCGGTATTCGTCCGTTCAACGAGGCAAGCAATGATCAAGAACGCGTCGCGGACTTGAAGGTAGCTAAAGCGCAAAAGTCTGATTTTATCGTTGTCGGTCGACCAATCTATCATCACGCCGATCCGTTAAGCGTTGTTCGAAAAATTTTAGAGTCTATCGCATAAAGAGGTAAATATGATTCAGAAAATTGTGCTAAGTATCGTTTTGTTTTGTGCAGTATCGATCGTTGCGTTTTTTTTACTGATCAAAGTTATCGATTTTAACGAATATAAACCGAAAATTCAAAAAGCCATTAAAGAGAGTACGGGATACGAGATTATGATTCGAGGCGACATCACGCTCTCTCTATCTCCGGTCGGCGTTAGCCTCTCCGACATTGAAGTCGCCAATCCCTCTTACCGCTCCGACGTCTCGTTTGCCAAGCTCGGTAGCTTTGACGTAGCTCTTGATATTGCTGCATTGCTTAAAAAAGAGATTAAGATCAAGTATCTTGTTATCGATAACCTTTCCCTGTCGATTGAAAAGAATAAAGAGGGTAAATTGAATTACCTTTTGCCTCCGGTAACCAAAGAAGTCGCGCATAAAAGTTCTTCCGCGAAAAGTAAAAAAGTCGAAGAAATCGAAGCCGAAGAAGATGCTCTTTTTATTAACGTAAATAAGGTTAAATTTACCCATGCTTCGATGACGTATACGGACTTGAGCGATAACGCTAAAATGATGTTTGAAAATATCGACGTCGAGATGAACGATATTCATTTTGATCCGAGTAAGCACTCTTTAAACGGGCTTGTCTTTTTATCTCAAATGCATATCGATAAAATCTCTTACGATCGTTACGTCTTTAACGACGTTTCCATGTCGATGGAGATGAAAGATGCGGTCGGTGTCAGTGAAAACCTTAAATACACGCTTTTTGATACACTCTTTCAAGGAAGCGGAAAATTTGACTTTAGCGGGAAACAGCCGAAAATTTCGTTAAAGCATAAAATTGAAGGTCTAAAACTGGCACCGTTTATCAAAGGGATGTTTCAGCAAGATATTGCAGAAGGCACGGCTGAAGGTGATTTGAAGCTTTCTTTTACGGCGGGCGATGCACTGAGTTTCAAAACAACGCTTAACGGGTACGTCAATCTTTTCGGTAAAAACGTCACGCTAAAAGGCTACGACCTCGATCAAATCGCTCCTCTTGTCGATACGCACGCTTCAAAAAATTTAGGCACTATTCTTAACAGCTCATTAAACGGAGTGCAAGGCGGAAAAACGACGGTTCAGGAGATCAGTATGCGGGTCGATATCGGTTATTCCGAAATCGAGCTCAGCGACGTAGCCTTTAGTACCGCAAAGAACAGAGTCGCCTTAAAAGGTAAAATCAATATCGTCGAAGAGAAATTTGTCGATTTGAAAGCCGCGTTACTCAATGCCAAAGGATGCAGCGTTTTTGAGCAAAAAATAAGCGGTACGTTTGCAAAACCGAAGGTCAAAATGGACGAATCGAACGCGAAAATTTTAACCAACGTGGCATTATCGTTTTTTACTAAAAACGATAAAAGTACGGCGGATAGTAATTGTACGGTTTTTTACGAAGGCGTTATTGCCCAGCCCGTACCGTTAAAAGAAGATACGAAGCTGGAATAGGTTTTGCTTTTTAAAGCTCGTAAACGATCTTTAAAAGGAGTACCCTATGCATTTTATAGAAGGTGTCGAGCTTATCGTAATGCTCAAAAGTAAAATAGAAGAGGCGAAAAAAACGGATCAAGATTCGGTCAAAAAACTTCAAAAACTGCTTGATAAGCTCTTACAATCTAAAGATCCGGTCTATATTTGACTGCCGCAAAGAGCTTAAGAAAGGCTTTAAGCTCTTTGTTATCTATGTTTGCTATAATTGCACTCTACTTTTTCTTGGACAGATGGGTGAGTGGCTGAAACCACACCCCTGCTAAGGGTGCGTCGGGGCAACCTGACCGAGGGTTCAAATCCCTCTCTGTCCGCCACGACTACTAACTCACTCAAAACCCCTAAAACAGCCTTGTTTATGAGCTTTTTCAGGTCTTTTTCTTCTAATGAAATTAGCATAGTTTTTTCCCTTTTTTTGTTTTAATTAACACAGCTTAGCATATAAATTGGTATATTTGACAACTAGAAAATGATAAAATAGCTCAGAGTATTTTTTATAATACTTTATATCAAGTTTTTAACAAGAAAATTATAGTCAAAGGGTTTAATTATGAAGCAATATCTGGATGATAGAATGTATGTTATGTGTTTAGCTAGATTTGTTAGTGAAAAGTTAATTATTTCAAATGAACCTGTTATTACTCTTGGTTTTGAAAATATTGAAAACAAAAGGTTTTATACAAATCAAGGAATAGTAACAAGTGGAAAACATTGCTTAAGTATTTGTTATCCAGCAAATAAGGAAGAAATCAATAATATTATTTCTCAAAATCACTCAGATAAATATGCTGTCTTAACATTTAAGAATACAGAAAATTATCCACCAGTGCAAAATGCAATTTTTTATACAAAAGAGGATGCTTTACACCATTTAATAAATTTACTTGGATTAATCCCAATGTATAGTTTAGGTGGTAAACCAATTGAATTCAAAGATGATGATGAATTTAGAGATTATATTTTTAAATATAACATGGAAGAATTCTATGAAAAAAATTACTTAGATTTTCCCCAACTAGACTAAAAATCATAATCTATAAATAAATATCAAAAATTGGTATTTATTTAATTTTTGATAACCATTTTTCAAAATAAGTCCTATTTGTGCTATACCAGTCATTGCAAAGTAGATATTTATTAGAAAATGGTTTTGCATAATATCTATCATAGTCATTGACTTTTCTTTGTATGTCAATATTTATATGTAAATCAATTAGTTTTAGTATTGGATATTTTACAGCAAAAACATTTCTTGAATAATCTATATCCATGAGATTTTTAATTTCACTATCATTGAGTTTGTTTTCTTTGAAAAGTTGGTTAAATGTATTTTTAACTAACTTTCCAATAGGTATTTCATTTGGATTTTTATTAATATGCTGTTTATCATTAAGAAGATTTTTTTCATTTTTCATATTTGGATTTGAAAATAATTTTGTTAATTGATAGCTTCTTAAAAATAATTCAGAAGTATCAGCCACTTCATCTGAAAGTGATAATATTGGGTAGAGTATTTGTTCTCCAAAGTCTTTATTTGATATAAAAGTGATTGTTGTGTCTAGCTCCATTTCTTCCAAAAATTTATTTATTTCTTTGATTCTTTCAACTACTAAATTATATTCATTTGGATTAATCTTAGGAGTTGTAAAAATAACCTCTTTTTTGTATGTATTATCAAAATATGCATCTAATGTAAGTAAAGTACGAAACATTTTTTTAGTGATATTTTTTACATTATCTTTATACCTTAATCCATAGGTATGGAATGCAACATCAACACCATAAACAGTATTGGAATTAAAATTAAATCCTATTACATCCACTTCAGATTGTTTAAATAGTTGTTGTAAATTGTCTATTTGTCCAAAAGGAGAGTCAAATTTTTTTTGAATCTCCACCATGAGTTTTTCTAAACTATTAGTGACTGTCAAATTCCATTTATCAGATACTTTCCAATTTAACTGAGTGATTTGACATTGTTTTATATGCCTCAACCAACTATACATTAGAGATTCACCCATTTCTATTTTCAATTAAATTCCTCCTAAATTTGAACTTGTTAGTGTATTCTAGCACAAGTAAGATGAATGAAAAAAGCCTCTAATTCTCCAAATTGATACTAAGAACACCATTTAATACTAATTTTTAAAACACCCACCTCTCAGGTCAAAAAAATAGTATTTTAAATCATTTTTTTACTTCTTGTAAATTGTAAAAATCTTTCATTTAGAAAATTGTTCAAAAAAAGGGGAAAACCTAGTTTCTTATATATACATGTAGGTTACTATAAAGGAAAGGGGATTAAATAAAAATGGGGGGGCATTTTGGAGGGGATACTTTCAAATCTTCTTTCATACACTCATTGGTAGGTTATTAATCTAACTATTTCATAGTTATCTTAATAACATAAAATAACCATATAAAAGAAGAATTCAAAATTATGGATCAAAAATTATTTTTTGTAGTTTTTGTAGCTTATACACTCAAAAATCTCTTCCTAGACAACAAAACAGGGAACCTCTAAGAGGTTCTAAATCACCTGTTTTGATGTGTTTGAGAAGTTTTAAAGGCAAAGAGCAGCCCCACAGGGGCTTAAAAAGGAAAAGGTAAGGGTTAAGGGTTTGTTTAAGTTACTACAACACTTATAAACAATATTTTCAATTATATTTATTGATTTTCTACCATTGATACCAACCCAAAATCTCTTAAAATCTAGGTGGAAAGTGGCTCTAAAACTTGTCTTTCTAGTTTTTGTAGTGTATTAGCACCATTTTTTATTTAAACTAATCTCAGGGTCATTTTTGCCTTCCTCTTCTGCTTGCACTGCTTGCTTATGAATTTTCATTCTTTCTGTTGAAGCCATTTTTTCACAATTTATTTGTTTTTGTCTCTCTTCTTCCAAAATATTTTTAATGGTTAATGTTGCCTTTTCATGAGTGTTTGCAAGGGCAATGAGATTGTTTTCAACTTTTTTTGATTGGTTGCTCATTTTCTCAATTTTTTTGTCTAATTCACTTAAAATATTTTTTTTCTCTTGAACATATTCTTCATTTTTATCAATCAAATCAGTGTTATATTTTCTAACTTTTTCATAGAAATCCACTTCTTTCAATAGGTTTTCATAGGCAATATTTATATTTTTTAGTTTTTCTTCATTGGTTTTTATATCTTGGTCTAACTGTTCTTTATAGTTCATAATTATTTCAAAATCTTTTTCCATCTCTTCAACATTGAGGTTGTGGTCTTGAATGTCTTTTATATCTTCAATTCCAAATTTTTTTAATTTAACTTGGAAAAGTTTCACCACTTGGTTGTATTCTTGAATTTCTTGATAGGTTTGGCTCATTTTCATATGAAAGATTTGAAGATTTTCAAAATCTTTTTTACTAATTTTTACATAATCCTCAGGAGTGGAAAAAATATGTTTTTTATATTTTTCAAAACCTATGTCCCAAGATTTTAGAGATTCTATATATTTAGTGGTGTCTTTGATATCTAATTTTTTTACTTTTTCAATTTGTTTTTTTAATTCTAATTTTTCTTGTTTTTTCATTTCTTTGTATTCTTTGTAGTTAATGTGGTCTCTTTGTGTTATCTCCTTACTTTCACCCCTTTCAAGCCCTAAAATAAGTGCTAATTCACTTTGCACACATGACAAACCTTTGTTTTTTGATTGTTTGTATTTTTGCTTAGTCCAACACCTGCCTTCATGGGTGATATTTGAATGAATAATGTGAAAGTGGTAATTGTGTTTTTGTTCTTGTGTTAGTTCATCAATATGTCCTTCATCTGCATGAAATGCTATGCTATATATTTTGACATTTTGATTTTTTTCATAATATTCTTTTAGTTTTTCTATACTCTCTTCAATGTTTATTTTCTCAAAATCTTCCCTAGATATTGAAAGAACCCCTTCAATAACATTGAGTTTAGTTTGATTTTTTTGTTTGATTTTTTCAAAAACTAAATCATTCAAACTTGTATTTTCATTTTGAAAAAAATCTTTATACTCTGAAATATTTGATAATTTTAATAACTCTTCACACTTATAAATGAGATTTTTATCTTCAAAAATTTTGTTTTTTGTTTTAATTTCTCTCAAATCATGTGCCAATCTAACCCATAAAGGCAACTCTTTATACTCTTCTGTTTCTAAATGGTAATGCATGCTCATACTCATTTTTTGCTCCTATTTTTTGATTTTTAGCCAATAGGGCTTCCCCGTAGGGGCCAACCCTCCTTTAGGGGGTAAGTTGGAAAACTTACCCCATGAGGGATTAATGGCTAAAACTAATTATAGAAGCATTTAAAAATTAGGATTTTGATTTTTTGATTTTTTTTGTCTTTGATACTTAGATTTTTTCTTACAACTCTCAGAACAAAATCTTTTATTGGATTTTCCAATAATTTTGTTGCAGCACTGTGGATTTTCACAAAATCTTGTCTGGGTTCTTAGTAGTATTGTAGTTGTATTGTCTTTTGTCTTGAACCAACTTTTAAACCATTTCATAATTTTTTGAAACATTTTAACTCCTTCACTATAATTTTTAGGATATTTTTTACCCTTTTACCCTTTTTCCCCATATTGCAGGGAAAATTGAGAGGATATTTTTTACCCTTTTTTTAATTATAGATTGAAAGTTGAAAAAAATGAGATTTACTATAAAAAAGTTTAAAAAAGTTTGGAAGTGATTAAAATTATTTTTTGAGTAGAGTAGTTTATATTTGAGAAATCACTAAATAACACCTTTACAAAAGCCCCTAAACCCCTTTTTAAAGGGGTAGGGGTTGGGGGTGTTGGGGATGCCTTTGGGGTTGGTTAATAGGTGAATGTGATTTGATTGATACAATCTATTAGTTTTTCCTCATTGATTTTACCTCTGTTATAAGTAGTTTGAGTGACATCTTTTTTGAAAGAATGACCCATGAGATATTTTTTTGTTTTTTCTTCACTCATGGTGTGTACTTCAATTTCTTGGGAAAAGTTTTTTCTAAAAGAATGAAAAGTTTTATATTCTTCATTCACAATTTTTGTTAAGTGTCTTCTAACTTGTCTACCAATGTTATCAACTTCTCTTACTGTGTTTCCAGTAAAAAATAGGTACTCACCATGATTTTTTTTCTTTTGTTCTTCAATAGTATTAACTAAATTAATGTGAATAGGCACCATTCTTGAGTGTTTTTTCTTACTTGTATCTTTGAGGGTTATATAGATAAAATTGCCTTCAATATCATTTTTCTTGATAGATAAAACCTCTCCAATTCTCATTCCAGTGTAAAGTGCAAATTTACACATATTTAAATAAGGTTTTGGCATTTTAGAATTAAAAATATTGGTTAGTTCTTCTTGTGAGTATTCAATATAGGAATTGTCTTCCTCGTCTTCTTTGAGTGATTTTATATTCTTTAATGGGTTGTCTTGAAATATTTCTTCATAAATTAAATAATCAAAAAATAATCTATAAGTACTCATGTGGTTATTGACTGTTTTACTGCTAAGTGTATTATAATCTTCTGTTTTTTTTAGTTCTAAAACTTCATTAAAACTCTTATCATAATACTTTTTATACTTGAAAAAGTTAGCTGGCAATTCTTGTAGTTTTTTTTGAATATCTTTAAAAAAAGAAAAGTTAAAAATTGTCTCTTGTGTCATAAAATATTTGAGATAGTTTTTTGCAGAGGCATATGACTTTCCAGAGCTTTTAGATATTTTGTCACTCTTGATTTTGTACTCTACAAAATCATTATAATATTTATCAAAATCTTGTGAGATTAATAAACTTTTTTCAATTATTTCACTGTCTTTGTTTGGTTGGGTGTTAGTGCTTTGATTTGAGTTGATAGTGTCAAGTTTTTGCAATATCTCTTCAAGCTCATTTTTCTTTGCTATTTTGTAGGTTGTTTGTTCTATTAATTGTTTTTCTTCTGCTATTGCTTTTAACATACTTGGGTTTCTTTTGAGAGTATGGGTAGCAATTTCAAAGATTTTTTCTAATTCTTCACCTGCAAACTCAAGATTAGAACCTATTTTTGCTTCAATGATTTTTTTATGCTTGTTTTCTTCTGCCATTTGTATAAACTCCATATCTTCCAAAAGGTTTAGCTCTTTTTTGAGGACTTTTGCTTGAATTATATCTTTTGTGTGAAGTGATACCCTATAAGTTTTTTTATTTATAGTTCTTCTGTAATAATAGTTGTTTTTAACTCTGTACAATCTTAAACTGTCATAGTTTTTAATGTTATTTTTGCTAAAATTGACATAGCAGTTTTTCTTGGAATTGGTAAGAGTGGCTATTTTTAGGGGTTTTGAGAGTGAAGTTGCTTCCCCTCCCTCTCTGTCCGCCACCATGTTTTTATTCCCCATAAATAGGCACTTTGAGACAGTCGAAATTTTACTGTGCCCAAAACGTTACGTAACTTGCTCAAAAATGTTGCTCTTTTTCGATTCTTTAGCCCTCTGCAATACCGAGCATATTTTTAGAGTATCATTGAACGGAGTTTATGACCCAACAGATTCGGCGTTTAATATTTGCATCATTCTTCCCTATAAGATAATTACACATATTTGCTCACAATTTCTAATACACAATATCATCCCGGTAAAATTGTACCCAAGCCTTGAGGCGTGTTGAATGAGGGCAATTTATAGTGTATAAGTCTGAAAATAGGACTCTTGGGATATAATTTAGCTTTTAAAATGTTCAGCATGTTAGGTAACGAATGAAAAAAAATATCTTGACTGTAAGTTTGGCGGTTTTAATATGCTCATGGGCACGAGCCGATACCGTTTCTTTGGTTTTGGAAAACGACGCTATCGTGGGGCAGGATCATCATTATACCAACGGAATGTATATGACGTGGATGAGTGATGCCGATACGACGTTTCCGGATCTTTTGAGTTTTATCGATTTGGGGCAGAAAAATGTCGCTTTGTCACTTTCGCATGCGATATTTACTCCCGAAAATAAAGATATCCGTACGCGAGATTTAGATGATTTACCCTATGCGGGTTATCTTGATTTCAATTTTCTCGCGTATAAATCTTCCGCCAATGTTTTCCATGAGGTTGGACTTAATGTAGGAATGGTCGGACCTTCTACGCAAGCCGATACCCTGCAAAAGCGTTTTCATACCGTCTTTAGGTTCGATAAGCCCGAAGGCTGGGACAATCAGCTTCGAGATGAATTTTTGTACGGCGCGTCGTATCAAATAGGGTATAAAACCGATCCCGTATCGCTCGGTGATTTAAGTCTTGATTGGACGACGAACGCCAAAGCCGATCTTGGAAATTTTTATACCGGAGCGTTAGCGGGTACGACGTTGAGGCTTAGCAGCAAAGCAATGCGTAGTTTCAGTACGGCGGGAAATTTTATCGGTGCCAACGAAAGCGCTCTTCTTAATTACGAACCGCAAAAGAGTTTTACGTGGGCCGTGTCTTTGGGGGTATTTTACAATAAATTTCATACCTACTATTTAATCGACGAGGCAATCGATGAAGGGTATCGACTCGATAAGCTTGACGATATGGTCGGCGAAAAACTCGCTTTAGATCTTTTATGGGCAGATGTTAAACTTTCGTTTTACCTCAAATCGGTCGATACCGACATGAAAGGAACGAAGCATTCGAGCAATGAGCAAACCGGCGGCATCGGTCTTGTTTGGAAGTGGGATTAAACCTCGGCGTCGGTCTTTCAAGAGCATTGCTTGTTTAAGACCGACGTTGCGTATTTCCTATAAGTTAATTTAGGCTAAAATACCGCAAAATCACAGGGCTCGTCACCATTTTCGCCTCTTTTGAAGCCCAATTATCTTACATGTCACGATTTAGAAACGAGAGTTCATAATATGATCAAACTGTACATTCATTTTATTACGACGTATTTTAAAGTCGTTTTGCTTGCGTTAGCAATTTTAACGGGCATTTTCGGATATTATGCCCGCGATTTGAGTATCGACGCTTCGGCCGAGACGTTGCTTTTGGAAAACGATCAAGATTTAAAGTTAACGCGGGAAGTTCACGGACGTTATATTAGTCCCGATTATCTCGTTATTTCGTTTAGCCCGAAAGCGTATTTGCTGGACGATACAACCCTTAAGACGATTCAAAGTCTTAAAAACGATTTGCTCCAAATTGAAGGCGTTGAAAGTGTCACGTCGCTTCTTGACGTTCCCTTATTGCAAAGTCCGCCGCAAAAAGTTCAAGACGTCGTCTCCAACGTACGAACGATCGCTACTTCCGACATCAATAAAAGTATGGTTCAAGAAGAGCTGACGACGAGCCCTTTGTATGCCGCTAATCTCGTAAGCCGTGATTTTAAAACAACGGCCGTGGTGGTCAATCTCAAAGACGACGCGCGGTATACGGAGCTTTTGGGTAAGCGTAACGAATGGTTGACGCTTTCGCAGGAACGTGCTTTAAATGCGGAGGAAACCCGAGCGTTTGAGTCCGTAAAAGCCGAGTTTAAAGCCTACCGCGACAGTTCGCGCGAGTCGACGCACCAACTGATCGTTAACGTTCGAGAGACGCTCAAGCCCTATCAGCCGACGGGCGAGCTTTTTTTAGGCGGCGTCATGATGATCGCGGACGATATGATTCATTTCGTTAAAGACGATATCGCTATCTACGGCGGGGCTATTTTGGTCATTATGCTTTTGGTGCTTTGGGTCATCTTTAGGCAGATGCGCTTTGTCGTGCTTCCCATCGTCGTATCGTTCGTCGCCGTTGTCGTAACGACGGGAATTAACGCACTTTTGGGTTTGGAAGTGACCGTCATCTCTTCGAATTACGTCGCGATGCAGCTGATTACCACGCTTTCGTTGGTTATTCACTTGATTGTGTGTTACCGCGAAGAGTACGCGCTTTATCCGAATGCTTCGCAACAAGAATTGCTCGAAATTACGTTGGGTCGGATGAGCGTTCCTTCCGTATTCGTTATTTTAACGTCCGTTGCGGGATTCGGTTCGTTAATGACATGTGATATTTTACCGATCATTGATTTGGGAAATATGATGAATATCGGCGTGACCGTTTCGTTGATCGCCGCGTATCTGCTCTTTCCGGCGATGATGATGTTGCTCAAAAAAGAGCCTCCGGTATTGACTTTCGATCATCTCTTTACGCTCAACCAAACGTTCGCCCGCATTGTCGAGCATCACGGGAAAATCATTATTACCGTCGTGATCGGACTTTTTGTCTTTAGCGGATACGGCGTTACGCACCTTGTCGTAGAAAATAGTTTTATCAACTATTTTAAAAAAGGTACCGAAATTTATAAAGGTATGGATAAAATCGACAATAATTTAGGCGGAACGACACCGCTTGAAGTGGTCGTAAAATTCCCGAAAACGGCGGAAGAAACGACGTCAAATTCGAGTGCGGCAACGCCGATGGATAGTTTTGAAGCCGAATTTAACGCTATGGACGACAAAGCGCAGTATTGGTTTACCGCGCAGAAAATGGAGACGATTTTAAAAGTACACGACTATTTGCTCTCATTGCCCGAAGTCGGGCATGTTTCCTCTTTGGGGACACTCTCTAAAGTCGGACGTATTTTAAAGGACGGAAAGGATTTTGACGGCGTAGAGTTGGCGCTTTTGTACAACCAACTTCCCGAAAAAGACAAGCGATTGCTGATTTCGCCTTTTGTCAATATCGAACATAACGAAGCGCGCTTCGTGATTCGCGTCGTGGACTCCAATCCGAATTTGCACCGTAACGAACTTTTAGAGCGTATTCAAACCGAGTTGCATACGAAAGTCGGTTTGGAGGTCGAGAATTATAAATTAGTCGGTATGATGGTGCTGTACAACAATATGCTTCAATCGCTTTTCAGCTCGCAAATTTCAACCTTAGGCTTTGCACTGCTCTCTTTGGGCGGTATGTTTTTATTTTTATTTCGTTCGTTTAAAATCGCGACGGTTGCGATGATCGTCAATATGGTTCCCGTGAGTGTTATTTTCGGCATTATGGGAATTTTCGATATTCCTTTGGATATGATGAGCATTACGATTGCCTCGATCGCTTTGGGTATTACGGTGGACAATACCATTCATTACTACTACCGCTTTAGAGAAGAACTTGCGCGTGATGGCGATTATGTCGCTTCGATGCATCGTGCGCACGGTACGATAGCGTTCGGTATGTTTTACTACTCGTTGGCGACGATTATCGGATTTTTGGTTTTGGTTACGTCCAACTTCATTCCGACGCTGATTTTCGGTCTTTTGACGGTACTTGTTTTATTGGTTGCCATCGTCTCGGATTTACTTTTCTCGCCGTTTTTGGTTCTCTTTTTCAAACCGTTCGGCAAGCCTAAGCTCAAGAAGTAGCTTACGCATTTTTGAGAGCACTTTGCCTCAACATCATGACATGTAAGGCAAAGTGAACGCATTTTAGAATTTAAGCGTAACGCTTACGTAAGCACCGAAAGGCGCACCTGTTAAGTAAGAGGTGGTTACACCGTCGGCAGAAAGAGCATTGTCCGGGGTAATAATGGACGCAATGTATTCTCTGTCCAAAAGATTGACCAGATTTAACTGTACGTTACCCTCTTTAAACCCTTGTATTTTAGGTAATTTGTAATCGACGTTGAAATCGACCGTCGTAAAAGAGGGAATCTCTTCCGTATGATCGACCGTTCCGTATCTGCTTGCCGTGTAGCGAACGATCGGCGTAAATTTCCAACTTCCGATTTTATACGTCATTGAACCTTTAAGTCCGTGCATCGGAGCGTCGGGAACTTGATTGTTTTTAATAGACGTCGTAGCGGTTGCCGTTGTTTGGAACTCGTCGGTATAGTAGTAACGATTGTAAAACGCACTTGCCAAGAAGTCGAAATGTTCGCTCAACGCACCGCTAATCGCAAACTCGGCACCGTAGCTGGCAGCATCGATGCTATTGGTCGGGTATTTGACGCCGTATTGCGTGTCGTAAACGGTGGCTTGTTTACCGGAAACTTTGGTATAAAAAAGATTTGGTGCCAAGACGATGTCGCCTACTTTATACTTAAGCCCGATGTCGAAGTTATCCGAGATCTCTAACTCTTGTTTATCCCATAATTGTTGAAGCGTAACGTGTTTCCCGACATACGTCGCGCGTCCGGAGATATACGAAGGGAAGAGGTTTACGTCGTATCCGTAGCTTCTGCCGTAATCAAAATAGATTTCAGTATTAGGCGTGAGTTTATAGCCTAAATACGCACTCGGTAGCCATTCGGTAAAGGTTTTAGCAGCGACGCTCGACCACGGATCCAGTGCGACTTGTCCCAATGCCGTATCGTAATCGGAGCTGATCGTCGAACCGGTTGCATTGGCACTATGGCTATTGATTTTTGCCAAGGTGAAGTCAAGATAGCGTAATCCGAAAGCGTAACTAAAGTCGTTAATATCGCCGCTTAGTTGTACAAACGGTGAGCTAAATTTGTGAGAAGACTCTTCGGCTAGCATTCCCCAGCCGTTGTATTTGAGTGCTCCCGTTGATGTTACGCCGTAGACTCTACGACTCGTCGGGGGTCCGGGTAAGTCTTGTTTCCCGTACCAGTAACCGATTTTCATCACCATCTCTTCAATAATCGGTATTTCGTACGCTAAAACCGCTCCGTAACGTTCGTGATCGATTAGCCATTGCGTAACGGGTGAGGTTGTAGGGCTTGTCGGAGTATTGGTAAACCAATATTCGCCTTTATCTTTTGAATAATACGGTTTGAAGCTTAAAACAGAGTCGTTGGCAAAGCGGTATTCGAAGTTGGCGGTTACGACATCATCGGTGAAAGATTGTCGGTTCCAATCGTAATAGTTCGCATTTTTCGTTGTCGGATATGCGGTATTCCAATCTTTTTTAGAGTACATGTCAAGATTTTTTGCTTCAGCGTAAGAAAGACTATAGTAGTTATGGTGATCGTCTTCGCTATGAACGAAAAAGAGCTCGCTTTTGAAATTGTCGTTTGGCGTATAGGTCATACCCAACATAACATTGGTTCGATCCAGATCGCCTTCGCCTTTCCATTTGTCGCCTGTGGTTTTAGAAACCGATCCAAAAGCCGAAACGTCACCCATTTGACCCGTATCAAAGCGTAAAAAGGTGCGTAAAGCGTTATCCGAACCCACCGTTTGAGAAACCGTCGTTTCCATCTCTTTTTTCGGTCGCTCGACGATCATATCGACTTTTCCGATGAGGTTTGAAAAACCAAGACTTTTATCGGCGGGCATGTAGCCTTTGTACAAATCGATCCATGCGATATTTTCCAAATCGAACATCGTTTTCCCGCCGCCCGGATTTCCGCTGATCGGAAGCGATTCTAACATGTAAACGCCGCCGGGACCCGATTGGCTTTTACCGCGGATACGTAAAGGATCGTGGAACGATGTCTCGTTCGATCCGAAGACTTCTGCCGGTTGATAATCGACCGAGGGCGACATACCGACGACTTTGAGTGAGGACATACCGATCGGTCCGCTGTAAAGCTCGATGGCGTCTTTATTGTAACCCTGAGAATTTATATTCTCTTTACTTTGCGTTTCAAATGCCGTAGCACTTCCCGTCTTTCCCGTCGCGACGACTTCTCCTAGCGTGTACGAATCTTCTCCGTGAAGCGTACATGCGGCGACAAGGCTCAGCACGAATGCTGCTTGTACCTGTTTTTTCATTACAAAGAACCCCTAACTTATGTATTTTTATATATAACGCATAACAATCGAATCATGGTTGATCGCCTCTTTTGATCTTGCGCACGTAAAGGGTGAATGTTTAAAAGCGTGGATACCCGAGACGTTCAGAAAAGAAGGTTTATTTTACTCTATATTAATAATAATATAACGGTATAGTAAAATTTCTTTCGTTAAGATGTCCTTAAACTTGTAAACGTACCATACGAGCAATGCCTGATAATGCAAGAAAGATTCCGTGCCTGCTTGATACGATAAAATCGCTTTGTAAACAATGCATTAACATTTCAATGGCTATAATTACGTAAATTGAATTCGTGTATGGGATGTGCCGATGCGTTTATATGGATGGGGATTCGTACTTGTCGTAAGCTTAGCGTATGCAAGCGATAACGATCCTTTTGAAACTCACAAATTACTTCCTCCTTCTTCCGTGCTTTCGTGTGAAAATGTCGATACCAAGCGGACGTTATCCCTTGAAGACGTCGTCAATCTAGCGTTGTGTCGCAATCCGCAAACGCAAATTGCATGGCAGTCGCTTTTGTACCAAGCCGCACTTGTCGGACAAGCCAAATCTTCGTTTTTACCGACGATCGATGCGACGGGTTCGAGTGCTCAAACCGAAAGTTCCGAAAAATACTCTTCGGGACGCGTCGATAAAGCGGCGTTGGAACTTTCGTATTTACTGTACGATTTTGGAAAACGCGATGCTAACGAGCAAAGCGCACAACAACTTTTAAATGCCGCCGCCGCCTCAAACGACGGTACCGTTCAGGCGGTTTTTTTAGAAGCGTTGCAGGCCTATTATTCGCTTTTTGGCTCTAAAGCTTCTTTGGACGCGGCCGTTGAAGCGGAACGTTATGCCAAAGAGAGTTTGAGTGCCTCCGAAGTTCGACTTCGCGTCGGAACGGCAACACAAGCGGATATGTTGCAGGCAAAAACGGCGTATTCGCAAGCGGTATTGACGCGTATTAAAGCCGAAGGCAACCTTCGAAGCGCGCAGGGAACATTGGCATCGGTTTTAGGGTTCGCTCCCGATACGAGCGTTGCGTTGTTTGAACCCTCTATGAATCCTCCGACGCACGATTTTGAGAAAAACGTCCATGCTATGATGGACGAAGCACAAATAAAACACCCCGATCTTTTAGCCGCCGAGGCAACGATTAAAGCCAAGGAAGCCGACGTTAAAGCCGCTAAAGCCGACGGGAAGCCTTATTTTTCGCTCAGCTCTTCGATCGGACATACCGATTCAAAAATCAGCGATCAAGATTCACGCGTATCGACGATCGGGCTGTACGTTACGATTCCTATTTTTACGGGATACGCTACCAAATATAAAGTCCAAGCCGCGAAAGAGCAATTGCTTTTGAGTAAAGCGCAATACGAAAAAACACGCCAAGACGTTGCTTTGAACGTTTATCAAACGTATCAAACGCTTGTAAGCGAGACGCAAACGATTCAAGCAAGTCAAGATACGCTCATCAGTGCCGAAGCCTCGCACAACGTCGCGTTAGGGCGTTACAAAGCGGGCGTGGGCTCTATTTTGGATCTTTTAAGTGCTCAAAGTGCGCTTGCCAACGCCAAGCAAGAGTACATTCAGGCTTTGTACAATTGGTATATCGAAAAAGCAACGCTTGCCAAAGCGATCGGCGTCTTAAATTTGTCAGCGATTAAAGGAGAAAACGAATGAAAAAATACCTCTGGAACCGATGGACGTTTTTTCTCCTTCTCATCGGAGTAACGATCGGTGCTTACATGTGGTGGCAACGCTTTCACGATATTCCCGTAGAAGCGAAATACAAGTTTCAAACGATTACGCAAGGCGATTTGACGCAAACGGTCTCTGCCAACGGCACGCTTAACCCTTTGGTTCTCGTTACGGTAGGATCGCAAGTCTCGGGGAAAATCATTCGTTTATATGCCGATTTCAACGATCGCGTTAAAGAGGGGCAAGTCCTTGCCGAATTGGATCCGGCACTGTTTGAGGCGCAATTGGCGCAAAGCGATGCGAATTTAAAAAGTGCGCAAGCTTCCTTAGAACTTGCCGATGCCAACTTAAAACGCATGCGTGAATTGTTCGCACAGGCGTATATCTCCAAACAAGAACTCGATGGCTCGATCCAAGCGCAAAAGGCCGCACGTGCCGCCGTGGATTTAGCCACGGCGCAACGCCAAAAAGATGCGACGAATTTAGCGTATACCGTCATTAAATCGCCGGTTTCGGGTGTCGTGATCGACCGTCAAATCGATGTCGGGCAAACCGTTGCGGCAAGCTTACAAGCTCCGACGCTTTTTAAAATTGCTCAAGATTTAAGGCAAATGCAAATCGACTCCAGCTTTGCCGAAGCGGACATCGGGCGGATTAAAGAAGGTCAAAGCGTCAATTTTTCGGTCGATGCTTTTCCCGATCGCATCTTTCAAGGTACGGTCAAGCAAGTACGCCTTAATGCGACGACAACCTCTAACGTCGTGACCTACGACGTCGTCGTGACCGTTGAAAATCCCGAAGAAATTTTAGCACCCGGTATGACGGCATACGTGAACGTCGTATTGGCACAACGTCAAAACGCTCTTTTGGTTCCCAACGCGGCGTTACGCTATAAACCGACGAGCCTTAAACCCAAACCGATCGGCACGGATGCTAAAGGAACGGCTTTAACGCAACATAAAGATAAAAAAGAGAAAAAGACTTCTACGGTGTACATGTTAGAGAACGGGTTACCGAAGCCTATCGAGGTTAAAGTCGGCATTACGGATAATCGTTTGAGCGAGATTATTAGCGATGAGCTTCACGCAGGCGATCAAATTATCGTGGAAGAGGTCAAAGACGCTTCGGCAAAAAAGGTCGCAACACCGCCGATGGGAAGGCCGTTTTAATGGCTGAAGTCATTCGTATCGAAGCGTTAACGAAAAATTATCATACCGATGCTGGCGAAGTCTGTGTGCTAAAAGGTGTCGATATTACGATTCAAAGCGGCGAATTTGTGGCGATTATGGGACCTTCCGGTTCGGGAAAATCGACGTTTATGAATATTTTGGGATGCTTGGATAAGGCAACGTCTGGAAACTATTTTCTTAACGAAACGGATACGACGACCTTGGATAAAGATGCACTTGCGTCGCTTCGCAATCATGTCATCGGTTTTGTGTTTCAAGGCTTTAACCTCTTAGCACGTAAAAATTTGATCGATAACGTCGCTTTGCCTTTAGTGTACGCCGGTATTGGTGCTAAAGAGCGCAAAGTACGCGCACTTGAAGTGCTCAAAAGCGTGGGGCTCGAAGCGTACGCAACCTATCTTCCCAATCAGATTTCAGGCGGTCAACAGCAACGCGTCGCTATTGCACGCGCACTGATCAATCGTCCGAAATTGATTTTAGCGGATGAGCCGACGGGAAATCTGGATACGAAAACCAGTCAAGAGATTATGGATCTGTTTTGCAAACTCAACGATCAAGAAAAAATTACGATCGTTTTGGTTACGCACGAACCGGATATTGCCGCGTATTCCAAGCGTTTGGTCAATTTTGTCGACGGACGCATTCAACACGACGGATTGACCGAACATTTTCAAGCGAGTCTCGTATGATTTTTATGATGTTGCAAGAGGCATGGAGTGCGATGAGTGCCAACCGTTTGCGGACGTTTTTAACGATGCTCGGTATGGTCATCGGCGTAGGGGCGGTTATTTTGATGTCTTCCATCGGAGCCGGAACGCAAGCAAAAGTCAAAGAGTCGATTGCATCGATGGGAAGCAACTTGTTTATCGTTTTGGCAGGTTCGATGACATCCGGAGGCGTTCGTATCGGAAGCGGCGGGGTTCAAACCTTGAAGATGAACGACGCAAGTGCGATCGAGGAGCTTTCCGGTATTAAAGCCGCCGCTCCGGTCGTTCCGGGTACGGCGCAGCTGGTGTATCAGTCTTCCAACTGGAATACGCAAGTTTCCGGAACGACGCCGGCGTTTTTCGAGGTACGGGATTGGCCGAGCGAAGAGGGAAGCGTCTTTTCCGACTCGGACGTCAGAAGTGCGACGCGTGTCGCGGTACTCGGTAAAACCGTCGCGACCAATCTGTTCGGCGACGAAAATCCCGTCGGGAAAACGATTCGTATCAAAAACAGTCCGTATATCGTTTTGGGCGTGCTTGCTCCCAAAGGACAGAGTTTGGACGGGCGCGACCAAGACGATACGGTGATGGTTCCGATTACGACGGCGCAAACCAAGTTATTCGGAAGTCAGTTTAAAGGCGTTGTGCGTTTTATTATGGTGGAAGCGGTTTCGGAGAGCGTGATGGATAAAGCCGAAGAGGAGATGCAAGTCTTGTTGCGCGAAAATCATAAATTGCGACCTAACGCCGAGGACGATTTTACGATTCGCAACTTAACCGCACTTGCCAATACCGCCGCAGAGACGACCAAAGCGATGTCGTTGATGTTGGCGGCGATCGCTTCAATTTCGTTGCTGGTCGGCGGTATCGGCATTATGAACATTATGCTGGTTTCCGTGACGGAGCGAACGCGCGAGATCGGTATTCGTATCGCAATTGGAGCCAAACAGCGCAATATTTTGCTTCAATTTTTGCTTGAAGCCTTGATGATCTCCATTATCGGGTGTTTGATCGGCGTGTGCGTCGGAATCGGCGGAGCGTACGGGGTGGGTGCCTTTTTCCCTATCAGCGTCGTGATTACGCAAAGCTCGATCGTCATCTCCTTTTTGGTGGCAACCTGCGTGGGCGTCTTTTTTGGATTTTATCCCGCGCGAAAAGCGGCGAATTTAGAGCCGATCGAGGCGTTGCGCTATCAATAGCGTTTTTGCAAATCTACAAAAATATTTACCCTATCGTGAAAGCAATGAAATCTCGGTAAAGGTGCCAAACGCTAAAAGCGATTAGCACCGCTCCGATGATTTTTTGCACAATATGCAGGTACGCAAAGAAGCGAGACTGCTTGGCATGGGCGAAAAATACCGCAACGCTCATGTCCCACGCCACTAACATCGCCGTCATCCATACCGCGTAAAAAAGCTTGACATGTAAAGACGTTTCGGGCTTGATAATCGTAAAAAGCAACGAGAAATAAAAGAGAATATTTTTGGGATTGAGCAGTGCCGACAAGACTCCTTGGACAAAAAGTTTGAAAGCCATTGTGACGTTGAAGCGCGTTTTACGATCGAGTGCGGGTGCGGGCGCGAACAGTAAGAGGCATCCAAGGTAGCCTAAAAAAATAGCACCGCCCGTTTCGACGAAGCGAAGTAGCGTCGGGTACGTGCTTAAAAATTCATGCCCGATATAGGCAAGTGCGATGTAAAAAGCATTGCCGGAGGCGATACCCAAGCAACTCCACCACGCTTTGCGATACCCGTGCGCTAAAGCGTGTTTGACGATGAGAAAAAAGTCTTGTCCCGGACTGAGAAGTGCTAAAAAATAAAGAGAGGTGAGGGTAAAAAATTGCGGTTCGAACATAGGGTTCCTTTTTTACATGTAAGTATAAAAAAAACCCGTCAAATATTATTGTACGAAATTGACCTGATACTCTTTGGGCGTCAGTGCGGTACGGCGTTTGAAAAAGCGGTGAAAATGGCTTTGATCGCTAAAGCCGCAGTATTGCGCGCACATCGCGATCGAAACGCCTTTTTGCAACAACTCTTTGGCGTGTTCGATACGTTGATCGAGTCCGTAGTGCTTGGGCGTACAACCGTAAGAGGCTTTGAAACGACGCAACAGAACAAAAGGGTTGTACCCGAAACGTTGCGCGAGGTTTGAAAGGCTTAAAGGCTCGTCGATGCGACTTTCTAAAAAGCGGGCAATTTCACGCATCGAAGAGGGCGTTTCGTTGGGGAAATCGGGTTCGCTGTAGAGCCATAAAAATTCTCGAAGCCATACTTCGAGCGCATGCACATGAAGTGTCGTATAGCTCTTTAGGAGCGAATCGATCAGACGTTCAAACGTTTCGCATAAGCGTTGATGAAACACTAAGGGTGTGCGAAGCGGAAGTAGGGTTTGGGTTGGGCCGAAAAGTTCGGATTGGATTTTGAGGCAAAATGCGGCGTCGAAATAGACCATCACGTAGCTACGTCGGGTGTGCTCTATCGGATTGCACGCATGTTGCGTATGCGGTTCGATCAGTGCAAGGGCTCCTTTTTGCAGTAAAAACGCTCCTTGCGGAAGCCTAAAGCGGGTTTTCCCTTCTAACATGTAGCCGATCGAGAGGCTTGAGTGAGCGTGGGATTCGTAAGCTCGGTCGCTATGCAGCGTTTGGCGTATTTGGAAAAAAGGTGCTTTTGCATAATGCACGGTGAGGGTTTGGGTAGGATTATTCATAAAAGTATTGTAATATAATAATCCAAATGAAGGCAAGGAGAAGAGGATGAAACCATGGATAGCGATGTGCTTTTTAGCTTCCGCACTGTTTGCTTTAGACTTCAACCGAGAGAGTTATTTTCAAAACTTGTGCGATCAAAACGACGCGAAAGCTTGCTTGGCGTTAGGCGCGATGTACCATGTGGGCGACGGCGTCCATCAAAATTTCCCCAAAGCAAGAGAGCTTTACACCAAAGCATGCCAGCTTGAACTTGCCGAAGGGTGTACGCACCTTGCTTACATGTACGAAAACGGCCATGCCGGAATTCATCCCGCTAAAGCACTCGATTTGTATGCCAAAGCCTGCGAAATGGGCGACATGAGCGCATGCGCGAGCGTGGCGAAATTGTACGAAAACGGTGTCGGTACCGACGAAAATATGCAAAAAGCCGTGGACTATTACGACAAAGCCTGCGAAGCCGCCGATGCGAAAAGTTGCGCACATTTGGGTACCTTGTACGAACAAGACGGCAACGACGCGTATGCGGTTTTGTATTATCAAAAAGCGTGCGACGCAAACGACGCATCGACATGTACGAATCTTGGGATGATGTATTTAAGCGGAAAAGGCATCAACGTCAATGAAAAAAAAGCGTACCAACTGTTTCAACAAGCATGCAGTTTAGGTGACGAAGCGGGGTGCAAAAATTATGAGAGCATGAAAAACGCCCAATGGTATTAATCGCTAAAAAGATGTATGCCGCTACAATTGAGGCTCATTAACTTTTTCGATCGGTCGATATTAGAAAAAGATTTTCTAAAGGAGTATTTGTGAGCCTCACGATTTCCTCTTCTCTCTCACAAACGGAAACATACAAAACTCCTAGAGTAAAGCTCAGTATGCGAGAATTGGAAGCACTCAAAAAACTACCGACCGAAATATCAACCGAAGGCGAAATTTACGCTTCGGTAGCATTTTCTTCCCACAAACTTTCTCTTGCCGAGCTCAAAAATGAACAATTGGTCGTCGATACATCAAAACTGACGTACGTGAGCTATTCCGACAGTAAGAAAAACGAACCTAACCGTACCGTAGTGATCCGCGATCCCGAAAACAAAAATGCGTATATGACGCTTGAACTTTCAAAAGCCAATGTCGAAAGATTGAAAGAAAAATTTGACGGAGAGAACAACTTTTTCGAGCGCAGTGAGGGCGTTTTACGCCTCAATGGAGAAGCGGAAGCATTTGTCGCAGGATGGTTGCACAATATCGCGATAGATCGTAATTATGCTGCGTCCGATACCGACGGAAACGGGTTGATCGAAAAGGATGAAGCTAAAACGTTGACGATTGGATTTGAACGCCAGACGAACTACGATTATATCGGCAAAAAATTGGTGAAGATCTCACTTGGATCGGGAGCTCATTATCGTGCTTTAGATTTGACGCCTGACGCTCATAGTCTTTTTGTAGATACCGAGGCAAGCGAGCAACAAAACGGAAAAAGTAGTGCCGCTTCTGCCCAATACGTCGCGTTTGAAAACAGTATTGAAAAAGAGTTGGAACATACGCTTATGATGGATACGAACCTTGACGGGAAAGTGACGTTGGAAGAAGGATTGCTTGATAAATTCGGACAAAATTACCGCAAAAACGTTTTGCGCGATATGAACAAATTTCATCAAGATTTGTTAGAAAAGTATGCGGATTTGAACGATGATACCAAGCTACAAAATTACGATTTCGGGCTTTATAAAACGATTTCTCGCGAGGATGAAGAAACATTACGTGCACAGATGCGCCAAGATTCCTTAAAAATAAGCACGGAGTCTTTACTCGACGCTACGCGTAACAATACTCAAACGATCTCTGATATGTTCGAACAACTTCAAAAGCAAACTTCCGAAAATCCCTATGAATTCAAGCCTGAAGGGTACGGTTTTCCTTTTGATCTTGCCGATTTTCGCGGTTGAGCGTTCAGCGTAATAATGCCTCGCTTAAGGGTTAAAAACACGGTGATCCTTGTGTTTATCGGCGTACATGCGCTCGTCGGCAAGGCGGATGAGGGCTTCGACGTCGTTGGCGTCGATCGGGTATAATGCCGCTCCGACGCTGGTGCTGCTTGTGATTTCGACGGCGTTGATCGTGTAGACTTTTTTCAAAAGGGCTTTAAGCGTGAGCATCGTCTCTTCAAGCACCGTATAGCTATGGCACTCTCTCAGAACGACGATAAACTCGTCGCCTCCCAAACGTCCCAAGCACGCAGATTTCGGTAACGTAGGTTGCATCGTTTGAACAAAACCGATCAAGAGTTCGTCGCCGAACGCGTGTCCGTACGTATCGTTGATCTCTTTAAAATAATTCATATCGAGCAAAATAATACCGAACGTGCGACGCTCTTTTCGTAAAGCATCGATGAAGTTTTCGATGTAGCGTCGATTCCATACGCCGGTGAGGTGGTCGTGGTATGCGAGGTATTCGATGCGTTTTTTGGCTTCGGCGGATGCAAGAATTTCGTCTTTGAGTTTTTCGTTTAAGACGATAACGCGTACGGCGGTTTTAGCGTTGACGAGTGCTTTGAGAAATAAAACCCCTTCGCACAGCATAAAAATGGCCGCCAAGATCGCAAAAAACGGGTCGTCGGTTTTGAAATATTCGCTGACTAACGTGGCTTCAAAGGGCAAAAGCACGCCTAAAAAATTGATGCAAAACTGCATGGGAATCAGGCTAAAACTTAAAAACCCGATATGCACGAAAGTCGACATCGCGATATACGAAAGCGTGTACGCCAATTTGGAGGATTCGGGCATTAAGGGAATAAACAGACCCCAAACCAATGCGATACCAAAGCTAATGCCCAAACGCTTCGCGATCAAGATACCGACGTTTTGAGGAGTTAACGTCACAGCGTGAACCTGTTGTTCATAGTGAAACAGCACGATGCCGAGTGTGCTAAGTGCCAGCGACCAGAGCGTAATTAAGGTCCATGAAACCTTAAAAAAGTCGAGTAAAACGACGCCGATAATAAGGCCGAGAAAAAGCGATAAAAGGCTGATCTTGGTATGGCTGAAATAGATTTTGGCGCGTTCAAGATTGATGCGATCGTTTAAATCGTTTGAGTCGATTTCCGACCGAGGCGCACCGAAAAAAATAAGGGAATGGAGGATGCTCATGAGCATCGTATTAAAAAATAAGGATTCATAGGTCGGATAGTAGCACGTGAATGCTTGATGTAAGATATGGTTTAAAAAATAATCTCGAAAAAGTTGAAAGAAGCATCTAAGCGATGCTTCTTTATTGGCTATTTGAGGTGCTTCAAATTAAAACGAACAAAACGGTAAGCGGCAAAAATGACGATCGGCCATGCGATAAGCCATAGAATCGATGCGGTATAGTCCATACTTTCTCCTTAATAATGATGCGACGCCGGATCGGTCATTTCGGCTTCGTCGATGTGTTTTCGATCCATTGCGTACCATGCGTAAGCGATGTAAGATAAGACGAAAGGGATCAAAAGTGCAACGTAACTCATCGCAACGAGCGTATAAAAACTGCCGCTGGCGTTTTGGATCGTCAATGAACTTTGAAGCGACGAGAGCGAGGGATAAAATGCCGTTTGGTTTAATCCCGCGAGTAAGAAAACGGACGTAACGGCAAGGACGATACCCGTTCCCATAAGCTTAATCGCTTGCCGATGCGCTTTGGCGATTCCAAGATAAAGCGCGACGAGCACGAAGCTAACGCCGAGTACGAGCATCAAAGCGACAAGCGGCATCGCAAGAAGGTTGTCGAAATATTTGAAAGCGACGATGAATACGACGCTGTTGTCGTCGTAGCCGTAACCGTCTTTGAGAAAAAGCCATGCTAAAAATCCGAGAAAGAAAGGCAAAAAGAAAAGCGTATTGCGCAAAAGCATCGATTGAATTCTTACATGTAAGGTTTGAGACGCGATATTGCTTAAAAAGTAAAGTCCGGCACACAACCTTGCTAAAAAGAAAAGGGCAAATGCCAAAAGATAATTTTGCGGTACGAACAGGGCTTCAAGACCCCGAAACGAGCCTTCCCACCGGACGAAGAAATTTTCGTCGAGACGGAACGACGCCCCGCTAAAAAGCGTGCTTAACGCAACGCCTATGAGTATTACGCCGAGCGAACCGTTGAGGTATAAAAATACCTCGTAGGTTTTTTGCCCTAAAAAATTATGGGGCTTTTTGCGGTATTCGTAACTGACGGCTTGGACGATGAAACAAAACAAAATCGCAAGCCAAACCCAGTAGGCGCCTCCGAAACTCGTGGCGTAAAACAGCGGAAATGCCGCAAAAATCGCACCGCCGAAAAGAACGAGCGTCGTAAAGCCCAGCTCCCATTTACGTCCTAAAGAGTTGACGAGCATGCTCTTTTCGGTTTCGTTTTGCGGAAGGCTAAACAACAAGGTTTGACCGCCTTGAATAAAGAGTAAAAAGGCAAAAATGCCGCCTAAGAGACTAAGAATCATCCACCATAATTGTTGGAGGTGGATATACGAGAGCGTTTCAAACATCAGTGACCTCCGTTAGGACCGATAGCGATTTGCTTCAGCATAATTTTAATTTCGGCAATCAGCAACGCCGTAAACAAAAGTGCAAATAAGCTAAACGAAAGCGCGATATTTCCGCTTCCTAAATGCGTCGCGGCAATGTGCGTGGGCATCAGATCTTGAATCGCCCATGGTTGTCTGCCGACTTCGGCGACGATCCAACCCGCCTCGGCGGCAATATAGCCTAAAGGGATGCTCCAAAGAGCGGCGTAAAGAAGCGGTTTTTGGGTTTGAACGTCGCGTTTGAGCGTCAAGAAAAGCGTTAATGCAAAAAGGACGATAAACCACATGCCAAGAGAAACCATGATGTGAAAACTGTAAAACGAAAGGGCGATCGGCGGTACGATTTGTTCGGGTTTTTCAAAATACCCGTAACCGAAATCTTTCATATGTGCTTGTAAAATCGCTTCGTGCGTCTTCATCGCCTCCGTATCGTTTTGTGCTTTGGCGGTTCTAAAATCGCTTAAAGCATGAAGTGCGATCTTCCCGCTATCGATGCGTTCTTGAGCCGAGGGGAGTCCGTGTGCCGCATTGCCGTAGACCAAATCTTCCAATCCGGGAACGAAAGCGTCGACGTTTCGATGTCCGAGTAACGATAACATGTAAGGCAGTTCGATATCGCCTAAAAATTCGTGTGCATCGTCTCCGAGGCGTTTATCGGGATTTAAAATGCCAAACGCGATAATCCCCGCACGCGACTCTCCTTGATACAATCCTTCCATTGCCGCCAGTTTGACCGGTTGGTGTTGTGCGACTTGGTATGCACTCTCATCTCCGCTAATCGTTAAAAAAAGAGAGGTTAAAAGTCCAAAAGACGCGCCTACGACCAAAGAGCGTTTGGCAAAAAGCACGTCGCGGTTTTTGAGTAAAAACCATGCCGAAATTCCGATAACGAAAAGCGCGCCGATGACGTAACCGCTAGCAACGGTATGCAAAAATTTGGCGATAGCGACGGGAGAAAAAACGACGTCGAAAAAATTTGCCATCTCGTTACGCGCAGCGGCGGGATTAAAATGCATACCGATCGGATACTGCATCCAACCGTTGGCGACTAAGATCCAAAAAGCCGAAAGATTGGAGCCTACGGCGACAAGCCATGTTGAGAGAAGGTGAAATTTGGGACCGACTTTATTCCAGCCGAAAAACATCACGGCAAAAAAGGTTGATTCCATGAAAAACGCCAAAATGCCCTCGATTGCTAAAGGTGCGCCGAAAATATCGCCGACAAACCATGCATAATTTGCCCAGTTCGTCCCGAACTCAAATTCCATAATCAATCCCGTAGCGACGCCGATGGCAAAGTTGATGGCAAAAAGACCCATCCAAAATTGCGTGATCTTCTTCCACGCACTCTCTTTTGTGGTAACGTAAATCGTCTCCATAATCGCAATGATAAAACTCAATCCCAACGTTAAAGGAACAAATAAAAAATGGTAAATCGCCGTCAACGCAAACTGAGCGCGACTCCAATCGACCGAAGCTAGCTCACTCATCGGCTCTCCTTCGTAAGATTTTCTAAAACAAAATCACTCCGCTCCTCGTCGTTTGAAAAGCGCGTGTGCAAGGTCGTGTTAAAGAACAAAAGCTTAAACACGACCGCCATAATCAACAATTTGACGAAGAGAATTTTCCAAAGCGTTTTGCCGAGGGTTAAGTGTGCAAAACCCTCTTTATAGAAGTCAAACAAAGCAAATAAAAGGCGCATGGATTTCTCCTAAAGTTCTCAGGCGACGTTGATCAGCGATTTGACCCAGCTTTCCATCGTTGCGTGCATTTGTTCTTTGGGAGCTTCGAGAAAATCGAGAATAAAACGCTCTTTCGTTTCGCAAATGCCGATGGAACGAGGGCGAACCGCTAGAATTTTAGAGTTCGGAATCGCTTGTCCAAAGCAAAAAACAAGATTTCTAGCATCAAGAATTTCCGGAGCGATTTCCCCTTCAAGGCTTTTGGTATGCTCGTAATTGTTAAAAACGGCAATAAATTTTGCAATCGGATGGGCTTCGACTTTCGCTTTTAACGCCTCCAAAATAGCCTCGATCGTATCGTATTTACACTCGCTCTTTTCGATACTCAAACTAAAGATCGGGTATTTGTCCATGTAAACGGTTTTTGTCATATTTTTTCCTTTTTATAGATTTATTTGATTAGAATAATAATTTATTTTAATTAATAAAAACCAGACGATTTGACTCTAGCATGAAATATTCAGATATTTTTTATCCTTTTACATATGTTCATTTCATTTCGAAAAAAACGTTAAGAGAGAGTATGCTATGCTTTGGGTATTGAAATAAACCTTTTCACCCTAAAATTTGCAAGATGTCGGATAAAAAGCACCGAAGGTGCACGGGCACTCTGCGTGAGAGAACCCAGTGTTAACGTAGCGTTTAGAGCTTAGCTCTAAAGGCGTGTCAAAAGATAATAAACTGAAGGAGAACGAAGTGGAACACGAACTTAAAAGCCTTCAAAAAGTCTACGGCGTCGTGATCGAGTTTTTGACGCAGTACAGTTTCCAGCTTATCGGTGCGCTGATCGTCGTCGTGATCGGATGGTTCGGGGCAAAATACGTTTACGCGCTTTTGATGCGTTTGTTTGCGAAATATCGCTTGGATATGACCTTGGCGCGCTTTTTAGCGAACGTCGCCAAAGTATTGGTTTTAACGGCGATGATCGTAATTGCCTTAGGCAAAGTCGGTATCTCGATCGCACCTTTCGTTGCGGCAATCGGCGCAGCTTCGCTCACGGCCGGATTGGCGTTGCAAGGAAGCGTTTCTAATTATGCCGCGGGTGTTTTGCTGATCGTTTCGCGCCCGTTTAAAGTCGGCGATACGCTCTTGGTTGCAGGCGTTTACGGCGTGGTGGAGGAGATTAAGCTCTCGTATACGATGCTTCGTAACGAAGACGAAGAGCTCATCAGCGTTCCTAATAAAAAGATGATCGGCGATATTTTGGTTAATTCGTTTGAGGAACGAGTTGTTGAGAGTCGATTGTTTCTGCCGTACGAAAGCGATCCGCTTAAGGCGATTGCGTTGATTCAAACGACGCTCAATGCTTGTCCCGACGTTTCACAAACGCATCCACCCTTGGTCGGCATCGCGCAATTGGCGCAAGGCGCGATTGAAATCGGACTTCGTTATTGGGTTCCGACGAAGCGTTATTTTAAAACGCAATACGACGTTAATTTGGCGATTTATCAAGCGTTGCGAGACGAAGGCATTGCCGTTTCTTACCCGAAACACGAAATTCAAATCGTAGGAGGTACGTTTGATCCCCAAAAAGTATGAGTTTATCACCTTTGCTTTTTTGATATCTTTTTTTATGACCCTTTTGATGTCGTTTGTGATCACGTTGATTAACGTCGGTTTGATCGACGGTTTTGGGATGAAATGGTTTCAGGCGTTTTGGAGAGCGTATGTTGTAGCTTTTCCTGCCGTTTTAACGGTTGTCCCGATTGTTCGAAAGATCGTGAATAAGGTTGTAGCGAAGCATTAGGCGACTTGCTTGTTTGCAAAGAACAAAAGTCGTCTATCAGGCTTTGAAGAATTCAATCAGGCCCATAACGATTTCAAAACCGATCAGTACGATAATAATCCACTCTAAAACTTCGCTATGCCTATGGTTAATCAGATCGAGTGACATGGAAATATCGTCTTTGAGATGCGAGAGTTTGTGTTCGACGATTTCAAAGCGATCTTTCAGTTCCAAAATCGACGACAGGCGGTTGTAAAGTTTTTCGGCTTCCGCGTTGTCCCATAAAATGTTGGGTTTGTCGAGTAAAAACAGGTCGCTCACCATTGCGTGTTGGATGGCACTTAAGGTGCGTGCGAAAACGATGATTTTGGAACGGCGAAAGAGCGAATAGTGCTGCGTTAAATCCAATAAACGTTGACTCTCTTCAAAATGAAGGCTCAAATCTTGTTCGTATTTTTCGAGTCCGACGCTTTGCGAAACGATCAATGCGATAATAACGAGATAAAGTGTTAAGGGTTCTTTTAAGACGATGCGTTCGTTATAAACGTTGCATGCGCTAGAGAGCGAGGCATCAATTTCGATAGGGTAATCTTGATAAAGATAGTGCCGCTCAAACGCTTGTGCATTTTCGACACCGAGCTTTTCCAAAGCTTTGACAATCGAATCTTTGTCCCAGTTGATAAACGTAATGACGTTAAAGCGCGTGTACACAAGATAGGTCTCTTTATATTCGGTGTAAAACGCCTGTTCGATTCCTTTTTTCATCGAACAGGCCAAACGCGTTTCAATTTCGTCTTTGCGGTAAGGCTTGGGAAGATAAATTGAAACAAGCGGCAGCGTTTGAGCCATTGTACGATCCTTGCATAAAGTAAACATAGTATAACGTTTTTTGGTTTCACAAGGGTTACGGCAGACTCAAAAGCGGACTTAACGAAATTTGCGTTATAATTTTTTTAAAAACGAGGATAGGGTATGAAATTACTGTTAATCGGTGCCGGAAATATGGGCGGAGCGATGCTTCAAAGCTTACATGTCAAAGATATTACGGTCGTAGAACAAAACGAAAAACGCGCGCACGTTTTAAAAGAGATGTTTCCGAACGTAACGATCGTGAACGAAACGCCTTCGCTAGAGGACTATGTCGTTATTTTGGCGATCAAACCCCAGTCGTTTCCCGCTTTACGAACGCAAGGCGTCGCACAAGGCGTTATCTCGATTATGGCGGGTGTAAGCTTAGCGCAACTTAAAGAGGGAATTCAAGCTCGACATTACGTACGCGCTATGCCTAATATGGCGGCATCGGTGCGTAAATCCGTCACCTCTTTATGCGGCGACGAAGCGTTAAAGCCTGTCGCTTTGGAAGTCTTGGAGACGATCGGCAGCTGCTTTTGGCTTGGAAGCGAAAAAGAGCTTGATATAGCGATGGGGCTTGGAGGATGTGCGCCGGCTTGGATTGCTTTGGTTGCCGAAGCGTTAAGCGACGGCGCGGTCAATTTGGGACTCAAGCGGGAATTGACGTTTCCGATGATCGCGGCATTGTTTGAGGGAATCGGCGAACTTTTAAAAAGTGAACATCCCGCACTGTTGAAAGATAAAGTCATGTCGCCGGCGGGCACGACGGTTGCCGGATATATGAAATTGGAAGAGGGCAAAGTGCGCGACAGTTTCATCAAAGCAATGGATGCCGCGTACGAAAGAGCAAAAGATTTGAGCCGTTAAGCTCTCGACTTATTTGGCTTTAAAAAGCTCGGCTAAGCGAGCTTTTGAGCCTTTTTTTTTGCCGAAGACGCCTTCTTCGTCGCCTTCTTCGGCGTTACGACCGCTTTTTTCGCAACGGGTTTATCTTCGGTAATATCGGGGAGCACGTCTTCGAAAATGGTTTTAATATCGTTCCAACGGTGTTCGGAATTGAGCATGACGACCAAAATATCTTTGTTATCTTTTTTGGCGCGTGCGATGAGGCACGGTCCTGCTTTTTGCGTGTATCCCGTTTTGATTCCGACCGCATATTTGTAGTTGTTGAGCAATTTATTGTGCGTGTATGCCGCATAACTGCGTTTGGTATTGAGTGCCCTAAAATCATGGCGTTTGAGTTTTGCCATATCGTTGAACTGGCTGTTTTTGATCGCGTATTCGCTGAGTGCCAATAAATCTTGGGCGGTCGAGTAGTGGTTGCCGATGTCAAAACCGCACGGATTGGTAAAATTGGTATTTTTCATACCGATTTTTTTGGCTTTTTGGTTCATTTGTTTGACAAAATTGTCCACGTCGCCGTCGCCTAAATAGACGCCGATCGACATTGCCGCATCGTTAGCGGACATAACCATCGCCGCTTTGACGAGGTCTCGTAAATAAAATTTTTCGCCGACGCGTAAGTTGGCTTTGGTGGGTTCGACTTGAATCATCTCCCGCGTAATCGTCACGACGTCGTTCATGCGTCCGCTTTCGATCGCCAACATCGCCGTCATGATTTTCGTCAAACTTGCGGGTTGGTTGATTTTTTGTTCGTCTTTGGCAAAAATAAGTTGTTTATTGTTCAAATCTTTTGCAATAATCGCATCGGTATTTTTTTTAATACGGTCGGCTGTTTCTTTATCTAAATAGGCTGCACTCAAACCGGTGACTAAAAGGGTTGTTCCGCAAAAAAGCGTCAATAACGGTCGGATCATGGGACTCTTTTCAAAAAAAATTTTTTTCATTTTAATCAAAAAACCTTAAGTCTATCTTTTTGAAACGGCTAAAATAGCCGTTTTGCTCAAATTACGTCGTTTTAGAAAAGCATTGAGGCGTCTTCACGATCGTTAAAGCGTTTTGGTGAGTAAAAATTCATCATAAAGTCGTTATATCTTTTAAGGTAATAACGTTATAATGCATCGATGTTTAACCGTTTTAAGGTTATTTCGATCCATCGTTATATACTACAACTACATAAGGATAGAGGACGTTATGGAAAACTTCGGTACGGGACTTTTAAGCTTTGATAAACCGGCACTCCTTGAAAAGCGGATTCGGCTTTTAGAGGCGATCGCAACGACGGGATCGATCAGCAGTGCCGCCAAAAGCGTCGGCCTTAGTTACAAAGCGGCTTGGGAAGCCGTCGACACGATGAACAACCTCTCGGATCATCCTTTGGTCGTACGCGTAACGGGAGGAAGCGGCGGCGGCGGAACGACGCTGACTTCTTTCGGGCAAGAGGTCGTTGCCAACTACGCCGTTTTAAAAAAAGAGTATGAGAGGTTTTTAAATCGGCTTTCTGATGTGGGTAATTTTGAAAAAGGTTTTCTTAAACACATACAAAGGATAGCCATGCAAATCAGTGCACGAAATCAGTTAATGGGAAAAATAGGCGACATTAAGCTGGCAAAAGTGAATGCGGAAGTTAGCATCGTTCTTAAAAGCGGCGTGATTTTAGTCTCGAACATTACGCATAGCGCGGTGGAAGAGATGGGGTTAACTATCGGCGACGAGGTTGTCGGTATTATCAAAGCCTCTTCGGTATTGATTTCGAATCAAATCGAACTTGCGACCAGTGCGCGCAATAAACTTTTAGGCATGGTCACCGACGTCAAACTCGGCGAAGTCAATGCCCAAGTGAGCGTCGACATCGGGCAAAACGACGTGATCGTCGCTACCATCACGACCGAGTCGGTGAAAAGCCTTGCTCTTTGCGTCGGCTCACGGGTATGCGCCATCATTAAATCCAGCAGTATCTTAATCGGAAAATAAAATTATTCTAAGGAGTTTACATGTTAAAGTTTTTTCTTTCAAGCGTTCTTCTTTCCGTCTCCCTTCTTGCGGGAGAAATCAGCGTTGCCGTTGCGGCAAATCTGAGCGATGCGATTGAGGTTTTAAAAACGGAGTTTGCCAAAACCAACCCCAATACCAAGGTCAATACGATTTTAGGGGCAAGCGGAAAATTTACGACGCAAATTAAAAGCGGCGCGCCGTTCGATCTTTTTTTAAGCGCGGATATGAAATTCCCCGAAAACCTTTATGCGGAACACTTTGCGATCACCAAACCGGTCGTGTACGCTAGCGGTGCTTTAGCGATGGTGAGTACGAAAGGGTTGGATCTGAGCCGAGGAATGGCGGTTTTAAACGATCCGAAAGTCGAAAAGGTCGCTATTGCCAATCCAACGACCGCACCGTACGGAACGGCGAGCGTCGAAGCGTTTAAAACTGCCAAAGTATTTGAAAAAACCGAGCCCAAATTGGTTTACGGCGACAGCATCGGACAGGCTTTACAGTTTGCGCTAACCGCGGCTGACGTAGGATTTGTCAATGCATCGGCATTTTACAGCGATAAAATGAAAAATTATAAAGAGGGCAAAGAGTGGGTGATGGTCGATGCAAAACTCTATACGCCGATTGCACAAGGTATCGTCGTCTTGAAACAAGCCGAGCATAACGCGGAAGCCAAAGCGTTTTACGATTTTATTTTGAGTGTTCCCGCCAAAAAAATCTTCAAAAGCTACGGATATTTGGTGAATGAATAAGCTACCGGCACGTATCAGTCGAATCGAAGAAGCACAAAATCTTCATATCGTGCATTTTGAGGGGGAAAATTACTCCCTCAAAATGATGGGATTGGAGCTGCCTAAAAACGTACATGTAGGTTCGAACGTTATCTTAGGCGTCAAACCTTCCCACGTTGCTATCGCCAAAAATCTTTCGGGAGAATTGAGCTACTCCAATCAAATTCACGCAACGGTTCATCGTATCGAAGAAGGAACGCTTTTGTGTAACGTCGAGCTACATGTCGGTTCGTCTGTGATGCAAAGCCTCATGACGATGGCATCGTGCAAACGCATGCGTTTACAGGTGGGCGATGAAGTCGTCTTATTGATGAAGGCGAGCGAAGTCTTTATCACGGAGGTTCTCGATGTTTGAAAAAATAACGGCATTGGAATTGACCCCATTTTTCATTTCATTCAAGCTTGCGAGCATCACAACGGTTATCCTCTTGATTATTTCATTGTTTTTAGCATGGAAATTATCGCAGACTCGGTCACGTTATAAGCCTATTTTTGAAGCAATAACCGCTCTGCCTATTGTTTTGCCTCCTTCTGTTTTAGGTTTTTATATTCTGTTCACTCTTTCGTTTCACTCTCCTATCGGTCAATTTTTTAGAGACGTGTTCGGTATAAAATTAGTTTTTAATTTTACGGGTTTGGTTGTAGCAAGTTGTTTTTATTCTCTCCCTTTTATGGTACAACCTTTACAAAGCGGCTTTGAAGCTCTACCGAAAAATATGCTCGAAGCTTCTTATATTGCCGGTAAAAGCAATCTCTCTACGCTTTTTCGCGTCGCGCTGCCCAATATTAAACCCTCTATGCTTACCGCCGTCGTCATTACGTTTGCTCATACGGTCGGCGAATTCGGCGTTGTGTTAATGGTGGGCGGGAGTATTCCGAGTGAAACCAAAGTCGCATCGGTTGCCATTTACGAGATGGTTGAGATTATGGATTACCAAGGTGCGCATATCTATAGCGGCATAATGGTATTCATTAGTTTTTGTGTTTTGTTATCGGTGTATATGTTTAACCGTAAACAGAACAGCCATTTCGGTGGTCTATCATGATCGAAATCAGCATCGAAAAAGAGCTTTTAGGCTCTTTAGGAAAGATGGATCTTTGCATCGACCTTCGTATTGATCGGCAAAGCTTTGTCGCTTTGTCGGGTCAAAGCGGTAGCGGTAAAACGACATTGCTTCGTATTATCGCGGGATTGGAAAAAGCCAAAGGTCGTATTTGCGTCGACGGGGAGGTTTGGCTCGATCAAAACGTTTACCGTGCGCCGCAAAAACGCGGGATCGGTTTTGTTTTTCAAGACTATGCGCTTTTCCCGAATATGAGTGTTTTGGAAAACCTGCTTTTCGTTAAAAAAGACAAAGCTTTAGCAGAGCAACTTCTTGAAATGACAGAGCTAAGCGAACTGGCGCATCGAAAACCGGCAACGCTTTCGGGCGGACAAAAACAGCGCGTGAGTTTGTGTCGCGCGATGATGAACCGACCGAAGCTTTTATTGATGGACGAACCGCTCTCGGCACTCGATCCTTCGATGCGAACCAAGCTTCAGCATGAAATACTCAGTTTACACAAAGCGTTTGAAACGACGACGATCATGGTCAGTCACGATCCAAGCGAGATGTATAAGCTTAGCTCTCGCGTCGTCGTTCTCTCTCAAGGAAAAATCGTTCAAGACGGCGATGCTAAAAGCGTGTTGCTGCGTACGCAAGGCAGTCAAAAATTTTCGTTTGAGGGCGAGCTTTTAGACATTGTGAAAGTCGACGTGATTTATGTCGCGATCGTTGCGATCGGTCAACAAATCGTCGAAGTCGTATTGGACGAGGGCGAGGCGCAAAATTTGCGTGCGGGAGATATCGTCAATATCGGTACGAAAGCATTTGCACCGATTTTACATAAGAAATAAGGAGCTCTAAGATGAAGAGATGGTACGTTGGCTTGCTCGCAAGCGCATTATTGTCGGTTTGTTCGTATGCCGATGCGCTAAAAATCGCCGCGGGTGCAGGGTATAAAAAACCCGTCCAAGAAGTCCTCAAACTCTACGAAGCGAAATATCCGAAAGTCGAAGCGATTTACGGCAATATGGCGCAAATTTTTGCCCAAGCCAAACAGATGGATATTGCCGTCGTGATTGCCGATAAAAAGTTTTTGGAAAAGCAAAAAGAGTTAGCGTTCGTCGAGTATCAAACGATCGGAGAAGGCAAAGCGGTCATCGCATACGCTAAGGGAGTGCATCTTGAAAAAGCAGAGGACATTGCCGATGCTTCGATTAAGAGCGTAGGAATGCCCGAAGCGAAAAAAGCGATTTACGGCGATGCGGGTATCGAGTTTTTAGAGAATGCAAAATTGACGGACAAAGTCAAAGACAAACTCATCGTCGTCGCAACCGTTCCGCAAGTGAGCGCGTATGTCGGTTCGCACGAAGTGGATGCGGGCATTATGAACCTAACCGCCGCGCTGGATAGTTTTGATAAAATCGGCGGTTACGTCAAAATTCCGGAACACTACTACGGTAAAATCGAGATCGTCGCCGGTAGTTTGAAAGCCTGTGAAAGCGATGCTACATGTCGTCAGTTTAAAGCGTTTTTGAAAACGCCCGAAGCCAAAGCCGTATTCGAAAAATATGGGCTTTGAGTGGATGCAGGTTTGGCACCCTTTGGTGCTAAGCCTCAAAACATTGGGATGTGTCGGACTGCTTTTAGTGGTTTTAGGCATTCCTTTAGCATATTTGCTCTCGAAAGAAGAACTCAAATACAAATGGTTTTTAGAAACACTCGTGACCTTGCCCTTGATTTTTCCGCCGATCGCGATCGGTTTTTTGCTTTTACTTTTACTGGGAAAATACGGCTGGATCGGCACGTATTTGAACCAAATAGGCATTCGTTTTATTTTTGATTTTAAAGGGCTCGTATTAGCGGGATTTGTTGCAGCACTTCCTTTGATGGTTAAACCGCTACAATCGGCGATAGAACTCTTCCCCAAGGCGATCAAAGAAGCCGCGTACATGAGCGGAAAATCGCCCCTTTACACCTTATGTTTTATCGTCTTACCCTCCATTCGTAAAAGCCTGATTGCCGCACTGTTGATCGCTCTTGCCCGCGCCCTTGGCGAAGTCGGCATTACGCTGATGTTGGGAGGTAATATCGTCGGTAAAACCGATACGATCTCGCTTGCGATCTACAATGCCGTTTTCGACGGAGATTACCCGCTTGCTTTAAGCTTGTGTTCGATTTTGATCGTCGTCTCTTTAGCGGTATTTGCGGCATTGCATTTTTTAGAACGCCGCGATAAAGTGCTTTAACCCATCGAAACAAAGTCTTTTTAGGGATAATGGAAGCAATGGATTAAAGTTAGGCAATAGAAACTTTCGTTAAAATAAAAAAATGATTTTAATAGACAAAGGTTATACGTTATGATGGATATGATTCGAGAAGATATCGGCTTGATGGATGTAACGACCGTAGGTCTAGGCATCGGAGATTTGGATGCAAAAATTACCTTTGCACCGAAACGTCCGGTCGTTTTATGCGGTGCGGAAATCGTCGAGACGATGTGCAAAGAGATGCATCTGAGCGTCAAACGCTTTTGTAAAAGCGGCGATTTTGTGGAAGCGAATACACTCATTTTAGAAGCTTACGGAAGTGCGGCACAAGTTCATCAGGTTTGGAAAGTGTGTCAGAATATTTTAGAATATTTGTGCGGGATTGCGACGAAAACATCCGAGATGCTCACGCAAGCACGCCTTTACAATCCGCATATCGAACTTTTGACCACGCGTAAAATTTTTCCCCGTACCAAAGAATTAGCCCTTCAAGCCGTATACGCCGGCGGCGGAGCACATCATCGTTTGGGATTGTACGACTCTATTTTGGTTTTTAAACAGCATCGTGTTTTTTTCGACGACAAGGCATCGTTTGAAGCACAATTTCGTAAAATGAAACAACAATTTTTGGAAAAGAAAATCGTCGTCGAGGTCGAAAATGCAGACGAAGCACTCTATTTTGCGCGTTTAGGCGCGGATATTTTGCAGTGTGAAAAAATGACGCCCGAAGAGTTTAGCGCATGCGTCGCGTCGGTACGCCGCGAAGTTCCTTCCGTCTTCTTTTCCGCAACGGGCGGCGTGAACGAGAAAAATATCGGCGAATACGCTCAAGCGGGAGCCGATTGTATCGTGACATCTTCGCCCTATCATGCCAAACCCGCCGATATTCGCGTGATTATCGAGAAGTGCTGATGCAGACGGTGCAAGCCGTTTACCATGCTTCGTCGGAAGAAAAAAAGTCGACGTTTATAGCGTTTTTGTGCCCGATAGAAGCGTTTGAGGCTTTACATGTCAGATTAAAAAACGAACATCCCAAAGCCGCGCACATCGTTTGGGCTAAAAGGGTTTTTAACGAATACCGTCAAATCGTTGAAAACAACAGTGACGACGGCGAACCGAAAGGAACGTCGGGACCTCCGATTTTAAGCGTGATGCGAGGTTTTGAAATCGTCAATGCGGGCATTTTGATCGTTCGTTATTTCGGAGGTATCAAACTGGGAACGGGCGGTTTGGTGCGTGCGTACGGCAATGCCGCCAAAGAGGCGATCGCTGCTTCGACGCTTGTGACGTTCGAGTTTCAAACCGCGGTAGAATTTTTTACGCCTTTTGCGCTTCTCGCGCGTTTTGAACATTACTGTAGCACGCAAATGCTTCTATTTCAACGCACGTTCGATACGCAAGGGGCTTATTGGAAGATGACGCTCAGCGAAGCTCAAAAAGAGGCTTTTGTAAGCTTCGCAGGAGTGTTTGAAACGGAAGGATTTAAACTTTTATAATTCGATCGCTTCGACTTCTATCGCGATTTTGACGATCTCGTCGACCGTTAAGCCGCCGCCTTCTAAGAGTTTATTCCAATTCAATCCGAAATCTTTGCGGTTGATTTGCCCTTCCAAGCTAAAACCGATGCGTTGATGTCCTTGAAAGTCTTTAACGACTCCGTGAACGGTTGCATTTAAGACGACTTCTTTCGTAACGCCGTGCATCGAAAGCTTGCCGTAGACTTTTCCGTCTTTATAGCCGCTCATCGTAAAATCGATCGTTTTAAACTGGTCGACGTTGAAAAAATCCGCACTTCGCAAGTGATCGTCGCGTTTGGTAATGCCCGTATCGATCGAAGAGGCGTTGATCTTGGCGTTGAGTTTGGTAAAAACCTTCTTATCGACGTCGTAGTCGATATCGGCGGAGTAGTTTTCAAACGAACCTTTGACGTTGGATATCATCATATGTTTGATGCTAAATCCGATATTGGAGTGCGTATTGTCGATGACGAATTCTTTTGCATGCGCAAACGAGAAGAAAAGCGCCGTAGCACTTAAAAAAAGTACGATATGCCTCATAGACGATCCTTTCGAGTAAAGTAATGACGTCTATAGTATAATCGCACCTTCCTTACGGCTCTGCTACGGGGGAAAAGTAATTTTTTAGATTAAAGGCGTTACAAGTTGGTAGAGTGCGGCACTGCTGATACCCGCAAGTACACCCGCTAACATGTCGTCTCCCATCACGCCGAGCGCGCCTTTAACGTTGCGATCGATGCGTCCGATTAAAGAGGGTTTCCAAATGTCGTAGAGCCTAAAAAAGAGAAAACTTAAAACGATTTGAATCAGGGTTTGCGAACTGAGGATCAATGCGATCCACACGCCGACGACTTCGTCGATGACGATGCGGGAATCGTCGTGATTGCCGCTTTGTTCTTCGTACGCGTTAATCTGTTTAAAAGCGATCATCGTCACTAAAATCGTCAGCAATACCAACGTTTCCATCGAAATATAGCGTATCAGGACGACGCCTAAAACGGTGGCAAGCAAACTCCCCGCCGTTCCGGGTGCTTTGGGGGAGAGTCCGCTGTAAAAAAAGGTTAAAAAGCTATTGGGCATGAAAATCCTAAGTCAGTGAAGTGGTTTGGTGCAAGCGCATCAGCTCAAGGTAAAATTCGCGTTCGTCATGGTTTTCCAACAATCCGCTGTTCGGGAAAATCGCATCGTAAATTTTACCGATATTCTCGAAACGCTTTTTAAAGAGTTCGCTTAAAATGAGTGCCGAAATATCCTTGCGCATAAAAATCGCGGGAGGTAGCATACCGGCTTTGAGAATTTCCAAAAGCGATTCGGCATGGTACTTGATGTGGTGATGCGCGCCGTGAGGACACGTATTGGTGCTCACCAGCGTTTTGCATTCGTTACAGTAAACAAATTCGGTAATAATCTCGACGTCGATCTCTAAATCTTTGTAGTGATTTAAAATAGATCGCATTTCGTTTTTGTCGTAGTACGCGCCGATACCGCTGTGATTTTGCCCTAAGATCAGTTTGTTACACCCGAAATTCGAAGCGCAAATAGCATCTAAGACGGCATTTTTATAGCTTGAAAAAAGGTAGGTATTCTCAAACGGGACGATCACGACGCGATTTTTCGGCAAATAGTTGTCGACAAAATACTGCAACGCTTTAAAGCGTAAATCGTAGGAGAGAATGTCTTGTTTGTAAGGTTTGAGCAGAAAAATCACGAGCATATCGCATTTTTCCAACGTAATACGCATCACGCGTTCATGCGCTCTGTGAAAAGGATTGGCGTTGATCATGATCGCCGAGACGTTTTTGGCACCGAGTTGTTCTTTGGCATCGGCAATTTTGGCTTTAACGTTTTTAATATCGTCGAAAACGAGTTCGTATTCTCCGCAAACGGCAACGTCTCCGAGACGTTTTAAAAAGGTCAGCGTTTCGGGATTGGAAACGTCGTACGTTCCGAAAATTTGTTCGATGCGTCGTTTTTTATCGACTTCAAAGACTTCATCGACGATGATCGTTCCTTTGATCTTTCCGTCGACGATAAAATCAAGCGGTTCGCCTTTGTACGCGGTAGTGAGAATTTCTCGGTTTTTTTCTCCGGCGGGTGCGATGATAAACGGAAAGGGGAAGGGTTTTCCTTTGTAATAGCCGCTTTGAGCGACCTCTTCGTATTCGGCTTTATTCATCAGCTTGTCTACGGGATGCAAGATGCCTTCTTTAGCGAGGGCTAGGGTGGCGATAAACTCTTTGTCTAAGAAGAGTTGCCGATTATTTTTTCTTGTTGATTCCATACTTCTTCCTTTTTTCCCATAAACTTTTACGTGATATGCCTAATTTTTTCGAGAGCTCGGTATCGGGGAATTTATGTTGAAAATTACAAATCACGTATTTCACGTAATCGTCGATACATAAAATATCGCCTTGATCCAAGATTTTACTGTCGCTGGTGATTTCGATCGTATTCAAGTCGCTCTCTTCGTTCGGGTCGGTACTGCATATAATAGCACGTTTGCCTTCGATCATAGCGTAGATTTTGAGTTTTTCGCTCTTTTTGAGGTTCTGAAGATCGACGATGTAGAGTAACTCCTCACTATCGGCGCGGGTAATCTTTTCAAAGGCGTTAGGGTGCATCAACGAAATAAAACTAAACGTTTCGTTTTGGGAATTGGCGTAGTTAAAGACAAGGGTGTCGGCATGTTTTTGAAAGTTCGTTTTAATCAAGATCGGAAATTTCGTTTTTTTATCCAAAGGGTCTAAATGCGCGCTACTAAAGAGGTTCTTAACATACTCCTTGTAGGTTTCGTTCTCTTTTTTGAGGCTTTTAAATTGGTTGAGATGTTGAAGTTTGCGAATCAACTCTTCGATCATAAAAGGTTTTTGGATATAGTCGCATGCACCGGCTTTGATCGGGTTGGTAACGGTGTCGTTGCTGATGTAGGAGATCATTAAAATAATAATGGACGCACGGTGCTTTTCGATAACGGGGTAAAAATTTTGTCCCGAAATATTCGTAGAGAGTAAAATTGCGTCGTACTTTTCATCTTTGAGCGCATCTTTAATGCTGGTAGCGATTTCACAGATATGCCCGATTTCCATTAACTTAGAGGCGATACTTTGAGCGAGGTAAATCTCATTTTCAACGATTAAAATCTTCATCTATTCTTCCAATCATAGTATTTTAACGTAGCCGTTGCACTGACCGCAACACCTTCTTTTCTGCCCACGAATCCCAATTTTTCCGTTGTCGTCGCTTTGACGTTGACGTGAACGGGCGCAATGCCTAAAATGTCGGCAAGGCAAAAGCGTATGGGATCTTTAAAACCGCTCAGCCTTGGAAATTCCGCCATTACCGTAAGATCGCAATGAGTGATCGTAAAACCGACTTTGGCTAAAAAGGAGCATACTTCGCGTAAGAGTATTTTCGAATCGATATTTTTGTACCGTAGATCGTTATCGGGAAAGAGTTCGCCGATGTCGCCGGCTCCCGCTGCACCTAAAAGCGCGTCGATTAAAGCGTGAATTGCCACATCGCCGTCGGAATGTGCTTTAAAGCCGATGTCGGGGTGCACTTCAACGCCGCCGAGCATCATCACTTTGCCTTCTTCATACGCATGGACGTCGAAGCCGTAACCCGTAAAGTGATCCGAAGAGGGGGGCATCAAGCACGCTAAAGAGGCTAAATCTTCTTGACATGTCAGCTTTTTGGCATTCGCGTTGCCTAAGACGTAAGCGACGCTTCCGCCGATCGCTTTGATTGCACTGCTATCGTCGGTATAGGCAATCGGCGTTTCCAACGCTTTTCGCAAAACCTCCGTTTTTGAGAGTTGCGGCGTTTGGATCAGTTTGACGTCTTCACGCTCGATGGTTTGGTGTTCGTATACGACCGTATCGACGACATTAAGGTACGGTACGACGATATCGGCACTCTCTTTGGCGTCCAAAAGGCGCATCAAAAGCGCTTGATCGATGCAGGCTCGTGCGATGTCGCTAACCAAGACGTAGGGCGTATTGACATGTAAGAGTGCGTTTTTCAAAGAGGCTTGCCTTGTCTCTCCGCCCTCAATAAAACAGATAGCGTCGCTAAATTTTTCGGCATAAAAACGTTCATCGGGGCTTGTCGTTACGATCGTGCGGGCAAAAGGGAGATGTTGTTGAAGGTTTTGTGTGGCAAAAAGCCATAAAGGCAGGTCGCCTATGCGTAGCCACTGCTTCTTAACACGCCGATTAAAACGTGAGGAACTTCCCGCTCCCAACATTATAAGCGTTAAATCGGGCAAACTTTGTCCTTTTTTCTGAAGTGTTACGATATTATACATTTTGAAAGCTTTTTTTTATCTTTTTTGTGTTAAATTCCATCATCACTTACCTCAAAGGTTGAATAATGTTGAATAAAGATGTGGTATTAAAGGCATTAGGTGGCGTAAAATATCCCGGATTTGAAAAGGATATCGTGACATTCGGTTTTGTCAAAAGCGTCGAAGTTTCAGAGAATAATGTTTATGTTGAAGTCGATATCGTCTCCTCTAGTAAAGAAGTAGGTGACGAATTAAAAGCCAATATTGAAAAAGAAATTGATGCACTCGGCGCGGCACGTGTCGACGTTGTCGTTAAACAGCCCAAACCTCCGGTTGAAAAAAGCAATTCGCAATCGGGTAAAAATATGGCTCCGCACATTAAAAATTTCGTGATGGTTAGTTCGGGGAAAGGCGGTGTCGGTAAAACGACGACGACCGTGAACTTGGCGATTGCTATGGCAAGCCAAGGCAAAAAAGTCGGACTTTTAGATGCCGATATTTACGGTCCAAACGTGCCTCGTATGATGGGAGCGGTCGATCAACATCCCGAAATCGTCGGTCAAAAAGTCAAGCCTATCGTTGCGTACGGCGTAGAGATGATGAGTATGGGCTCTTTAATGGAAAGCGGTCAGTCGTTGATTTGGCGCGGAGCGATGATTATGAAAGCGATTGAGCAGCTCTTACGCGATATTTTATGGAGCGATTTGGACGTTTTGTTTATCGATATGCCTCCGGGAACCGGCGATGCACAACTTACCTTGGCTCAAAGCGTTCCGGTGACGGCGGGTATTTGCGTTACTACGCCGCAACAAGTCGCACTCGACGATACCGAGAGAAGCCTTGACATGTTCCAAAAATTGCACATTCCGATTGCAGGTATTATGGAAAATATGAGCGGTTTTATCTGTCCCGAGACACATAAAGAGTACGATATTTTCGGTAAAGGTACGACCAAGCCGTTGGCGGAAAAATTCGAGACGATCGTTATCGGGGAGATTCCTATCGAGCCTGCCGTTCGTGAAGGCGGCGATGCCGGAAAACCGGTCACGTTTTTCCATCCCGAGAGTGAAACGGCGAAACGCTACCAAGCGTCTGCTCGAAAACTATGGGAATGCATTGAGAAAGTCAACGAAGAGGGCGGCGCAAGCAACGAAGCGATCCAACCGACGATGGGTATCAACGGAAGCCCGAGCGCTTGTTCCCAACATTAAAAAAAAGGATAAAGAGATATGGCATTACGTATGACGGTTGACGAAGCCGATTTCAAAGCGTTAGTCGGCGAGATTGAAGCGCAAGAAGGGTATAAAAAACCGATTGCGTTCGGTATCGCTCGAGTGGATCGCGGACAACTCAATCCGCATAAAATTTTACAAGCCACGTTTCCCGTCGTAAACTGGAACGAAAATTTCGGTTCGGCGGCCATCTTGATCGCAGCGTTGCAAGAAAGCGGCGTCGAGATTGATTTTAGCGGAAGCGAATACGTTTGCGACGTGAAGAAAAAGTTTGTTAAAAATGCGATGAACGCGTTTACGCCTTATCTGAATAAAGCATTCGGCGATGCACATAAAAACGTGCAAGTGATTAAAACGCTCGATTGGATTGCGCAGACCGAAAAATTGAAAAAAGAGTATCGTATCGTGTTTATTTTTGAAGACGATAAGCCGCTCAGTCCCGAATCGGTCTACCTCAAACTTTACGCTCTTTCAACGGGTAAAGCCGCTTTACGCTCTTTAAATCTTACCGGAGCGTTCGGCGTACTCGAAAACGTTGCATGGTCATTCGGACAGCCTATCGAACTTGAATGGCTTCGTATGCATGAAGTCGAGATGAAGCTTTACGGTAATTATCCGATGATCGAGTCGGTCGATAAATTCCCGCGTTACCTCTCACATGTCATTCCTGCGGACAATACGCGCGTGCTAGACGCCAGTAAAGTTCGTATGGGAGCGCATTTACATTCGGGAACGACCATTATGCCCGGTGCAAGTTACGTCAATTTCAACGCCGGAACGACGGGTGCGGTGATGGTCGAGGGACGCATCAGCTCTTCGGTCGTCGTCGGTAAAGGCAGCGACGTGGGCGGCGGTGCGAGCATCTTAGGCGTTCTAAGCGGTACGAACGGCAATCCCGTCAGTATCGGCGAAAACACCTTGCTCGGCGCAAACTCGGTAACGGGCATTCCTTTGGGCGATGCATGTATCGTTGATGCGGGTATTGCGATTTTAGAGGGAACGAAAGTCGGCGTTAGCGCGAAAGAGCTCGTTAAAATCATCGAAGCCAATCCCAAAGCGAAACACTTGAAAAAAGCCGACAAAGAAGAGATCGTTTTCTTTAAAGGCTTAGACCTCTCAGGACTTAACGGGATTCATTTCCGTCAAAACAGCGTTAACGGAATGATTCAAGCCGCACGTTCTAAACGCGAGATCAAACTCAACAGCGACCTTCACTAATGCTTTCTAAAGCGAGCGGAAAATCTCCGCTTGCTTTAGTCACAAATCAAACAATTTCTTCCGCTCTCTTTTGCCTTATAGAGCGCATCGTCCGCTAGTTTGATAATCTCGTGAGGCGTTTTACCTTTGAAAGATTGTGCCGCGCCGATACTCACGGAGAGACGTTCTTTTTTAGGCTTTGCGGGAGCCGGCGTTTTTTTAGGTGCTTGTTCGGGACGGTTTTGATCGCGAATGACAAACCCTCGTCTAAAAATGCGCTCCCGTACCTCTTCGAGTGCCATGATGCAATCTTCTCGCTTTTTACCGCTAAAGACGATCGTAAACTCTTCTCCGCCGTACCGATATGCCCTACCGCCGTTTTTTACCTGCGAAAGTTCTTTGGCGACCATTTTGAGCACTTCATCGCCGATGTCGTGTCCGAAGGTATCGTTAAATTTTTTAAAAAAGTCGATATCCACCATCGCCAGTAGATAGTTGGAGCCGATATGCAAAAAACGCTCTTCAAGTGCTCTACGTGCGGGAATACCGGTGAGGGTATCGATGTACGCCATCGTGTAAGCGTCTCTGACCAGCGCGCTAATGGCAATGAGCGAAGCCAGTAAAGAGTAGAGGATAAAGCCGTGCGCTTCTTGCCTAAAAAGAAACGATACGCACAATGCGGCAAGCATCCAAAAAGGTGCTTTTTGCGTGTAGGCGTTAAAGAGCAAGGAGACGAGAAAAATAAAAAGCAGCGCAATGACGACGATAATCACCGTAAAGTCGTTGGTTTGGGTCAGTTGATGCAAAAAAGAGGGTAAAAGCGTCGTGTTGAGTGCGGTTTGAAGTGCAGGCGAAAAATACACGAGAGCGGCATAGCTTAACCCCAAAATCGCAATCGCAATCGTGGTACGCAACGCGCCGAATGCGCTAAAAAGTCCTCTTTCTTGCAGCGCATACAAGAGTAAATAGCCGATAGCACAACTCAAAGGAACGATGTGCCAAAACGCCGTTCCGCTCAGTTTGGTAAAAAACGTATTGGGAAACGCCAAAATCAGGTTGAAAAAAAGCGGGAAGAGGAGTAATGCGAAGAGTTTGCTTTTATTGAAATAGACACTTAACGCCAATGCCAATCCTAAAAAAACAAAGGTGCTTTGCCATAAAAAATAGTACATGTAAGCAGGAATCAGCTCAAAATAAAGCGCGACGAAGCCTAGAAGAATTGCTCCTAAACAAAGCGCGTTAAAGGTATAAAGTACCTCTTTCATTCGTTGCATTGCATCCCTTCATCTCCTGTCATTCCGTATGATTTTACCATCTTTAGGCTTTGGTTTGAGACGGTAAAAGGTATCGGAAGCTTTAAAAAGAACGGAAGGAAATTCTTTTCCTTCCGCAATGCAAGGGTTTGACATGTAAAGAGAAAGAGGCGCGTTAGGGCTATTTTTTCCCGGCAAAAATACCCGCGGCAGACGAGCCCGTTTTGGAAAGTGCCCACGTACCGCCGATCTCATTAGCCGCAGGACCGTAAAAGCTTCCTTTGATCGATCCGGTATTATCCGTACCGTTCAATCCGCCTGCAAAGCCGTTTCCGCTGATAGAGACCGCATTTAAATTGGTTGTCGCATAAGACGCGCCGCTTGAGGCGTAATTGACGTTCATTGTCCCCGTAATCGTACCGCTAGCAAAATTTGCATTCATCGTATGTGTACCGTTCAAGGTTTTCAATGCGCCGCTTTCATAGCTCATACCTTGTACCGTGCCGTTATAGGTTGCCGTTCCGCTTGATGGCATTGAGGTGGTCGGTGTCAATTTTCCCGCAATCCAACGTGACCCGTCTACGACCGTTTTGTGAGAAGCCGACAGTTCGGTGCTCCACGTTCCCCATGAAAGATAGTTGTAGCTATCGTTTTCGCTCATGGTCGTTGCCGCATAGGTTGGAACGCTTCCCGAATCTTTCATCGCAACGAACGCATTTTGGTTGACGTATACGTTTGTGTCGGTATAATCCGTCGTAAGCGTTCGATTGGTCGATCCGTCCGTAACCGTGATGGACGCTTTAACCTCTCCGGTTGAAGGTTTCAACGTCATTTGTACATCATCCGTCGTCGTACTAGCGTCGATTGCAACGGCACCGGTTGAACGGTTGGCTACGAAACCTACCGCATGTCCCGACCAAACTTCACCGTCGCTTGGCGTGTAAGATTTTGCAACGGTTTTCGTATTGACATACCCGCTCATCATCATCGAACTTAAAGACGGCGTACCGCTTTCACTGTAGTACGTCGCCCCGAATGTTCCGCCCATACCGTTAGGATAAGCGTTTCCATAAAGCTGAAGCGTCGTCGTGTCACGCATAGCATCTTTGATGACTCTGGGTAGATTACTGTTTTCGGATACGCTCAACCGACGTGTTTTAAACGTATAGTTTCCTGAAATTTCCAAAGCGGCTCGATCGATGTCGCCGACAAAAATCGTCGTTCCTTCGGCACTATCCATCAATGCGTTCGTATCAAACCCATACACTTTACCTGTCGCCCAATTGACAAATAGCTTCATCGTATCGGAAGCATAAGAAGTTTTTGTATAAGGAGAAACGACTCGTTCGCGAATATCGTAGGTAGAAACACCGGTCGTAGGAAGTTTGGAGGAAGAACTTAAGCGCTCCCCGTAATAGCCTTCAACGGTACTTGAACCGTTTTGCAAAATATACCTAAAGAAATCTTGATCGCCGTCGGCATGAAAAACGGAAGCACCGCTCATATCTTGACCGAAAATAGACGTTGCGTCGCTAATCGAACCTTGATAATATTCCGTTCCTACGACGTGTGCCGCACTCGCCGTATCGATGCTAAAGGTGCTATCGCTTTGGTTGGGATAGGTAAGCGTAAACGTTAGGATTTTACCGCTTGCGTCGCTTGACGCGGTGACGCTACTAGGGGTTCGTACGCGCCAAACCGTACTGTCGATTTTGGAGACCATACCGCCCGTCCATTTATTATCGGCGACCGCATCGTAAATAGCGTTTAAAACGGCATCTTGAATATTGGATACGTCGGTTAAGCGCATATAAGACCCGCCCGTAGCATCGGCAATTTCAACGGCGGCATCTTGCATTTGTTGACCCGACGTCGAAGCATAGACGTTGGATGTTTGTCCCACGTTAATTCCCGAAGTGTCGATGAACACTATTTTCGCTCCGGCGGCAATCGCCAAGGCTTTGAGCTCTTTTTCATTGACACTGTTTTGCCACGAAGGTGCGTCTCCGAAAACGACGATGACTTTTTGAGCACCGGTTCTCCAATTGGTTACTTGTCCACTGGCAAGCGAAGTATTGCGCGGGGTTGGGGCACCTGAATCAATGACTTGCTGAATCGCGTAAAAGTTACCTTCTTCCCAATCGCCGCCGCCTGACGCATACCATTGATTGATCGCCGTCGTGACCGCCGTATCGTTATTGGTAATCGGTTGGAGAAGTTGATAGGATGAGGTCGCCGTTTCACCGTATTCGCTCGGATCTCCGAGGTAACGCCCGACACCGAACTGCGCATTGACTTTGGAAAAACGGCTATCGGCGCGTAGGGCGTCTAAGATCGCTTGCGCATTGGTTTGAGCACTACCGACGAGCCCACCCATACTTCCGGTATTGTCGGCTAAGAGAAAAATATCGACGTCATGCTTGGCAAGCAATCGGTCAAGCTCAAGTTTTCGTGCCTTTTCGATCGTTTTAGTGTTATCTACCACTTTGGTGCTTAGAGCGTCTTTTAAATAGGCATCGGAAGACCATGCTTCCATTATAGGCAGAGGCATAGTGTCGCTTTCTTTTGCGGAAGCAAGCAGTACAACAGGTGTTTCAACTTCGTGCATATCATAAGCAACTTTGTCTTTCTTGGCATACCATTCTCGAAGTTTTTTCATCATAGCGGCTTCTTTTTCAGCTTGAGCTTTTTTCTTATAATATTCAATCATTACTTTTTTAGCTTTAGCTTCTAATGATGTTGATGTTTCTTTTTTAGCATCAATTAAATCGAGTATTTTCTTTTCAGGATCATCTTCTGCTGCATATGCTGTCGAAATACCCCATATTCCACTTCCTGTTTCGATACCTGCCGCTTCTCTTAATTCTATTAAAAACTCAATATTATATTTATCTCCCAATTCCAAGATTAATGCGCTTGCATCACCTGCTAATTGAAAAGCACCTGCTAGTTTTCCAATAGCGGCTGTTTTATTGTTCAATGCTAGCTCAATTAATGACAATGTTCCTAAATCATTAATTAATTTATCATTCATGTTTTCCATTTTTGAGAGACTAGTATAAATATCCATCATACTGCTTCCAATACTGATGCCATCATCAATTGCACTGCTTGCTTTTGCAATTGCCGTCAAACTTTTTAGAACACTCTCTCCGGTGCTTCTGTATTTGATTAATTCAGCATAAACATTTTTTAATGATTTACTGGAATCCAAATTTGCTGGACTGATGCTATGGATTGTTGTATTTAAATTATTAATTAAAGTTTTATTGCTATTAATTTGATTAGTATATTTTTTAATATTTTCTGCTCGTTGCGCAGAACTCAATCCTGGTTGACCACTTCTTATGATCTTGGTTAGTTCTTCGTTTTGTGCAGTGAGCTCACCTTTTAATTGAATTGCATTTTTTTTTGCTTCTAACATTGCATCCGTAAGATGATTAAGCAGGTTAACCATGACGGAATAAGTGTCTTTTACAAGAGCATCTTTTTTTTGTAAATGGCTATTAAAATTTTTTAATCCTTCTGCCGTATTTGTATTAAATTGTCCGCCTTTGGAAAAATCGTCACTGGTAGTTCCGACATAAGGATTAAAAGCATTTTCGCCACACACATTCCCGCTTAACACTATGCACGCCGCTACCGAAATGGCTATTTTTTTCATTGTATTTTTCATTGTTTGCCCCTAGTTTTGAATGTTAAAAATTTTTGGTCAACGTTAGCATCGTTTGTTGACGGTTATAGTCGTACATGTCGATGGTGGAACTGTTTTTCGTGTAGGTGTACGAGAGGGTTACGTTTGCCGCCCATTCTTGGATTTGGTAGTTGAGGTTGGCGGTTGCGTCAAAACGTTTATCGACTCTTCCCGTGGCATATGCCGCTTCGATGCCGTCGTAATCGGTTTTACTATAGCTTGGAGAGATATAAATGCTCCACTCGGCATTGATGGCATTAAAGTAACCGACGTTGACGCCTTTAGAGTTGTTTTCAAAAGTTTGGACGCCCGAGTTTTCATGTCCTAAATAGCCACCGAACGTAACGTATGAATGGTTATCTACTAAATAGCGCAAAGACGGCGAAAATGTGATGGCGTTACCGTCTCTATCGCTGTTATCGTAGTAGTGTTTCTTTTGAAGCGCAAGGCTGGAGATAAGTAAAAGTTCTTGGGAGAGCGCATAACTGACTTGCGGTACGATACCGTGGCTAAAGGAGTAATAATCTTTGTCGTGACCGATCTTGATGCGATTGACGACATAAGGCAGAGCAAACGTCCAATCGCCTTCTTTATACCCAAACCCCGTCGAAAGGGAGAGATTGGTCGAGTCGTACGTATTGACTTTGCGGTAGTCGATCGTGCTGACGCCGATGCTGTTTTGCCATGACCATTCATCTGACATGTCATAACTATAATCCGCTCCCGCTTTAAGCGTTAACGCCCAATCTCGCGTATTTTTTGCATTTTGATCGAGGGTAAACGGCAAGTCGTACATTAATACGGAGTCGATGCTCGGTCCTTGATTGGCGTTGGTATCGTACATGTAGCCTGCGCCGACGTAAGCGTTCCATTTTTTAGGAGACGAAGCGTCGATAGTCGCTAAGAATCGATCGATATTCTCGCCGACTTTCGCCGGAGGATTTGCCGATTTGACGTCTTGAAGTAGACGTTTTGCTTTTGCTTGGTCTTTTTCCAAATAATACACTTCGGCTAACTCAAGCTTAACGCGTAGGGCGTTGGGTTCTTTCTCGAGCAATTCGGAAAAATAGGCTTCGCTCTCTTTTAATTTGCCCGTTTCTTTCGCCGACATCCCCAGTAAAAAAAGTCCTTGGTTGGAAAGCGATTTGTCCGCATACGCAGGTGTTAACAACTCGTAAGCAATTTGCGGTTGATCGTTTTGTAAAGCCTCTTGCGAACGCACCAAAATACTTTTATCTTCTTGTGCAAGAAGATTCAGTGTTACTAAACTCATTAAAACCGTTATCTTTCGATACGAAACCCTCTTCATAGAACTTGCCCCTCTGTCATAAAATATTCGCCTTATATTGTAGTATCGCTGCGTTACGTGTCCCGTTATATTTTTTACTATGTACGATTTTTTGATAAATTTATCGTATGAAAGGTATACTTTTTGGAAAAAACGTGGATAAGCGATGCAAAAACTTTTTGTGTGGTGTCTGTGGGTACTTTCTTTATCGGCGGCTTCGATCGATATAGGGCAGAGCGATAACGTCTCGTTACTGGAACACGCCGAAATCTACCTTGAAAAAGGTGCAAACTTTGAAGTCTCGGACGTGCCGCCGCAAGAGGTCTTTCAGCCTTACATGTCATCTTTTATCAGCCAAGGGTATTTAGCCGATGAAGCGGTTTGGGTGCGTTTCAACCTCAAAAATGAAAGCGCCGTAACGGTGAAACGTTTCTTACATGTCAATAACTCGATGCTTGATAGCGTCGTGCTGTATGATAGCAATGGTAATGTGTTCAAAAGCGGTATTCTGTATCGAACAGTATTTAGCGATATTTTTGATTATTACTTTTCGGTTGAACTCAAACCCTTAGAAGAGCGAACGTTTTATCTCAAAGTTTTGAGCAACAGTTGTGCGACGTACTTTCATGTGCATTCTGAGAGTGAGGCGGTTTTATGGCAAAAATCACTCAAGAGAGAGCTTATCTTAACGCTTTTATTTTCCGTCATGGGAACACTCATCGTTTACAATACCTTTATTTTTCTTTTTACCAAAGAGCGCGTTTATCTTACCTATGTGTTTTATTTGTGCGTGGTGGTTTACAATAATCTAACGTATACGGGGATGTCTTTTCTCGTGATGGAACCGTTTTTTTCGTATCAAAAGATGCTTGCTTGGGCGCGTATCGATGCTTATTTGGGACCTTTATTTACGATTGCCGTTTCCGTGGCGATTATAGTCTTTATTCAAGATTTTATGCGGATAAAACGCTACCCTAAACTATATCGAAGTTTTCAATGGCTGTTGTTAGGAAGTGCCGGTTTTTCATTGCTTTATCTTGTGATCAATGAGGGCATGTTTGAGTGGATTATGTATTACATGTGTTTTATTTTGCTCTACATCTTGGCTATTGCCGTTTATCTTGTGTATAAGAAAGAAGAAAACAGTGTCTATTTTCTTGTGAGTTGGGGTGTCAATATCACGGGGACGTTTTTATTTTTACTTTACAATATGGGCGTTTATATCCCCCATAACGGCGAGTACTGGTACTTCTACGAGTTAAGCATGGTCTTTGAAGGACTTGTCTTTTCCATCGTGCTCTCCAAAAGGCTCAACCGTACCAAAGCCCTTGCTTCGGCGTTGGATACCGAACGTATTTTGATACGGGAATTGCATCATCGCGTTAAAAACAATCTCCAGTTTATCGTCTCTTTGTATCGACTCAAGTTGCGTCCGAGCTTGGATGCTATCGGGAAGTCCAAGCTCGTCGAGGCAGAGAGTAACGTACGCTCTATCGGTAAGATTCATGAGATTTTACATGCGCATCAAAATATCTCGGAACTCGCCGCTTCGGTGTATATCAACGATCTGATTAAAGAGATTAAACGAGGGTATCCGCAAAGCAACATTACCGTGGTGATCGAAGCGGACGAGGTGGTTCTCTCGATCGATCATGCGATTTATTGCGGTTTGATTATCAACGAGCTGGTGACCAATGCGCTCAAATACGCTTTTGACGCACATGAAGGGGAAATCATTCTCCACCTTACCTATGCGCAAAAGACGTACAGTTTGGAAATTTACGATAACGGAAAAGGGTTTGAATGGGGCGAGAAGCGCGATTCGTTCGGGATCTCTTTAGTCAAACGGCTAATACACGATGAACTTAAAGGAACGTTGCACTACGAGCAGACACACGGGAGTCATTATACGATTCGATGGCGCTAGTCGTTGAGTTTGTATCCGCTGTATTTGACGACTTCAAACGAAAGTTCGGGTAGTTTCGTGCGTAAACGATGCATCAATTGCCTTCGCGCCGTATCGCTGATAACGCTATCGGACCAGATAACTTCGTCGATGTAGGAGAGCGGAACGATTTTACCGCGATTGTGAAGCAACAATAAAAAAAGTTGTTGCTCTTTTGCCGCTAAAATGACCGGTACGTCGTTTAAATAGAGCTGTTGATGTTTGATACTGTAAACGTAGCCTTGTCCGATGTCGATAAAAGCAGAAGTCTCTTGAATCCTAAGCGCGCATAAACGTAACGAAGCGATCAGCTCTTCTTCGCGAAACGGTTTTAAAATATAGCCCGTGATACTGATGGAAGAAGCTCTTTTAAGCGTTGCTTCATCGCTAAAAGAGGTCAGAAAAATCACATGTGAATGGTACAATTGTTGGAGCATTTGCGCCGTTTCGATACCGTCGATTGAGCCTTTGATCTGAATATCGGCTAAAACGACGTGAAGGCGGTATTTATGGGCAATTTTCATAGCACTTGGCGTATCCGAAGCGATAAAAGCGTGAAATCTAGGCAAGGTGTCGACGATGCTTTTAATATCCAAAGCAATAATCGGATCGTCTTCTAAGATAAGGACATTGACCATAAAACCTCTTTAGAACGTAAATAGCGGTAGTATAACATGCGTGCGTTACGCATTGCGTTATAAAACCGCAGCGTCTTAGGCTGCGGTTTGGGATTTGGGTTTCATCGATTGAAGTTCAATGATGCGAAGGATAATCGCCGAGTAGTACGGAATACTTTGAATCAAAAGCGTAAACGCAAAAACGTAAATTTCGGTAATGCGCGTAAAATTGGTAAAGTAAAGCGCAAAAAACGAAATCGTTAGTAAGCTTGCCAAAATCATCTCGTGACGGATCGGATTTTTATTTACTTTTTTCGTATTGCCGCCTTTTTCGGTACGTTTGAACGGAAGCCCGTCTTTTACGAATCCGTCGTAAACCGCTTTAAAGATGACCAGTTGGAGGCTCATCGATGCAATCGCACTCAGAATCGTCTCTTTAATGCCCATTTTGACGCGGGTATGGTACAAAATAAACGCATGCAAGATGTTAACCAAGAAGGCAACGACGATAGGCAAGGTCAGCGGCAAGGTCGGGATCGTAACGCCGACGAAAATGATAAACGGAACCCAAAAAATATTTAAAAATGCAGTCATCGCGCCGAATGCGTCGGAGAGCCAGAAAAACCAACCTGCGACGAAGTGGTATTTTTGGTACGGTGTTAAGGTTTTGGAAGAGGGCATAAAATGACGCCAATGCTTTTTCAAAATCTGAATCGCACCGTACGCCCATCGATGGCGTTGCGTTCGAAACGCTTCAACGGTATCGGGCAATAGTCCCCAGCCGTAACGGCGGTTCGTGTAGTGTGCGCTGTAGCCCGCTTCAAACAGGCGAAGTCCCAATTCGGAGTCTTCGACGATCGTATACGTCGTCCAATCTCCCACTTCGTGCATCGCCGAGAGGCGCGCCATGAGCATCGTTCCGTGTGCAACGATGGCGTTTTCTTCGTTTCTTTCCACCATACCGATGTCGAAAAAGCCCGCATACTCGGCATTCATCGCTTGCTTGATCAAGGATTCGTTACCGTCTCTGTGATCTTGCGGTGCTTGAACGAGCGCGACTTTAGGATCATCGAAAAGCGGTACGAGATCGACGAGCCAATGATCGCTTACGACGTAGTCCGCATCGATGACCGCTAAAATCTCGGCTTTTTCGTTCGTGTGTTGGAGGGCAACGTTGAGCGCACCCGCTTTAAATCCGGTACAGGTAATGTTTAAAAAGACGAATTTGTCGCCGAGTTTTTTGCAATGCTCTTCAATCGGTTTCCAGTAAAACTCTTCGGACGTGTTGTTGATGACGACCAAAACTTCGTAATTGGTGTATTGCATTCTGGAAAGCGCATCCAGCGTTTCGATGAGAACGTGCGGTTGCTCTTTGTATGCGGGCACGTGAATCGAAACAAACGGAGCGTGTTCTAGTTTCAGGTGAAGCGGTACGAGACGCTTAGGCGCAATACCGAGCGTACATTTGAAGAGCTCGTTGATCTTTGCCAGCGTGATGATGACCAAAGGAATCATTAAAATAATACCCATCACCCACATGACCCACATACCGAAGTTCATATAGTAAACAAACGGATAGGTTGCCGCCATAGCGATACCAAATCCCATCGCCTGAGCCGCGGCGGCAAAGGTCATGGAATGCGCGAAATTGACGCGCTGGTTGCGCAGACCGAAATAGGTCAGTAAAATACCTAAAAAGACGGCTCCCGCCATTTGGTAACGCCAAAGAGGGTTTAAAACGGTTTGTTTAACGAAGTGAAATTTCGGTTGTTTATTAATATCGAACAGTCCCCAGTAAGGTCCAACGCTTCCCTCGTGAACGCCTTTCCACGGCTGATCGAATGCTTCGACGATATTATAACTCCATTTGTTCGCTTTTGCCATCTCTAAAAAGCCCGTAATCGCGGCGATTTGATTGCTAAGCGTGGCTTCGGCTTTTTCATTGTTGTAACCGCTGCTCGGCCAACCGAATTCCCCGATCGTAATCGGTTTTTTAGGATACATTGCGGCGATGGCGTCGTATTTTTCCTTGGCGAAAGCCAACGTTTTTTCGATAGGAATTTTTTCCCAGTAGGGAAGAATATGCACGTTAATAAAATCGACATGTTTGGCAAGTTCTTTGTTGGTCAGCCAGACATGTTGCACCTCCGCAGACGTTACCGGAATCCGCGTACGTTTGGAAACGCGGTCGATGTACTCGATGAGTTCGTCGGACGTTAAATCGGCACGCAGCAAAACCTCGTTTCCGACGATGATGGAAGCGATACGCGGTGCATACAGTTTGGTTAATTCAAACAGGGTTTCGATTTCGCCTTCGTTGGCACCTTTATCCGTGGAGAGCCAAAGACCCACGTCGACTTTGAGCTTGGTATCGCCGACGTTTTCCAAAACGCGTTTAGCGTCGCTGATAGCATAGGTACGAACTTTACGCGCGATACTCTCGATAATTTTCATATCGTCGGCGATTTCTTGATTGCTTTTGGGTGCTTTATCGAAACCTTTGTACGGCGTGTACGAGAGGGACTCGATTTTATCGCCGATTTGAGGGGACGTAACGATTTTGTCGCCGCCTCGCGTCCAAATGAAAACTTGCACCAACGAGGTGAGGAGAATAGACAACAGAATGTATTTGAAATATTTCAATCGAATGCTCCAAAAAGGATAATGTTTTTAAGCCGCACGCGGTGCCGCTAAAAAGTAGAAGATTTTACAACAACTTTGTTTAAAAAAATGAAGCCTATGGTTCCGAGATAGGTTTTTTCCCTTGAAGAAAACGTTCCAGCTCCTCTTTCAAAAGCGGTTTCGCAAAATAGTATCCTTGAAAAAGATCGCATCCCAAAGTGCTCAAAAGCTCTTTTTGCGCTTGAGATTCAACGCCTTCGGCAACGACGCGCATCCCGAAATTTTTCGCAATCGCTATGATATTGCGTACCGTACTTGCCGATACGTCGTCTTTTAAAATTTCGTCGATGAAGCTTTTGTCGATTTTGAGCTCATCGATAGGAAGTTTGCGTAGCATGCTCAAAGAAGAGTACCCCGTCCCGAAATCGTCCATCGAAATTTGAATGCCCATCGTTTTAATCTCTTGTAAAAGCGGTACTAAAAAATGAAGATCTTCGATAAAGAGATTTTCCGTGACTTCCAGCGTTAACGAAAGCGACCTAATGTGCGTTTTTTCAATCGTTTCGATTAGATGTCGTAAAAAAGAGGGGTCGGTGAATTGGCGTACCGAAATATTGATCGAGACGCAAAAATCGTATCCGAGGCGTTGATGCATGTCGTGCATTTGCGTACAAACGCTTTCAAGAATAAATCGTCCGATGTTCGGCATTAAACCCGAAGCTTCCGCTAAAGGAATAAACAGATCGGGAGCAACGGAGCCTAAGTGTGCATTGTTCCAACGTACCAAGGCTTCGACTCCGTGAAGCCTCTCTTGCGCGTCGACTTGCGGTTGGTAGACCATAAAAAGCTCATGAGTGTCGAGGGCTTTTCGTAACTCCTGTTCGACGTGAACGTTACGTAGAAAGCCTTCTTGCATCGTTTCGGCAAAAATATGCGCACTGTTTTTGAGTTTTTTGGAAGCGTAAAGGGCAATATCCGCCGCACGCATTAACATGTCAAGATTTTCCCCGTGTTGAGGGTAAAGTGCAATACCGACGCTAGCACCGATCGTGAAACGTAACGTATCGATCGTATAAGGCTTGGAAAGGGTCTCGATGAGGTGCGTCGCGAAATCGAGTACCGCTTGCTTCTCGCACAATGGCGTGAAGAGCATAAATTCGTCGCCGCCGTAGCGGATAATTTCGGCATCGGAGGGCAGAAGCGTTTTTAAACGGTTCGCGATCTCGACTAAGAGCCTATCGCCGTAGTGATGACCGAAGCTATCGTTGATATTTTTAAAATGATCCATATCGACGTATAAAAGCGTAAACGGGGGAGCGTCTTTTGCGATTCGGTTTGAGCTCACGGTTTGTTGTAAATAGTTGCGGTTGGGTAAGTCGGTAAGTTGATCGTGCGTTGCTTGGTACGTTAAATCCGCACGGCGTTTGGATTCTGCTTGTGCAATAAAGAGAAACAGAAGGTAAAAAACCGTACCGAAAAGAAGGAAAACGCCTGCATACAGTCCGAGCGTTTCCATAAATTCTCCCACAATAACGTCAAAAGAGGTTTGCGCCACGATCCAAAGTTGGTACTGGGCATTGTATTTCAACGAAGAGAGGTAGCGACGAGAATGTTCGTCTTGATAGCGAAACGACACCAAAAGTTCGTTGTTTTGCAACGTTTTAGGATTGAGCCCGTACGTATCGAAAATCGTAGTCCAAATACGCTCCATCGTCTCGGGAGGAAAAGGCTTTTGATAGGTTCGGTTGTACTCGTCGTGTTCTTGCGAACGGTATTGTAGGTACAAATCACTCTCGCGAATCACCGAAACGACGAGATTTTGGCGATAGCGCACCGTGCTAATCAGACGGTCGAACGTGCTGGTAAGTTTCAAAAGTGCGGTCATCACAAACAGAGGCTTTCCCTCGGCGTCGCGAATCGTTTTACGAATCGGCATCGCCCATCTTTGAAGTTCGGGCGTAAAATAGGTGCGACCGAAAACCATCCCTTTGTGTGAAAGTGCGTCCATAAAAGAGGCATAACTTTCGGGTCTATTTTTGAGATTTGGGAATACGCGTGGGATCGCTATCGGAACTGCCGTAGAGAAAAACGCCCTCGGGCGTCGTGACGCCGAATGCCAAAACGTCGGGGTTGTCTAAGAGTGCTCGGGCGTACTTGCCGATACCGGAAGGGTGATGTACGTAACGGTCGTCTTCGGCGATAGCCGCTCCTAAAACGTCCATTAAACGCTCTTGCGTATCAAACAAAGAGTGGGTTGCGTTGGCGATCAATTCGACGGTATTTTCCTGCGCAATTTGGTACTTTAAAGAGATGTTTTGCCATTTAAAATAGCTGAGTACAAGAAATAAGATAACGGCGGTTAAGGTTAAGCTGTAAAAAATAAACCAAATATTTTTTTTGAAAAGTGCCACAAAGCGTTCCTTACCACAATCTGCGTGCATTAATTGTAGCATTTTTTAGTCCGATTGGGCGATAAATCAAGATAAAAGAACCTTAATGGTATAATCCGCGAAAAACTAAAGCGAGTATGTATGGTCGAAGTTAATAATCTAACGATGCGCTTTTCGCATCAGCTTTTATTTGAAAATATCAATCTGAAATTGGACAAAGGCAAACGCTACGGATTGATCGGCGCAAACGGCGCGGGTAAAACGACGTTTTTAAAAATTTTATCGCGTCAAATCGAGCCGACCAGCGGTAATATTTCAATTGAAAACGGTCTTCGCGTCGGCGTTTTAAACCAAAACCAGTATGCGTTTGAAGAGTATACCCTCAAAGATGCGGTTATGTACGGCAATAAAAGATTGTACGATGCAATCAAAGAAAAAGAGCATTTGTATGCAACGGGCGATTTTAACGACGATAAAGTCAACGACCGCTTGGCGGAGTTGGAGATTATCTGTGCCGAAGAAGATCCGACGTATGAAGTGGAAGTAAACATCGAAAAGATTTTAGCCTCTTTGGGCTTTTCGGTCGATATGCACGACATGTTAATGAGCGAACTTACCGGCGGCGATAAATTTAAGATTTTGCTGGCACAAGTGCTCTATCCCAAACCGGACGTTTTATTTCTCGACGAACCGACCAACAACTTGGACTTGGAAGCGATTTCGTGGTTGGAAGAACAGTTGGTGCGCCATGAAGGTACGATGGTCGTGATCTCGCATGATAGGCACTTTTTAAATGCGGTCGTGACGCATATTTTAGATGTCGATTTTAAAAAGATTCGCGAATTTACGGGCAATTACGACGAATGGTACATGGCGGCAAATTTGATCGCCAAACAGCAAGAGATGGAGCGCGATAAAAAGCTCAAAGAAAAAGAGGAGCTCGAAGCGTTCGTGCGCCGTTTCTCCGCCAACGCGTCTAAGGCCAAACAAGCGACTTCCCGTCAAAAACGTCTTGAAAAGCTCGATATCGCCGATATTCAAACCTCTTCGCGAAGGGATCCGAGCATCGTGTTTCGCATGGGGCGCGACATCGGTAACGAAGTCTTGGAAGTCGAAGGCATCGAAAAAAGCTACGGTGATCAAAAAGTGTTGCATTCGGTTTCGTTTAAAGTCGAAAAAGGCGAAAAAATAGCGTTAATCGGTCATAACGGCGTCGGAAAAACGACGTTGTGCAACATCATCATGGAGCAATTGGAGAAAGACGCCGGAACGATTAAATGGGGCGCGACGATTATCCCGAGCTATTTCCCTCAAAATACGACCGATATGATTAACGGTGATTTGCAGTTGTTTGAGTGGTTGCAACAATTTGACGACAAAAAAGATCTGGACGAGATTCGTAAATGTTTGGGGCGAATGTTGTTCTCGGGCGAAGAGCAAAAAAAAGGCGTCGGACAACTCAGCGGCGGGGAAAAACACCGTATCGGACTTTCGAAAATGATGTTGGAAAAAGGCAACTTTTTAGTGTTAGACGAGCCGAACAACCACCTCGATCTTGAGGCGATTATCGCTTTGGGCGAAGGATTGTTCAAATTCCCCGGCAACGTGATTTGCGTCACGCACGATCGCGAACTGATCGACGCGTTTGCCAACCGAATTATCGAACTTCACGCCGATGGGAGTATGATCGATTTTAAAGGCAATTACGAAGCGTTTCGAGAGACGTATGGCCGATAAAAAAGCCCCTTTTACGATCGGCTCGTCGTTAGATTGTATTCAAGCGTGGGAAATGGAGGAAGAAAAGTCCTCCGTGCTTACATGTGAGTTTAAAGAGCCTTGCAAGCACCTTTTAGTCATGCATATGGAAAAACGCCAAGGCAAGCCCGTCAGTATCGTCGAGCCTTTTTTTCTAGGCAAAGAGGCGTTGAGCACTTTGTGTTCGCAGTTGAAAAAAAAGTTGGGAAGCGGCGGTACATGTAAAGATGATCGATTGGAATTTCAAGGCGAATGCCGCGAAAAATTAAAAGTATTACTGCAAGCGCAAGGATTTCGTTTTAAAGGATAAACAGTGTCGACTCTTTTAATCAACGCGTTGTTACCGATTGCTTTGATTATTTTTACGGGCTACCTTTTTAAGCATATGAAATTTCCTACGGCGGATTTTTGGCCGAAGATGGATCGCTTTACGTATTACGTTTTGATGCCTTCGTTGTTGGTTTACGAACTCGCCGTCGCCAAAATCGACGTGAGCCATACGGTCAATTTGGTGGCAATCAGTTTGTCGGGAATTTTTCTCGTTCTGGTACTTTTGATGTTGCTTAAGGGCGTTTTCCATTTTGAAAACCGAGCGTTTACCTCTATCGTTCAAGGCGGCATTCGTTTTAATACCTATGTTCTTTTGGCTCTGGTCAATGCGCTTTACGGTGCACAGGGCTTGGTTTTAAGCGCAATCGTCATCGCCTTTGCGATTCCGTTCATCAACGTCTTGTGCATTAGTGTTTTTGCGATTTATACGCGCGAGGGAACGTTTTCGATGAAACGTTTTTTGACGACGGTCGTGAAAAATCCTCTGATCGTCGCATGTGCGATCGGCGGATTGTTAAACGTGCTTGGAAACCCTTTGCCGACTTTTATGCTTAAAAGTATTGCAATTATCAGTCATGCGGCGTTGCCGATGGGGCTTTTATCGGTCGGCGTGGGATTGGAGTTAAAGCATCTAAGCCATGCTAAAAAAGCTCTGGTCGTCTCTTCGAGCGCTAAATTGGTCGTTTTCCCGCTGATTGCCTACGCTTTAGGAACATTTACGGGATTAAGCGGTATGAGTTTGAGCATCGCCGTTATTTTTGCTTCGATGCCTACAGCAACGTCGGCGTATATTTTAGCACGCGAAATGGGCGGAGACGTCAGTTTAATGGCGTCGATTATTACCGTGCAAACTTTGACATGTATGGGAACGCTTTTTTTGATTCTTCCGTTACTCTAAACAAAAATCCGTCTTAAAACGACGGATCTCGCTCATTGAACCTATAACGACAAGAACATCTCCGGCGTCGAGCTTATGCGTATGGCCTTCGGTAATGAAAATAAACTCTTTGGTTAATTCTTTATCGTGGAGTCCTAACAGTAACATGTTATATGCTTTCCATGCGGAATATTGACTCAAAAGCGTACCGTTGAGAGGCGACGTCTCGGTCACGGTCAGTTGCGCCATATTGACGTCTTCTTCTCCAAAAATCGTCGTTTCGACGATTTGCATGACTTCGGGTTGCGTAATAAGCTTGTAAATTTTTTTACCCGTAATTTGGTAAGGATCGAGAATGGTCGTCGCTCCGGCAATTTCGAGCTTATGAACGGCATCTTTCGTGTGCGTGGTCGCAATGATAGGAACGTTTGGATCGATAGCGCGCACGGAAAGGGTTAAAAAGACGTTGTGTACGTCGTCGTCAAAAAGGCAAAAGACGAAACCGACGTTTTGGGCGATACCGAGCGATTCGAGCGCATCGTCGTCGCCGTAGTCGCAGACGATCAGATCAAATCCCTCTTTTTGCGCTTTGACAAGAGCCGCTGGGTCGTAATCGACCAGCCTGAACGCGTAGCCTTGTTTTTTGAGTTTTGTCGCAATTTCTAACGCCGTACGGCTAAAACCGAAGAGTAAAATCAAAGCATCGTTCATTCGCGACTCCTCTTCTCGTTTTGTTTGCGAAAAGCGTTAATAGCGTGTTTACGCCCCATGACGATGAGGCTGTCGTGCGGTTGCAAGACAAAATCGTCCGCAGGGTTGAAGAAGAAGTGTTTTTCACATGTACTTTCGTCTTGACGTACGATACCGAATAAGAGCAAACGCCTAGAGGATAAGCTCAAAGCAGTAACCGTTTGGCGGTTAAAAAAAGAGTATTCATGCACAAAAATACTTTCAAAAACAATACCCGTATTTTCGCTAAGTATTCCTTCCAACGCGGCATACGAAACCGGTTGGGTTACCAGTTGCGCACCCAGAAGGCCGATCGTTTCATCGGCACTAAACGCATAATTTGCACCGGCAAGCAAATACTTTTTCTTGTGCGCCGCTTTAATGACGCGCGCGATAATCGTCGCGTGAGGACTTAAGCTTCGAGCGCTCAACGTGATAAAAATATTCAGTTCGTCGCTGTTGGTTGCACAAATGATATGCGTAGCACGTTTGTCGATACCGAGTGTTCCTAAGAGCTTGCTTTTGGAGGCGTCGCCTACGATACCGATCAATCCTCTTTCTTGCGCAAGTTTGATTTTCGCGGCGTCCGTATCGATAATCACCAAGGCGTTTCCGTCTTCATGGAGCATTTTAGCAACGACTTCGCCGACCCTTCCGTAGCCGCAAATGAGAATATAGCGTTCAAGTTTTTCGATGTCGTAGTAAAGACGGCTCTCTTTTAGCTCGACGAGTTTGTTTTGAAACGACGAGACGATAATGGATGTTAAAAATGCCAACACGCATATGCCGAGAATAATCAACACCATTGCAACGACCATACCTTCTTGCGTTAAGGGGACGATGTCTCCGTATCCGACGGTTCCCATCGTAACGATAGACCAATAAATCGCATCAAAAAGCGTGTTGATTTTCGGATTTTGATTGGTTTCAAAGATATAAATTGCCGAACTGCCCGCAAAAATTACAAAACCAGCAAAAATTGCCAAGGTCATAAGCTCAAATTTCTTTTCATGTAAAATGGCGGCAAACGTTTTCATACTTCTGGCATAGCGAAAGAGCTTAAAAATACGGAACAGAAGAAAGATACGCAAAAATCGAAGCGGTCTGTAACTAGGCAGAATTGCTAAAAGATCGATAATTGCCAAAAGCGAAAAAACGTAATCTAATTTTTTACGAACGACTTTGGCAAGCGCACGTCCTAAGGAAAAAGGGAGATTGTTTTTAAGTGCGTATTCATAGTGTTCGATAATAATCGCATGGCTATCGGAATAGATCCAAAATCGTAAAAGATACTCTAAAATGAAGATGAAAAGCGATCCTTGAATGATCCATTCAAGGACGGATTCATCGGGATGCTTGACTTCATAGAGTAAACATAAAACGCTTAAGACGACTAAAATGACCATAAAAATATCGAAATAAAACTTGATTTTGGAATGAGGGTACTCTAAAAGTGTGCGTGCAGCTTCTTTCAAACGTCGGTAAGAAACGCTGGTGTCAAGAAAATAAGCGAAACGAATCACTAAAGTAGCCAATGACACAAGGCGTTCCTTAAAAGTTAATTTGGTTACGCAAGATGCTAAAAAGACGTTTTGCGTATGAGCGTTGCGATTTCTCCGATTTCGGGGAAACGCTCAACCTTGGTTCCGATTTTCTCGGTTTTGGAAAAAATGACGACATTATCGACGACAACGTCGAAAAAACCGCCCGTTTTAGGGCTTAACGTAATGGAGGCATCCGGAAATGCTTGTAAAATTTCTTCTTTCACACGGAAAGCTCTTGGCATATATCCTCAACGCGTACAATAATAAATCGTAACATTCATGTTTCAATCCTTTGATTAATGTTCGGTTTCTTCAACAAAAACGAGCGCTTTGGTGCATGCCTCGTAGAGCTGATCGGTTGTAAAGCAGCGCGTATCGTTGATGGAATTGACGATATTTTGAGCATCGTTGGCATGGTTCATCTCAATTGCGATTTGCAATAAATTGCCTAAAAATCCCTCTTTGCGCAATAATGCGATTTTGATTTCGTCGTCCAAGTGAATATGCGCCAAGAATTCTTCCATCGAAACGTTTAGATAAGCGTCGATGAGCGAGAGACTTCCGGTTAAAAACGCTTGGTTAGCATACTCTTTTTTATTGCAAATGAGCGTGAGTTCTTCCATAACTTTAGCACGAAATTTCGCATTGTTAAACAATTCGCCTCCGAAAGGGCGATGGTTCGGCGTCATATACAGAAAAAGTCCGAGCCACGAAAGCAGTTTTTTAGGACCGAGCAGCAATACCATCTGTTTGATCGAGCTAATTTTATTTTTAAAATGGTAAGCACCGGAGTTGACATGTCGTAACAGATTGTAGACCAAATCCGGACATGTCGCAAAACGACTCGCGATAAAGGTCGCGTCGCTGTCTTCGTGAATGCAGTTCATCAATTGGATGGCACTTAGCGTGTTAGGCTCGATTTTACGGCCGCTTAGGATAACGGGTTTTTCAAAAAAATAGCCTTGGTAAAACGTAAATCCGTGGTGAAGACAGGCTTCATGCTCTTCATAAGTTTCGATCTTTTCCGCCAATAAAGGGATATTGTAGTGCGCCAGTTTTGCAACGGCTTGCGGAAGATTGTCCAATCCGATGGCTTGAATATCGACTTTGATAAAATCGATGTAGGGGAAAAGAGGTTCATAGGCTTTAAACATCGCTTCACTGCAATCAAAATCGTCTAGGCTCAGTCGGTACCCCAATGTTCTTAAATGCTTAATGCGCTCGTACAATGCCAAGGAAATTTGCGTATGTTCTAGGATCTCAAACCCGAAATACTCTTTGGGGAGCAGTAAAATCGCATCGCTAAAAATCATCGTCTCGTCGACGTTGATAAAACCGAACTTTTGTCCGATAATAGGAGAAAGTCCGATATTATGGATAATATTTACAATGACGCGTGCGGTCGCCTTGGCGTTGTCCATAAAGGTCGCAAGGTTTTGCGTATCGCCCGAGCGGTACAGCAATTCATAGCCAAAACAAGCCCCTTCGGTGTTAAAAATGGGCTGCCTACCGACATACGTGCTCACGAATCGTTCCTTTCAAGAGAGATCAAGACCTACGTCTATTTTTTGCTTTTGGCCGCATCTTCAAATTTAACCGTGACGATACCGCAAAACTTTTTATCTTTATAGAATTGTACCATGTAGATGCTTTCTTGTTTATCGATAGCGTAATTACTCATAATTTCTTTTTGCATAATCTTAAGACCGCTTTCGTTTTCGACGCCGTGTTTGGAATAACCGATGACGTTAATGCGGTACCCTCTAATCGGTTCGACCGAAAAGTCGTTTTTAACGGTGACGAGCGAGCCGATTTTCACTTTTTGGACTTTCCCGTCGATGACGATCGAAACGCTATCCAACGAATGATCGAATTCGATAAAATCGGGAATCAGCGTCGAGACGACTTGGTTACCGTTCATCACTTTGTAGACGTTTTTTTCTTTAATGACGGCAACGAGCGGGTTATTGCTTTTATATTCCAATTTGTTCGGATCCATCGGAAAAAAACGAATGGAAGATTTGAGCGTTGAAAGGTCTAAGAAAATTTTTGTCGGAGGAATTTCAAGCGTGCCGTCGTCTTCGAGGAGTTTTTTAATCACGGGTTGCGAGAGTTCGAAAGGGCGTGAAAATTTTATACCCATAAGGTCCATAAATTTCTCGATCGTACGCAGTTGATAATAGACTTTTTGGGAAAGATCGGTAATGTTTTTACTGGTTTCGATTGCAAAAGCGGGCTTATTGTTCGTAATCGAAAAATAGGTCAAACTTTGTTGCATTGCTTTATCTTGCGTCTTGGTATTGGTATTTTTGACGTTAAATTCATGGACGTCTTCAATCAGTGCGATATTGGTTTCTTGATTGACTTTTTTTGCGATATCACCTAAATTACCGAATTTGGCACTGGGAATTTGCTGTTGATCGATAATCGTCGCTTGTCCCCATGCTTTGGGATTAAAATCTTTATTGAGGTTGCGTTCTCGGTAAAATCCGATGCCGTCGTGAAGGTTGAGCGTGAGGTCGACTTTGGGCGTTAAAATCAATTTTTTGATTTCGTTTACAATCTCAAGGTCTTTATCTTTGGGCTCTATTTTGGCAAATTTTCGGTTCATATCGCCGTAAACGCCGCGCTTATTTTGGACGATACTGTCAAAGTTAAGGTTGGGAACGACCCAAACATTGCCGCTTTCGATTTTATAATGTTTGGCTAAAAGCATCGGCGCGAAGTATCCGCCCGGTTCGTCTCCGTGAATTCCTCCGATAATCAATAGCGTGCTACCGGCTTGGGAGCTCTCTTTTTTAATCAGCGAATAGTGTAAGTTAGCGGCATCAAGTGTTGCGATGCAAAGAAGGCAAAGAAAGATCAAACGTTGAATCATCGTCATGGGCATGGTTATCTTTTTCATAAAATTTTTTCCAAGAAGCTTAGCAAATAGGAGATTAAATTTTACCAAAGCTTCTCTTTAGCCGACAAGTTTTCACGTAAAACGGTAACAAACGCTTCAAACGAAGGGAGAAAAAGTTGTGATTCGCGTTGTTGGGTTCCCCACATGGATTCGGGGAAATGCGTATCGTTTTGAAAGCGTGCCATCACGTGAATGTGCAAATGCGGCACGTAATTGCCGAACATCGCAATATTGATTTTATCGGGAGCGTAAAAATCGAGCATCGTTTTTTCAACGACGAGCATGGCGTCTAAAAGAACGCTTCGCGTCTTTTCGTCACAATCGCTGAGCTCTTTGTAAGGGTGTCGGCTAAAAATCTTAACCCACGGGATAGAAGCGTTTTCTTTTTGAAGGTAAAAAAAGTCGTTTTCGTAAATGTTTTCGTTCATTGTTCATCCTTTTGAAATCGGTGTTTATAGGTGCATTTTCGACATAAGGTTTCCACACAGCGACCTTGTCGAAAACCTTGGAGAATCGTTTGGGCTCTTTGAGCGTTTAAAATCGTCTCTAAAGAGTCTACATGTAAGTTTCCAAGCGGTATAACGCCTTCTTTATCCAAGCAACACGGAACGACGATACCGCTTGAGAGAATGCCAAAATGCGATTTTAAACCCAAACAAGTTCCTTCGCTCTCGTTCGTCGAAGCTAAGGAAGGCCATTCGAAATAGCGATCGAAATGCACGAGGACTTTTTCGGCAAGACGAAGCGAACGCGGTCTTTCGCGCTCGATGGTTTGGGCGTCTAACGTAACGCCGAAGGCTTGCGAAAGGTAAGCAAAAAGCATAGCGTTAAACGCTTTTTCGCTTTGCTTTTCGTCGAAATTCCAGACGCGCAGATTGATAAAGAGGTCTTTGCGCGTCTCGTTTTTTGCGCGACACAGTTCAAGGATGGGTTGCATATACGCTTCAAACGAGAGCGGCATAGCGTTTTTGTTGTAGCTATTGAGCGAGATATTCACTTGTTTTAAAGCAGGGTGTAAAAGCGTTTCGTGCGAATGTTTACCCAGATAGTATCCGCTGGTCGTTAACAAGCCTTGCAATCCGTATCGCTTCGTTGCGCCGAGGTAAGCTTCAAGGTTGGAAAGGCTCAGAGGATCGCCTCCCATATGGTAAGCGATCTCTTTCGTATAGGCTAAAAGTTGAGCTAAAAGAGACTCGAAAAAATCGAGCGACATGGATTGAGGTTTCAAGGTGCTTTGCGGACAAAAGCTACACTTAAGCCCGCAAATATTACTCAGCTCGACGTAAACGCGATGAAACTTCATTGAACTCCCGTTAAAACGCGTTTTTGAGCTCTTGCTCGTCTAGCATGGAAGGGTCAAAACGTTTGACGCAATTGCGCCCGCTCTCTTTGGCTTTGTAAAGCGCGATATCCGCAAATTTGATGCATTTCCAAAGCGAATCGGAATTTTTCGGGAAGATAGAGGCTCCGACGCTGAGTGTTTTGTAAAACGCCGTGCCGTTAGGTGCTTGAATCGGCGTCTTTTCAAAAGCGAGGCGAATTTTTTCGGCGATATTTTGCACCATCGCTTCATCGCATTCGTAAAGCAAGACTAAGAACTCTTCGCCGCCGAAACGAAACGCCGTATCGGCCTCGCGAATATTCTCTTTGAGGCATTTGGTAAGGGCGCGAATCGCTTGATCGCCGACATCGTGACCGTAGGTATCGTTGACCATTTTGAAAAAGTCGATGTCGATCATTAAAATGCCGTAAACAATGTTATTGCGTTTGGCTTGCGAAAGGGCTTTTTCAATATATTCGTCCAAATATTTGCGATTATACAGTCCGGTCAACGCATCGGTCGTCGAAGAGACTTTTAAAATTTGCGTTAGGTTCTTACTGACGAGCTCGGGACGTGCGGCATCGATATAATTTTGAATTTTCGGCAATTGCGCTTTAATTTGGTTTAACTCTTCGTCCGAGCGCGCCCAAATACTAAGGAGCAATTCTAAATCGTTGGAAATGAGATAAGGAATACATAAAAAATGCTGACACGCGTCGCACGTTTCGCAGATATTGTGAAACTGATCGGAATAGACCGACTGTTTCGTACGAAGAGCGCGACACGACATCTCGACGTTACGTTCTTTCGTGGAAGCGTCGAAAACGACTTGCGGACGGAAAAACTCTTTTCCGGATTCGACCAAGACGAAATCGTTAAGTGAAAAGTCGTTTTTTAAAATCATACCGATACGGCGATATACTTGCTCTTTATCTTCGTCGAATTCAATGGTTCGTTTAAACTGGTAAATATCGGACAGTTCATGCACGATTGCTTGTGCGTCGAGCAAAAGATCGGGTTGATGATTCGGAGAGAGTGCTAGAAATTTTTTGACGGTCACTTCGATGTCGTTGAGTGTGTTCTCCAGCTTTTCTAAAAGCGAATTGATCCAGAACATCACGTTATGGCACTCTTTATCGCTGCCGCTAAAACGAATACGTTTGCTATAATCCCCCTCTTGGGCTTTGTTCATCACATAGGTAATGGAATCGAAAAGCTCCATGAGAGGTTTCATCGAGTTGTTGATGACCAAAAAGACTGCCGTCATAATGACCAAGGAGAGTACAAAAACGCTTAAGGACGTCAAAATACCGTTCGTGCGAATTTCGGAAATATCAAAAACGATGCTGATCGCGCCTAAAACTTCACCTTCTTTAGCGTGGTGACACTCCATACAATTAGGGTTACTGCGTTCTTTAGCGATGTAAGGCGTACTGATGCGAAGTTTTGCCGTATGCGAACTCTCTTCGCTTTGCTGATGCACCAGACCGGTTTTAAGCGTTTTATCATCGATGTCGTCGCGTACGGTTTCATTGTTGAACCCTTTACCGAACTGCTTAATGACCGAATCGCTGCGAACGACCCATAACGCTTCGACGCCTTTGGCTTGGCTGATTTTATTGAGAAAAAACTCGCGTTGATCCATTGTTCCGGTGAGCATATGCGCCGAAAGACCGTCTTGAACCAAGTCGGCAATGATTTGCGCTTTTTCCTCCGCGTTCTTTATCCCTAAATTGCGGATGGAAAGTGCGGAATAGAACATGGAAAGCATAAAAGAGGCGAAAATCGTTCCGACAATGACGATCGAGAGTTTTTTCTGCATTGCGTATCCTTAAATTTATTCTACCGTAACGCTTTTGGCTAAATTTCGAGGCATATCCACGTCGTTACCCAAACGCACCGAAATTTCCAAAGCAAGCAATTGCGTTATGACCATCATCTCAAAATATTCGCTCATAACATGGGTATGCGTTCGCGTTTTAATGACGTCGTCCGCCAAATCAAAAGGTTCAGGACTAATAATTAACATCGTCGAATCACGCGCTCCGAGCTCTTCGACGTTACTTTTCATCTTATCGTAGAGGAGATTTTTGGGCATTAGAGCGATCGTAAAAAGTTCGCTGTCGGCTAGTGCAATCGGCCCGTGCTTCATCTCTCCGGCAGGATACCCTTCGGCGTGTAAGTAGCTGATCTCTTTAAGCTTTAAAGCCCCTTCCAACGCTAGGGGATAAAAAAGATCGCGCCCGATAAAGAAGAAGCCGTGACCGTGCAAATAGCGCTTGGAGAGGCGTCTGATTTTTTCGTGAACGCTTTCGTTGACTTTTAAGACCAAAGGAATATGCAACAACGCGTCGATTTCGGTTTTCATGCGTTCTTTTGTGATCGTCTTTTTCTTTTCGGCAAGAAAGAGGCTTAAAAGCCATAAGGTCACGACTTGCGTCGCAAACGCTTTGGTACTGGCAACTCCTTTTTCGATGCCCGCACGCGTTAAAATGCTCATGTCCGCGGTTCGTACGATAGAAGAATTATCGACGTTACAGATAGCAAGGGTCTTCATACCGCCTTTTTTGGCCATTTTTAACGCTTCTAAGGTATCGGCGGTTTCGCCGCTTTGGGAAATCACGATAAAGAGCGTTCGAGGCTCTAGCAAAGGGTCTTTATACCGAAATTCGCTCGCAATTTCGACGTTGGAGCGGATTTTGGAAAGGCGTTCGAAAAGATAGCTTGCGCTTAGTGCGGCATGGTAACTCGTACCGCAGGCACAAATTTTAATCGCATCGATTGCATCGACGTCAAGAGAAGATAGTTCGTCTAAAACGACGCTATCTTCTTTGGTTCTGCCCATCAGCGTTTCGGTCACGACATGGGATTGTTCGTAGATCTCTTTTTCCATAAAATAGCGGAACCCATCTTTTTGGGCGGAAAGTTTGTCTTTCGTTAATGCTTTAAATTCAAGGCGATGTTCGATACCCTCGCTTTTAAGCGTGACGGTTTTGTTTTTTGCCCAGCCGTATTGACCGTCTTCGAGGTAGCATACTTCTTTTGCCAAACCGATTAGCGGTGCGTCTGAGGAGCTGAAAAAGACTTCGCCGCATTCATTTTTGCCGAGTAGAAGCGGTACGGCGTTTTTAGCGAAGAAAATGACGTCGGGTTGTTTTTGCGTAATCAGTAAAATCGCATACGCGCCGTGAAGCGCTTGGATCGTAGCTTCGAAGGCTTGAAAGCAGTCGTTCAAAAGGCGCACGTTTTTTTCAAACAGATGCACGGCGACTTCCGTGTCGGTTTGGCTTAAAAAGTTGACGCCGTCTTTGAGCAGTTCGTCTTTGATCTCTTTGTAGTTTTCGATAATACCGTTATGAATGATGTACGAAAATTCGCCCCAATGCGGGTGCGCGTTGGCTTCGGTCGGTTTGCCGTGCGTTGCCCATCTTGTATGTCCGATGCCGACGCCGAATCCTTCCGAGCTATAGTGCTCGACTTTGCGTGCAAGGTTGGAAAGCTTTCCCGTGGCTTTAAAGGCGTCGATTTCGCCGTCTTTTAAAACCGCAATGCCTGCCGAGTCGTACCCTCTGTATTCAAGCTCTTTAAGTCCGCCGAGTAAAAAGCTTCTTTTTTCCGCCGTTCCGATGTATCCTACGATTCCGCACATACCGTTTTACCTTTCTTTTCTTATTGAGAGTTCTTGCAAAAGAACTTTTTGCACATCTTTGAAGCAAAGCTTGAAAGACTACGTTAACACACGCACCTTTGGGTGCTTTTACTGCTTGTAAAACTTGTTTTGCGAGCAGCCTATTTAGAGAAAAATGCCGAGAATTTTCTCTTTATTGTCACATAAAGGGACTGTTTTTTCAATTAAGATCAAGTTTCGCGTCTTATTCTTGATCGTTTGTATTTTTGCCATCGCAATGTCGATGCCGTATTCGTCGAACATACTCATCATGTACGCCATCAAGCCCCGTTGGTTCTTTGCGTTGACGTGCATGAGCGCGTACGATTTGGAATGTTCGCAGTTGAGGTCGATCTCGCCTTTTAAAATAATCGGCTTTTTTAAGACGGCTTTTTTATGCATGTCAAACGAATTTTCGATCAATTCTTCTATCAGCGGAATATCGCTTTCGTCGACTTTTTCGTTAAAGTCGAGTTGAAAATATTTTTTGCCGTCGAAGAGTTTGTAAATATCCATTTGCACCAAATCGAGGTAGGAGAGTTTCCCCAAAAGGTAGCCGATATTAAAGCTGATACCTCGAATCACGTTGATACTGAGATGATCGTCGTTTTTAATCACGTAACGGTACGAATTAAGCGGCGTATCTTCTGCTTCTTTGACGGTTTTGACGATGGCTTGCGGTTTGAGTTTTAAAAAGAAAAAGTTTGAAGGCACCGAGAGCGTTTTTTTCTGCAAGGTTTTGGAAAGCTCTAAAAATTCGGGGCTCTTTTTCAGACTGTTTTCTTTACGAAGGCGTTTGGTCGTTTCGTCGATGAGCTCTTCTTTATCGAACATTTCCATCGACGCGTTGTAAAATTCTCGTAAAAGCTTACCGATAAAACCGGTGTAAATATTGTCGTTAACGGCGTTCATATCGGCATACGTTAAAATGTAGAGCATTTTTAAGACATGCGGGGTTTGAAGTTTGGAGATAAACGCCAAAACGACTTTTTCACTGTAGATGTCTTCGCGACTGGCGGTATTGCTCATCAACGTATGGTAGCGAATCAGCGTTGCGCCCGTTTCAATCGCCTCTTCGGAAAAATAGAGTTTGGAGGCGTAAATGCGGAAAATCTTCGCGCCCAGCTCGCTGTGGTCGTTTTTACGTCCTTTGCCGATGTCGTGCAAAAAGGAGACCAAGCGTATTAAGGCTTTGCCTTCGGGGCATAAATCGTCGAAGAGCGATTGAATGAACGGATCTTTGATATGTTCGAGATGATAAAGCGTATGCAACGAGTGAATATCCGCCGGAAGTTTGTGGTATCCGTCGAATTGCGCGAGGTTTTGGATCTGTTTCAACGGTTTAATTAATTGTTGAAGCAGCGAAGCTTCGTAGAGAACGTTAAAAAGCGCATACACATTGGACTGAAATAAAAGCGCGTAAAACTGTTTATAGATTTTTTTAGAGTTATGGGCGGCAAAACGCGCTTGTCGGATGTAATGAATGTAGCTAATATCAAAGCTCACGTCGCGATCGTCGAATTGTTGCAGTTGTTCCAAAACCGTTCCGAGCGTCGGGATCGGTTTTTTGAGCGACGCGTATACGCAATGATCGACAAGGTACAAACCTTGGGCGATACGTCCTTGTTTTAAGACGCTTAAGCGTGAAGGCACGGCAAGAAGCGAAGCGGTGAGCTTACGCGTGAAGATTTGGAACGTAATGTCGATCGTGTGCATGCAGGCAAACGTTTTGGAGGCAAGTTGCATCTGCGCATTTTTAAGGATTTTGTTTTCAAATCCCAATTTTGCGGCGACGTCCGGAATATACTCAAGGATCAAGACGTCTTGTTTTTTCTTGGCGCTGAGATGTAACGCGGAGCGTACGCGGTAGAGAAATTCGAGTGCGCTTCGAAACTCTTTATACTCCTCTTCATCGATAACTTCGGGGACGCGATCTTTGAGGCGAATGCTTCCGAAGAGAATTTTACAAATCCACGAAAGCGTATTGGCGTCGCGTAATCCGCCCACACCTTCTTTGATGTTGGGTTCCATGCTCATCGGGTTTTTTTTACGTCGCTCTTCGCACGCTTGAATGATGCTTTGAATGACCTCTTTTTTTTGCCAGCGTTGGATTTTAAGCAGTTCGCGTTCGGTTTCCATCCAAAGCAGTTTCGAGCCGCACAAAAAACGCGATTCGAGCATCGCGGTTTTGATTGTCAAGTCTTGGTTGCTCGCATGGACGATCTCTTCGAGTTTGTGCGTACGATGTCCTAGTTTCATTCCCGCATCCCACGCCAAATAGAGCATCGATTGAATAATCGGCTCGATGTTGTAGCCCGGAACCGCTTTGTAAACGACCATCAAATCGACGTCCGAATAGACGCACAACTCTTCCCTTCCGTAACTGCCCATCGCAACCAGCACGATCGGTACGGCATTGGCAAAAGGCATGTAGTAGCCAAAATATTTGCGAAGCGTGTATTTGTAAATGATCGTAATGAAATGATCGATGGTTTTGGTATGTTTTACTAAAAAATCTTTACCCTGATTCTCGGTAAAAATTTCGTTTAAAGAGCCTAGATAATGTTTGATATGCTCTTTAATCAGTTTTGAAATCTCAAAGTCGTCCGCATTTTTTTCGATTAAATCTTCAATAATTTCTTCGATGTCCATCCTACTTCCTGCTCTCGTTTGAAGTCACATATGATACATTAAAAGAGCTTGTTTGTAACCAAAACGTAATAAAATCGTGACAAAAATTTTCCGAGAGACTCCAAATAGGGTGTTAATATTTATTTTAACAAGAAAGGAGTAGGATTTCAAAACGCAAATCAAGCGCGGTCCGTTAGCTCAGTTGGTAGAGCATATCACTCTTAATGATGGGGTCGTAGGTTCGAAGCCTACACGGACCACCACCTCTTTGTTTCCTCTTTCGCACGCTTAAAAGTGCGATATAATGCTCTCAAAAAATTTCATTCACGTTACATGTCAAAGGAAAACGTATGCAAAAGCCTTATATTAACGCCTTTCCGGATGCCGAGGGATATTTTGGAAAATTCGGCGGTGCTTTTTTGCCGCCCGAATTGGAAACCCAGTTCAAAAAAATAGAACAAGCCTACTTAACCATCGGAAATTCTCACGATTTTATTCGTGAGCTTCGCGATATTCGCAAACACTATCAAGGTCGTCCGACCCCCGTTTATTATGCCAAGCGTTTAAGCGAGTACGTCGGGGGAGCACGCATTTATTTGAAGCGCGAAGATCTAAATCATACCGGCGCTCACAAGCTCAACCACTGTATGGGCGAGGCCTTGCTCGCAAAGTATTTGGGCAAGAAAAAGCTCATCGCCGAAACGGGAGCGGGGCAGCACGGCGTGGCGTTGGCGACGGCGGCGGCGTATTTCGGGTTGGAGTGTGAAATTCATATGGGTGAAGTGGACATCGCCAAAGAGCACCCTAACGTTGTGCGTATGCGCGTACTCGGCGCGAAAGTCGTTCCGGTCTCCTTTGGCGCGCGAACGCTCAAAGAAGCGGTCGATTCGGCATTTGTAGCGTACCTTAAAGACCCGGAAAACAGTATCTATTGTATCGGTTCGGTCGTAGGGCCTCACCCGTTCCCCAAAATGGTTAGAGATTTTCAAAGCATCGTCGGTATCGAAGCAAGGGAGCAATTCTTGGAAATGACGGGCAATCTTCCCGATAACCTCGTCGCCTGCGTGGGCGGCGGCAGTAACGCGATGGGACTTTTCTCCGCATTCATCGACGATCCGTGCGAGATGTACGGCGTTGAACCCGGCGGTCGCGGTACGAAACTGGGCGAACATGCGGCGAGTTTGACGTACGGAAGCGAGGGCGTATTGCACGGCTTTAACTCCATCATGCTTAAAAACGACGCCGGAGAGCCTGCCGAAGTTTACTCGATCGCTAGCGGTTTGGACTATCCGTCCGTCGGACCCGAACATGCCTATTTGAAAACCAGCGGACGCACGAAAGTGGGTATCGCCGATGATGCGGAGACGATTCGGGCATTTTACGATTTAAGCCATTACGAGGGTATTATTCCGGCTTTAGAGAGTGCCCATGCGGTCGCATTTGCGATGAAGCTTGCCAAAGAAAAACCGTATGAATCCATCTTGGTAAATCTAAGCGGCAGAGGCGATAAAGACATTGATTTTGTGGTGGAAAACTATAAGCCCGAAGATTACATGTAAGGGAAAGAAGGAGCGTGGAGCTCCTTCTTAAACAAAAGAGCAGTGAGGAATGCTTTAACCTCACTTTATAAAAAAAGTGGTTAGAATCTCTCTTTATTTCTTTCTGAAAGAATTCCATGACACTGATCGAAAAATTAGAAAACGATGAACGCCTCAGCCTTGATGAGGGCATCGCGCTGTACAATTTAGACCTGTTTACGCTCGGTAAATATGCCAATCAAAAACGTCGTGCGCTTCACGGCGATAAAGTGTTTTTTAACATCAATCGCCACATCAATCCTACGAATATCTGCAAAGACGTCTGTAAATTTTGTGCGTTTAGCGCGCACCGCAAAAATCCCAACCCGTATACGATGAGCCATGAAGAGATTTTACAGGCCGTTTCGCATTCGCTGAAGGAAAAGCATATTACCGAAGTGCATATCGTTTCCGCCCACAATCCTCATACGGGGCTTGAGTGGTATTTGGAAGTTTTCTCCAAAATCAAAGCAAAATTTCCCTCTTTACATGTCAAAGCGTTAACCGCGGCGGAGATTAACTTTTTAGCCGGCGAGTACGGCTTAAGCTACGATCAAGTGATCGATAAAATGATCGAACACGGCGTGGATTCGATGCCCGGAGGCGGTGCCGAGATTTTTGACGAAGGCGTGCGCGAATACATTTGCAAAGGCAAAGTTAGCTCGCAACAGTGGCTCGAAATTCACGAGAAATGGCACCAAAGAGGCAAAGAGTCCAATGCGACCATGTTGTTCGGGCATATCGAAAAACGCGAACACCGCATCGATCATATGCTTCGCTTAAGAGCACTCCAAGACAAAACGCACGGCTTTAACGCCTTTATCCCTTTGGTCTATCAACGCGACAACAATTACTTACATGTAGACGATTTTTTAAGCTCCACCGAAATTTTAAAAACCTTTGCGATCAGCCGTTTGATGTTGGATAATATCGCTCATATCAAAGCCTATTGGGCAACCTCGACGATCAATTTGGCACTTGTCGCGATGGAATACGGCGCGGACGATTTAGACGGGACGATCGAAGTCGAGTCGATTCAAAGTGCCGCGGGAGCCAAAAGTGCTCACGGCCTTGGCTTGCAAACGATTTTGGAGCTGATTCACACGAGCGGTTTTCAGGCGATCGAGCGTGACAGTCTTTATCACGAACTTAAACATCACACACTATCTTAATTCAAAGGATTGACTTTGAGCGACTTTTTCAAACTTGAAAAAAACGGTACGACGGTTAAAACCGAAGTAACGGCGGGTTTTACGACCTTTTTAACGATGATGTACATCGTACCGGTCAACGCGATTATTATGAGCAAAACGGGTATGCCTATGGACGCTCTGATTACCGCGACGGCATTGATTACGATCTTCTCGAGTATCCTCAACGGACTTTGGGCCAATACGCCGATTGCGATGAGCGTGGGTATGGGGCTTAACGCGTATTTTACGTTCGGTTTGGTTTTAGGGATGAAAGTACCGTGGCAAACGGCGTTAGGCGTCGTATTTCTTTCGGGCGTTTTATTTCTCGTGCTTTCGTTGACGCCGCTTCGCGTTTGGATTATGAAAAGCGTACCGCACGATTTAAGGCGTGCCATTAGTGCCGGTATCGGCTCTTTCATCGCGTTTATCGGGCTTAAAAGTATGGGAATGGTCGTTGCCAACCCTGCCGTTTTAGTGGGCGTCGGCAATTTTAAAAATCCAAACGTGCTCTTAGGCGTCGTAGGATTGGTTTTGGTCGTCGCGTTTTATACGTGGAAACTCAAAGGTGCGTTTATTTTAGCAGTCGTCTCGACGGCGATTATCGCGTGGGTGTTAGGCATTGCCGCGTATCCGAGCGAATTTTTTTCACTTCCCGCATCGGTCAGTCCGATTGCTTTGCAGTTGGATATAAAAAGCGCGTTGACGCTTTCGTTGTTTCCCGTCATTATTACTTTTTTGATTACCGATCTGTTCGACTCGTTAGGAACGCTTGCGGGGGTCGGCTTTCGTGCGGGTCTGTTTAAAGACGACGGAAAAGAGCTTCAAAAAACGCTTGAAATCGATGCGCTTGCGAGTACGGCATGTGCGGTGGTAGGCGTTTCGACGACGACGGCGTTTATCGAAAGTGCCGCGGGTGTGGAAGAGGGCGGTCGCACCGGTTTAACGGCCGTGGTTACGGGATTGTGTTTTATTTTGACGTTGTTTATGATGCCGCTTTTTAAAGCGATTCCCGAAAATGCGATTTATCCCGTTTTGGTGATGGTCGGCGTTTTGATGTTCGGCGAATTGTCGCATATCAATTTTAAAGACACGGCGATTGCGGTTTCGACTTTTTTGATCGTCATTATGATGCCTTTAACGTTTTCGATTACGAACGGATTGGCGTTTGGTTTAATTGCGTATGTTTTTATTAAATTACTCAAAAAAGAGTTTAAAGAGATTAATTTCGGTATCATCTTTTTAACCTTGGTGAGTTTAACCGTATTTATCGTACAAGAGGGGCATTAATGCGTTATTACAGTTATGAAGAGTTCAAAGTCGATGTCAATCATCTCGCCAAAGAGATCAAACCCTACGCGCCGGATGTGATTTTAGCCGTGGCGCGCGGCGGTATGACCTTAGGACATTTTTTATCGGAAGCCTTGGAAATGCGTTCGCTTTATTCGATCAATTCGATTCACTATGAAGAGACGCGCAAGCTCGATACGATTCAAATCTTTAATATTCCCGATCTTTCGCGTGCCAAGCGGGTCGTTTTAGTGGACGACATTATCGACAGCGGCGAGACGATGATCGAGATTAAGCGCGTGTTGAACGCAAAATATCCGGACGTGGACTTGAAGGTGGCGGCGGTTTTCTATAAAGAAAAAGCCTTACTTCGTCCCGATTTTGCCGCCAGAGAAGCGACCGAATGGATCGAATTTTTCTGGGACTTCCAAATTGACCAATACAAATAACAAAGGGAGCTTAGGCTCCTTTTTTATGTTTTTGACGCGTTACCAACTTCTTATTATTTATACATGTACGATTTTAACGCTTTGCACCCTTTATGCGGTGCAGCCCATTCAACCCCTTTTTGAAAAAGAGTTTGCCTTAAGCCGTTTTGAGGCGGTTATTTTTACGACCGTCATTATGCTCCCCTTAGGTTTTGCGCCGATTGTGTACGGGTATGTTTTAGAAACGCTCTCCTCCAAACTCTTTTTGAGAAATGCCGTTTTGATTTTGGGCGTGTTGGAACTTTTATTTGCTTACAGCGATACGTACGCGGCGTTACTCGGCATTCGGGCGCTTCAAGGCGTTTTGATTCCCGCCGTTTTAACCTCTTTGATGAGCTATATCAGTTTTATTACGCCCAAAGAGAGGGTTCAGCAAGCCATCGGTTACTACATCGCGGCGACGATTTTGGGCGGTTTTATCGGACGATTGCTCTCCGGAACGCTGAGCGATCTTTTCGGGTGGCGACTCTTTTTTATTCTCTTGGGCATCGCATTAATCGCGATGTACGGTTGCTTGCATTACGTCGGCGAAGAGGTGAAGGTCGATTTCGTAAAGCCGAAACTCTCTCAAATCGTCGATGTTTTAAAGCAAAAAAGTTTTTTGAATATTTATACGATGATGTTTTTTATCTTTTTCGTCTTTCAAGCACTGTTAAATTTTATTCCGTTTCAGCTCAAACAACTCAGCTCAACGATGGGATACGGAAAAGTCGGAATGATGTATGCGGGGTATATCATCGGTTTTATCGTGTCGATTCGGATTTTGTGGCTGATCAAACGCTTAGGCGGCGAGACGAAAACCATTATGATCGGCATCGTGATCTTCGCTCTCGGGCTTCAAATCTTTCATATCGGCGATTATACCGTGATGTTTGCGGGGATGTTCGTCTTTTGCGCGGGATTTTTCATTATCCATTCGGTCGCGTCGGGGCTCATCAGCAAATTGGCGCATGAAAAACGGGCGATTTCCAACGGACTCTACCTCTCTTTTTACTATGCGGGAGGTACGATCGGGACGTTCGCGCCGGGTGTTTTTTACGCATATTTGGGATGGCACGCGTTTATCGGGTTGTTGGCGTGCATCGCGTTTGCGACGCTTTGGTTTGCTTACGCGCTTCAAAAAGGAGTGTAATGGTTTTCTCTGAAGTGCCCCAAACAAGCAAGGTTCGAAGGCAAAAAATCAGAGAATTTTTACAAAGCGTTTCATTGGAAATGTCCGAAGACGTCGAAACGTTCGTCGTCGCTAAAGAAGAAGATCGCATCGTCGCGTGCGGCGGACTGAGCGGCAAAGTGCTGAAAAATATTGCTATCGACGAGAGCGTTCGCGGCGAAGGCGTGGCCTTAAGTTTGATGAGCGAGCTCTTAAAAGTCGCTTACCGTGAAGGGCGTTTTGAGCTCTTTTTATTTACCAAACCCCACTATCAAGAGGTCTTCGAATCGTGCGGATTTAAATACATCGAACAAGCACACGGCGAAGTCATTTTGATGGAAAACAGCTACGCAATCGAAGCGTATAAAAAGCGCCTACGAAAACTGCGCCATTCGGGCGATACGGTCGGATGCATCGTGATGAACGCCAACCCCTTTACGTTGGGGCATCGTTATTTGGTGCAAGAAGCGTGTGCGCGATCGGATTGGGTGCATCTGTTCGTGGTCAAAGAAGACGCTTCGTTCTTTCGTTTTGCGGATCGCTACCGTATGATTGAAGAAGGCGTGCGCGATTTTATGAACCTCACGTTGCACGAGGGTTCGGATTATATGATCTCCAAAGCGACGTTCCCGACGTACTTTATTAAAGACAAGGGGCGAATCAATTCGCTTTATACCGAACTGGATTTGGCAATTTTTAGGCATCATTTAGCCCCTCCTTTAGGCATTACGCATCGTTTTGTGGGAGAAGAGCCTTTATGTGTCGTCACAAACGAGTATAATACGCAAATGAAACGACGGCTTGCCGAAGCGAGCGAGTATCCGCCTATCGAGCTTGTGGAGCTTAAGCGTATCGCCGAGTCGGGTGAGCCGATTTCGGCTTCGAGAGTCCGAGGTGCGATGAAAGAGAATCGTTGGGACGAGATAGCCCGTCTCGTACCGCAAAGTACCTATCGATTGCTTGCGGCGATGAAAGAGGAAGTAGAATGAATACCTTACATGTACAATTACAACCCGCACATGCGGGAACGTTAGAATCGAGCGATGCGTTTGTGCGCGTGATGCCGAACGATCAAGCGGGAGTCGAAATCGTGTTGGAGAGCAGCGTTGCCGAAATCTACGGCGATGCGATCGAGGCGTTAGTGCTTCAGACGGTACTTTCCATGAACGTTGATCGCGTGAAAGTGACGATTCAAGATAAAGGGGCTTTGGATTTTGTGATCAAAGCGCGCGTGCAAACGGCACTTTTGCGTGCTTTGGGTGTGAATGAGCCCGATTGGAGTACGTTATGAAACAAAAACTTCGACGTAGCATGCTTTTTGTGCCCGGATCCAACACCGGTATGGTCTGCAACGCGTTTATTTATCAACCCGATACCGTTATGTTCGACTTGGAAGACTCGGTGGCACTGAGCGAAAAAGATTCGGCGCGGATGATGGTTTTTCACGCTTTACAGCATTTTACCTACCAAAATATCGAAACCGCCGTGAGGGTCAATCCGCTGAGTTCGCCTTTCGGGTTACAGGATTTAGAAGCGGTGATTCGTGCGGGAGCGGATATTATTCGTCTTCCCAAAACCGATACGATGGACGACGTTTTGGAGATGGAACAAGAGATCGCGCATATCGAAAACCGCATCGGAAGGGAGAAAAAGACGCTGCTTCTTGCGGCGATCGAGAGTGCCTTAGGCGTCGTAAATGCCGTCGATATCGCGCGTTGCTCCAAACGGATGATGGGCATTGCCTTGGGCGCGGAAGATTTCGTACGCGACCTTCGCACTCAACGGACTAAAGAAGGAACCGAACTGAGCGCGGCACGCAATCAGATTTTACTGGCGGCGCGTGCGGCAAAAATCGGCGCGTTCGACTCGGTCTTTTCGGACGTGAAAGACAAAGAGGGGTTTGTACACGAAGCGCAGTACATCAAAGGGCTTGGATTTGACGGAAAATCGCTCATCAATCCCAATCAGATTCCATGGCTTCACAAAGTGTTCGAACCTTCCAAAAAAGAGGTCGATTGGGCGATAGAAGTTTGCGAAGCGGCGAAAGACGCCAAAGAAAAAGGGCTCGGCGTCGTCTCCTTGGACGGAAAAATGGTCGATGCTCCGGTTGTCTTGCGCGCGGAATGGATTTTGGATTTGGCGCGTGCATCGGGCGTGTTAGGAGAAGAACAATGAAAGATATCGAAAAATACGTTAACCCTAAAGCATTAACGCCGAGTAACGCTCCTTTTTTTCGCTACGAAGAGAAAAATAAAGGCGAAGAACGACGTGCGAAGCTGTGTTTGAGTATCGAAGAGGCGATTTACCGCTCCGGATTGAAAGACGGCATGACGATTTCGTTTCATCATGCGTTTCGGGGCGGTGACTTGCTTTTAAATAACGTGATGAACGTTATCGCCAAAATGGGATTTAAAAATTTGACCTTGGCGTCGAGCTCTTTGGCTTCCGTTCACGATCCGCTGATCGAGCACATTCAAAACGGTGTCGTAACGCAAATTTATACGTCGGGACTTCGTTCAAAACTGGGTGAAGCGATCTCGAAAGGGTTGATGCAAAAACCGGTACAGATTCACTCGCACGGCGGGCGCGTGCATCTGCTTCAATCGGGCGAACTTCACATCGACGTTGCCTTTTTAGGCGTTCCAATCAGCGACGAGTTCGGCAATGCCAACGGCTATTCGGGACGTTCCAAATGCGGCTCTTTGGGATACGCGATGATGGACGCGCATTATGCCGATTACGTCGTCGTTTTGAGTGAATCGCTGGAAGCGTACCCGAACGTTCCGGCAAGTTTGCATCAAGACCAAGTCGATGCGATCGTCGTGGTCGACGAGGTAGGCGATCCTTCTAAAATCGGCGCGGGAGAGACGCGGATGACGACCAATCCCAAAGAGCTTTTGCTCGCGAGCCTTACGGCAAAAGTGATCGAGCATTCGGGATTGTTTCAAGAGGGATTTAGTATCCAAACCGGAACGGGCGGAGCTTCTTTGGCAACGACCGTCTTTTTGAGCGAACGTATGGAAGAAAAGGGCATTAAGGCCAGTTTCGGACTTGGTGGGATCACGGGAACGATGGTGTATATGCTCAAACGAGGCTTAATCAAAAACCTATTGGACGTGCAAAGTTTCGACGAATTTGCCGCCAAATCGCTCGGAGAAAATAAAAACCATATCGAAATCAGTGCCAACGAATACGCCAATCCAAGCTCTAAAGGCGCATCCATTAAACAACTCGACATCGTCGTTTTGAGTGCGCTTGAAGTAGACGTGGCGTTTAACGTCAACGTCATTACGGGTTCGAAAGGTCTTTTGAGGGGAGCTTCGGGCGGACATAGCGACACGGCGGCGGAAGCAAAGCTCTCCATCATCGTTGCTCCTTTGACGCGCGGGCGCATTCCGACCGTGACCAAGCGTGTCAATACCGTCGTTACGCCCGGAGAGAGCGTGGACGTGCTCGTCACCGACCAAGGTATCGCGGTTAATCCTAAAAACCGTGAATTGAAAGAGCGACTCCAAAAAGCAGGCTTACATGTCGTCGATATTCATACCCTGTATGAGCGCGCGATTGCACTTTGCGGGGAACCTGCACAGATCGCGTACACCGACAAAATCGTTGCGGTCATTCGCTATCGCGACGGCTCGATCATCGACGTGGTGCGACAACTTGCCTAAATGATCGATACGTATGCGACGCTAGAGAGTATTTTAAACGCCAAAGAGAAGCGCGCGCAAAGGCAACAAGAGCTTTTGGCGCACTTTGGCGAAGTATCGCTCATCTGCTTAAGCCTCACGATTCCCGGTTCGCTCAAACTTTCGCATTCCGCCGTCGTGATCTTTGACATTGCCCTTCGCGAAATTCGCCTCCTTTTAGAGCGTGAAGCACTGACGCTTTTAGCTTTTGAATCCACCTTAGCCATCAGCGGTGCGGAAGCTATCTTTGCATGTCAGGCTCGTTCTGAAGGATTGAAAAGGCTGACATGTAAGATCGAAGAAGAGCATCCCTTGGGGCGTTTTATGGACATCGACGTGCTCGACGCACAAGGAAAAATCCTCTCGCGCGAAGCATTCGGATACCCCAAAAGACGCTGTTTGATATGCGATAACGAAGCCAAAATCTGTGCAAGAGCGCACGTTCATTCGTACGAAGAACTGCATCGTCATATCGACGCATCGGTGCAAAAGCACGCATGGAAACAGAGCATAGCCCTGTGGTGTAAACGCGCGATGAAAACGGAAGTCGAGCTTACCCCAAAACCCGGACTGGTCGATCAAGCAAATTCCGGTGCGCATTGCGATATGGATATTTCGACGTTTTACGCAAGCATCGAAGCGATCGTTCCTTGGACGCAACGTTTTCTCGAAGAGGCTTACATGTACGCAAATGAAGAACCTCAAGCAGCATTTTCGCGTTTGCGACGCATCGGAATTGCGTGCGAAAACGCGATGTTTGAAGCGACCCGAGGCGTCAATACGCACAAAGGCATGATCTTTTGTTTAGCCCTTTTGTGCGGAGCGATCGGGCGGCTAAAAGCTCGAAACGAAAGTTTGACATGTCAGGCGTTGCAAACGGAGATTCACGTTTTGTGCGCGCATGTCGTCGAAGAAGATTTGATGCGGCATACACCCAACAGTGCGGGAATGCGTTTTTTCAAAGAGACGGGCAGTTTGGGCATTCGAGGGGTGGCGCAAAGCGGTTTTGCACTCGTCTTTGAAACGTCGCTCCCGTTTTTTCGCGAATGCTATGCGCGTTTCGGCGAGGAAAATGCTCTCAAACAAACGCTTCTTTTGCTCATGAGCACGGTCGATGACAGCACACTCTGGTCGCGCGGCGGTTTGGAAGGCTTGGCATTTACGAAAAACGAAGCGCAAAAAATCTTACATGTAGGTCTAAAACACCAAGATTTGGACGACGCGCTCAAACGTTTCGATCAAACCATGATCGCCAAAAATCTCTCCCCCGGAGGCAGCGCGGATTTACTGGCGCTTACGTGGCTACTCTCCCGAATTGTCGAATCTTAAGCAAAAGCGTGTTATGATAGTTAAAACTTGCTTATGGAACTACTTATGGTGTTAATGATCGATAATTACGATAGTTTTACGTACAACATCGTGCAATATTGTTTAGAACTCGGAGCCGATCTTAAGGTTATTCGAAACGACGAGTTGAGCGTTGAAGAGATCGAAGCGTTGCATCCGGAAAAAATTATCATTTCCCCGGGTCCAGCAACTCCCAACGAAGCGGGTGTGAGTTTGGACGTTATTCGATATTTCGGCGGGAAAATCCCTATTTTGGGTATTTGTCTAGGACACCAAGCTATCGGACAGGCGTTCGGGGCGAAAGTCGTTCGCGCCAAACGTATGATGCACGGTAAAACTTCTCAAACCAAACAGCTTCACAACAGTTGTTTATTTGCAGGATTGCCTGAAGAATTTACGACGACACGTTACCATTCGCTCATCGTGGAGCAAGAAGGGCTTCCTGGGTGTGTGATTCCTACGGCGTACAGTACCGACGACCACGAGATTATGGCGTTGCAAATCAAAGATAAACCCATCTACGGCGTTCAGTTTCACCCCGAGTCTATTTTGAGTGAACACGGTCATGCCATTTTAAATAACTTTTTAAAACTATGAGAGAGCGTCTTTTTCTCGGACTCATCTTACTTTTCAGTGCCGCGGCGTTGATGTTTGAGACGCAAACGCTTTCGATTAGCTACGATGAAGCCGAGATTTATTTCAACGCCCATACGATCGTGCATTATTTGGCGCATGCTTCGACGAGTCTTTTGGGACAAAATGATTTGGCGTTACGTTTGCCGTCCATCATTTTGCATTTACTTTCGATCTTTTTGCTTTATAAAATCGGAAAATTATTTTTAAAAAGAACGATCGATCGCATTATCGCCGTGGCGATTTATGCGTTTCTTCCGGGCGTCAATAGTGCGGCGTTACTGGTCAATCAAGGAAGCCTCGTCATCTTTTTAACGCTTCTTTTTACCTATTGTTACCTCAAAGAGTATAAAGTCGCTTCACATGTCATCTTGATCGGCTCGCTTTTTGTCGATAATTCGTTTGCGATTTTTTACATTGCTTTGTTCATTTATGCGTTGATTCAGAAAAAAACCGACTTGGCGATTTTGACGCTAATCTTGTTTAGTGCGGCGATGTACCTGTACGGTTTTGACACGGGAGGAAAGCCTAAGGGCTATTTCGTCGATACGCTCGGTATTTATGCGGCCGTATTTTCCCCGTTGCTGTTTCTCTATTTTGTGTATGCGATGTACCGTATTTTGATTAAAGAAGAGAAAAATCTTTTATGGTATATCTCGTTTATCTCTTTGATCGTTTCGTTTATTTTGTCGCTTCGTCAGCGTTTGGCATTGGAAGATTTTGCGCCGTTTGTCGTTCTGTCCGTTCCGTTGATGGTTAAAGTCTTTTTTAACAGCTATCGCGTGCGCTTACCGCAATTTCGCAAATGGCATACTTTGGTCTTCGGATTGATCCTGATCACGCTTGTGTGCAATACGGTTGTAAGTTATTTGCACAAACCGCTATACTACTTTTTGGAAAATCCGTCGCGTAATTTTGCCATCAAATACCATATCGCTAAAGAGTTGGCGCAAGCTTTACATGAAAAAGGCATCGATAAAATTATTCTCAAGGACGACAAACTCTCCTTGCGTTTGAAATTTTACGGTATTCAAAGCGGCGGTTTCGTCAAACTCAGCCCTCAAAAAGAACTAGATGAAGGGTTTGAACAAATCGATATCGTCTATGTCGGAAAAGTCGTCAAAACATTTTACGTCTACAGGCTAGGCTAAAAGAGGCTCGCATGAAAAAAGCATTCACGATGTTGGAATTGGTTTTTGTCATTGTCGTCGTAGGAATTCTCTCCTATATGGTAGCCTCAAGCTTCACGCGCAACCCCCTCCGAGAAGCCGCCGACCAAGTGGTAAGCCACATACGCTATACGCAACATTTGGCAATGATGGATGATAAGTTTGATGTGAATGAAGCACAATGGTTTATGCGACGATGGGCAATTCGTTTTCAGCAAAATGTAGTTTTTGGAGGAGTTGCTAATAATAACGTTTGGGCATATACGATTTTTTCCGATATCCCAAATTTTACTGGTCATAATCCAGATTTAGCAGGAATGGCATTAAATCCTCAAGACCCAAATCAATTTCTAAGCGGTGGATACGACAATACTTTAAATATTAGCGATGCAAGAGCTATGCAATCATTACAGTTGGGTACGCATTATAGTATAGCAAATGTTACTTTTGGCGGGGGATGCCGTGCCGATACGATGTTTATTCATTTTGATTATCTAGGACGACCGATGAATTCTTTTCCACCTATAGCATCTACCCATGCATATCAGCCACCTTTAGCAGGATGGCATTATCTATTAACAAATCAATGCCGGATCACATTAACGGATGCATCCGGTAATGCAATCATTATTGCAATAGAACCGGAAACAGGGTATACGCATATTTTGTAGCCTTTCTTTTCTTTAACCTAATTTTAAGGAGTTCGAGTATATAATTTCGTCCTCGTTTGAGAGAACGGGGTTAAAGAGAAGCTCCCAAAGTAGGGGATTAGCTTCACGTTCATTACCATTTTAACAATGTCAAATTCAATCTTTGAAATCTAAATAAGCGACCGAGCTAGGACGCAAACATGTAAGAGATTATCAACTCTTCGGAATAAAAGAGATAAATCAAACTTCATAAAACTAAAGATTTCGATTCGTCGATTCTGACCGTAAGGTCTAGCTTTAGTGTAATGAATTCAAAGCGAATTACTTCGCTTTGAAGAAACATTATAATGGAGAGTTTGATCCTGGCTCAGAGTG